>JAPOPC010000064.1 GCA_026713105.1 Acidimicrobiaceae bacterium
CAGATGCCCCAACTCGTCGCCGCGCTCGCCCGTCACGCCGAGACAGTCACACCCACCTGCAATACTGCCCAACACTCGATCGCTGCATGACAACCGGAGCCACCACCCGCAGCGACTTCAACAGCAAATGGGACATCCTCGTCGACGGGCGGGTCCATTGGTTTCCCGACTTTCCATGACGCCGATCAGGACGATGAGTCGTTCACGGTCACGATCACCGGGGCGCCGACGGGGTATTCGATCGGGTCTCCGTCGTCGGTGACGATCACGATCGTTGATGATGACAAGCCGTCGGTGTCGTTGTCGGCGTCTCCGAACCCGGTGCGCGAGGGCGACCCGGTGACGGTCACCGCGAGGCTGTCGCAGGCCACGGCGGGTGCGTTGACGATTCCTGTGGTGTTGAGCCGAGGCACATCGGAGTCGGGCGATCACGGCACGCTGACGAGCATCAATGTCGCGGCGGGCGCGACGTCGGGCAGCGCGACGGTGTCGACGGTCGAGGACGCCGATGAGGACGATGAGACGTTCACGGTGTCGTTGGGTTCGTCGTTGCCGGCGACGGTGACGCGGGGCAGCCCGGCGTCTGTGACGGTGACGATCAGCGAGGCGATCGAGGTGTCGTTGGGGCCCGCGCAGGTGTATGTGGCCGAGGGCGAACGGGCGCGGCTGTTGTTGGGGTTCTCAGCGGCGCCGCCCGACGCGCAGTCCAAGGCGTTCGCGGTGACCACCAAGCGGGTCAGTTCTGAGCCGGGCGATCATTCCGAGCGGCAGTGGGTGACCTATTACGACGCGGAAGGCGGCGACCGCAGCACGCAGGTGTTCATCGACACCAACGTCGACGGCGATTCCGATGACGAGGTGTTCACTGTCGAGTTGGACGCCTCCAAGCTGCCCGAGGGCTATGTGGCGGCTGCGCAGTCGAAGGTGACCGTGACCATCATCGAGCCGCCCGAGGCGTCGCTGTCGGTGTCGGAGAAACGCGTGCTCGCCGGCCACCCGGTCACCGTCACCGCCACGCTGGCCAGACCGGCGCCCGCTGACACCCAGGTGTGGGTGCAAGTCACCCCGGGCACCGCAGACACGAGCGACTACAGCGCGTTCTGGCACAACCGTGAAGGGTTCCTGGCATTCGGCGTCGCTGCTGGGACCACGACCGGCACCACCCAGGTACGCACCAACGGCAAAGACGGCGACGCCTGCGACGAGACATTCACCGTCAGCGTGTACAAGAACCCCAGATACGAACTCGGCGACCCCTCCAGCGTCGAAGTGACCATCGCCGGCACACACCCCCAATCCGCCGAATGCACACCAAAAGCCCCCACCGACACCGGAGGCACAGGCACCGGCACCGGCACCGGCACCGGCACCGGCGGCGATACCGGGGGCGGCACAGGCACCGGCACAGGGGGCGGCACCGGCGGCGGCACAGGGGGCGGCACCGGCGGCGGCACCGGCGGCGGCGGTACTGGCGGCGGCGCCGATGCCGAACGCGTCTTTGAGCGGCTGTGGGGCGCGGACCGTTACGCGACGTCGCTGCGGGTCGTCGAAGAAATCGCCGACGCCGGCGACGGCACGCTCGACACCGTGGTGCTCGCAGGCGGCCACAGCTTCGCCGACGCGCTCGTGGCGGGGCCGCTCGCGGCCAGTCTCGACAACGCGGCGCTGCTGCTCACCGCTGCGGGCGGGCTGCCCGAAGCCGTCGTCGCGCGTCTCGCCCAGCTCGGCGTCACCGAAGTCATCGCCGTGGGCAGCACCGACCACATCACCGACGCCGCGCTCGAAGCGCTCAACAGCCTCGACGCCGACCCCGAGCGCATCACCGCAGCCACCCCTTATGCCGTGTCCGCAGCCGTCGCGCGACGCATCGGACAGCCCGACACCCTCGGGCCCCAGCTCGGACGCACCGTGATCGTCGCGTCAGCCCAGAAATTCCCCGACGCGCTCGCCGCAGGACCCCTCGCCGCCGAAGGACCCCACCCGGTGCTCTACGCCGACACCGGCACCCTCGACACCGAAGTCGCCGCCTACCTCGCCGCCAACGCCGACCACGTCATCGTCATGGGCGGCACCAAAGCCGTCACCCAGAACACCGAGGACCAGATACGCGCCCTCAAACAAGCCAACCGGCCGCTCCAAGCCATGGCAGTCACCCGCATCGCCGGCGACGACCGCTACCACACCGCCGCCCTGCTCGCCCAATGGCTCACCGCCAGCCCCGACACGCAGGGACGCACCTGCTTCACCGCAGCCACCGCCGGACTCGCCAGCGGCCTCAACGCCGCCGACGCCGCCGCATCAGCACCAGTGCTCGCCCGCAGATGCGCACCCCTGCTGCTCACCCAACCCGACCGAATACCCCAACACACCAGAACATTCCTGCGCAACACCAACACCATCATCATCTTCGGCGGCACCAAAGCCATCACCCAAACCGCACTCGACGACCTCGACTGATTCGCGCAGGCTCCAAGGATTGGAGCAAGCATGGGATTCATGGACACAGAAGCGGGCCCGGCGGCGACGGCCGGCCACAGCGTGACTCGCGCACCGTCAGCGGTCTTGGTGTCGAGCAGAGGCTCGAGCGGTGTGGACGCCCCGGCCGCGACAAGGGTGTCCTCGATGGCCTCGGAGACGACCGTCTAGAGTTGGCCGAGTCATTCGAGACGCGCAGGCGCTGACCGAAGCTTGGCGTTCTCGAGCTTTGCAAGACAGATGGGGAGATCACGATGTCGACGAACGATCTTGGAACGCGCACGCACGCCCAACGGCGTGCCGCAGCGCTCGAAGTGTTCGAAGGGTTCACCAATGGCGAGCTCGATGCTGAACGGGCGCAGCGCTCGATGACCCAGCGCTTGGGCGCACTCGGCACATTCGCCTTCGATGTCGTCATGGGCGACGTTTGGTCGCGACCAGAACTCTCTCGCCGCGACCGCAGCCTCATCGTCATCGCTTCTCTCGCGGCCACCGGATCAGTCGAGGAGTTGTCACTGCATACCGAGATCGGGCTGAACCACGGCCTGACTCGCACTGAGATCGAGGAGATCATGCTGCACGTGGCCGCCTATGCCGGATTCCCGACGGCCAGGGCAGCCCAGCAGGTCGTGGACGACCGTTTTCGCACCCTCGATGGCGTCGACAGGCTGCCGGAACGCTCGTCGGCAGCCGAGCTGGACGACAGCGAACGCGAGCGGCGAGGTGTTGAAGTGCGCCAGTCGCTGACCGGAGGCCGTTCTTCGGGCGACCCGGCCGCAGACATGGCAGGGCTGGTCGGGTTGCTCGGCGGTGTCGGCCGCATCGCGTACCGCTGGGTGTTCGGTGACCTCTGGTCCAGAGACGAGCTGTCGCGTCGGGATCGCAGCATCGTCGTGATCTCAATCCTGACAGTGCTCGGCTGCACCGACGAGCTTGCTTTCCACGTACCCGCAGCCCTCAACCACGGTCTGTCACGCACAGAGATCGAGGAGATCATGGTGCAGATGACCATCTACGGGGGCATTCCGCGCGCTGGTGAAGGATTCCAGGCAATGAAGAGAGCCTTCGACACCGTGGATTCTCGCGGTTGAAGCTGCGGGGCTACTCTCGGCGCGACGCCGCGGAGGCAAGGGGCCGCCAGGCGCACAGGGGGCCATCATGAGCACGACAGAAGTACATCGGCCGGGACGGCTCGGCGATCCGGACATGACCATTGCGGAGGATCCTCGGGCCGACCCGCGCATGGCCGCAGTGCTGGAGCTGGTCGGCATGGGCGGCCACGGCGAACCGTCGCCCGCCACCGCAGACACGTCGATGGAAGACCTGTACGCATGGGTGAACGAGGCCGAGCCCGGCTTCGAAATGCTCTTCGGCGCGCTCTTCGGGGATCTGCCGCCGGTCGAGGGCGTGGAGTCACGCACCGAGGTCATCAGCGGGGTCGACGGCAACGACATCAATCTCTATATCCATCGCCAGACAGACGCCGAGGGCCCGCAGCCGTGCGTGTACCACATCCATGGCGGCGGCATGGTGCTGCTGAAGGCATCGGGCCTGTCCTATGTGCGCTGGCGGGACGAGCTGGCAGCGCTCGGACTGGTCGCGATCGGCGTGGAGTTCCGAAACGGCGGCGGCGAACTGGGCAATCACCCGTTCCCGGCCGGTCTCAACGACTGCGCGTCGGGACTGCAATGGGTCGCCGCCAACTCCGAAGCGCTCGGCGTGTCCACGATCACCGTGTCGGGCGAGTCCGGCGGCGGGAACCTGACGCTGGCAACCGCGCTCAAGGCCAAGAGCGACGGGTACCTCGATCTCATCGACGGCGTGTTCGCGCAATGCCCGTACATCTCGGGCATGTACGCCGATCCGCCCGCCGACCTGCCGTCGCTGCACGAGAACAACCAGTACTTCCTGGACTGCGAGAACATGGGCGGCATCGCCAAGGTGTACGACCTCGGAGGGCCGGACCGAACGAACCCGCTGGCGTGGCCACTGCACGCCACCGCGGACGATCTGGCCGGGCTGCCGCCGCACGTCATCTCGGTGAACGAGCTCGACCCGCTGCGCGATGAAGGGCTCGCCTACTACCGCAAGCTGGCTGCCGCTGGCAACAGCGTTCAGGCCCGCACGGTCAACGGCACCTGCCACGCAGGCGACGTGATCTTCCGCGGCGCCATGCCAGAGGTGTACGCGGCAACCGCCGCCGCGCTGCGCGACTTCGCCTACTCGGTGTAGGCAGCCGCCACCGCTCGCCGCCAAGCACGCTGCCTCGCCGTCGGCTTGCGCCAAGCATCCACGGCTCCGCAAGCCACGCCCCAAGTGCATTCTCTACTGGTAGCCAGATTGGTATGTTCAGTGCATGTCAACCACGCAGATTGCGGTTCGACTGCCAGACGCGCTCTTGACGCAGTTGGACCATCTGGTCACCACTGGCGTCTTCGAATCGCGCGCCGCTGCCGTGAGGGCGGGTGTGGAGTCGGTCACGGCTGAGAGCGCGCGTCAGGAGATCGACCGAGCCATTGTCGACGGGTATCGGCGCATACCGCCGACCAATGACGAGTTGCTTGCCGCACGGGCATTCCTGCGCAGTTCCATACTCGAGGAGCCGTGGTGATGATTCCTCGTCACGGGGAAGTCTGGTGGGGCGAGCACGAAGACGCCGGCCGTCGGCCGTATCTGGTGATGACGCGAGATGCAGCCATCGGTGTGGTCGACCGCGTCATCGCCGTGCCGCTGACACGCACGATCCGCGATATCCCGACCGAGGTCCACCTAGACCGCCAAGACGGCGTACCCCAGGAATGCGCCGCAAGCCTCGACAACATCGGTGTGGTGCCCACAGGCGATCTGACCGAGCGAATCTGCACGCTCGGGCCCGCCCGTCTCGCGCAGGTCTGTGCGGCTCTCGCTGTCGCCGTCGACTGCTGAGCGGTCGAGAGGGCACTGGCCGCGTCTGCCGACGAGGCGACCGAACTACAGGCCGAGGTCGAACAGCGGTGCCGCATAGCGGTGCAAGTGGTGTAAGTGGTGTATGTTGCACCACATGCGCCGGCTGAGCGTGACCATTTCTGACGAACTCGATGCCGAGATCGAGCGGTACCGCGAACAGCAACCGGTGCCGCCGCCCACCGCTTCGCTGGTTCAGCATGCACTCGGAGAATTCCTCAGCCGCCATTCGCAACCGGCACAGACGACGCTGGAACGCGTCCTGCGGCATCGAGACGACATCAAGCAGCTCGCGACCGAGCACCACGTCGCCGACGTGCGACTGTTCGGCTCCACCGCACGCGGCACCGCCGGCACCGACAGCGATATCGACCTGTTGGTCACGGTGTCGGACACTGCAACGCTGTTCGACTTGGCGCGGCTCAGCAGTGTGCTTGAAGCGCTCTTGGATGCGCCAGTCGATGTCGTCAGCGACAACGGCATGACTGAGGCCGAGCGTCGAGCAGTCGACCGTTACGCCATCGCGCTGTGAATGACGAAGACGCCTTCCGTCTCAGACACGTGCTCGACGCAGCCGAGCGTGCGATCCGATACTCGGGTCTGCGCGCGGAGATTCCCGATGACACGATGGCTGCGGACGCTCTGCTGCGGTGCTTGACGGTCATCGGCGAATGTGCTTCGCGGTTGACCGACGAAGCGGCGGCAATGATCCCGACGCTGCCGGTGGCGATGGCCCGTGGGTTGCGAAATCGCATCGTGCACGCCTATTGGACCATCGATGCATCAACGGCGTGGCGAACTGCCGAGGACGACCTTCCATTGCTCGCCGATGAGGTGCGCGCCGCTCTCGAACGAGTCAGACGATCTCGGCAGTGATCCAGTCGTCATCAAAGCGGAAGCCGGACCGCACCACCGCCCGCCCGTACACTCTGGTCACCTTGGGTCAGCCACTGCGGATCGGCGCATTAGCCGCGGAGAGCTTTCATGTTCACATCGATGAGACTGAAGAACTTCAAGTCATGGGCGGACACCGGCGAATTGCGTCTCGCCCCAGTAACCGGATTCTTCGGTGCCAACAGTTCGGGCAAGTCAAGCCTTCTGCACGCCTTCGTGCTCATGAAGCAAACCGCTCAATCTAGCGATGCCGCTAGCGCCCTCAACCTTGGTGACAAAAATCGCATCGTTGATTTCGGCAACCTCTCGCAAGTCACTCACGGGAATATCTTCGAACAACTTGGCATGGAGTTCCGGTGGGAAACTGAGCCTTGGCTTGCTGCGCTCACGCGAAGAGCCGCCAAGAAAACGGAGACATCTAGCGACGCAATAGATCGTTACCATAGGATCGCGTTTGACAAGGACCTAGAGTTTCAGTTCCAAATGGTCGGACTGGGTAGCGACATTGAGAGCTTGAGTTATAAGACCGGTGCCAATATCCTTGAGTATAAGAAAACCAGCGACTCTCTGGTCGCCGAAAATGGAAGCTTTGAGCTGAGATTTGCTACCGTTAGCGAGCAACCGCTTAACGCGCTTCCCGATGACAGCATCCCGGATCTAGATCCACCGACCAAATGCTACAAGTTCTCCAACAGCGCTCACCACGCGACTCACGGCTCATCGATTCTAGCTACGCTGGAACGCGAGTTCGAGCAGCAGTTCGTCCAGAAACTCCATTATTTGGGTCCGCTGAGAACGCGCGGGGAGCGAGTGTATAATTGGAGACAATCTGCGCCATTCGATGTCGATGTGGATGGATCCAACACAGTACAAGCACTCTTGGCTGCGAGAGACCACGGTAAACCAAATGCGCGCCCGTCAAGAATGGAAGGATCATCTGGAGAACCAATCAGCGTCGAGGAGCACGTTGCGCAATGGCTCAAAGAACTGGGATTGGCATCGGTATTCGAAACGCGCAAGCTGCAAGGTGCGGACGACTTCTATGAAGTACTGCTACGAACGGAATCGAAGTCAAAGCCGATTTCGCTCGTCGACGTAGGATTTGGGGTGTCTCAAGTGCTGCCGGTCCTTGTGCTGCTGGCGTACGTGCCTGAAGGCGTGACAGTCCTGCTTGAGCAACCCGAAATGCATCTTCACCCAGCTTCTCAATCCGCACTCGCCGATATCCTGCTGGAAGTTGCCACAGAACGTAAATTGCAGGTGATCGTCGAGAGCCATAGCGAACACCTATTGACACGACTCCAACGACGCGTCGCGGAAGGAGTCGTGGACGATGACGATGTGGCACTGTACTTCTGTGAGCACGATGGGCACAAGTCTGAGATAACGCCGTTGAAGCTGAATGAGGATGGCGAGATCGGCAACTGGCCGAAGAACTTCTTTGGAGACGCCATGGGCGAAGCAGTGGCGATGGTCGAAGCCCGTGCGCATCGGCACAAGTGACTCGTAGATCGCAACTCGACGCCGCCCAGCATGGAACTCCAAGTCATTGATACCAACGTCCTTGTTGCGGCGAACGGTGCTGATACACATGCAGGCCGGTCGTGCCAACTGGCCTGCGCTCGCCGGCTAAGCGAGACAAAGAACAACGATGTCCTCGTCTTGGACTCAGATCGGTATATTCTCGGCGAATACCAGCGCAACATGCCATCTGGAGCGTCGAATTCTCCGGCCTACCTTTTCTTTACATGGGCATCGCGGACTACGCCGAGGCTATTGATCAACCTCACTCCCCATGACACAAGGACATTTGCTCAATTCCCATCGAATCCGCTACTCGGGACATTCGACGAGGACGATCGCAAGTTCGTCGCAGCAGCAACCGTGGCGCAACGAACAGGCCCGACAGTCTTGGTCAACGCACTAGACCGTGACTATTCCGAGCACGGCGATGCTCTTCGGAGAGAAGGCATCCGGGTCGACGAACTCTGTCCCCAACACATCGGGAGCAGGTCATAACTCCATATCGCTCCAGAAGGGCGAGACGTTCATAGGCCGAGGATTCGTGCGGCGTTGTCGCGCAAGTATTTGCGCTCGATGTGCGGGGGCAGCTCCCAGCCGGCCACGATGCGGCGCAGGTCGGTGAGCGGGCCGCAGTTGGGGTAGACGCTCCCGAACAGGATCTGGTCCGGCAGCTGGCGCGCCAGCGCGGTCACGTAATCCTCTGAGCCGGGGAACCCGTAGTGGACGTACTGGCCGGGCACGATGACCACGTTGGGCTGCCTGTAGGCGACGCCCAGCGCTTCACGCACGTACGGCCAGCCGCCGTGCTGAATGGACACCGTGAGGCCGGGAAAGTCGGTGGCGACGTGGTCGACGTACTCAGGGCGGCAGTCGTCCTGGTACGGGCCGAGCAAACAGCTCATGGTGGTGGACACGATGAGGCCGAGACGCTGCGCTTCCTCGTAGATCGGATAGAGCGCCGGATCGTTGAAACGGCGGCTGATCTGGGCGGTGGACGGGTCGATCGTGACGCCACGCATTCCGTGGGATGCGAGCTCGCCGATGGCCGCGACAGCAGCGCTGACGTCACTGGGTTCGACAGAGCCGAACCCCACGAAGCGTTCCGGATGCGCATCGACGATGGCCCTGATCTCGGCCGAGCCGGTGGGGTCGAGTCCGCGGATGCCTGTGGGGCCCGGCACGCCGATGACGCCCAGCGAGGTCCCGGCCTCGTTCATCTCGGCGAACATCAGCTCTCGTGACTGGGACACGAAGCTGGGGCACGGCTCGAGGCCCATCCGCTCGAGGTAGTGGTAGGTGGTCTCGGGTGTCCAGCTGCGCGCTCCGATGGGCCGGAACCGGAAGTCGATGACAGCTATGTCGTCGCCGTCGCTGCCGTCCGCCGAGGCGTTCGGGTCGTGGGCCACTGCAACGAGGCTCAGACCGGCGCGTCAGCGGTGATGACGATCTTGCCGAAGAAGCGGCGCTCCTCCATGGCCCGGTGTGCCTCCACACCGTCGGGCAACGGCACCAGGGAGTCGATGACCGGCACCAGCTCGCGGGTCTGTACCATCCGAAGCAGCTCGTCGAGGTCGTCTCGCTTCCAGCCGTTGGATCCGCGGATGTCCATCTCGGCGGTCCAGATGAACCGCAGGTCGGTCGGCGGGTCGTAGCCGGCTGTCGCGCCGCACGTCAGGACGCGCCCACCCTGGCGGACGCAGCGCAGCGAGCGGGCCCACGTGTCGCCGCCCGTGAAGTTCACCACCACGTCGTAGCCGCCTCCGCCGAACAGACCGCCGGTCTGCTCGCGGCAGTAGCGGGCGATGTCGACCTCGGAGTAGTTGATCGTTTCGTCGGCGCCGAGGTCGGCGAGGCGCTGGCATTTCTCGTCGGTGCCGGCTGCGGCAATCACCCGCGCACCTCGCATCTTCGAAATCAGCAGCGCGCTGGTGCCCACGCCCCCGCTGGCGCCCAGAATCAGCACGGTGTCGTCGGGACCGACTTCGCCACGGGTGATCATCATCCGGTGTGCCGTGCCGTAGGCCACCGGCAGGCACGAAGCGTCCTCGTAGGAGACGTCATCGGCCAGCGCAATCAGCTGGCTCGCAGCCACCACGACGTGTTCGGCGTAGGCACCCCACAGCGTGTCGCCGATCATCGAGAACGTGCCGGTCCCGCGATTCCACCGGACCGGGTCCACCAGCACCCGGTCGCCCACCGACCATCCCTCGACATCGGACCCGAGTTCGGCAACCTGCCCGGCGGCGTCACAGCCGGGAATGCCGGGCAGCGGCACCTTGATGCCAGGCATGCCCCTGCGGGTGAACACATCGTGATAGTTGAGCGAGCAGGCTCGCACCGCAATCCGAACTTCGTCAGGTTCCAACTCGGGCGCTTCGATGTCGCGATACGCCAGAACGTCGATATCGCCGTGCTCGTCGAAGACGATTGCTTTCATCGTGAAGTCCCTCTTCGCTGCTTTCCCCGGTGCGCTACGACAGTGACGCTCGATCTCGCTCGATCGATGCGTCCATGTCGGCCAGCACGTCGCCGCGCAGTGCCGCCACTGTGCCCGCGTAGGCGCGGGGGTCCAGTGTCTCGGCCAGCTCCGCCGCTGTTTCGAGCGCCCGGTCGATGACAGCGTCCGGCGCTACTGCCTCGTCCAGGAACCCTGCTTCGGTCGCACGTTCGCCGTCCAAGAGACGAGCGTTGGCGACGCATCGCTGCAGGTGGCACCGCGACAGGCGCTCCTTGGAGATTGTCAAGGCCCAGTCCGGCAGGGTCAGCGCAATCGCGACCTCGTTCAAGCCGATCTTGACTGGGGCATCGGGCCCAATCCGGTGGTCGCAACCCAGCAACAGCAGAGCCCCGGCCGCGACCGCATGGCCGGTGCAGGCCGCCACCACCGGCACCGACGCGCCGTAGGCCCGTCGAACCATCGCGCCGCCCGCGGACACCAGCTCCATGGTTGCGGCACGGTCGCCGCTGCGGATCACGTTGAGGTCGAATCCCGCGAAGAACGCTCGGTCGTTGCCTGCGATCACCACAGCCCCGACGCCGTCGTCGGCCTCCGCCTCGTCGATCTGGGCATCGAGCGCCGCAAGCATCGGCGCCGAGAATGCGTTGGCTTTGCCGTCGTCCACCCGGACCAGCAGCACGCTGCCGTGCCGCTCGGCCGAGACCGTGCCGTTGGGGGGTTCGTTACCTGATGCTGGGGTGTCGCTCATCGCCCGAATGCTACGGCTGCGCCTGAGAGGCTGAGGCGATAGGCGAAGCCGTGGCCCGAGCGGCCCGTGAGCGACAGCGAACACGAGCGGGGAACAATTGGTGCGACAACGAAGGGGTGCACCCAACCGCGTATTCGCTGAGGACATGCCGGTGCCGGGGCAGCGCAGCGGTTATTAGGGTGCGCCCATGGCTGTGCCGGTTGCCGAGGTGGAGATGCCCGAAATCGGCCTCGACGCCGACGCCAGCGAAGCGCAGCGCCGGGCTGCGCTGACCGATCTGGCTGCGCGTACCTGGATCGCCCGCACCCCGCTGGGATATGTCATCACCCGGCACGCGGACGTGACCGCCATGCTGCGGGATCGGCGCTGGTTCAGCGCCATCGGCCTCATCGCCCAGATGCAAGGCGTCGACGACCCCGAATGGAACCGTCGCAGCGGGCAGAACATCCTGGGCATGGAAGGTGACGAGCATCAGCGGCTGCGTCGGCTCGTGGGACCGGCATTTACTCCCAAGGCGGCCGAACGGCTGCGCCCGTTCATGGCCGAAGTCATCAATGAGCTGGCAGACCCGCTGTGCGCCCGCGGCCACGGCGATTTTGTCGTCGAAGTCTGCGAGCCGTACCCGATACCGATTGTCTGCGAACTGCTGGGTGCCCCCCGAGACGACTGGGAGCTGTTCAGCCGCCTCGCCACCGACATTTTCCGAGTGTTCAACGGCAACCTGGCGCGCGACCTGCAAACGATCATGGCCGCTCAGGACGAGATGGGCGCCTACATGTCCCAGCTCATCGCCGAACGGCGCGCCGAGCCCCGCGATGACCTGCTCTCGGATCTGATCGCTGCGGAGGAAGCAGGTGACCGGCTGACCACCGAGGAGATGCAGTCGCTGGCCAATGCCGTGCTGCTCGCCGGCACCGACACCACGCGAAATCAGCTCGCCTGCGCTGTGGAGCTGTTCGCTCGCAGCCCGGACCAGCTCCGCCTGCTGCGCGACCAGCCGTCGCTCGCACCCCAGGCGGCCGAGGAAGTCATGCGGCACTTCGGCGCGATCCGAGGCACCGCCCGTTACGCCAGCGAGAACATCGCCTACCGCGGCGTCGAGTTCCCGTCCAGCACCCTGATCTTCCCCAGCTTCACCGCCGCCAACCATGACGAATCGCAGTTCGATCAGCCACTGCGCTTCGATATCACTCGCCGGTCGAGGGCGCCGCATATGACCTTCGGCAGCGGCATCCACTACTGCTTGGGCGCGTTCTTGGCTCGAGCCGAACTGCAAGAAGCACTCAAGGTCGTCGCACAGCGCATGCCGGATTTGCGCCTCGACGGCGAGGTGGAATGGAAGCCGGTGTCCAACGGCATCTGGGGGCCATCAACGCTGCCGATCAGGTTCACGCCGGGGCACTGACCCCCGCCACCGCACAGATGGGCCGTCTGCCCGAGGTCTTCACGGTCATTGCGGCCCCGCTCGTATCAAACCCAGGCGGGCTCGCCAACGCGGTGTCCACGCCGGGAGCCCCGGCAACAGACGCCGCGCCAAGCGGCAAGCCTCCGACCGAACGCGTGCGGTGGGGGCGGGTGGTGCTGGTGGCCCTGTCCGGGGTGGTGTCGCACGTCTTCGGACGGGCCACGGTCGGGGTGCTGGTGCCCGCGATGGCCGACGATCTAGAGCTGAGCGACACGCTGATCGGCGCACTCGGCTCGGCCAACATGGGCGCCTACTTCGCCGGAGTGGTCATCGTCACCTTCACCGCCGGGCGCATCGAGCCGTTCATCTTGCTGCGCGCCGGCATCGTCACCTCCACCGTGGGTCTGGCAGTGATCGGCACAGCATCAAGTGCCGCAGCCGTGGTGATCGGGACGGCGCTGGCCGGACTCGGCGGCGGCGGCATCTGGCTCACGGCGCCGGTCATTGCCAGCGAGGGTGTGCCTGCGTCTCGTCGCGGTGCTGCGCTCGGCACGCTCACCGCCACTATGGGTGCTGCGCTGATCGGCGTGCCCATCGCGACCACTGCCCTTCGCAGCTTGGCGGCCGACGATGCGCTGTGGCGCCCGATCTGGCTGATCCAGGCTGTGCTCTCGGTTGTGCTGTTAGCGGCGCTGTCCGTCTTTGTGCGGGCTCGACGCACCGAACGCGTTGCCGCTGTGGGCGGGTTCGGGGCCCTGTTCCGAATTCACGGATGGAAGCGGGCTGTGGCGGCCTATGTGGGGTTCGCGTACATGGCGTCGTCGTTCGCCAATTTCTTGGGACGGGCGCTGGAGGGCGATCACGACTTCAGCCGGACGGCCGCGACACTCGTGTTCTCATGGATGGGCGCGGGCTCGATCGTGGGCGCGCTGGCCTTCGGCCGTCTCAGCGACCGGATCGGACGGCCCGCAACCATGGCCACGGTCATGGCCCTGATCGCCGGTGCCAGCGCAGTCTTGGCTACACGTGCGCCTGGCGCCTTGATCATCGTCGCCGTAGTGGTCTTCGGCGCAGCGTCGTTCTCGTTCCCGTCGCTCACTGCGACCTTCGTGAGCGATCACGTCTCTGACCGCACCTTTGCCGCGGTCCTCGGCTCGATGACGATGTTCTACGGCCCCGCGTCGGTGATCGGCCCGGCAACGAGCGGCTGGCTCGCCGACCGGACCGGGAGCTTCAGCGCGACCTATTTGACCATCGCGGCGATAGCCGCGACGTCATGCATCTGCGTGTCAACGATGCGTCGAAGGAATGTTGTGGCGCCGCAGGAGGCGCCGCTGAGCTGAGCGTCAGCTCAGCTCATCAGCTGCTTCTTCATGGCAGCAGCGGTTGCCAGCTTGAGCGAGCGGCTCGGGCCGATCTCGATGGATTCGCCAGTCTGAGGGTTGCGTCCCATGCGAGCGCCACGCTCAGACATGGAGAAGGAGCCGAATCCCGGCCAGGTCACCTTGCCGCCAGCCTTCACCTCCGCCGCAACGAGATCGAAGAACGCCGAAAGCGTCTTCTCTGCGTCGCCCGCAGTCACGTCGGCTTGAGCGGCTACCGCCTTGATGGTTTCTGCCTTGTTCGCCACAGTCCAGTTCCTCTCTGAAACGATTCGGAGCATCACCTCAGCACAGAAATACGCCGAAGTGGTGGAATTGCGGCCCGCTGTCTATCGGCGCGACGCAGCTCTTGCACCCCGCGGCGACCGCCGATGCGTCTGGTCATCACGCCCGTCGCTTCTCACATCGAACGCGTCACGCAGCCCATCGCCGATGAAATTGACGCACAAGACAGTGACGACGATCGCCAAGCCAGGCGCCCACACCAGCCACGGCTCGAGCGTCATGAAGCCCTCGTTGCCCCCGATCATGTTGCCCCACGTAGGCGTGTGGGCCGCGCTGACACCAAGGCCAAGGTAGCTCAGCACCGACTCAGACAGAATCGCTCCTGCAACCGCGAGCGACACCGCCACGGTGATCTCGCCCACGAGGTTCGGCAGCAGGTGGCGAAACATGACGCGCCCGGCACCGGCGCCCATGGAGCGTGCGGCAGTGATGAACTCCTGCTCGCGCAGCGCCAGCGTTTTCGCCCTGATGATCCGCGACAGCGGCATCCAGCCGAGCAGCGAGAGCACCAAGATGACATCGGTCGGGCTGTCACCGAGGATGCGCGCCAGCAGGATGATCATCATGAGGAGCGGCAGCGCGAGCAGCGTGTCGGTGAACCGCATCAGCACGGCATCGATGCGTCCACCCAGATAGCCGGCGACGAGACCGACGGTCGTGCCGAGCACCGCGGCGATCAGGGCCACCGACACGCCGATCGCGAGCGAGATCCGACCGGCAAACAGCACTTGGCTCAGGGTGTCGCGGCCCAGGGTGTCCGTCCCGAGCAGGAATTCGCCTCCGGGCGGCGCGAGGACGTGATCGAGGTTCTGCTGCCCCGATGCGTAGGGAGCGATCATGTCTGCGCCGGCCACCACCACCGCAATGACGACGAGCACGACGAGGGAGACGACCGAGAGACGACGGCTGGCAAACCGGCGCCAAGCCGTCAGGAGCGGCCGCTCCGCGAGCTTGCCTTCAGCGGGCGTCACGCCGGATCCTGGGATCAAGCACGCCGTAGAACACGTCGGCGGCAAGGTTTACGACAAAGACCGCCGCGGCGGTGATCATCACCGAGGCCAGCAGGACGGGATAGTCACCGCCGAACAAGGCGTCGAGGAACAGCCGGCCCATACCGGGGTACTGGAACACCTTCTCGGTAACGATGAGACCGCCGACGAGCTGACCCGCGTCGGTGGCCGCTTGCGTCGACACGGGGATGAGCGCGTTGCGCACACCATGGCGCACTACGACGGTGCGCTCGCGCAACCCCCGGCCGCGAGCCGCGCGCACGTGGTCCAAGCTCATGACGTCGAGCAGGCTCGACCGCATGTAGCGGCTGTAGACGGCGACGAGCTGCAGCGACAACGCCAAGACCGGCAGCGCCAGGTGACGCAGCCGGTCGACGAGATCGAAGCTCTGCTGCCCCGGCGAGTACAGCCCAGCAGTCGGCAAGAGGGGCGGGGTCACTCCCAACCAGTTCGCCAAGTACAGCCCGAAGAACAGCTGCAGCATGAGGCCGAGCCAGAACACAGGAATGGAGATCCCGAGGAACGACACCGTGGTCGCGGCGTTATCGACGAACGATCCGCGTCGCACCGCCGACACGGTCCCGATGGCGATACCCAATGCCAGCGAACCGATCACAGCGATGGCGATCAGGACGAGCGTGTTGGCCATCGCGGTCCTCACGATCGGCCAGACCTCCGCGCCGTTCTGGACCAGAGACGTGCCAAGGTCGCCTTGGACAAAGTTGCCCAGCCATTGCCAGTACCGACCGATGAGCGGTTCGCCGAGCCCGAGGTGTTCCCTATAGGCCGCCAAGTCTTCCGGAGCAATCCGAGGATTGACCGTGAGGCTGGCCGTGGGATCGGAAACGCGATTCGCACCCCAGAAAACGGCGACCGAGATCGCCAGCAGGATCGGAATCGTCGTCGCTAGCCGTCCGAGGACGTAGCGCGCCACGGTCGAGAGCTTGCCAGCTTGCGTGCGGACGTCGTGCCTACTCCTCGTGCACGGTCCAGTCGAACATGTCGAAGAATCCGCCGTAGGGACTTGACACGTAAGCGCCAGGTCCCGACACTGCTGTTGCGTCCCAGATGATCATGTTGGGCAGGATGTACAGCGGGATCCACGGCACGTCGTCGGCGAGGATCTGGCTTAACTCATGGACCAGCTCGAGGCGAGCGGCCGGATCCACCTCGGCGTCGATCGCGAAGGCCAGATCGCTGGCCTGCTGGCTGCGGTATGCCGTGAAGTTCTGGCCCGTGCGCTCATTCTCCTCGGTGGGCACGCCGTCTATGTCGTACAGATTCGCCACCGACGGGTCAGGGTTGGTGCTGTTCGCATACAGGGCGACGGGTCCGAAGTTCAGCGCCGGCAGGCGATTCTGGAACAGCTCGCCGGGGTCGTAGTTGATGATTTCCCAGCCGATGCCCAGCGCAGCAGTCATCTCCACCACGAGGGCCTGAACGTCCTCTCGCCGCTTGTTTCCGGCGACGGTGTTCCACGCCAGCACCAGCTCTTCGCCTTCGGCGTTCACCCACAGGCCGTCGGGGTCGGGACGGGTCCAGCCCTCGGCCTCCAGCAGCTCAGCGACTTTGGCCGCATCCTGGGTGTAGCGAGCAAAGTCATCCTGGCACCAGGGGCCGAACCCCGGGTTCCATCCGGTGCATTGCAGCACGGGCGGGTCAGCGACGATCGTTCCCAACGCGATGTCAGCGACGCGTTCGCGATCGAGCGCGTAGGCAACCGCTTGGCGGACGTTGCGCGTCATGTCGAAGCGACGGTCGGGCGCGTCCTGGTTGATCCAGAGGCCTTCCATGTACGTGCCCTCGGCAACCTCATAGGTCAGATCGCCGGTGATGCGCTCCCGGGCGCCGGGGAATGGCTGCGGAAACGCCGCCATGGCTTCGCCGGTCTGCAGGGCCAGCAGCTCGGAGTCGGTGTCCTCGCGGGGCACCATCACCACCCGGTCCACCAGCGGGATCCGTTCGGTGTCCCAATAGCTGCGGTTGGGCACCATGATGTGCTGTTCCTGGTTCCATTCCTCCTGGATCCACGGTCCGCCCGAGACGGTGATCTCGTCGTTCCACTGGTCGGCGATGTCGGTGTCGGGACCCAGCTCATGGGCCGGCAGCAAGCCGCTGAACAGCGTCGGCCACGGCGCATACGGCTCGCTGAACGTGAGGACAGCCGTGTGGGGATCGGAATGGTCGACATCGGTGATGAGATCCAGACCGATGGTGCTCAGCGTGCCGGTGGTGTCGAGCCCGGCACGCCACGTGAACCAGACGTCGGTGCTGGTGATGGGTGTGCCGTCGCTCCACGACGCTTCGGGGTTCAGCCGGTAGGTGAGCGTGAAAGTCCCGTCGTCTGCAGTGACGAGGCCGCCGTTCGCAACGGTCGGCTCCTCGACGAGCAACGACGACGCGACGTACGTATTGGTCTGATCGAGCTCCATGAGCCGCGGCAAGTAGTGGATCAGCACCGACCAGATCGTCCATGTGGCATTCGCACACGATGTGACGGGGTTGATGCACTCGGGCCACTGCTCGACCGCGAGCACCAGCGTGCCTCCGCTGGCACTGTCCGCTGCGGCGGGAACTTCTGTCTCGGCTGGCGTGCTGGCAGGGGCCTCGGGCGCCGCGTCCGAGGTAGAGCTGTCGCCGCTGCAGGCCGCGAACAGCATCGCCGAAGCGATGACGACGACCGCCCAGCGGCGGCGCGTTGGGGGCTGATTCATCTTGGACTCGAAGTCCCCCGCATTGCCCTTCGATCGATCATCGCTATGAGTTGCTGCCATAGCGGCAAAATAACCGTGCAATCACGAGCGACAGTCGTTCTTCAGCTTCCGGGCCAGATGTCGTCGAGATTCACGGCCGCCGACGGGTGCCATGTTCCGGGCACTCGGTGGACGCGTCTGGCAGAGTTTGCGGGATTCGGCCGGACATGCCGGCCCGAGGGCAACACGGGAGCGCATCGAGGTGCTGGACGGTTACCGGATTCTGGACTTGACCGACGACCGGGGGCATCTGGCCGGGATGCTGCTCGCGCAGCTCGGCGCTGAGGTCATTCTCGGTGAGCCGCCCGGCGGGCACCGGACGCGTCACCGTGGCCCGTACGTCGACGACGTGACGGATCCCGAGCGGTCGATCGAGTTTCTCGTCTACAACCGGGGCAAGCACTCGGTGGTCATCGAGGACTCGGCGCAGATCGCCCAGCTCGCTGTTCATTGCGACGCAGTCATTTCATGCGGTGCGTTCGATGTCGATCTCGCCGCGCTGCGTGGCGCCAACCCGCAGCTGGTGACGGCCTCGATCACGCCGTTCGGCGAGACGGGTCCGAAGACCGACTGGGCCGCGACCGACCTCACGATCGCCGCCTCGAGCGGCACCATGTCGCTGACCGGCGACCGCGACCGGGCACCCGTACGCATCGGGTCGCCCCAGACGTGGCACAACGGTGCAGTGGACACCGCCGGCGCAATCCTCATGGCACTGCACGAGCGACATGCGTCCGGCTTGGGCCAGCACGTGGACACCTCAGCCCAGCAGTCGTTCGTGGATTGCACGCAATTCCAGATGATGGCCGTGCTGACCGGCGGCGAAGTCCCCGTGCGGCTCCCGGGCGCGGTGAACCTAGGCGGCTTCCTGATCCCGTGGGTGTACGAGTGCGCAGACGGCTACGTAACCGTCACTTTCCTGTTCGGGCCGATGATCGCCCCGTTTACGAGCCGGATCTTGGCGTGGGCGTGCGATGAGGGTTTCTGCGAGCCCGAACTGAGAGACAAGGACTGGGTCGACTTCGGCATGGCCATCGTGGAAGGCCGCGAATCGATGGACACGTTCGATCAAGCCATCAAGGTCTTGACCTCGTTCGTGGCCACCAAGACGAAGGCGGAGCTGCTGGAGCGTGCGCTGTCGGACAACCTGCTGATCGCGCCCATCACCACGACCGCCGACGTGCTCGCCCTCGACCACTTGGAGGTGCGCGACTACTGGCAGCACGTCGAGATGCCCCGCGCCGACGGTCCCGCGCCGGTTCGGCTGTGCGGCGCACTGGCCAAGTCCACCGGCGAGCCGCTGGTCGATCTGGCGGTCGCACCGCGGCTGGGCGAGCACGCGGCCCTGTACCTCGACAGCAGCGGCACAGCCGGGCCGGCGATCACTACTCGTCCCCGACCCGACGTGCCGCCCACGGGCCGGACCCTGGAGCGCCCGCTCGACGACGTCAAGATTCTCGACTTCATGTGGGCGCTGGCGGGTCCAGGAGCCACCCGCACGCTGGCCGACTACGGCGCCACCGTCGTCAAGGTCGAAAGCGAGCTGAAGCCCGACGTGCTGCGCGGCGTCCACCCGTTCATCGGCGAAGAAGGCGGGCAGGAGAACGCCCTGCAGTTCCACTCGATCAACGCCGGCAAGCTCGACTTGACGCTCGACCTGTCACTGCCCGAAGCCCGTGACGTGATCTTGGACCTGGTCGGGTGGTGCGACGTGCTCACCGAGTCGTTTTCGCCCAAGGCCATGGCGAACTGGGGGCTCACCTACGACGTGCTGCGCGAGGTAAACCCCGAGCTCGTCATGTTCTCGAGCTGCCTGATGGGACAGACCGGACCGATGCGCATGTACGCCGGCTTCGGCACGATGGCGGCCGCCATCGCCGGCTTCTACCCGGTGACCGGCTGGCCCGATCGCATCCCGGCGGGACCGTTCACCGCCTACACCGACTACATCTCGCCGAAGCTAGGCGTCATGCTCATCCTGTCTGCGCTGGCCGAGCGAGACCGCACGGGCCGCGGACAGCACATCGACTTCGCCCAGATGGAAGGCGCGCTGCACTTCCTGGCGACCGAATTCGCCGACGAAGAGATCAACGGACGCACCGCGGACCGGGCCGGCAACGCCGACCGCCACATGAGCCCGCACAGCGTCTACCCCGCGGCTGGCGACGACCGCTGGGTCGCGATCGCGTGCGAGACCGACGCACAGTGGAGCGCGCTGGCCGGGCTGCTCGCCGGCGCTGCGGGCGAGAACAGCGAACTGGCTGCGGCCCTGGCTGGGCTCGATGCCGGAGCTGGGCTTGCATCGCTCGACGTCGCAGGCCGCCAAGCTCGCAGCGACGCCATCGACGCCGCGATCACTACTTGGACTGCAGCCCAAGATGCGGCCGACATCGAAGCGACACTGCAAGGCCACGGCGTACCCGCCCATCGCGTCAACGACGCTGCGGATCTGATGGCCGACCCCCAGATCATCGCCCGGGAGCACTTCTTGGCGGTGCCGCACGCCAAGCACGGCCACACCTGGGTCGAGAACAGCAATTTCGACCTGTCGCGGACTCCCGGCCGGCCGCTATGGGGCGGTCCGATGTTCGGCGAGCACAACATGGAAGTGCTCGAAGGCATCCTCGGCTACGACACCGACAAGATCGCCGAGTTGGTCATCGCCGGCGCTCTCACCTGAAACTCTCCGCCAGCCATCCATCGAGTCCGACAATGCCAATGTGAGGTCCCCATGAGCACAGACAGCGGCGCCGCAGGCGTCGACAGGCAGAACATTTCGAGCGGCGGGCCTCTGGAACCTGTCGCCGGATACTCGCGGGCGGTGCGCGTGGGCGATTGGGTAGCGGTTTCGGGCAGTACCTCGCTGGGTCCTGACGGGGTGGCACACCCGAACGATTGCTACGGGCAGGCCATCTACACGCTGGGGGTCATCGAGCAAGCGCTGGCGGAGGCCGGCGCGCAGATGGGCGACGTCGTGCGGACCCGCTCGTTCGTCACCGACATCGGGATGCTCGACGACTTCATTCGTGCGCACGGCGAGGTGTTCGGCGACATCCGGCCCGCGTCGACGCTTGTCGAGGTCTCCGGGCTGATCCATCCCGACCTCGTCATCGAGATCGAAGTCGACGCAATCATCCCCTGAGCTGATTTCTGCACTGCTGCTTACGCTGAGCGAGTGCGCGCATTGGTTCAGCGGGCTTCCGACGCCCGGGTGCGGGTCGGCGGCGAGGTCATCGGCGAGATCGGTCCAGGGCTGTGTTGCCTAGTCGGCGCGACGCACGACGACAGCCCGGAAGCGGCACGCAAGCTGGCGGGCAAGATCTGGAACCTGCGCATCTTCGCTGACGAGAACGGCCAGATGAATCGCTCGGTGGCCGACAGCAGCGGCGAAGTGCTGGTGATCAGCCAGTTCACGCTCTACGGCGACACCCGCAAGGGCCGGCGACCCTCATTCGTTGCCGCCGCAGCACCTGACATCGCCGCCGAGCTGATCGATGAACTCGGCAGCGAGTTGCGGCGCCTCGGTGCCACTGTGGCCACCGGCTCGTTCGGAGCCCACATGGAAGTGGAACTCACCAACGACGGACCCGTGACTTTGATGCTCGAAGTTTGAGCTAGGTAGCGACCCCGCGGAGCAGCCCTCAGCTCAGGCTGGAGTGAAGCGGAGCAGCGCAGGGCCGTCGGGGGTGGGGTCGAAGACCGCTTGCACCGGTTGGCCGATATGGACCGTCTCGGGATCGCAGCCGACGATGTTGGTGACCACCCGGGGGCCTTCGTCGAGTTCGACGTATGCCAGGACAAATGGTGCTGCTGCGCGCCAAGACCCCGGTATGCGCCGGGTGACCGTGCAGCTGTAGACGGTGCCGCGCCCTGACGCCTCGAACCAGGTCAACGAGGTGCTGCCGCACTGGTCGCAGCGTTCGCGCGGGTACCACACGACGTGATCGCAATCGTCGCAGCGGGGCAGCTCCAGCCGGTCCTCCGCTGTCGCATCCCAGAACCGCTGCGTCTCAAGATTCGGGTTCGGCGTCGGGACAGGCAGCCCCGACGGGCCCAACTCGCTCATGACGACCTCCCCATGACGAGGGTGGCGCTGCCCATGCGGGTGGCGAGGCTGCCGCCGGTGCCGTGCGCAAGGGCCAGCTCGCAGTCGGGCACCTGCACTGCAGCGTGGGCTTCGCCGCGCAGCTGGCGCACGGCTTCGATCACCTTGGTCATGCCGCCGCGGTTGGCCGGGTGGTTGTTGCACAGGCCGCCGCCGTCGGTGTTGAACGGCAGCACGCCGCCGGGCGCCTGCAGAGCGCCGTCGGACACGAAGCGCCCGCCGTCGCCCTTGGCACAAAAGCCCAGATCCTCCAGCGTCATCAGGACCGTGATCGTGAAGCTGTCGTAGATCGACACGTAATCGATGTCGGCCGGCGTGAGGCCCGCTTCCGCAAACGCCAGCGGACCCGAGCGCGACGCACCGGTGTGGCTGAGATCGATACGACCGCCCGAGGTGTGCTTGATTGACGTGCCGGTGCCCAGCACCGGCACGCAGTGACGGTCAAGCGACGCTGCGACGGCCTCGCTGACCAGCACCAGCGCTCCCCCGCCGTCGGTGATGACGCAGCAGTCCAACCGATGCAACGGATCCGAGATCATCGGCGAGGACACCACTTCGTCCACCGTGACGACATCTTGGAGAAACGCATTCGGGTTGTGCTGTGCGTGCGTCGACGCGGCCACTTTCACTTCTGCGAGCTGCTCCGACGTCGTGCCGAACTCGTGCATGTGCCGTGCCGCGGCCAGCGCGTAGCCGCCTGGCACCGACATGCCGAACTGGTTCTCGAACGAGGCCTCCGGTGCCGAGCTGAAACGGGCGCTCCCGCCCGGGCCGGCACCCCCGGTTCGGGGCTTGCCGGCCAGCGTGATCAGCGCCACGTTGACGTGTCCGGCGGCAATGGCCGCAGCGGCGTGCTGAGCGTGCACCAAGTACGCCGAGCCGCCGGTCTCGGTGTCGTCGATGTAGCTGCAGTCGAGACCGAGGTACTCCACCATCGACAGCGCACCGAATCCCGGAGCGTCGCCCGCCGAGTAGTAGGCGTCGACGTCGCTGAGGGACAAGCCCGCATCGGCAAGTGCCCCCGCGGCCACCTCGGCGTGAATCTGCGGCAGCGTGCGGTCGGGCAGCTCGCGGCCCGGATGCTCGTACGCCCCGGCGATGAGTGCCTTGCCTCGAATCGTCACCGGCGGCACGCTAGTCGCCGCCTCCGTTGCGCTGCCCAATCATGATGCGCATTGGATCGTCGGTTTGTGGTGGGAGCGAGCGTTAGCTTCGCGGCGATGCTGAAGCCATATCGAGTGCTGGACCTCACTGACCACCGGGGCGCGATGTGCACCTCGATCCTCGGCTCGCTGGGTGCCGAGGTGATCCTCGTCGAGGGCCCTGATGGTCGGGGGCGAGACCACCGCGAGCGAGGGCCCGACGGGACGTCGCTGAGCTGGTGGAACCTGCGGCGCGGTGCGCAGAGTTGCGTCATCGGCGACCGGAACGAGCTCTTGGAGCTCGTCGCCGGCGCCGACGCGCTGATCGAGTCGCCCGGCCCCGGACTCGGCCTCGATTACGACGAACTGCATGCCGTCAATCCGGGGCTGGTGCATACCACCGTCACACCATTCGGCAGCACGGGGCCCAAGGCCGACTGGGCTGCATCGGATCTCACCATCGCGGCGGCTGCGTGCAGCGCCGCCATCACCGGCGACGCCGATCGCGCGCCGCTGCGCATCACCGCACCGCAGAGCTGGCTGCACGCCGGTTCGCACGCTGCGGTCGGCACGGCGCTCGCGCTGCGCCAGCGCGACCGCAGCGGCTATGGCCAGCACGTCGACATCTCGGCGCAGCAGGCGATGATGCAGACGGCATTCCCCGGAATCATCCACGCTCCCAACGAGTACCCGTCGGCCCGGAGAACCTCCGGCGGGATCCTCTTTCTCAACTTCCACCTGCAGTTCGTGTATCCGGCGTCGGATGGCTATGTCTCCATCACACTGCTGTTCGGCGACACCATCGGTCGATTCACCAAGCGGCTCATGGACTGGGTGCATGAGAGCGGCTGCTGTGACGACGAGCTCGCGGCACTCGATTGGGTCGACTTCGGAATGCGCATGTTCACCGATCCTGAAGTTGCACCGGGCCAACTTGAGCAAACCAAGGCTGCCATCACCCGCTTGACGAGCACGCGGACCCGCGCCGAATTGTTCGCAGAAGCGCAGCTTCGTGAACTGCTGCTCGCACCCGTCTACACCCCAGCTGAGCTGACCGAGGTGGAGCATTTCGCCGAGCGCGGCTACTGGGATGCGGTTGCCGATCCTGCCTGGGGCAGCGTGATCACCCCCGGCGCTTGGTGCAAGCCCAGCAGCACTCCGCTTCGTTCCCTCGGCGCCCCGCCAGTGCTCGGTGCGGACACAGCAGCCGTAAAGGCGAAGCCGCGTTCGGCGCTGCTGGACGCCGCGGAACAGCTGCGAGACGGCGGCGGCGATCCTTCGAGCCCAAGGCCGCTCGAGGGAATCAAAGTGCTCGACACGTCCTGGGTGTACGCCGGGCCGTTCGCGACTCGGGTGCTCGCCGACTTCGGCGCCACCGTCATCAAGGTGGAGGGACCGGCACGATTCGACGCCGCGCGCGGCAGCGGAGGCGGCTTGAAGGGCGACATGGGGCCTGACGCATCGATCCAGTACGGCACGCTCAACGCGGGCAAGCTCGGCGTGACCATCGATCTCAACACCGCCGAGGGCCGCGAGGTGCTGTGCGACCTGGCGGAGTGGGCCGACGTCTACGTCGAGTCGTACACCCCTGGCACCCTCGAAGACTGGGGCATCGGCTATGAGACGCTGTCGGCTCGCAACCCAGGCCTCATTCTGTTGAGCACCAGCCTGATGGGTCAGACCGGACCGCTCGCCACCTTTGCCGGCTTCGGCAATCTGGCCGGTGCGATCACCGGCTACTACGAGATGACCGGCTGGCCGGACCGGGCGCCGGCGGGACCGTTCCTCGCCTACACCGACTACGTCACCCCGCAGTACATGGTGCCGCTGCTGCTAGCCGCGCTCGACGCCCGCGACGCCGATCCGGAGGGCAGGGGCCAGCATCTCGATTTCGCGCAGGCCGAGGCAGCAGTGCACTTCCTTGCGACCGAGGTACTCGAACACACGGTCAATGGAACCGCTTCCACTCGGATGGGCAATGCTGATGCCTTCCTGTGCCCCCATGCGATGTACCCGTGCGATCCCGGCGACACCGATCCGGACAACCCCATCGAGACGCCGGAGCGGTGGATCGCCGTGGTTTGCGAGACCGAGCACCAGTGGGAAGCGCTGTGCCGCCTGCTGGAGCACGACGGCCAACCCGTGCCGTCGGATCTCGCCGGCCTCGACACAGCAGGACGCCTCGCGCGCAGTACAGAAGTCGACGCCGCCGTCGCGGCGTGGGCCGCCGTGCGCACATCGACTCAGGCCCAAGCCGCGCTGCAGGCCGCAGGCGTCCCCGCACACGCCAGCCAGAACAGTCTCGGCTGCTTCGCCGATCCGCAGCTGAGCCATCGCGGCCATTGGATCGACGTCACCCATCCAGTGCACGACCGCATGATCGTCGAGGCGCCCCGCCTGCAGCTCAGCGCGTCACCTCACGAGGTCACCAGATCGGGGCCAAGCCTGGGCGAGCACAACGACCTGATCCTGCGAGACATCCTCGGCTACGACGACGACCGCATCGTCGAGCTCGCAGTGGCCGGCGCTATCGGCTGAATGCCGAATTGGCCCGCGAAAGGAGTCAACACATGAACGCTGACGAGCGCCTGGCGACGATCCGGGCGATCCATGACTCGCCGTTGCGAATCGTGTTGTCGGTGACTGGCGGCGGGATGCTCGCAGTGAGCGACCTGCTGACCGTGCCGGGTGGCTCCCGCACGATTCTGGAGGCCACCGTTCCCTATTCGGTGAAGTCGTTGTACGAGCTGATGGGTTCCGATCTGGAGCCGCACGTGTCAGATGAGGCCGCGCTGGCGATGGCCGACGGCTGCCTGGCCCGGGCGCAGCACCTGGTCTCGACGCCCAAGCCGGGCGCCGAGCCGTGGCCGCTTGCGGGCATCTCGTGCACGGCTGCGCTGGTGACCGATCCGCCGCGCCGCGGTGAAGACCGGGCGCACATCGCGGCTGTCTCCGATGCGGGCACGCGCATCGCCCGCAAGATCACCTACACCACCGACGACCGCATCGCCCAGGATCGCCAGACGTCTGACGCGGTGCTCTCACTCATTGCGGAGGTCGCTGGCGGTTGAAGCACGAGTGCGGTGCGGCATAGGACTCACCGGCGAGACGCGTCGAGGTGATGTCCACGGCGCGTACAGCGCTGGGATGACGGCCGACAGGCGGCTTACCGGAACAGGCCCTCGCCGATGCCTTCGGCGATCTCGTCGGGCGCGTAGCCGGCGTCGGCCCAGACGTCGAAGTTGTGCTCTCCCAGGTAGGCCGGGCTGAGATGGCGCGGGTACCAGCGCTGACCGTTCCAGAGGCCGGCAAACGCGTCGACCGTCCGCTCGCCGAATACCGCATGGTCCACCGGCTGCCAGAAGCCGCGAGCCGCGTGCTGGGGATCGTCGGCGAACAGCTGGTGTGAGTTCTGCACCGGTCCCGCGGGGACGCCTGCAGCCTGCAGCGCCTCGGCTGCCGCCGTGGCTGTTCGGCCGGCAGCCCACTCCCCCAGCACAGCGTCGATGATGGATCGGCGGTCGCGGCGGCCAGCTTCAGTGGCGAGCGTCGGATCATCTAACCGAGGGTCGCCGAGCAGCCCTATGAGCCCCAGCCACTGCGCCGGCTCGGTCACCGTCACGGCCACGAAGCCGTCGGTGCAGGCATAGACCTCATTGGGCACATGGTCGGCGATGCCGTCGCGGTTGCCCTCGGGGCGCGGAGGCGACACGCCGGCGGACTGGCGGATCACCGCAGCGCCTATCGCGTAGGTGCCGACCTCGAGCTGCGCCATGTCGATGCGTTGCCCTTCACCGGTGCGCTCTCGGGCATACAGGGCGCCGACTGTTGAGACCGCTGCGGCGAACCCCGCCAAGTGGTCATTGAGCGAGAAGCCCGGACCCACGTCGCCGCGGTCGGCGAAGTTGGTCAGGTGGGTGATGCCGCACACTGCGTGCACCGTCGGCGCATACGAGATGACGTGGCGCCAGGGTCCGTCGTGACCGCAGCCCGACATCGTCACGTAGACGAGCCGCGGGTTCCACTCGTGCACGGTTTCCCAGTCGAGGCCCCACGAGTCCAGCACCCCGGCGCTGAAATTCTCGATGAGCACGTCGCACGTCTCGATCAGCCGTCGGGCCGCAGCCAGCGCGTCGGGATGCTTCATGTCGAGCGTGGCACTGCGCTTGGAACGGTTCCACACGAAGTAGTAGGGGAAGTCGGGGGAGTTGACGAGAGTGGAACGTTCCTCGCTCTGGATGCGGATGACGTCGGCACCCAGATCACCGAGCAGCCTTGTGGCAGACGGCCCGGCAAGCACCCAGGTGAAGTCGGCGACGCGGATGCCGTCGAGCGGCCGCCGGTCACCCTCGGGCACATCTGAGGCTTCGCCGATCGGGTCGGCGGTGTCGCTCACCATCTCACCTGCGGCGTCGCGGCCAGTGTCGCCATTGCGGGCCTCGGTGGGCGGCGCCGCCCATGACGCGAGCACCTCGTCGAGGGGCGTGTCGACGCTGGCGGGCGGACTCGGCGGCACCGCGCCCGACCGGCCCGCGTCGCTCCAACGAACCAGCCGGCTCGGCACCCGCACCGGGCCGCGAGGGCCGGTCGCCGCGCGGTCCACTATTCGTGAGCCGTTCGCGGCCGCCCCGCCCGGTGGCAGGACGTCGGCAAAGAACCCACGATGCCCGAACTGCGGGTTCGCGCTGACTTCGGCGATCTCCAGCACCCCGCCGAAGGCCACATGCCGTTCCTGCGCCTCCCACCACACCTCGCGCGCATCTTGGGGCGCGATCCAGCGCCGGACCGCGTCCATCACCTCGGTCACATCCAGCAGCACATCGGCCGGATCTGCACCGAGCCACCGCTTCACTTCGTCGAAACCGGTTTCGACCATCCACTCGAACAGCAAGTCGGGCGTCGGCGTCGGCGTGATCATGACGTAGCCGCCTTCGCCGCCGTGGCACTCGGCCAGGTCGTAGGCACCGAGCCAGTGCAGCGCACCCTGGCGCGGTGCCACCTTGGGCAGCGGCAGCGCGTCGTCGAAGAAGTACTGCATGAACAGGTTCTCGATCGAACCGGTGACGGTCTCGTGGATGGACAGGTCGACGTGCGCCCCCCGACCGGTCGAGCGCGCCGACAGTGCCGCCCCAACCCCTGACGTCGCGGCCACGAATCCGGTGTAGTTGTAGGCTTGGCGGCCCCACACGTTGAGCGGGCGATCGGCCAGGCCTGTCAAAGCCATCATCCCGCCCATGGCGGCAGCCACGAGATCCGAGCCGAGCCAGTGCGCCCGCGGGCCCGTCCGTCCGAAGGGCGTGATCGATACCTGCACGAGAGCCGGATTGCCAGCGCTCACATCGGCGTAATCGATGCCCAATTCGGCCAGCCGGCCTGGACGTTCGGTCTCCACGATCACGTCGGCTGCCGCGGCCAGCCGGCGGTAGGCATCCCGACCTTCGGCGGAGCTCACATCCAGGCGGCAACGGCGCTTCCCGCCGTCATACCACCAGTCCGCAACGCCGCCCAGCGCAGCGGAGGCCGGGTCAGCCAGCGGCAAGCCCGGCGAGCCGGCGCCCACCCTCACCACATCGGCGCCCAACTCGCTCAGCAGCTTCGTCGCGAATCGACCCGAATCACCGGTCAGGTCGACCACGCGCAGGCCCGACAGCGCCCCGTGCACCACCGAGGGGTCCAGGTTCTGGCTCATGACGGCTCGAAGCTAGCCCCGCCAAGAAGATGCGCGGATAGGTGAACCTTCCCGCTGTGGCACCAGTTGTTTCCCGCTCTTGTTCGCTGTCGCTCACGGGCCGCTCGGGCCACGGCTTCGCCTATCGGCTCAGCCTCGAAGCGCTACCGCTCAGGGAGTCGCAAGGCCGCGGCGAGCCTTGACGCCGGGAGGCTGGCTGCAGCTAATCGAACGCGGCCGCCATGAAGTTGCGGTACAGCTGCTCGGCATCGGCGGCGAAGCCGTCCATGCAGCGGTCGGCGTCAGCCGCCAGCGCGTCCAGCGAGCCGGGGCCGAGGGTGGACTCCAAGGCGTCGCGGTACGCGTCGATGGCACCCCAGTTCCGCACGGTGTCGTCCTCAACTTCGACGTGGTACTGCATCGACCACGCCCGCTGGCCCACGCGCATCGCCTGGACGCGGCACTCGGGGGAACTTGCGAGCACGACGGCGTCGTCGGGCGGCTGCGCGACCTGCACCGAATGCCATTGCAACGCGTGCTGGCGGTCGCCCATCTGGTCGAAGATCGAGTCGTCCCGGCCTTGCGGTGTCAGATCAACCGCTAAAACGCCGATCTCGGGCGGGCGCTGGGGGCCGCATGTGCCGCCGAGCGCGTCGGCCAGCAGTTGGTGCCCCAGGCACAGCCCAAGGAAGGGTCGTTGCAATTCACGCACCCAGTGACGTATGGCCTGTTTCTCCGGCACCAGCCAGGGACACTCCTCCACATCCCACACGTCCATCGGGCCGCCCATGACCCACATCGCGTGGAAGTCGTCCAGCGGCGGGATGGGTTCGCCCTCGTCGAGTTCCACCGCCGTCCACTCGACGCCGTCGTCCCGCAGGAAGTCGCGCAGGCGGCCGGGATGCTCGCAGTCGATGTGCTGAAGAACCAGGAGCCGCATCGCCCCTGTTGCTACCACGTCTGCGGAGGCGGTCAGCCAGGCGTGGTGCAGAGCCCTGCCAAGCTGCCAATCGCGGTGTCGCGGCGAGGCTGGCGAACCTCGTGCTCGTCGTAGCCGTTGGTGGTGTAGCCCAACGACAGACCGGTGGCTGGATCACCCCAGGCCAGCTGGCCGCCGGCACCGTTGTGACCGAAGGCCATCGGCGACACCGTGCGGCCCAGCCCTCGCATGTTCGACATGCCGTCGTCGCCTGCCAGGAAGAGCCCGATCGAGCGGTTGGCCGGCATGCCCATCGGGTCGGGCATCGTGTTGCGCACCTCGCCGGTGCCGACGGCCAACATCTCGGGGTCCCACAGTTCGTCGGGGTTGCCGAGCAGGCCTTGGTAGAAGAGCGCCAGGTCGACCGCAGTGCCGAACCCTCCGCCACCGGGCACGCCCACCTCGCGCACCGATGGCTCGTTGAAGCGCAGGATCGCCTCGTTGGTGACCTCGGTCATGGGCAGCTCGCGCACGCCGAACGTCGCCTCGAGCTCGTCAGGCGTTGCCGGTTCGCCCACGAGGATCAGCTCCGCGATGCCGTCCTGATCCTCTGGTGCCAAGCCCAGCATGCGGGGCAGTCCCAGCGGCTCGGTGACCCTGTCGTGCACCTCGTCGCGGAAGTCGTTGCCGGTGACCACATTGATGATCTCGGCGAGCACCCAGTGCGCAGAGGTCGGGTGGTATTCGTACCGGGTGCCGGGTTCCCAATTCAGCCGCCAGTTCGCCATGGCGACCAGCCGCGAGTCTGAGGTGTCCCATTCCGGCGGCTTCAGCGGAGCGTGCGGGAAGCCTGACGTGTGCAGCATCACCTGTTCGACGGTGATCTGGTCCTTGCCGTTCTCGCCGAAGGCCGGCACGTAGCTGGCAGCCGTCGCGTCGAGATCCACCAGGCCTTCGCTGATGAGCTGCCACATCGTCGATGCCACGAATGGCTTGGTGGCCGAGAAGATGCAGTAGCGGGTCTCGTCGGTGGCGTCGCCGTAGGTGGCCTGCGCAACGATCTCGCCCTCGAAGCCGACGGCCACCTGGCAGCTCGGCAGCAGCCCCGATTCGACCTCGCGCTTGCAGCGGTCGAGCAGCGCGTCGAGGCGGGATGGTTGGACAGTGGATGGGGCGTCAGTTGTAGTGCTCACGGCCTTGGCCTAGCACCCGCGGCTACCGTCTCGCTTCACATCCGGCCCGCAGATGCACATGAGGCTGAGCCGAATGGCGAAGCCGTGGCCCGAGCGGCCCGTGAGCGCAATCGCATGAGACAGGGAACATGAGCGGGAAGCAGCAGGGGGGCGCAATGAGCGACAGCACACCGGCCGACGGCAACATCGAATTCGGGCTGGCGATACGCCGCAGCGATGACATCGCCGGACAGGCCCGCGAGATCGAGGCACTCGGCTACGACTACGCCACCACCGGCGAGCATGTTTTCTTCCATGTGCCGACCTCGAACGGCTTCATCTCGCTGGCAGTCGCGGCGGGCGCCACCACCACGCTGAAGCTGATGACGTCCATCACGCTGATCCCGCTCTACCCGGCGGCGCTGTGCGCAAAGCTCGCAGCCGCGCTCGACGTGGCATCGGGCGGGCGGTTCCACCTCGGCGTCGGCGTCGGCGGCGAGTATCCGTCGGAGTTCGAGGCCTGCGACGTGCCGGTGCGTGAACGCGGCGCCCGCACGAACGAGGCGCTCGAGATCATGCAGCGCCTGTGGACCGAGGACGACGTCACCTTCGAGGGCCGCTTCAACACGCTGTCGGGCGTCACGCTCGCTCCCAAGCCCACCTCGCCGCCGCCGATCTGGGTGTCGGGCCGCCAAGACGCCGCGTGGAAGCGAGCAGCTCGTTATGGCGACGGCTGGCTGCCGTACATGTACACCCCCGAACGCCTGGCGCAATCGATCGAGGCCATTGCGGGGTACCGGGCAGAAGCAGGCAATCCGACACCGGTCGAGTCCGGCATGTTCGTGTTCTTCTGCTGCCACGAAGACAACGACACCGCCGTCGAGTACGCAGCGGAGCGCCTGTCGAAGCAGTACGCCCAGGACTTCTCCCAACTCGTGCACAAGTTCGCCATCGCGGGTGACCCTGACCGGTGCGTTGCACGCCTGCGCGAGTACATCGACGCCGGGGCCCGCACCGTCGTGCTCAGCGCGGCCTCGCCGATGCACTACATAGAGGAGAGCGAGCGATTCATGGCAGCCGAGGTGCTTCCACGAATCCGCGGCCAATAGGCGGCCTCGCCGGCACGCCGGGGGTGAGAAACAAGTGACGGCAAAGCGATTCTTCGAGACGACGCTCCAAGCAGAGCGCATCGACGAACTCGGCGCTTCGGGCGCGTGGCCGAACCGGCTGCTCGACGATCAGATCACCAAGTGGTCCGCTGAGCGGTCCAGCGAACCGGTCATCACCGACCGCTTCGGCACGATGACTTGGGGCGAATTCGGTGCCGAGGTGGACGCAGCCAGCAAGGGTCTGCTGGAGATCGGCGTCCGCCCCGGCGTGATCGTGCAACTCCAACTGCCGAATTGGCGCCACTTTGTCGTGGCTGCGATGGCTTGCGACCGGATAGGTGCCGTGGTCAATCCAGTGGCCCCGATCTTCCGGCACAACGAAGTCACTGTCATGAGCGAGCTCGGCCGGCCGCTGGTCGTCATCACCGCCGACAGCTATCGCGGATTCAGCCTGGCGCAGATGCACGCCGAGCTGCGGGAGCGCTGTGAATGGGTGTCGGAGCTGGTGGTCGTGCCAGGCCCCTCGGTGGATACGACCGACTCAATGGAGGACGAGTCGTGGCTGCCCGCCGATGCGATGACCTGGGAAGACCTGATCGAGGAGGGCCGCTTCTCGTCCTACGACCGCTCCGCTGTCGACCTGTGCCGGCCGGGTCCCAACGACGTCTGCGAGATGATGTTCACCTCGGGTACCACCGGGATGCCCAAGGGTGTCATGCACACGCACAACATCCTGTCGGTGGCCGTCGACGCCTTCGTGAACACCGTCTGCGAGGGACTTGAGCCCCATCCGGGTTCGGGTGCGCCCCAGGCGTATGTCTGCCACATGGCATCCACCCTCGGCCACCAGACCGGGTACCTCTACGGCATGCGATTGCCGCTGTATATCGGCGGTCATGTCGTCTTTCAGGATGTGTGGGATCCGGTCGAGTTCGTGGGCCTCATCGAGAAACACCGGATCCAGCTGTCGATGGGCGCGACGCCGTTCCTCGCCGATGTGCTCAACGTCGGGAACCTGGCCGATCATGACCTGTCGTCGTGGCAGCGATTCCTGTGCGCCGGAGCGGCAATACCGCGCCCGATGCTCGAACGCGCACTCGAGCTGCTGCCGGCTTGCACCGTGCTGCCCGGCTGGGGCATGACCGAATGCGGCCTGCTGACGGTGGGCCGGCCCAGCGATCCGCTCGAGCGTCGGCTCACCGACGGGCGAGCGGTCGACGACAACGAGGTACGCGTCGTCGACGAAGCGGGCGATCCGGTGATCGATGCGGAAGGCGACCTGCAGTGCCGCGGCTCCGCGCTGTTCGCCGGCTACATGGCAGGCCGGGAGTTCACCTCCCAGCATTGGCCCGACGGCTGGTTCGACACCGGCGACCGGGCGATCATGAACGCCGACGGCTACATCGCCATCGCGGGTCGTTCCAAGGACTTGGTCATCCGCGGCGGCGAAAACGTTCCCGTCAAAGAGGTCGAGGACGTGCTGCTGCGGCACCCTGCGGTCGGCGTGGTGGCGATCGTTGCGAAGCCGCACGAGCGGCTCGGCGAGATCGGCTGTGCCTTCGTGCAGCCGGCAGGAGACGCCCCCTCGCTTGCCGAGCTCACCGATTTCTTGGAGTCACAGAACGTGACCCGTCAGTTCTGGCCCGAAGAGCTCGTGATTGTCGACGAGTTCCCGATGACGCCGAGCGGCAAGATCCAGAAGTACCGGCTGCGTGAGCGCCTCGACTGATTCGGCTCCGACACGGTCGGGCCGGAGCGAGCAACGCTATTGGGGGTACGAGACGGGAATTCCGTCGGTCGTGTAGGTGACAGTGGGATCCCACAACAGCCAGTCGCTGATGCCGAGGTCATTCGCCGCGTTGATCTGAGCACGTACCTCCTCGGGGCCGTAGTCGACTCGCATCGTGAAGTCCTGCAGCCACGGCACGACCGCGGTATTGGTGCCGGCCAGCACCTCCTGGAAGTCGGCCAGTGAGGCGTACGTGATGTCGTAGGGCTGCGCCTCGGGATGCGCCACGCCGTACTCGCCTCGGCCCCAGTGTGACGGGTACACCATGGGCGCCACGTAGTCGACGTGATCGGACATCGCGCTGACGTCCTGTGCGATGAATTCGCCTCGCCGCGCTGATATGCCGAACACCGACACGCCATGGAATACCTCGGCTTCACGGAGCATCCCGCCCGCCTCGGAGAGGAAGCTCACGATGACGGGCGAGGGATCGCCGCCGTCCCACCCGGGGATCCGCATGCCGCTCAGGTCGCCCTCGGGTCGGCGCATGTAGTCCCAGAGAATGTCGTCGATGCCAGCAGCCGCGGCCTCTGCGGCGATGTCCAGGTTGTACTGCCTTATGACCGGATTGTTGAAGTTGGTGAAGCCGTTGTAGTTGGAAAGCGGGCGGCCGTCGGGAGTCTGCAGCACCCAATCGAGATTCCCGTTGGCGACCGCATATCGGGTCATCACCGGGTCGCGGAACGCCACAATTCGACCGATCACCCGCACGTCGAGGTCGTGCAGCTCGTCTATGGCAGCCCGGAGGTCGAACAGGTCCTGGGTGGCACCCGAGCGCCGGGCCAGCGGAATACTCGACGTGTAGCCGATGCGGCCGCTTTCGTCCTTGAGGTCGAGTTGGACCGCATTGATGCGTCCCTGCTCGATGAGTTCCACGATGCCTGATCGGAGCCCATCGTGGTCCCAGGCTGCAGCGCTGACATGTACGCCGGTTGTGTGCGGGTAGCCGATGGGCACGATGACATCGAACGTGGTGCTGTTGCCGGCAGCGTCTGTCGCGACCACCGGGACCGGACCGCCGGGTGGGCTCGGCAAGGTGAGGCTGAACGTTCCCGATGCCGTGTCGAGCCGCTGATCCCCGATCTGCAGGGACACGCCGGCTTCGACGGACCCGGCCAAGACCACCGGCTCGCCCAGCGTCACCGGGTCGAAGACCCTCGGCAGATCCACCGTCGGGGGTGTCCCGTCGACCGTGAACGTCACCGCGGCGGTTGCCGTGCCGAAGAAGCGTCGACTGACATCGAGCGTGACGATGTGGATGCCTTCGGTCAGCTCCGGCACCGGCCACACAATGCGGTTGTCATAACGTTGCACGCCGCTCACAGGGAAGCCGTCGAGCAGCAGCTGCGCCGAAGCGGCATCGCCGCCGTCCACGCCGAACTCCAGGACGGACCCGGCCAGCTGGGTCGGCTGCAGCATCGCACCCTCGTTGATGCCCGAGACGGTGATCTCGGTGACTCGCAACGCATTCAGCGCCACGACTCCCACACCGATTGTGGCGGCAACGAGCAGGATGGCGACAATCGCCCGGCCGCCGCGACGGCGCCTCGGCGGTGGCCCCGCAATGCCGATGACGGCGCGGTCAGCCACCCGGCGCGCGCGCCGGCTCAGACCGGTTGCGTACAGCGGCGCCTCTGGCTTAGGAGGCCGCCAGGGAAAACCCCAGCCCTCCGCTGGATCCGCCGCTCGAGGCGTCGCTGGGTCGTCGCCGTCGTGGGCAAGGTCGTTTCCGACCAACGACGGCCCCACCTCGTGGCCGTGCTGGGTGAGCGACCAGCGAGCGCCCCGCAGGCCCGGCACGGAGCCTGCTTGCGCCACAATGCCGGACCGCTGCAGGGTGCCCAGCGACAAATGCACTGCCTGACTGTCCAGCGCCACAGCCGCGCTGATCTCGCCGATCTCGGCCGTACCGCCACGGACGAGCAGCTCACGCAGTATGCGCCTGTCGGCCGGCGCCAACAATGGCATCAGATCGAGTGTATTGAGGCCGCCAGACTGGCTTCTGTCAGCAGGCAACCCTCGTGCTCAGCGGGGCCGTGCTCAGTCCAGCGATGTGTGAGCCGGGTGCCGGGCGGTGACGGTGGTCGTGATGCCGCCCCGGACGAGCCAGCGCGTCTCAACCGTGGCCTGTTTGGGGGCGACGGCAGCCACCAAGTCGTCGAGTATGCGGTTGGTGATGGCCTCGTGGTGGACGGGCTCGTCCCGGTAGCTCCACAGGTAGAGCTTCAGCGATTTCAGCTCCACGATGCGACGGTCGGGGACGTAGGCGATGTCCACGGTGGCGTAGTCGGGCTGCCCAGTTACCGGGCAGACGCAGGTCAGCTCCGGTGTCGTGCAGCGCACCTCGTAGTCACGGTCCGGGTAGGGGTCGTCGAGCGCGATGAGGTCTTTGGACGGTTCGCTTGCCATGGCGGAACTCCTCGACCGGCGGGCAGCAGTACCCGTCAGTACGACAGGGTGGCGTGCGGGGTGTTCTCCGCCAACCCGAGGGGGGTGACGGCAACGAATTCGGCGCGTTCGGTGAATTCCGCCAGTGTGCGGGCGTTGGTGTAGCTCATGGCGCTGCGCAGGCCGGCCATCAGCTCCCCGATCAGCTTGCCCGCCTCGCCCCGGTAGGGCACGGTGCCTTCGACTCCCTCAGGGGCCCGCTGCTCGAAGTACTCGTCGTCGATTTCCTCGCCGTGGCGCTCAGCGCGCGCCTCGATGGCTTCGAAGCTGGCCATGCCGCGAATGCGCTTGCGCAACCCGTGCGGGCCTTGCTCGACTTCGCCGGGACTCTCCTTGGTGCCTGCGAGCATGCTGCCGATCATCACGGTCTCCGCACCCACGGCGAGCGCCTTGGCGATGTCGCCCGAGTGCTTGATTCCGCCGTCAGCAATGACGGGGACGTCGAATCCGGCTTCGGCCAGGCCATTCACCACCATGTCGGTCGCCGTCAGCTGTGGCACCCCGACGCCCGCCACGAGTCGCGTCGTGCAGACCCCGCCCGGCCCGACGCCGACCTTGATCGCATCGGCGCCGGCTTCAGCCATGTCGATCGCGCCGTCGATCGTGGCGACGTTGCCGGCGATGACATCAGTGTCGGCGAAGTGGTCCTTCAAACGACGCACGCCGTCGATGGCGTGATCGGCATGACCGTGCGCGATGTCGAGCACCAGCACATCGGCCCCCGCGGCTACGAGCGCCTTGGCCCGGTCGCCCATGTCGTGGTCGGTGCCGACGGCGGCTCCGGCCACCAGTGCGCCGTCGTCGACGTCCTTGATGGCGGCTATCTGTGCAGCCTGGGCGTCGATGGGCATGAAGCGATGGACGATTCCTGCGCCGCCGAGACGAGCCATGGCGATCGCCATTTCGTGCTCGCAGACCGTGTCCATGTTGGCCGCGATGACAGGCAGGACCAGTTCAATGTTGCGCGAGAGGCGCGTGCGAACCGAAACGTCGCTGCGACTGCGGATCGACGACCGCTGCGGAACGATCAGCACGTCGTCGAACGTCAGTCCGGTTGGCAAGTCGCGCAGTTTCATGAGCGACCCCAAGCTACCGTGACCCGCCATGAGCCCTCGGCGTCGGACCGTGTTGACCGTCGGCGTGCTGCTGGTGATCGTGGCCGCTGCGGCGGCGCTCGGCGTCTGGCGGGTCCTTGGCAACGCACCCGAAGAGGTGAGCCTGGCCGAGGCGGTCGAAGACGCCGAGATGGCCCAAGACGAGCCCGCAACTGCGACGCCATCTAGTGCGACCGCCCCTGCCGACGGTGACGCTGCCTCCGAAACCGGGGGCACTGACGGTGCCGGTACGGACGAGAGCGACAGCACTGCCAGTGCGGAAACTGGCGTCAGCGACACCGACGAGGACGTTGCACCAGAAATTGCCGTGACGTCGACTGCTGAGCTCGCGGGCACGTGGGCCGTGGATGCCGAGACCGGGGAGTTCACGCTGGAGGACGCCACCGGCTCGTTCGCTGGCTTCCGGGTCGACGAGGAACTGGCGAGCGTCGGCGCCTTCACTGCGGTGGGCCGCACCGGCGACGTCAGCGGCACGCTAGAGATTGCCGATGAGCACGTGACCTCCGCGGAGATCGCGGTCGACCTCACGACACTGCAGACCGACGACCGGCGACGAGACAGCGCTGTGCAGCGGGCCCTGGGAACGTCTCAGCACCAGACGGCGACGTTCGTGCTCACCGGGGAACTGCAGATCGAGGGAGCCGTAGAGAGCGGCGAGCCCGTCAGCTTCGCGGCGCCGGGCGACCTGACAGTGAACGGCATCACCCAACCCGTCGTCGTCGACATCGAAGCTCAGCTGGTCGGGAGCGTCATCGCCGTGGTCGGCTCAGTCGAGATCACGTTTGCGGACTTCGACGTAACTGTTCCGCAGGTACCGGTCGTCCTCTCAGCAGAAGACCACGGCATCATGGAATTCCAGTTGCTGTTCAGGCGCCCTTGAGCGCCTGAACCATCAGACACAGCAGGCGCCCTTGAGTGCCTGAACCATCAGACACAGCAGGCGCTCCTGAGCGCCTATGCGACGTGTTGCTGAGTCGGGCATGATGTGGCGCCGATCCGGCCGAACGAAGGAGCACCCATGGCAAACCTCTCTGCTGAACCGCTTTCCAAGTCCTACGCAACCGTCAACGGCAAGCAGATGGCGTACCACGACTCGGGCTCGGGCGTTGCGGTCGTGTTCCTGCACGGCAACCCGACGTCGTCGTACCTGTGGCGCAACATCGTGCCCCACGTCCGGCCGCACGCCCGAGTAGTCGTACCGGACCTGATCGGCCAGGGCGATTCGGACAAGCTGGACGACACCGGTCCCGACTCGTACCGGTTCGTGGAGCATCGCGAGTACCTCGACGGCTTGCTCGACCAGCTCGACCTCGGCGACAACATCACCTTCGTGATCCACGACTGGGGCTCGGCGCTCGGCTTCGACTGGGCCAACCGACACCGCGACCGCGTAGGCGGCATCGCCTACATGGAGGCCATCGTTCGGCCGCTGTATTGGGCCGAGTGGCCCGAAGCCGCGACCAGAATCTTCCAAGGCTTCCGCTCGCCCGCCGGCGAGGAGATGGTGATTACCAAGAATGTGTTCGTCGAGGCCGTACTGCCCCGCTCGATCATCCGCAAGCTGTCTGACGAGGAGATGAACGAATACCGGCGCCCGTTCGTCGAGCCCGAGCACCGGCGTCCGACCCTCACGTGGCCGCGCCAGATTCCGATCGACGGCGAGCCGGCCGACGTCACCCAGATCGTGACCGACTACGCCGAGTGGCTGTCGAGCTCAGACGTCCCGAAGCTGCTGGTCAACGCCGATCCGGGCGCGATCCTGAACGGCCCCCTGCTCGACTATTGCCGCACCTGGCCGAACCAGACCGAGGTGACGGTCACAGGCGATCACTTCTGCCAGGAAGACAGCCCCGACGAGATCGGCCAAGCCATCGCCGACTGGCTCCAGAACCGCTGATACAGCGGGCTTGGCTGGCCTCGGTCAGCTGAGTCCGACAGCTTGGCGGGCGCGGGCTTCGCGCTGCTTGCGCTCTATCTCTTCGCGCTTCTCCACCGGCGTCTGGTTGGTGATCACCTGGAACAGGTCGGTATCGATGTCGTCGAGGAGGACGTCGCCGGCCAGCACCGCTGACTTCCAGTCCTGATGCTCCGCATCGCGCTCGTGGAATTCCGGCATGACCTCAGCGGCGAACAGCTCCAGGCTCGAGCAGATGTCTTCATGGGTGTTCTTGCCGGCCTGGTTCAGCAGGATGAGCTGATCGACATGGGCGTCCTCGTACATCTCCAGCTTCCGGCGGATGGTCTCGGGTGATCCCACCAGGCCGACGTTGTTGCTGGCCTTCTGCCCTTTCGGCGACTTCTTCCACTCCTGGTACTCGTCCCACAGGTTGACCGAGCCCGGCTCGACGGGGCCGTGGGAGTTGTAGAAGACCAGCGAGAACTGGAAGAACGTCCAGCCTTCAGCCTTGGCCTGGGCTTCCTCGTCGGTCTCCGCGCACATGAACGGGCTGACGACCGCCACACCGGGGTTGGTCTGGTAGTCGCACAGCAGGTCGAGGTGGTTGAGGTAGTTGAGGTAGTAGGCGTTCACCCAGGCCCGGGCTGCGTCGGCTGACACGAACGAGAAGCCCAGCGCTCCCATGCCTCGCTGGGCTGCCATGACGATCGTGTCGAGCTGGCTGCATGCCACCCACAGCGGCGGGTGCGGCTTCTGGTACGGCTTGGGCACCACGTTGCGGGCCGGGAACTTGAATATCTCCCCGTCGTAGCTGTGGTTCACCTCCTGGAACATCGGCATGAGGCATCGCACGGCGTCTTCCCAGACGACGCGCTTGTCGCGGAAGCGGCGATCGAAGGGGTGCAGCTCGGTGACCGACGAGCCTTCGCCGATGCCGAGTTCGACCCGGCCGCCGCTGACGATGTCGAGGGTGGAGACCCGTTCGGCGACGCGGGCAGGGTGATTGGTGGGCAGCTGCACGATGCCGTGCCCGAGGCGGATGTTCTTCGTGCGCTGGCTGGCAGCCGCAAGGAAAACCTCGGGCGCAGAGCTGTGGCTGTATTCCTCGAGGAAGTGGTGCTCGACCTCCCACGCGTAGTCGTAGCCGAGCTTGTCGGCCAGCTCGATCTGGTCGAGTGCCTGCTGGAACAGGACGTACTCGGAGTCGTCATTCCACGGCCTTGGCAGCTGCAGCTCGTAGAAGATCCCGAACTTCATGGCAGTTCCCCTCGTCGACGGCCGCCGGTCATCCTAAGCGGGAGGTCTTCAGCGAGTCGGAGGAACGGGCGGAGCGGCCATCCAGGAGCCGAACAAACACTAGTGTTTGGAGCGCAGCGTGGCGGCGAGGACGTAGCGACGATGGAGACCGTCGGATTCATCGGATTGGGCACGATGGGCGGGCCGATGTGCGCCCGCTTGGTCGGTGCGGGTCACGCAGTTCAGGCCTTCGATCTGAATCCAGAGGCATTGGAGGCCTCCGTTGCGGCCGGGGCATCGGCAGTCGGTTCGGCTTCCGAAGCGGCGGCCGGGGTCGAAGTCCTGCTGACGTCATTGCCCGCACCGGCGCACGTCGAAGCAGTGATGTGCGATTCGGGCGCGCTCGCAGCGCTGTCAGCGGGCTCGATCTGGGTGGACTTGACGACCAGCCGTCCCGAGCTGATCCAGCGCCTGGCCAACGAGGCACCACCGGGTGTGACGGTGATCGACTCGCCGGTGACCGGGGCCGTGGACGGCGCACGCAACGGCACGCTCACGCTGTTCGCAGGCGGCGACGCCGAGACCATCGAACGCGTCCGCCCGCTGCTTGAACGCCTGGGGCGAGTGATCGCATGCGGCGATCTGGGAACCGGGTGCGTGGTGAAGCTGGTGACCAACCAGTTGTGGTTCGTCGGCGCTGCCGCATTGGCGGAAGGCTTGGCCGTCGGGGTGCGCAACGGCGTCGAGCTCAGCGAACTGTGGGAGGCGATCACGGCCAGCGTTGGCGACAGCTTCGTTGCCCGGCACGATGCGCCCAGCATCTTCGCCGGCCACTACGACCCGTCGTTCAGCCTGGAGCTGTGCCTGAAGGATCTGGGATTGCTGGCGGAGCTGGAGTCCGCCGTGGGCGCCGACCTGCCGATGACCGCGGCAGCACGTAGTGCCTTCACCCGCGCCGCCCAGCGCTATGGCGCCGACGCACCCGAGTTGAGCGTGGCCCGCCGCATCGAGGATGACGCCGATCTGTCATTGCGGCTCGAGGGCGACTGGGTGCCGCACTGGGAGTCATGACATGAGCGCAGTCGACATCGACGTCATGGACATCTCCGAGTTAGTCGACGTTGCTCATTACCCGCTCGACGGACGAGACCTGCCGACATCCGAGCCGAGCCACACCGCGTACTGGGCCGCAGTGGAGCATGCCCGCTCCAGCTTGCGAGCCGATGGCTGCGCGTTGTTGAAAGAGTTCGTCACGCCCGCAGCTGTGCGCTTGCTCGACGACGAGATAGTTGCAGCGAAGCCACAAACTCATTTCTCGACGCAGGTCATCAACCCGTACTTCCACACTCAGGTCAATCCCTCCTTCGGCGACGATCATCCGGTGAATACGTTCACTGAGCGATCGAGCGGCTTCATCCCAGGCGACGCCTGGCCGCCGGTGTGCGGCATGGGAGCGCTGTTTCGGGCGCCGCGGGTGCGCCGCCTGCTGGCTGACTGCCTGGAAATCGACGAGCTTCATTGCTACGACGATCCGCTGGCGGGCTTGACCGCGAACATCCTGGATCCCGGCCAGCAATTCCCTTGGCACTTCGACACCAACGACTTTGCCGTGACGGTGCTGGTGCGGCCAGCCGACGAGGGCGGCCTGTTCGAGTTCGCGCCGGCGGTCCGGTCTGCGGACGACGAGGGATTCGACGCGGTCGGCGCCTTGCTCAGCGGCAGTCGTGACGGCGTGCACACGCTCGATCTGCAACCGGGCGACCTGCAAATCTTCCGCGGGCGCCACTCGCTGCATCGGGTGACCCGGGTGGCGGCAAGCTCGCAGCCCCGACACGCAGCGATCTTCGCCTATACCCACCAGCCTGGTGTTATCGGGAGGGTCGAGCGCACCCGCCAACTGTTCGGCCGCGTGCTGCCCGAGCATGAGGAGGCCGAGCGGCAACGCGTGCGCGAAGACGACCTGCTCGACTGAGCCACAACGCCAGCTCATTCGTCACCCCGGTGGCCAAGAACCGGTCGCGAAATTGACTGTGCCCGACGCTGGTGCGCCACGTACCGTGCTGCCGTGAGCACAACAAGCGAGAACAACGCGCAACCACCATCAGCACGCACGAGGTTGCGTCGCATGGCCGAGCGGGGTCGCTACGGACGCGATGAAGTGGCCGAGATCCTTGATGCCGGGCTCATTGCGCACGTCGGTGTCGACACGCCCGACGGGCCATTGGTGCTGCCGATGGCCTACGCCCGCGACGAAGAGAACCTGTATCTGCACGGGGCGCTGGCGAACCACTTGCTGAACTCCGGCGAGGGCACCGAGATCTGCGTGACCGTCACCCACCTCGACGGGCTGGTGATGGCTCGGACGCCGTTCCACAACTCGATGAATTACCGCTGCGTCGTGGTGCGCGGTCGTGCCTATCGCGTCGAGGAAGCGGCGGCCAAGGAACGGGCACTCAAGCTGGTGACCGATCACATCGTCGCCATCTGGGACACCTCCCGGCCACCAAGCGCCGAGGATTTTCGAGCCACGCTCGTCCTGCAGCTCCCGCTCTTAGAGGCCTCTGCCAAGGTCCGCGCCGGCGACCCCGTCGACGACGCCGAAGACATGGCCGGCGACTGGTGGGCTGGCGTCGTGCCGCTCACCACCCGCTTCGAACTGCCCACGTCCGCCGCCGATCTCACCGAAGGCATCCCCACGCCGACAGCGGTAGCGAACCTCGCCCACCGCACCCCCGACACCCGCCACTCGAGCTGAGGGCGGGGGCTTCGACGAGCTGGGTTGGCCTACCCGCGCAGTTCGGTGGGAATCTCAGGATCGAGGGAGTGGTAGTCGGCGGCATCGTCGACGAAGATGGCCAGTTCCGTGTGCAGGCCCGAGGGGAGATCGAGGGTGCCGGCGCAGATCGCGATGGTGTCGACCTGGTGAGTCTCCCCCTCTGCCACCCTCCAGAACATCGACCCGCCGCACTCCCGGCAGAAGCCGTAGGCCACGTTGGGGTCGTCGGCAGGGTGGTGCCACGACAGCGAGGCATCTGAGACCAACCGCAGGTCAGCGTTCTTGCATCCCGTCGCCGCCATGAAGTGCCCTGTCCAGCGACGGCACCGCCAGCAGTGGCAGTTCCACACCTGGCGGATCGGTCCGTGCACCTCGTAGCTCACACCGCCGCATAGGCAGTGCCCCGAAGCCACCGGCTCCGACGAAGGCTGGGCTGTCTCGCTCATGACAGTTCCTCCGGGTGCCCGCTCCGGTACAGGCAGCGCTGCGATTGTCCCACGACGCTCGCTGGAGCGTGCACCCGCTAGTTGGCGGGACAGACGGCTGGCATCAGGCTTGCGGCGAAGGCGTCGGCGTCGGCTTGCGAGACAGCGAGCACCTCGCCGTACACCCCCTCGCACTCGAACCACACGCCGATCCGTTGGGGACTGCGGCTGATGCCTGGCAATTCCGAATGCGGGTTTTCGATGGCGTCGAAGAAACGACGCGGCTCCCTGCGCTCAAATGCGATCCAGACCTCGATCACTCCCTGAGCAGATCGACCCCGGATCGAGAACTCGGCCTCGACAGCAACCGAATGCTGACTGGAGACCGTGTCGTACCCGGCCTCGCGCACGACTGTTTCGACGACATCCAGCATCGCCCAGTACTCCGCCGAGCGGGCTGGCCGCGGCACCGCGATCGAGTACGCCCAGTGGATTGCCGGCGTATCGAATCCGTGAAAGAACAGGTGCCGGCCGTCAGCACTCCACTGCAGCGTCGGCGCCATGCTCGGCGAAGTTCGCTCGGGCCCCTCGAGCGCAATCACATGCTGATCCCCGGGGTACAGGCCCGGACGATCTAGCACCACGATTGTCGCCCTGCCTCCCCACCAGTCACGCCACGCCGCGACACGCGAGCCATCGGGAGACCACGAGCCGCGGCCACCGACAACTCCCACCAGCAGCGTGGAATGGGAGAGAGCGTCGAGCCGCACATCTCTCAACTCGCCGCCGACCCGATAGGCGATGGCTCCGCCGTCGGGCGACCACGACGGCCCCGAATCGTGCTCGCCTCCCGCAGTCAGCACCTGCTCTGTGCCGGTTGCCAACTCGATCACCACAAGGTGCTGGTCGAACCCGACTGCGTCACCTGTGCCACCCGTGTCATCTGTGTCGGCTGTGTCGCTTGTGCCGGTGACTTGCGTCACCCGTGCGCGGCGCGAGAAGGCGATGCGGGTTCCGTCGGGCGACCACGCAGGCTCCTGGTCCAAGACCAAACCGTCGGTGATCTGACGCAGGCCCAGAGCATCGGGCTGGACGACGTAGACGTGGCTCGCCCGTTCCCCGTCGACGATCGCTCCCTGGGAGAACGCAATCTCCTCGCCGTCGGGCGACCACGAAGGCGAGCTCAGCCCGTGCTGAGCGGTGAGGAAGGGCATGTCACTGGTGCCGTCGCCGTCCGCGACCCACAGGGTGCTCCCAACCCGGAAGACGACGCGCCTGCAGTCCGGAGACCACGACAACTGATCGACGCCTTCGGGCTTAGTGCTGGCGAAGCGAAGGGGGAGTTGAATCCGCAGTGCGGGGAGCACCCCCCTGCAGACGTCCGCAGGCGGGCCGGGCTCGTCGAGCCGTACCCGACGCGGGATGTACGGCTCCACGCCTGAGACCGGGTGCTCCGGCTCGCCGAAGGCCTGCGACAACTCCGCGCTCTGATCGTCTTCGTCATCGGTCAATTCGTCGCCCGCGGGGTCTGGGTCGGTCTGTTCCGTCGGCGCTGAATCCGCTGGCGGCGCCTCCGTTACCTCGGTTTGCTCAGGTGGCGAATCGCCCGCGTTCGGGTCTGGCCGATCCTCAGCCACCTCGGCGCTGTCATCGGGAGTTTCTGAGCCAAGTTGCGAGCTGACGAGGACAGCGGCCACGAGCAGAACGACTGCAACAGCTGCTGCGAGCCACCAGCGCTTTCGAGGCCTGTCGGCGCCCCGCCGAGATTCGACCCTCGCAGATCCACCGTCAGTCGGCTCCAGCGGCACCAGCACCACGGGGTCATCAGGCTCAGCAGGCATGTGCGAGCGCCTCCCGAGCTCCGTCACTGCCCAGCACGCCGAGGCGATTCGGGCACAGCGCCACCACGGGCCCGACCGTACCGGCGCGCAGCGTCGAGCGAGGTCGCGGAGGCGGTTTGAGACCTCCCATCTAGGGTGGCCCGGTGCCCAAGCCGCTGATTGGATTGTCGGGACGACGCCGCGCCGGCGCCCGCATCCGAGGCTTCCCGCCCGTGTTCGTCGACGTCGAAGTCGATCTGTACATCGCTCACTACGCCCAGGCGGTTCATGCTGCGGGGGCCATCGCGCTTCATGTCCCGCTCGATGCCGACCCGGCCGACGTGGTGCCGCACCTCGATGCTGTGCTGCTCACAGGCGGCGAGGACGTGGCGGCGTGCCTGTACGCCGACCGCCTGCGCGAGCAGGTGTACGAGGGCGTCGACCCGTTCGCCGAGCGCGCTGCCGGGTTCGACAACGATCACAGCGATAACAGCAGTCCAGCCAGCAAGGTGCCGCTGCGCGATGCATTCGAGATCGCACTGCTCGACGCCGCCGTCGACAGCGGCTTGCCGGTGCTGGGCATCTGCCGTGGCCCCCAGCTCATCAACATCGCTGCCGGCGGGACACTGCACCAGCACCTGCCCGAACACGCGGCAACCGACGGGCCGCCCGATGCCACGCCCCACACCGTCACCACGACCGAAGGCAGCCAGCTGCGCGAGATGTACGGCCCCGAGGTGGCAGTGAACTCATTGCATCACCAAGCGGTAGATCAGCTCGGCGACGGCTACATCGCCACAGCCCACTCCACCGACGGGATCATCGAAGGCATCGAGCACACCGAGCTGCCGATTCTCGCCGTGCAGTGGCATCCCGAACTGATGACCGAAGCGCTGACGGACCCCTGCTTCAGCTGGCTCGCCGAGCGCGCCAGCCGCTGATCTGAGCGACGGAACGGCCGCAGTACAGCTGGCCGGCTAGGCCATCACCGTCCGCCACGCCGCTACCGGCTGGCTGCTCAGTGGCCGCCGCCCTCGACGGCTTCGCGCACCCGCGGGATGACGTTGCGGGCCAGCCGTTCAAGCGATGCGTTGAACAGCGACGGCGCCATACCCGGCGAGGCACCCCACGTGCACACGTCGGTGAAGCCGTAGCGCGTGATGAAGTCGACCAGCTCGGCGACGCAGTGGTCCTCGTCACCGACGATCCAGTTCTGGGGAATCGCGCCCTTGTCGGGGTCGAAGGCGGTGAACTCGTCAGGCGTCTCGGCGAAGAACTTGGCATACACGCCGAGCCGGTAACGCTCTGCCGCCTTGATGGGGTTCCACTCCCGCTCGGCGTCGTCGGTTACGAACACCGAGCGGATGATGCCCACCCGGTAGTCGTCGGGGTCGCGGCCCGTCGCTCGCAGCTCGTCCTTCCACGGATCCATCACCACCTCGGGTGCGCCTTGGGGCAGCAGATGCGTGTCGAAGCGAGCAGCCCGCACCGCCGCATTCGCGCTCATGCCTGCGATCCACAGCGGCGGACCCCCGGGCTGCACCGGCGCAGGCGTCACCAGCAGGTCGTCGAAGTGGTGACGCTTGCCGTGGAAGCTGAACGGCTCTCCCTTCCACGCCAGGCGAAGGATCTGCACCAACTCCTCGGTCAGCGACACCCGGCGCGACTGCGGGATGCCGAAGCCCCGGAACTCGTGAGCCGCGTAGCCCATGCCGATGCCCAGCTCGATGCGCCCGTTCGAGATGTTGTCGAGGATCGCCAAATCCTCGGCCAGCCGGATCGGATGGGCGAAGGGCGCCAGCAAGATGTCGGTCGACAGGCGGATGCGGGACGTGCGCGCCGCCACCGCTCCAGCTATCGGCACGAAATTCGGCAGGTGGCCGTCGTCGAGGAAGTGGTGCTCGGTGAACCATCCGAGATCGAAGCCCAGCTCGTCGGCCATCTCGAGCTGATCGAGCGCCTGGGCGTACATCTCCCGCAGAGGCACCTCGCTGCCGGGAGGGCTGCGCAGATCGTGGACGACACCGAATCGCAGGGGTAGAGGCATTCCCGGAGACTAGAGCCGGGCCGGCGAGGCCGACCGACGAGCGATACACCCCCCGGGAATTTCCTAACGCGCGTTCGACTATTGTTGGAATGCAGATCAATCGAACGCGCTCGAGCGGGGCGGCAACGCATTCGCCGAGTCCACGCCGTCCAACTCGGTGACGCGTGCAACGATTGCAGCGGGGGAAATGAAACATGCCAGCAGCAGCGACCAACGGAACCTCGAACGGCAGCGCCGCAGGCGAGCCTGAGTACGAGGTCATCATCATCGGCGCCGGCGTGGCCGGCATTTACCAGATGTACCGGCTGGCCGAGCGCGGCGTCCACGCGACCGTGCTCGAGATGGGCAGCGACCTCGGCGGCACCTGGTTCTGGAACCGCTACCCCGGCTGCCGGTTCGACTCGGAGAGCTACACCTACGGTTACTCGTTCTCCGACGAGCTGCTCGACGAGTGGCACTGGAAGGAACGCTTCTCGGGCCAACCCGAGAACCTGCGCTACCTGAACCACGTCGCCGACAAGTTCGACCTGCGCAAGTACATGCAGTTCAACTGCACCGTCGAGACTGCACACTTCGACGACGACGCCGGCATCTGGCGCCTGCACCTCGGCGACGGGCGTGACCTGAGCTGCCGATTCCTGCTCACCGCCCTCGGCCTGCTGTCCGCGCCCACCTATCCCCGCATCGAGGGCGTCAACGCCGACGGCACCGACGTCTTCGAAGGACCGTCGTTCCACACGTACCACTGGCCCGCCGAGCCCGTCGAGATCAAGGGCAAGCGGGTTGCGGTCATTGGCACCGGCGCGACAGGCGTGCAGGCCATTGCCGCCATCGGCGAGCAAGCCGAGCACCTCACGGTGTTCCAGCGGCGGCCCAACTGGTGCGCCCCGCTGCACAACAGCGAGATCTCCGACCAGGAGATGGACGGCATCCGCGCCCGCTACGACGAGATCTTCGACAAGTGCGCACGTACTCCAGGCGGGTTCGAGCACGAGCCCGACCGCCGCGGCTTCTGGAACGTGACACCCGAAGAGCGACGGGCGATGTGGGAGAAGCTGTACGGGGAACCGGGCTTCGGCATCTGGATGGCCAACTTCCGCGAGATCTTCTTCGACGAGAAGGCCAATGCAGAGCTGTCGGCCTTCATCGGCGACAAGATCCGCGATCGGGTCGACGACCCGGTCATCGCGGAGAAGCTCATCCCCACCGACCATGGCTTCGGCGTGCAGCGGGTCCCGCTCGAGACGCGCTACTACGAGACCTACAACAAGCCCAACGTGAACCTGGTGGACATCAAGGAAACACCGATCACCCGCATTACCCCGACCGGCATCGAGACCACCGAGCAGCACCACGAATTTGATCTCATCGTGTACGCCACCGGCTTCGACGCCATCACCGGCAGCTTCGACCGGATCGACTTCCGGGGCTCGGGCGGCGTGGCACTGCGCGACAAGTGGGGAGACGGGCCGGTCACCTACATCGGCCTGATGGTGAACGGATTCCCGAACCTGATGACCATCGCCGGGCCGCAGAGCGGCTCAGCGTCCACCAACTACCCGCGCGGCATCGAGATCGGTGTCGACTGGGTGACCGGCATGCTCGACTACGTCTGGGAGAACGGCTACACCCGCTTCGAGGCCGACCAAGACGCCGAGCGGGAATGGACCAACCACGTCATCGAGATGTACTCCATGATGCTGATGCGCAAGGCGCAGGGCTGGTTCACGGGCTACAACTCGAACGTCGACGGGCACGAGAAGGGCACGATCCGCTATCTCGTGTACAACGGCGGCGCTCCGAAGTACAAGCGCCGCATCGACGAGATCGCCGATCACGACTACGACGGCGTGTCGTTCGCGACCCAGCGCACCGCAGTCGGCGTCGGCTGAGCCTGATCAAGCCCGCGGGCCGCGCGCCAGCGGGCCCGCATGTCGACCTGCCCGCCTCCCGCTGAGGTGAATCGTGGATATCTCTGGAGCAGCTGCCATCGTCGGCGTCGCCGAGACCGACTACATGCGTGGCACCCCGCTGAGCGTGCCCGAGCTGGTGCTCGAAGCGACCATGGCTGCCATCGCCGACGCCGGGCTCGACCCCAGCGAGATCGACGGCATCATTCCGCCACCGGGATTCATCTCGTCCGAGGAGATCGCCGCCAACCTCGGCGCTGACGACATCCGCTACGCCGTCACGGTGCACATGGGGGGCGCCAGCCCGGTAGCCGCGCTGCAGTCGGCCACCATGGCGATCGCTGCGGGTATTGCCACCAACGTCGTGATCACGATGGGCTGGAACGGGTACTCGGCCATGCGGCCTCGGCCCGACGCTCGGCCGACGAAGCGGCGCCTCGATCCGGGCCCGTTCGTGGACGTGAGCCGCAACTTCTACGCGCCCTACGGCGTGCGCTCGGCCGTGCAGTGGTACTCGATGTACATCCAGCGCTATGTCGACCTGTACGACGTCGAGCCCACCGATGCAGCCCAGGTCGCCCTGACCTGTCGCGAGCATGCGCACCTCAACGACAAAGCCCTTATGGGCGGGCGGCCGATGACCATGGACGACTACCTGGCGTCGCCGCTCATCACCGAGCCGATGCGCAAGTTCGACTGCTGCTTGGAGACCGACTGCGCCGCTGCGGTGGTGCTGACCTCTCCCGAGCGGGCGAAGGATCTGCCTCATGACCCGGTGCTGTGGCTGGGCGGCGCAGAAGGTCACCCGTACCCCGCCGACGAGATCACCAACAGGCCCGACATGCTGCGTCTCGGCCTCGACTTCGCCGCGCCGAGGGCGTTCGCGATGGCAGGCGTGCAGCCGGCCGACATGGACTTCCTGCAGATCTACGACTGCTTCACCTACGTCGTGATGATGGAGCTCGAGGCCATCGGCATGTGCCCGCCGGGCGGTGCGAAGGAGTTCGTGGCCGACGGGAACATCTCGCTCAGCGGCCGCTATCCGATGAACACCCACGGCGGTCTGCTGTCCCAAGGACATGCCTGGGGCCTCAACCACATTGTGGAAGCGGCTCGTCAGCTGCGTCATGAGGCAGACGACGCGCAGGTGGCCGATGCCGAACTGGGTGTCGTGACGGGCTACGGCGATCTCGGCGACGGCAGCATCGCCGTGCTGGGCCGAGGCTGAGACTTCTCCGAGGAGCTCGCAGATGAGGCCAATGCAATGACCACAGCCAAGCCGGCCCGCAAGTACGTGCCCAAGCCCGAGGGGTTGAACCTCGAGTTCCACGTGGCCTGCTTGGAAGCGGGGACGCTGTGCATCCAGAGATGCTCAGACTGCGGCGAGTTCCGCCATCCCCAGCGCTGGTACTGCCCGTCGTGCCACAGCCGCAACTCCGACTTCGCCCCCGTGGCGGGCAGCGGCCGCATCTACTCGATGGCCGTCAACCACTTCACGGTCGATCGCGGCTGGGTCGACGAGCTGCCGTACACCACCGCAGTGGTGGAGCTCGACGAAGGCCCCCGCGTCGTCGGCTCGCTGCGTGGCGTGCAGCCCGGCGAGGCCAGCATCGGCCAGCGCGTGCACGTCTCGGTGGAGCCTCGAGGCGAAGAGTTCGCATACCTCTGGGTCGACATGGCCTGAGCGGCCGATCAACACAGCTTCACCGATCAGCGCTGAGTACTCTCCGGCCGTCGCGAACTGGAGCCTTGGCCCGGTTCCGTTTCGTTGTCTGAACGCCAGGCAGCGCTGTACTCGGAGGATCTCCCTGCCCATGAGCATGCTCGGCACCCGCGTGGAACGTAAGGAAGACCCCGAACTCCTCACCGTCGGCGGCACCTACGTCGATGACATCGAATGCGAGGGGGCACTGGTTGCCGTGTTCGTCCGATCGACGATGGCCCACGCAGACATCACGGCCATCCACCTCGACGAGGCGCAAGACATGCCGGGCGTTGTGGGCGTGTTCACAGCGGCCGATCTCGAGCTCAGCGCCGATCCGCCCCGCATGCCCATGCTCAACCAGCAGATGCTGCGCTCGCCGCTGGCGGCAGACCGGGTGCGATATGTGGGCGATCCCTACGCCGTGGTTGTCGCCGCATCGCAGACCAAAGCGATCGATGCGGCCGAGCTGGTGTACGCCGACTACGCACCGCTCGATCCCCTGCTGGACACTGCAGAGTCCGCACGCGACAACCGGCTGATGTTCCCCGAGGCCGAGACCAACACGGTGTTCGCCATCCCTTCGGGCCTCCAAGACGGCCAGGACCCCTTCGCCGGCTGCGAGGTCATCGTCGAGCTGGCGTTCGCCAACCCCCGGATGACCGCAGCCCCCATCGAGCCTCGCGCTGCGCTTGCCTCCTGGGACCCAGGCACGCAGCGGCTCACCTATTGGGCCTGCACCCAGTTCCCGCACCAGACCCGGGACACCCTGTCCGCCTTCTGCGGGCTGGAGCCCAGCCAGGTCCATGTCATCACGCCCGATGTCGGCGGGGGCTTCGGAGCCAAGAACGCCCAATACGTCGAAGATTTCGTGGTGGCGCGCCTCACCTGCCGCCTCGAACGCCCCGTGCGCTGGGCAGAGACTCGCTCGGAATCCATGACCGGATTCACCCATGCCCGGGCGATCTCGTACTCGGCACGGCTCGGGGGCACCCGTGACGGCAACGTGACGGCCTACGAGGTGGACGCACTGCAGGACGCCGGCGCCTACCCGATGATCGGGTCGCTGCTGCCCATGTTCGTGCGCACCATGGCAACGGGCGTGTACGACATTCCGAACGTGGCCGTGTCCACCAATTCAGTCACCACGAACACTGCGCCGGTGGGCGCGTACCGGGGAGCAGGCCGACCGGAGGCCGCGTTGGCGATCGAGCGCATGATGGACCTGTTCGCGGCCGAGATCGGGATGGACCCTGGCGAGCTGAGGCGCCGCAACTTCATCCCGCCTGAGGCGTTCCCGTTCAAGACGCCGACCGGCGCCGACATGGACTCCGGCGAATACGCCAAGGCCCTCGATGCCGTGATGCAAGCTGCGGATTATCCCAGCCTGCGGGCAGAGCAGGAGCGACGCCGCTCAGATGGCTCGTCGAAGCTGCTGGGATTGGGCTGGAGCGCTTACGTCGAGATCTCGAACCCGATGGGCGCACCGGAATTCGGGAGCATCGAGGTCCGGAACGACGGATCGGCGCTTGTGCTCACTGGCTCATCGAACCATGGGCAGGGCCATCACACCGCGTACGCCCAGATAGCTGCCGACCTCACCGGCATCGCGTTCGACATGATCGAGGTGCGCCACGGGGACACCGACGAGGTCCCCCGCGGCGGCGGCACCGGCGGCTCTCGCTCGCTTCAGACGGGCGGGGTCGCAGTGTTCGAAGCAGCAACCGCAGTGGTCGATCAGGCCAAGCAAGCCGCTGCAGCGATGCTCGAGGCCGATCCCGCTGACATCGTGCTGGACGTCGACGCAGGCACGTTCGCCGTGGTGGGTACACCCGCACGGTCGCTCGACTGGGCCCGGGTCGCGGCTCACGTCAACGAGTCCGACGGTCGCGAGTTGCAAGCCGAGTGCGACTTTCAGCCGCCGGCGGCCACTTTCCCCTTCGGCGTGCAGCTCTCGGTCGTGGAGGTGGACCGCGACACCGGCCAGGTCACGCCGGTGCGCCATGTGACGTGCGACGACGCCGGTGTGATCGTGAACCCGATGATCGTCGAAGGACAGGTGCATGGCGGCGTGGCCTCCGGCATCACCCACGCACTCGGCGAAGTGTTCGTCTACGACGACGACGGCAACCCGCTGACCGGCAACTTTATGGACTACGCCATCGCATCAGCGGCAGAACTGCCGAGCTTCGAACGGATCCCGCTGGAGACCCCGACCGATCGCAACCCGCTGGGCGCCAAGGGCATCGGCGAGTCAGGCACGATCGGCGCGACGCCGGCAGTGCACAACGCGGTGGTCGATGCGCTGTCGCACCTCGGCATCCGGCATGTCGAGCTCCCCTGCACGCCCGAGCGCGTGTGGCAACACCTGCAGCACGCATAACAGTTCGCAGCCGGAGTCGGCCCAGACGGCCGACTCAGACCGGGCCGGTGGTGTCCAGCCGGCTGGCCAGAACGGCCACGACAGCGAGACCGCCGACCGCGGCGGAGGCGAGGTACGCCGCCGTCGGGCTGACCGCAAACACCGGAAGCCACACGATCGAACCGATGGCGTGACCGCTGAACCGAAGCGACAGCGTGAATGAGAGCGCGCCCGCCCGGTTGTCGGGCGCTGCAATGGAAGCAAGCGACTGGAAGCTGACCACGGTGGCCTGGGTGGCTGCGCCCGCGACGAACCAGACACATGCAAGCAGCCACGTCGACTGTGCCACGGGCAGCAGGGCCACTAGTGCGGAACAAGTGACGATGGCGATCGTGGCTGCCCGCCGCCCTCCCAAGCGGTCCAGCACGATGCCCCACAACGGCGCCGCTGCCATGCCGGCGACACCCCCCGCAAACAGCAGCACCCCCACCTGCGAACCCGTCAGCCCGATCACGTCCCGGCCGCTCAGCGCCACCAGGATCCTTGCGCCGACCGGGCCCAGTGCGGCCAACATCGCAGTCGCGGCGACAAGCAACGTCGAGCGGCGCATCAGCGTGCGCAGCTGAGGCGGCGAGATGGGTGTGCTGGACGTGGCCGGCTCATCGGGAGTCGACGCCTTCGGCAGCAGCAGTGCGATGAGTGCGCCGACGGCGGCCGTCGCGACGTACGCAAGGCGCCAGTTGGTGTCTGCGCCGATCCCGCCCAGCATCGGCGCAGACAGCTGACCGAGGGCCTGGAACGCCGCGTAGCGACCCACGACGCGCCCGACGCGACCCGTGGGCGCCGTTTCGGTCAGGATCGCCAGCAGCAGCGGCGTGATGAACGCGTTCATCGAACCTTGCGCCACGCGAGCGACGAGAAACCACACGTAGGTCGGCGCGATGGCGCATCCCAGGGTCGCCACTGCATAGAGCGCGACGGCAGGGCGCAATACCCGGGCGCGGCCCCAGCGGTCGGCGATCGTGCCCGACACCAGCAAGAGCCCGGCGAACGGCACCAGGTAGCACCAAAGAGCCCAGCCGATCTGGCCGGTGGTGACCGAGAACGTCGAGCGCAGCTCGGGGATCATCGGCAGCATCACGAACGTGCCGAGCGGTCCCATCATTCCGCCGAAATAGAGCAGCACGCGGCGCCACTCGCCGGTCGTGCCCCGTCCCTCCATAAGCCCCCGCACGCTAGTTCCGCGCCGCTGAATGGGCCGCTCTGGCCTGATTGTCGGGGATGGCGTGCTGGCGCAGCGGCCGCGTGGACCTCGCGCTTAGCATCGCCTGCACGGCATGCCGGCGGGGCCCGCCTGCTCACGGGGGGAGAGCGAGCGACCCCGCCGGGTGCACGACACAGCACGATCTGGCCGAGCGCGCGGGGGTGAGGCATGACGGCAGAAACGTCGGTGCCCTCTGGTCAGTCCACGCCCGCACACCCCAATGCCGGACTGGCTCATGTGCGAGTCCTGGAGCTTTCCGGAAGCGTGGGAGTTGCCTGGGCAGCGAAGCTCTTCGCCGATCTGGGCGCCGATGTCATTCGCGTCGAGGACGGGCGCGATGTGGTCCGATCGCGGCCCCACGATGTCCATCGTTGGCTGAACTCCAACAAGCGCTCCGTCTGGTCACTGAACGATGAGCTGATCGGCGACGCCGATCTGGTGATACACGATCGCCGCGATATGGCCGATCTGACGCAGCAGAACAGCCGGCTCGTCGTGCTGGCCATCACCCCGTTCGGGCTCAGCGGGCCCTACGCGCACTACGAGGCCGCTGAGATCAACGTCATCCACGGGTCCAGTTGGGGGAACCTGTCCCCGGGGGGTGCCACCGATCCAGACCTGCCGCCGCTGAAGGCGCCAGGCCATCACGCCAACATCAACGTGGCCACAGTCGCCGCGATCGCGGCCCTCGCGGCAACCGAACGAGCCGCCGTGAGCGGCCAGGGCGAGCACATCGATTTCGCGGCCGTCGCGGCGTCGGCCAAGATCACCGAAGTCGCTCCTGCCGCAGTCTCGTTCCTGGGCGTGGAGGCCTCCCGGCTCGGCACGCGCACGGTGGTGCCGTGGCGAATCTTCCAATGCACTGACGGGCTGCTTCAGCTCATCTGCCCCGAGCAGTCACAGTGGGAGTCTTTCGTTGAGCTCATGGACTCCCCCGAGTGGGCATCACTCGAAGTGTTCGCCACCGGACCTGATCGCACCCAGAACTCTGATGTCATCAACGTGTACTTGGAGGAGTGGTTCGCTGACCAGCGCGCCGACGACATCTACCACGACGCTCAGGCCGCTCGTATCGCCGTGACGCCGGTGAACACGATGGCACAGCTCGAAGCCGACGAGCACTTCGCCGAGCGCGGTTTTTTCGCCACAACGCCTGATGGGCTGAAGCTGCCGGGACCGGGGTTCCAGATCGATCAGCCGTGGTGGAATCTCGCTGCAGAGGCACCCGACGCGGGTGCCCACGAAGGCGAAAGCTGGCGGCACAGAACCGCCGGGGCCGAACGTGCCGAATCCCCCGCGGGAACCAACAGCACCGCTGCGGCAGCTCCGGGGCGCCGCCCGCTGGAGGGGGTGCGGGTCTGCGATTTCACCTGGATCTGGGCCGGTCCGTTCTGCACCCAGATCTTGGCCCACCTTGGGGCTGACGTCGTCAAGCTCGAGTCCCCCGACCACTTGTGCATGTTCCGGCGGCTGCCGCTGAGTCCGCCTGACAGCCCGGCGACACACGACACCTCCGGCCTGTTTCAGCTCTACAACTCCGACAAGCGCAGCGTCGGCATCGACTTGTCCCACGCCGATGCCGCAGAGGTTGTCGCACGCCTCGTCGCCGTCAGCGACGTAGTGGTCGACAATTTCGGCGTCGGTGTCATGGAGCGGCTCGGCTTCGGCGTAGAGCAATTGCGTGCCATCAACCCAGACGTCGTCATCGCCACGCTGTCGGGCTATGGCAGCACCGGCCCCAATGCGGACTATGTGGCGTACGGACCTGCTGGCGGAGCGTTCGCCGGCCTGTATGCCTCCAACGGATACGAGGACGGCCCGGCGTTCGAGACCGGCGTGGCCATCGGTGATCCGTGCACCGGGATCACCGCCGCATGGGCGGTGGTGGCATCGCTCGCCGCTCGCCGTCGCAACGGCGTCGCCGCCACGATCGACGTCGCCATGGCGGAAGCCGTCGCCGCCACAGTCGGCGAAGGCTGGATGCAGTACCTCGCGGACGGCCGATCGCCCGCACCCATCGGCAACCATGATCCGATCTGGTCGCCTCACAACTGCTACCGGGCCCGAGGCGACGATCAATGGGTCACGATCGCGTGCACCGACGAGCCCATGTGGCATTCGCTGTGCGCAGTCGTGGACGCCGGGCTTGCCCAGCGGCCGGAATTCGCCAACGCTGCTGATCGCAAGCGGAACGAGGCCGAGCTCGACGCCGCGATCTCGGCGTGGACCCAGACACGAGATCGCTGGCAGATCACCGACGAGCTGCAGGCCGCCGGCGTGAACGCCTTTCCATCGGTGACGTCGCATGAGGTGTGGACTGGCGACGCCCACTTCGAGGCCATCGGCATGCTCGAACGGCCTCACCACCCGCTCACCGGGGACCGGGTGGTGCCCGGCATCCCATGGCGATTGAGGGACGGACCCAACGGACTGCGACGCCCTGCACCGCTGCTCGGTGAGCACACCGTCGAGGTTCTGACCGAGGTGTTGGGTTTCGCGCCTGACGCGGTGCACGAGCTGATTGCCCGTGGAGCAGTTCGGGTGCCCGCCACGGCGCAGGCCGATTGAGCGCGCGCGCATAGTGTGAGCCACGAGTTCGGGGGATCTTCGCCGCCGCCTTGGCGTGGAGGATCATCGGAATAGCTGTGCGGGGACGGCCCTGCACGCAGAGAAGGGGCAGGCATGGCTGTAGAAGTGACGATCAGTTCAGGGCGTCTGGCTGGCGTCGACGACCAAGGCGTTCACGCCTACAAGGGCATTCCCTATGCGGCGCCGCCAGTGGGCGACTTGCGGTGGCGGCCACCAGTGGCCCCGGCCAGCTGGGACGGCGTCCGAAACGCCTCGTCCTACGGCCCTGTGGCGCTGCAGCAGCCCATGCCCGGCATTTTCGGCGAGCTGGGCACCCCACCGAACCCCGCTGGCGATGACTGCCTGCGGCTGAATGTGTGGACGCCGGACCCCGGCGCCGGTGGCATGCCGGTACTGGTGTGGATCCACGGCGGCGCTTTCTACGCCGGCAGCGGCGTCGACGACGTCTACAACGGCGCGGCGTTCGCCCGTGACGGCGTGGTGTGCGTGACGATCAACTACCGGCTGGGGGTGCAGGGGTACATGAACCTCGCGAGCCACTTCGGCCACCTGCCCGCCTCGGGCAACATCGGCATGCTCGACCAGGTCGCGGCTCTGCAGTGGGTCCAGGAGAACATTGCAGCATTCGGCGGCGATCCATCGAAGGTAACGATCGCCGGCGAATCGGCGGGCGGCATGAGCTGCGGAACGCTGATGGCAATGCCGGCGGCGAAGGGGCTGTTCCAGGGTGCTATTCCCCAAAGCGGCGCTGCCCACAACGGTCTGAGCGCCGACACGGCGTCACTCATCAGCGGCTACGTGCTCGACGCCGTCGGAGTCAAGCCCGGCGACACCGACGCATTGGCCGCGGTCAGCAACGACGCCCTGCTGGCCGCACAGATCGACGTCGTCGACGATCTCGGCGCCACCCGCAACCCGGAGAAGTACCGCGAAGCGGCAGCGTCGGCGATGGCCTTCCAGCCGACGTACTTCACCGAGGAACTGCCTCAGCGCCCGATCGACGCCATCGCCGCGGGCGCAGCGTCGGATGTGCGGGTGTTGATCGGCTCCACGATGGAAGAGGCACAGATCTTCGTGGTCGACCTCAAGGAGATGTTCAACGAGGAACTCGTACGCGCCAGCGTCGGGGCCGTGTTCGGCATGGTCGGCAAGGATGGCGATGCCGCCCTCGGGGTATACAGCGGAAACCGGCCCGAGGCCGCACCGCACGAGCTCGCTGCGGCGGTGGAGACCGACCGGATGTTCACCGTCCCGGCCGTCCGCCTTGCCGATGCGCAGGCTGCACACAACCCGGACCTGTGGATGTACCGGTTCGACTGGCGCACACCGCAGGGCGACGGGGAGTGGGGCGCCCACCACTTCCTTGAGGTGCCGTTCATGTTCGATCAGATCGACAACGACATGGCACGTGGCTTCGTCGGCGACGACCCCCCGCTCGACTTGGTTGCCAACACCCATGAGGCGTGGGTTCGGTTCGTCACTGACGGAGATCCGAATCACACCGGGCTTCCGGACTGGCCGCGTTGGACCACCCAATCACGCCCGACCATGCTGCTCGACACCGAGTGCCGGGTGGCAAACCGCCCGGCCGACGACGAGATCAGCCTCTGGGACGGCGTCATTTAGCAGTCTGCACACCGAAGCGCTGGCCGGTGGCTGGCCGCTGAGCGCAGTTACACCCGTAGAGTTCAACGCTGCCGGGTCCTTGCACCCGGCAGCCATCACGACGTCTGGGTGCATTGAGAACCTGCGCAGCGCTCGGCGTCATCGGCTGCACTCACCGGTGGTGAGCCTGCACGCCGATCCTGCGCCGGAACCCCTCTCCCGTGAGGCTTGCCATGTCTGCAACCGAGCATCTTGTTGCGCGCGCAGACCTGCGCAATGTGGCGATCATCGCCCACGTCGATCACGGCAAGACCACCTTGGTCGACGCCATGCTGTGGCAGTCGGGCGCCTTTCGCTCCAATGAGACGGTCGCGGAACGGGTCATGGACTCCATGGATCTCGAACGCGAGAAGGGCATCACGATCTTGGCCAAGAACACCGCCGTCCGGTATACCGACGACGCCGGCACGGAAACCAAGATCAACATTCTCGACACGCCCGGCCACGCGGACTTCGGCGGTGAAGTCGAGCGCGCCCTCACGATGGTGGACGGGGTCCTGCTGCTGGTCGACTCCAGCGAGGGTCCATTGCCCCAGACACGCTTCGTCCTGCGCAAGGCATTGGAACTGCAGCTGCCCGTCGTGCTCGTGGTCAACAAGATCGACCGGCCCGACTCCCGCGTCAGCGAAGTGGTCGACGAGGTCTACGAGCTGTTCATGGACCTCGACGCCACCGACGACCAGATCGACTTCCCCATCGTCTACACCGATGCTCGGCGCGGCACGGCCTCGTTGCAGCCCGAGTTGCCCGCCACCGATCTGCGTCCGATGTTCGACACGCTGCTCGCCACCGTCCCGGCCCCACGTCACGATCCCGAGCACCCGCTGCAGGCGTGGGTCACCAATCTCGACTCGAGTCCGTACGTGGGACGCATTGCGCTGTGTCGTGTGATGCACGGCACCATCAAGCGCGGCCAGACCGTGTCGTGGTGCCGAACCGACGGAACCGTCTCGGCCGCCAAGATCAACGAGCTCTACGTGACCGAGAGCCTCGAGCCCGTCGACGCCAACGAGGCCAGCGCCGGCGAGATCATCGCTATCTCGGGCATACCGGACATCACGATCGGCGAGACGCTCACCGACCTGGAGCGTCCGGCACCACTGCCGCTCATCAGGGTGGACGAGCCGAGCCTGTCGATCACGATCGGCATCAACACCTCGCCGATGTCAGGTCGGGAAGGCGACAAGCTCACCGCTCGCCTTATCAAGAATCGTCTCGACGCCGAGCTCATCGGCAATGTCTCGATCCGGGTCCACGAAGCCGACCGTCCCGACACCTGGCAGGTCCAGGGTCGGGGCGAGCTGCAGCTGGCGGTGCTGGTGGAGATCATGCGGCGCGAGGGATTCGAGCTGACAATCGGCAAGCCCGAGGTGATCAGCCGCACCGTCGACGGCCAGCTCTGCGAGCCGACCGAGCGCGTCACGATCGACGTGCCCGAAGAATTCGTCGGCGCTGTCACCCAGATGCTGGGCGAGCGCAAGGCGACCATGCTGAACATGTCGAATCACGGCACCGGCTGGGTACGGCTCGACTACGTCGTGGCGACACGCGGCCTCATCGGATTCCGCACCGAATTCCTGACCGAAACGCGGGGCAACGGACTCATGAACAGCGTGTTCGAGGGCTACACGCCGTGGCTGGGCGAGGTGCGCACCCGCAACTCGGGCTCGATCGTCGCGGATCGCTCGGGTGCCGTCACCGGGTACGCGATCGCCGCCCTCCAAGAGCGGGCATCGCTGTTCGTCGCTCCGGGCGACGAGGTCTACGAGGGCATGGTGATCGGCGAGAACCCACGGCCCGAAGACATGGACGTCAACATCTGCCGCAAGAAGAAGCAGACCAACGTGCGGGCAGCCGCGTCAGACGACACCGTCCGGCTGACGCCGCCCCGAGTCCTGTCGCTCGAGCAAGCGCTGGAGTTCATCGCTGATGACGAGTGCGTTGAGGTGACCCCGAACGCGGTGCGCATTCGCAAGACGGTGTTCGACGCCACCGCCCGCGGCCGAGCCCGCAAGCGCCTCCAGCGGACCAACGCCGCCGAGGGCTAGATGCTGGGGTTGGCCGGGACGGCCAGCTCCAAGCGCGGCTCGGTGTCGATGCTGTGGAAGTTCTGGAGCCGCTCGATCGTCTCCGCGTAGCGCTCACGCTTCGCGGCCTCGCGCTGGGGAGCACGCTCAGCGAACTCAGGCATGACTTCCCGGGCGAAGAGCTGCATCGACTCGCAGATGTCTTCGTGACGGTTGCGACCCGCCTGGCTGACGAAGATCAGCTCGTCGACACCGGCGTCCTCGTAGGCGCGCACGAAGTCGCGGATCTGGTCGGGCGTGCCGATGCAGCCCCGCAGTGAGTCCAGCCCGCCCTCCTCGATGCCAGTGTTGTCGTCGGCCCGCGCCTCGTCGACCTGGGCGTTCAGCTTCTCGAAGCCCATCTCGGCGCGGTTCTGCTCGAACTCGGTCCAGATGTCGGTGCGCCCCGGCGTGTGCGTGCCGAATTGGTAGTAGTGCAGCAGCGAGTAGGCGAAGAAGTGGAAGCCGTCGAGGCCCCGGTCCAGTGCCGTCTGCTCGTCTTCGTGGCACATGAAGCCCGTCGTCACCGCAATGTTCGGATTCGGCGCCAATCCCACCGGGTCAGTGCAGGCCTCGAACGCTGCGTAGTAATCCGCCACCCACTGCTGCGCTTCTTCGGGGCTGATGAACGCGAAGCTGAGCGCCCCGATGCCTCGGCTGCCCGCCATCAGAATCGTGTCGCGCTGGCTGCACGCCACCCAGATCGGCGGGTGCGGGCGCTGCACGGGCTTGGGCACCACGTTGCGGGCCGGCATCGAGAAGAACTTGCCGGTGTGCCCCTCATAGGGAGCCTGGGACATCATCTTGGCGATCTCGGGGACCGCCTCTTCCCACATCGAGCGCTTGTCGGCCCGCTCGATCTCGAAACCCAGCAGCTCCATGTCGCTTGACGTCTCACCGGTGCCGAACTCGACGCGGCCATTCGAGATGATGTCAAGCGTGCCGACCCGCTCGGCAACCCGTGCAGGGTGGTTGTAGCCGGGCAGCACCGGCACGATCCCATGGCCGATGTGGATGTTCTGGGTGGTCGCAGCGCACGCCGACAGGAACACCTCCGGCGCAGACGAGTGCGAGTACTCCTCCAAGAAGTGGTGCTCCACCTCCCACACGGTGCTGAATCCGAGCTTGTCGGCGAGCTGCACCTGCTCGAGCGCCTCGTGCACGACGCGGGCCTCGGCCCCGTCGTCCCATGGGCGCGGCAGTTGGTGCTCGTAGAAGATGCTGAATCGCATGGCGTGTCCTTGTGTCGTACCGGCGCTGGTGCCGTCGTGGGAAACTCAGCCAGCGGCAGCGATGCTGGCGAAGGCGGAGTCCACGATGCGGTTGCCTCGTGGGTCGCCGGTGATGGTGCTCTCCATGCGGTTCATCACATAAGCCACTGACGCCCGGACATCGAAGTCGATGACCGCAACCGAGCCGCCCCAGCCTCCCCAGAACATGTGGTTCGGGTTGGGGCTGGTGACCCAGCCGTCGAGGTCGCGGGCAAAGCCCAAACCGTGGCGCATGCGCATATACAGCACGTCGTCGACGTTGTCGATCTGCTCCTCGAGGGCCCGACGGGCTCCGGACTCGGACATGATCCGGACGCCATCTACCTCGCCGCCGCAGGCCAGCATTGAGTGGATGCGCGCAATGGAGCGGGCGTTGCCGATGCCGCCAGCAGCCGGGATCTCCGCTGCCCGCCATTCGCGGGTCTGCGGCTCGGAGGCATCCAGCATGCAGCTCATCAGCGTCTTGGCACAGAGGGAGTCGAGCTCGATGGGGACGCCGTTCATCTCGAGGGCCTCGAGATTCACCTCCGGGGGAATCAGCTCCCCCATGCGGCCGTCCTCGGAGGCCGGGAGACTCATGTGAAAGTCGGCGCCGAGGGGCTCGGCGATCTCGTCGCGGAACCAGTCCGCCATACGCTTGCCGGTGATGCGGTAGAGGATCTCGCCTTCGAGGTTGCCTTGGGTGACGGCGTGATAGGCCGACTTGGTGCCTGGCTCGAACCACAGCTCCTGGGCTGCGAGCCGCTCGGCGATGGCGTCGAGGTCGTACAGGTCTGCGGCCGTTACTGGCGGCTCGTAACCGGGCAGCCCGGCCGTGTGCGACATGACGTGGCTGACCAGTACGCCTTCCTTGCCGTTCTGAGCGAACTCGGGCCAGTACTGGCACACCGGGGCGTTGAAGTCGAGCTCGCCCCGATCGGCCAGGGCGAGCATGCAGGTGGCAGCCATCGTCTTGGTGGTGGAGTACACGTTGACGATCGTGTCGCGATCCCACGGGGTGCCGTTGGGATCGGAGTCTCCGGCCCAGATATCAACAACGGCTTCGCCGTCGACGGTCACCGCCGCTGCTGCGCCGATTTCCAGCCCGTCGTCGAAGTTCTCCACGAAGGCGTCGCGGACCGCCTCGAAACCTTCCTTGCACGTCCCGTGAACTTCCATTGCGTGTCCCCCTTGTGGTGCCGGCCAAATGGGTCAGCACGTCAAGCGCTCATCATGGCAGTCGCGCTACGCGGCCGCGCACGCAGATTCTGCGACCAGGGGGCGTCGTCGGAGCGTTACCGACGAGACTTCTCAACTCGTGGGGACTGTGACCGGCGGGGCTTGCCCGAAGCTGTCCCAATCCGTGATGACACGGAAGGAGCCGGTGCCCTCGATGAAGGCGCTGTAGCTGACCCTCCGGATCAGGTTGTCGCCATCCACCCAGACGTCGAGCTGAACACGGTCGAGCTGCTCGGTCGGCTGCTGGTTCGTGATCATCATGAACATGCCAAGCGACATGCCGAAGCCTGCTCCCGCTCCGGCGGGTGTGGTGTGCGTGCGGTAGTGGGCCACATCGACCCCATCGAATTCCTCGTCGCCCACGTCGATGAAGTCGTACAGACCGCCGAGGTCGTCGATGGCGACACCGAACGTCAGGTTCGACTGGATGGATGCACCCGGGCTGCCGGCCGCGGAATCGACTGCAATAGGGCCGTCCCATGGTCCATCCGCCACTGATCGGTACGCCTCGCCGTCGACGATGACCTCGGCGTAGGTGTCCATCTGCGGGATGCCCATGTCCTCTACCGCAGGACCAGGAGTCACCCAGTACCCGACATCGCCGCCCGAGAACGTCGTGTCGATAGCCAGTTCCCACGGTTCGGCAAAGTCGTCGAAGTCGAACGTGACCATCGTCTGGCTGGTAGCTGAGTCGCTCACCGCGATCGTGGCCTCAACAGCGTTATGCACTGCAGCAGTCGCGTCGCGGCCGGTGCCGGTGTCATAGACGATGATCGTCGCCGCAGCGACAACTGCGATCACCGCGGCGGCAGCCGCTGCACTGATCCAGCGCCGACGGGCAGGCGCTCCAAACGGGGACGATCTGCCGGAACCGTGAACCGCCCGAAGCGGCCGGGGCGCGTCTTCGGAGTCCGCCAGGATCCGCTCCAGCGTCAGCGCCGTTTCCGGGTCGGTCGTCGCCGGGAGCGAGTCGACATCGACCGGGTTGGCTCGGCGCAGCTCAGCGAGCAGTTCGTCTTCGGTATCAGTGCCGGTCATTGCGCTTTCCCTTCGTCCGTCCCCGCGTGTTCGAGATTGTCCAGGCGCGCCGCGAGGCGCTTGCGAGCCCTGTGGACTCGTATCGCCGAGGCGTTCGCCGAGATGCCCAGGACCACGCCGACTTCGGCGTGGCTGAGCTCCTCCCAGGCCACGAGCATGAGCACTTCGCGATCGGCCTCGGACAGGTCGCCAAGTGCCGTTCGCAGCAGTGTCGAGCGGTCGTCTGTCTCCGGTTCGACCGGGGGGACCGCCTCGGGCGGGGTCGCGAGCCGCAGGCGATCCTGCGCCGCTTGGCGTCGACGGTTCGAACGTGTCGCGTTGCGGATCATGTTGCGGGCCACGCCGAAGAGCCACAGCCGTTCGGAGCCGTCGGGAACGTCGTCGCGTCGGCGCCACGCAGTCAGAAAGGTGTCGGCGACGACCTCGTCAGCGGTCGCGTCATCCACCCGGCGGCGGGCGTACGCCAGCAGCGGCCGGTACGTCTCGGCATAGACGCTCCGAAACCAATCCTGATCATGGTCAATTGCCATGCAGACAGCCATCATGGCTGTCATGTCCGCCTACACGTGACCCTTTCACCGCCGAATCTTCGACCAACGGCGGCAGTGTGCGGGGTGGCATAGGATCGGCCGCGTTCGCCTGGCGCGACTTGCGCACCGGTGCCGCTGTTGGCGCCCTCGACGGGTGGACTCGTCTGGAATCGGGGACTCCATGAATTCACGTCTGCTTCGACTGCTAGCGCTGCTCTTTGCGTTCAGCCTCATCGCCGCTGCATGTGCCGATGACTCGGACGACGACGGCGCAGCCGACGACGCTCCGGCGGCTACCGCAGCCGACGACAGCGATGACATGGCCGACGACTCCGGCGATGACATGGCCGACGATTCTGCCGATGACATGGCCGACGACAGCGACGACATGGCTGCCATCGACCGCACCGGCGAAGTCATCAAGGTCGGCTACGTCAACAACGAAGGCGCAGCTTTCGCGCTGCCCGAGTTCCGCACCGGCGGCGAGGTGGCTATCGCAGCCATCAACGAATCCGGTGGCATCAACGGTGCCATGATCGAAACCGTCGTGTGCCTGTCCGACGGCACTCCCGAGAGCGCCATCAACTGCGCCAACGAGCTGATTGAGGCTGACGTAGTGCTGGCATACATGGGCATCGAGGTTGCCTCCGACGCAGCCATCGGCTTGTGGGTCGACGCAGGAATCCCGTATGTCTCGTCGAACTCTTGGGGGAATATCGAGCGGAACAGCCCCGGCGCATTCCTGTTGCACACCGCGTCGGCGGCATATGCCGTGGGACCAGCCAAGACGTTCAGCGACCTCGGGCTCAGCCACATTGCAGTGATCTTGGAGGGGACCCCGTCGGGCATCGCCTTCATCGACAGCATCGTGGCGCCAGTCCTGGCACACAACGAGATCGAGTTCGAGCGCATCATCGTGGATCCCGCAGCGCCTGACTGGACTGCTGCCATCGCTGCGGCTCAAGCTGCGGGAGTGGAAGGCATCTGGGGCCAGCTCACCGAGCCCGGCTGCATCGGAATGGTCAGCGCCGTGGCTGCCAGCGGCTACACAGACCCGGTCTTTGCCGGCTCATGCAGTTTCTACATCGGCATCCTGGGCGAGCTGGCAATCGGCACCTATACCCAGGGTGACGTCTACTTCCCTTCAGTGAAGCAATTCGCGCCACCCGAGATCGCTGATCGACTGACCCAATACGAAGCCGAGATGGCTGCAGCCGGCTACGAGGACCACATCGAAGGCTTCGCCGTCGCGCCGTACTCGGCGTGGCGAGAGTTGGAGTTCATCCTCGAGAAGATCGAGGGTCCGATCACGTCGGCTTCGGTGATCGACGCCTTCAATAACGCCGGCGTGACGCCCGGCTGGTTCGGCGCCGATCTGCGCTGCGGCATGGCGCCGTGGCCCTCGGAAACCTCGCACTGCGGTTCGAGCATCGCCATATGGCAGATCGGCGTGCGCGATGACGGCTCCATCGGCCGGATCCTGGTCGGCGACGGCTTCTTCGACGCCTTCGAATACAGCGGCTTCTAGAGACAAAACCCCACAGTTCGCGTGATGTCCGCACTCGGGCGGATCGGCATCAGGTAGTCGGCGATGGAGCAGTATCTCCTGTTCGCTGTCGTCGGTTTGGGCTTCGGCAGTATTTACGCGGCCGTGTCCATGGGCGTCGTCATCACCTACCGCGGCACCGGCGTGATCAACTTCGCCACTGGTGCCATGGCCATGTGGGGTGCCTACGTCTACGACGAACTGGTGCGCAGCGGTGACCTGGTGTTTCCGGTGGCGGTGGTGCCCCACAGTGTGAGTCTGGGCGAGGACGGTTCATTGCCGTTCGCCCTGTCCTTCGTGCTGGCCTTGGCTTCGTGCAGCTTGATCGGCCTGCTGGTGCACTTCGCCGTCTTCCGGCCACTGCGCCGGGCGCCGGTGCTGGCGAGGGTGGTCGCCTCAGTCGGCGTGCTGTTGACAATCCAGGCGCTGATTGTGCTGCAATTCACCAGCACACCCCGCAACGTGCCGCCGATCCTGCCGAACGAACCGGTCAGCATGGCCGGCATCAGCTTCTCGCGAGACAGGCTGTGGCTGACAGCGGTCGTGGTACTGATCGCGGTGGCACTGTGGGCATGGTTCCGCTTCACCCGGCTGGGACTTGCTATACGAGCCTCCGCGGAGAATGAGCGAGCTGTCGGCTTGGCCCGCTACTCGCCCCAATTGCTGGCCGGCACCACGTGGGTGCTGTCGAGCACCGTCGTCGGCGCCGTGATCATCTTGAGCTCGCCGACGGTGATCCTGAATCCGTTGACGTACGTGCTCGCCATCGTGCCGGCACTGGCAGCGGCGCTCATCGGACGGCTCTCGTCGATCGGTATCACCGTCAGTGCGGCGCTGGCGCTGGGCGTCATGCAGTCCATCGTTGTGTTCCAAGCCAGCAAGACGTGGTGGCCGGACTGGGCGGTGTCGGGCCTGGGCGATGCGGTGCCATTCGTGGTAATCGTGCTGGCACTGTTCTTCGTCGGCGACGCACTCCCCAGCCGCGGTGCCGTCGAGTCCGATCCGCTGCCAGAAGTGTTCCGGCCCAAGATGCGGCCCCAAGTCGTCATCGCCATGGTGCTGGCCGCAGGCGCGGCCGTAGTGCTGACCTCGGGCAGCTATCGATTCGGGATCATCACCAGCATGATCATCACCATCATCACGCTCTCGCTGGTGGTGTTGACCGGCCTGGTGGGCCAGATTTCCCTCGCTCAGGCAGGCATCGCTGGCACGGCTGGTTTCGCCCTGAGCAAGCTGGGCGATGCTGCAGGCATACCGTTTCCCATATCGCCCTTGCTGGCAGCGCTGGTGGCGACGGCGTTCGGCGTCTTGGTGGGCATCCCGGCGCTGCGCATTCGCGGCGCGCAACTGGCCGTCGTGACATTGGCAGGCGCCGTAGCTCTGGAGAAGTTCATTTTCCGGAATCCCAGCTTCACCGAGGTGGCGGGGAATCCGATCTCGGATCCAACGCTGTTCGGCCTCAACATGGGCGTGCGGGAAGGACGCACAATCGCACGCGTCGAGTTCGGGATCCTGGTGCTGATCTTGATGGCGATTTGTGCAGTCTTGGTGGGCAACCTGGCCCGCAGCGCTACTGGACGACGCTTCTTGGCAGTGCGCTCAAACGAGCGGGCAGGTGCATCGATCGGTATCTCGATTGCGAATACGAAGCTGCTGGCATTCGGCATCGCCTCGTTCATGGCAGGACTGGGCGGGTCGTTCATCGGCTACAGCCGCGGGCAGCTTTCCGCCGACAGCTTTACCGTGCTCGTCGGCTTGAGCTTCATGGCATTCGCCTACTTGGGGGGCATCACCAGCGTCTCGGGCGCTGTCATTGGTGGCACATTTGCTCCCTTGGGCATCGGGTTTGTCATCTTGGACAGGAACCTGGAACTCGGTACCGCGTATGGGCTCCTCGCCGGCATCGGCCTGGTGTTGACCGCGATCTTCAATCCGGAGGGCATCGCGGGCGCGAATCGCAAGAACTTCGAGAAGATGAAAGCGATGCTTGCGGCGCGAGCAGCCGCGAAGGTCGCCGACGCGAAGGACCCAGACGCAGCGGCGCCGGCGCCGGCGCCGCCGCTGGACGTTCAATCGTCGGGGTCCGTGCCTGAGCCATCATCCCGGGACCGGCCGAGCTTCGACGATGCCCCCGTCGTCCTCGCAGTCGATGAGCTCACCGTCCGCTACGGCGGCCTCAAGGCCGTGGACGAAGTGTCGCTGCGCGTCCGCGAGGGCGAGATCGTCGGGCTCATCGGTCCGAACGGCGCCGGCAAAACCACCATGATCGACGCCCTGACCGGGTTTGTCCCTTCCGATGGGCGCATCGTCTTCGACAGTCGGGAACTCACGAGCGAGCTGCCCTACCAGCGGGCGCGCATGGGCCTGTCGCGTACGTGGCAGTCGCTCGAACTCTTCGGCGATCTGTCGGTGCGGGAGAACGCCCAGGTGGCCCAGGAGCGAGCCTCGATTCGCTCGGTGCTCGCGGATTTTGTCAATCCGGCACGACCGGTCGACCTCGAGCGGGTGGATGCCGCACTGGATCTGGTTGGCCTCGCTAACGACGCCGACGCCCGACCGGGCGATCTGCCGCTGGGACGCCAAAAGCTGGTCGGCGTTGCCCGGGCCTTGGCCAGCTCCCCGCGAGTGATGCTGGCCGACGAGCCCGCAGCCGGTCTCGACACCGCCGAGAGCCGGACGCTGGGCCGCGAGATCGTAGACATCGCCGAAGGCGGCGTGTCGATCCTGCTGGTCGACCACGACATGGGCCTGGTGCTGGAGGTCTGCGACTACATCTACGTGCTCGACTTCGGCCAGATCATCGCCGAAGGCACCCCGGCCGACATTCGGGCGAATGAGGCCGTCATCGACGCCTACCTTGGTTCCGAGGTCCACACATGAGCCCAATCGCATGAGCCTGATCGCATGAGCCCAATCGCATGAGTACAGCCGAAGCCACAGCCCTCGAAGGCACCGCTGTGGCAACCCGTGCGCTGGACGTCCGGAATCTGGTGGCCGGCTGGGGCGGCGTGCCGGCCGTGCGCGACCTGTCGCTCCATGTCAACCCCGGAGAGGTAGTGGCGCTGCTCGGGCCCAACGGCGCCGGCAAGACGACCACGCTGCTGACCATCGCAGGAATCCTGCGGCCCATCGACGGCGAGATCGACGTGCTGGGCACGCCCCTGGGCGGTGCCAGCGCGCACCAGGTGGCCCGCCGAGGCGCAGCCCTGCTGCCCGAGGACCGCGGCATCTTCTTCCAGCTCAGCGTGGCGGAGAACCTGCGTCTGCACCGGCACCGCCGCAGCGAGGTCACCGAGGACGACATCATCGGTTGGTTTCCCGCCCTCTCCGAACTCCTGGACCGCCGGACCGGCCTGCTCTCGGGCGGCGAGCAGCAGATGCTGGCCTTGGGCTGCAAGCTCATCGCCGATCCGAAGCTCCTGATGGTGGACGAGATGAGCCTCGGCTTGGCGCCGATCATCGTGGAGCGCCTGCTGCCGGTGGTGCGCCGCATCGCCGACGAGAATGGCACCGCGGTCCTGCTGGTCGAACAGCACGTGCACGCCGCGCTCGCCATCACCGATCGGGCCTACGTCCTCAATCACGGTGAACTCGCGCTGTCGGGCACGGCGGAAGAACTGGCACAGCGGCCCGAGGTTCTCGAGGCCAGCTATCTCGGTGAGCGCACCCTGGACCACGAGTAGCGTCGGAGCCCCATGAAGCTTCTCCTGCCTCGACTATTCGCAGTGCTCGTCGCCTTCGGCCTGATCGCAGCCGCGTGCGGCGGTTCCGACGACGGAGGCGACGCCGAAGAGCCCGCGGCCACCACGGCACCCGAGGCGACCGGCGATGCGGGCCCCGACCCCGATGCCGGCGACAGCTCGGCAACTGACGGCGATGACGCGACCGGCGGAGATGACGCCTCAACTGCCACGGCTGCCATCGACCGCACCGGCGAGGTCATCCGGATCGGCTATGTCAACAACGAGGGCGGCAACATCTCGCTGCCGGAGCTGCGGATCGGCGGCGAGGTGGCCATCGACGTCATCAATCGGGAAGGCGGGATCCACGGGGCCGTCATCGAGCCGGTCGTCTGCAAGTCTGACGGCACGCCCGAGAGCGCCATCAACTGCGCCATCAAGCTGATCGAGGAAGACGTCGTCATGGCATACATGGGCGTCGAGCTGGGCTCAGAAGCGGCACTCGGGCTGTGGGTCGACGCAGGCATTCCCTACGTCTCGTCGCACTCATGGGGCCCCACCGAGCGCAACAGCCCCGGTGCCTTTCTGCTGCATGTCGCAACCGGCGCCTTTGCCGTCGGCCCGGCCAAGACCTTCAAAGAGCTCGGCATCGACCACATCGCCGTGGTCATCCAGGACTCGTCCACCGCCCTGGACTTCATGGACAACATCATTGCCCCGGTGCTGGAGCACCACGGCATCGAGATGGAGCGCGTCGTGGTCGATATCGCGGCGCCCGACTGGACCGCCGCCATCGCGGCCGCGCAATCCGCCGGCGTCGAAGGCATGATGGGCCAGCTCGACGAGTTCGGCTGCATCGGCATGGTCGGCTCGGCCGCTGCCAGCGGCTTCGACAAGCCGATCTTCGCCGGCTCGTGCACCTTGTACATCGACGTGCTCGGTCCGGCCGCGTTGGGCACATTCACCCAGGGCGATCAGTGGGTGCCGTGGGTTGCCGAATTCGCGCCGCCCGAAATCCAAGAACGCCTCGCCGAGTACGCGCAGGACATGACCGCAGCAGGTCACGAGCGGCTCATCGAAGGATTCGCTGTGGCTCCCTACGGGGCTTGGCGCGAGATCGAGTTCATCCTCGAGACGATCGAGGGCCCCATCACCACTGAGTCGATCACCGATGCATTCGCAAACTCCGGCGAGACACCGGGCTGGTTCGGCCCCGATCTGCGATGTGGGCAGGCGCCGTGGCCCCCGGAGTCCTCGCACTGCATGTCGCACATCATGGTGTGGCAGGTCGTCGAAGCCGAAGACGGCACGCTGCGCAGGATCGTGGTCGGCGATGGACTCTTCGACGCGTACGAGCTCAGCGGTCTCTAACGGCCGTTATCCACACAACCTCCGGCCCATCTGCGAGCATTCCCAGATGAGCGATCGGCCGGTCTGAGGTGGATCAGTACCTCCTCTTCGCGATCGTCGGCCTGGGATTCGGCGGCATCTACGCAGCGCTGTCGATGGGCTTGGTCATCACGTACCGAGGCACAGGCGTCATCAACTTCGCCACCGGGGCCATGGCCATGTGGGGGGCCTACGTCTACGACGAGCTCAGCCGCACCGGCGACCTCGTGCTGCCGGTGGTGGTCCTGCGCAACCGAATCGGCCTCGGAGGCAGCTCAGGCACGGTGCCGTTCGCAGTGGCGATCATCCTCGCGGTGCTGTCGTGCAGCCTCATCGGCCTCATGGTGCATTTTCTCGTGTTCCGGCCGCTTCGACGCGCTCCGATCCTGGCTCGCGTCGTGGCGTCGGTGGGCGTGCTGCTGGTGATCCAAGCCATGATCGTGATGCACTTCACCAGCACAGCCCGCGTCGTCGCTCCGATCTTGCCGAACGAACCGGTGAGCTTCGCGGGCATCAGCTTCTCGCGCGACCGCCTGTGGCTTACCGCCGTCGTGCTGGCGACTGCCGTGGTGGCCTGGGCATGGTTCCGCTTCACGCGACTGGGGCTCGCCACGCGGGCATCCACCGAGAACGAGCGGGCGGTCAGTCTGGCCCGCTACTCGCCGCAGATGCTGGCGGGCTCCACGTGGGTGCTGTCGAGCACCGTCGTCGGCTTCATCGTCATCCTGACCTCGCCGATCGTCACCTTGAGCCCCTTGACCTACATCCTCGCGATCGTGCCCGCGCTGGCCGCGGCGGTCATCGGTCGCCTGCTGTCGATCGCCGTAACCGTGGCGGCGGCGTTCGGCCTCGGCATCTTCCAGTCGATCGTCGTCTACCAGACCACCAACCCGTGGTGGCCCGACTGGGCCATCACCGGGATTTCCCATGCACTGCCGTTCGGCGTCATCGTGATCGCCCTGTTCGGCTTGGGTCACACGCTGCCGTCCCGCGGCGCTGTCGAAGCCGATGCCCTGCCCGAGGTGGTGAGGCCGAAGATGCGCCCCGGTGTGGTGACAGCCGTCGTGGTGGCCGCAATCGTGCTGACCGTGGTGACCCAAGGCAGCTATCGCATCGGGATCATCACCAGCATGATCATGACCATCGTCATGCTGTCGCTGGTGGTGCTGACCGGCCTCGTCGGCCAGATCTCGCTGGCCCAAGCCGCGATCGCAGGGGCGTCAGGCTTTGCGCTCAGCAAGCTGGGCGACTCCCTCGGCATCCCATTTCCCATCTCCCTGCTGCTGGCGGCACTCATGGCCACCGGCTTCGGCCTCGTGGTGGGTATCTCCGCCCTGCGGATCCGCGGCGCGCAGCTTGCTGTGGTCACGCTGGCGGGTGCCGTAGCGCTCGAGGAATTCGTATTCCGCAACACCGCCATCACCGGCCTGTATGGCAACCCGATTTCGGGGCCGTCGCTCTTCGGTGTCGACCTGTCCATCCGCGAAGGCAGGAATTTCGCGCGCATGGAATTCGGGCTCTTGGTGGTCGCGGTGGTGACCGTGTGCGCGATCGCCGTGGGAAACCTGGCGCGCAGCGCTACGGGGCGCCGGTTCCTGGCCGTGCGCTCGAATGAGCGGGCCGGGGCGTCGATCGGCATCTCGGTGGCCAAGACCAAGATGCTGGCGTTCGGGATCGCGTCGTTCCTCGCCGGCCTCGGCGGCGCATTCATCGGCTACAGCAGGGGCCAGCTGTCCGCGGAGAGCTTCGCCGTGCTGATCGGCTTGAGTTTCTTGGCGCTGGCGTACCTGTGCGGCATCACCAGCGTCGCCGGAGCAATCATCGCCGGGCTGTTCGCGCCGCTCGGCATCGTCTACATCACCACCGACCGGATCGCCGAGCTCGGCCGCTGGTACCAGTTCTCGGCTGGCGTGGCACTCGTGGTCACCGCCATCTTCTTTCCCGAGGGCCTTGCCGGCGCGTACCGGCAGAACCTCGCACGGTTCAAGGCGGTTCGGGCAGGCAGGCGCGCCAGGGCCGCGGTCCGCGGCGGCGAGTTCGGCACTGTGTTTGCCGCCGATGCCGCAGAGTCTCCCGGCGAGGTCCCAGCAGCATCGCGCTACCGGCGCAAGGTGCGCCCCCGAAGCTTCGAAGATGCACCCGTCGTGCTGGATGTCACCGATCTGACGGTTCGATTCGGCGGACTGAAGGCGGTAGACGGAGCATCGCTGCGGATCCGTGAGGGCGAGATCGTCGGGCTCATCGGGCCGAACGGCGCCGGCAAGACGACATTCGTCGATGCCCTCACGGGTTTCGTCCCATCGCGGGGGCAGGTCACCTTCTGCGGGAAGCCGCTCACCAGCGAAGCACCCCATGTTCGCGCCCGGTTGGGCTTGACGCGCACATGGCAGTCGCTCGAGTTGTTCGACGACCTGACGGTGCGAGAGAACGTGCAGGTCGCCGCCGAGCGTTCCTCGTTCGGCTCCGTGCTCGCCGACTTCGTGGTGCCGACGCGACCCGCGGAAGAGTCCCGGGTGGATGGGGCGATGGAGCTGGTCGGGCTGAACCGCGACACCGAGGTGAAGCCCGCAAGCCTGCCGCTCGGCAGCCAGAAGCTGGTCGGCGTGGCGCGGGCGTTGGTGTCGGTGCCGCGGGTGATGCTCGCCGACGAGCCCGCCGCCGGGCTGACGACGCCCGAGAGCATCGCGCTGGGTGTGCGGCTGCTTGATGTGGCTTCCGAAGGCGTGTCGATCTTGCTGATCGACCACGACATGGGTCTGGTGCTCGAGGTGTGCGACTACATCTACGTGCTCGAATTCGGCCGGGTCATCGCACAGGGCACGTCGGCCGAGATCCGCGTCAACGAGGCCGTGGTGAACGCCTACCTCGGCTCAAGCGCCGAAGCCTGAGCACCGCCAAGCTCGACGGCGCCGGCGGCGAATTTTCCGCGGCGGCGTCATCACTCGTGCTCTAGCGCTGAGCGACCGCAGCCCTGATTGCTGCATGGACCCGGGCGGGGCTGAGGGGCAGCTCGTCGATGGTGATGCCCAACGGGGCAAGTGCATCGCAGACTGCGTTCGCTATGGCGGCATAGGGACCGAGCGTGCCGCCCTCGCCCACGCCACGGATCTGGTTCAGGTTGTGGGCGGGATCGGCGATGTGGCCGAGCTCGATCGGCGGCACGCGATCGGACGAGATCGCCAAGTAGTCCATGAACGTGCCCGACTGCAGCTGCCCGTTGCCGTCGTACACCAAGTGCTCGTACAGCGCCCCGCCCACGCCCTGGGCGATGGCTCCTTGCATTTGGCCGTCCACGATCATCGGGTTGATCGCGCGCCCGGTGTCCTCCACGCACACGATGCGCTGCACGTCCACCTCGCCGGTGTCGGGGTCCACCTCGACGACGGCCGCCTGGGCACCCGCGGCAAACGTGCCGGTGATCGGGTCGTAAAAGCGAGTTGCCTCCAGTCCCGGCTCCGTGCCGGGCGGGAGGCGATGCGGCTCGAAGTAGGCGACCGCAGCGACGTCTGACAGCGACACGCCGACAGCAGGCGCGTCGGCGGTGTGAATGAACCCGTCGTCGATGCTCAGCCACTCCGGCTCGGCTTCCAGCAGATGCGCGGCTATGACGAGCGCCTTGGCCCGCACCGTGCGTGCTGCGAGCGTGGCCGCACCAGAGCCGATGACGCCCTGGCGGCTGGCGAACGCCCCCAGCCCGAAGGAGATCCGGTCGGTGTCACCCATCTCGACAGACACGTCGTCGACGCCGACACCCAATTCGGCTGCCACCACCTGGGCCATGGTGGTCTCGAGGCCTTGGCCTTGGGAGGTCGCCCCCATCGCCGCGGTGACTGCGCCGGCGGGGTCGATGCGCACGCTGGCCGATTCGTGCCCAGTCCGGAACGGCAGCCGCGGACCCGCCGAGGCCTTCTGTCCCAGACCGGTCAGCTCGTTGTAGCAAGCGAATCCGATCCCGACCAGCCGCCCATCGCCGCCGGGCGCGCCAGATGCCTTCTGCAACGTGCGGAAATCCTCGTAGCCGACGCGTTCGACCACTCCTTCGAGACAGTCGAGGTAGGTGCGCGAGTCGTGCACCAAGCGGGTGGGCGCGGTGTACGGCAGGTCCGCGGGTACCACCAAATTCTTGCGGCGGATGTCGAGCGGGTCGATGTCCAGCGCCGCGGCGGCGTCGTCGAGCAGGCGTTCCATCACGAACACCGTGGCGGGCCGCGCCACCCCGCGATAGGGGCCTGTCGGCGTGGTGTTGGTGGCAACGCCTTTCACGTCGCAGCGGTAGTGGCCGAGCTTGTAGGGCCCGGTCAGCAGCCCGCCCGCCATCAGCGGTTCGATGCCTGCTGTCCATGGCGGCGCGCTGTATGCGCCCACGTTGGCGTGCAGCACGGCGTCGACCGCGATGAGCGTCCCGTCGGCGTCGAAGCCAGCCCGCGCTGTGTAGTGATGGTCGCGGGCGTGCAGCGCTGTCAGCAGATGCTCCGAGCGGGTCTCAACCCAGCCGACGGGCTGGCCGAGCCGCCGAGCGAGCTGGCTCACCGCAACGTCCTCCGGATACAGCACCGCCTTGATGCCGAAGCCGCCGCCCACGTCGCCGACCAGCAACTGCACCGCGCCGTCGGGCACCCCCAACACCTTCGCGAGGCCGTTGCGGTGCAGGTACGGGACCTGTGAGGTGGCATGCAAGGTGAGCTTGGTGCGGTCGCTGTTCCAGCGCGCCACCGCGCCCCGGCCCTCCATCGGCGTGCCGCCGTGACGGTTCGTGCGGTACTCCCGCTCGATCACCAGGTGCGCATCGGCAAGGGCCCCATCGACATCGCCGGCATCGAACACGCGTGTGACGATGAGATTGTCAGGGGCGAGTTCATGCACGGGATCGGCCGGTTCGGCTGCTGCCGCGACGGCATCGACATGGCAGGTCAGCTCGGCGTAGGTGACCTCGACCAATTCGGCAGCATCGACCGCCAGAGCTGCACTCGTGGCGACGACGGCGGCGACTGCCTCGCCCTGGTAGCGGACTTTCTGCGCCGCCAGCACCGGCTGAGGCGTCGCGATGTGGGTTGGCAGTGCCGATTCAGCCACCAGCGTCATGTGCGCAAAGTCGGCGTCGTCTCCCGTGGCGATGTCGACCACGCCGGGGGCGTCGAGCGCCGCTGAGGTGTCGATGCCCACGATGCGGGCATGCGCGACCGGGCTGCGCACGAACGCCACCGCGAGCTGCCCGTCGTAGCGGATATTCGCGATGTAGCTGCCGCGTCCCCGCAGCAGCCGGGGGTCTTCCCGCCGCGGGATCGGCTCGCCGAACGGGCCGCCTTCGGTGGGCGCTGTCTCGTCCAGCCGGAACGGCTCGTCTGCCACGCTGCTTGCCCTCCGACCGGCATCCCACCGGCACGCTGGCACGCACCGGAAAGACAGTTTGGCCGCCTAGACCATCGAGTAGCCGCCGTTGACCGAAATGGTCTGGCCGGTCGTCCAGCCCGACAGCGGCGAGGCCAGCAGCAGCACCATCGGCGGAACGTCATCGGGTGCACCGACCCGTCGCAACGGATACATCTTGGCGATGCGCGCCATGCGCTCGTCGTCCGCATTGCCAGTGTGGTGGGCGAACCGCTCCGAGCGCACCAGCCCGAGCGACACGGTGTTGGCGCGGATCCCGTTGCGGCCGAATTCCTTCGCCACCGACTTCATCAAACCCATCGTCGACGCCCTTGTGGCGGCCACGCCCGCCAGGCGGCTCTCGCCGACCCGGCCGGAGTCGCCCATGAGCGACACGATCGAGCCGTCGATGCCCTCGTCGACCATGTGGCGCACGACGGCCTGCGTCATCCGCATGGTGCCCATGACGGTCACGTCAACCATGCGCTGCAAATCGTCGGCGTCGATGTCGAGGAAGGGCCCGGTGTCGGTGTACGCAGCGTTATTGACCAGCACGTCGATGCTGCCGAGCTGGCTGACCACCTCGTCGACGGTGCGCTCCACGTCGCCTCCGTTGGTGACGTCGCACCGGATCGCCAGCGCCGCGCGGCCGGCTTCCTGCACAGCGGCAGCCCCCTTTTCCGCACCCTCGCTCGATGCGTTGTAGGCGAAGGCCACGTTCGCGCCTTCGTCCGCGAACGCCGCGGCGATCGCCAGGCCGAGCCCCTGCCCTGCTCCTGTCACGAGGACGTTCTTTCCTGCCAGCTGCAGATCCATCGCACACTCCGCTTCGTGGACACCTGCCCGCATGGGGCGCCGTCAGTCTGCCAAACCCGGTGCAGCCGATCTGCGGGGTACCGCTATGGTGACGATCATGGGGTACAAGCCAGTGGAACACCACCCGGCCTTCGAGGAGTACTCCGAGACGGTGTACGAGCTTGCCGAGGACGGCGTCGAGGTCATCCAGGCACGCATCGCCGAACGGCTGGAAGTCTCGCGTCCGGCAGTATCGGAAATGATCCGGCGTATGCAGCGAGAGGGCCTCGTCAAGGTCGACGATGACGCCCACATCACCCTCACCGACGAGGGCCAGCAAATCGCCACGACCGTGGTCCGCCGCCACCGACTGGCAGAGCGGTTCCTGACCGACATCTTGAAGCTGAACTGGGCAGACGCCCATCACGAGGCGGGTCGCTGGGAGCACGTGATCTCTCCCCTGGTGGAGCGGGCGATGATGGATGTGCTGGAAGACCCGAACACCTGCCCCCACGGCAACCCGATCCCTGGCTCCGACTACATCGCTCCCACCGATGCCAAGCCCCTGGCCGATGTCGGCACGACGGGGAGCTTCATCGTGCAGCGCATCCCCGAGGAGCTCGAATTCGAGCCCGGTCAGCTGGAGTTCCTGGAGCAATCGGGGCTCATGCCGGGGCGCTCGGGAACCGTTATGTCGATGTCGCCCGACGGCACCGCCACCGTGGAGATGGACGAAGGCACGGTGGGCGTCAGTGCGTACACGGCTGCGCGCATTCTCGTCACTGCCGGCAGCTAGGGCGCCGCGCTACTGGGTGCGCCCGCTGCGTGCGCCCGCTGCGGAGGCGGCAGAACCCTCTGCTCCCGCGATCCAGCAGGTCGCAACGTCGCAGAGTCCCCTTCCGCCTCCGCAGCTATGGCATCTGTGTCGATCGGTGCTTGCGCGCTGTGCGTTAGCGTCGCCTAACATGGGGCATCAAGGGCGCGTGCGCTGATGCGTGTTGCGCGGCCACGTCGCACCGGAGCCTGCCGCTGCAATGATCGTCTGCCAGTGTCTCACCACCAATGAGGCGACTATCCGCCACCTTGCCACCCAGGGAGCCGACTCTGTGGGCGAGATCGGCAGAGCATGCGGCGCGGGCACCGATTGCGGCAGCTGTCTCATGACGATTCGAGCGGTGCTGGATCAGTGCCGGGATGTGGCGATGGACCCGGCGCACCACTCGGTGCACTCGATCGCGTTCGACCCGGTCGCCGTCGGCGCGTAACAATGAGGCGGCCCGTACCTCACCGTGGCCGCGGTGTGTCTTCGCGCAGCCTGCGCGTAGGGTGGAACCATGCAAGGAGCGCCTGAAGTCATCGAGTTCCTGAACGAAGCACTGACTGCCGAACTGACGGCCATCAACCAGTATTTCGCCGCCTCGAAGATCGCCGACAACTGGGGCTACGGGCGCCTGGCGTCGCAGTACCACGAAGAGTCCATCGAAGAGATGCGAGACGCCGAGAAGCTCATCGAGCGCATCCTGCTGCTCGATGCGCTGCCCAATATGCAGCGCCTCGGGACCGTGATGATCGGCGAGACCGTCCCCGAACAGCTCGCGCTCGACCGCCAGCTCGAGGAGAACGCCATCGATCGCTACCGCAGCGGCGTCCGCCTGTGCCTCGACCACGGTGATGCGGGCACCCGGGAGCTTCTCGAGCATCTGCTGGTCGGCGAGGAAGAGCATCTCGACTGGATCGAGACCCAGCAGAGCATCATCGAAGACATCGGCGTCGAGCGCTACCTGCAATCACAGATCGGCGACGGCGACTAACCCGACGGCGGAATCGTGGAAGCTGCAGTCTGAGCGCTTCCTGCCGCCCGAACTTCACCGCCTCGGGCTACGCCGGCTTGCGCACGAGGACGAAGTACATCGGGGTGAAGATCCGCAGCCGGCCGGATTCTGCGAGGGCTGCGGCGGCGGTGTTCAGTATTCGCGCCGCTCCCGGAGTGCCGCGCGGAACGACCCGAAGGGCTTCGAGAACCCGCAGGAACTGGTAGGTCGCCGATCGCCCGACACGCGAGCTTCGGAGACCTGTCAGCGACAGCCTGGGGCCGGCCAAGGGCTGGTACCACGGGATCGAAGGCTCGGGGGCCTCAGCCATGTCGAGTGCTTCGAGCACCTCAAAACCGACCTTGTCCAGAGCGGTATCCACCTCGTGCAGCGAGACGATGTCCTGTAGCCCGCCACCGAGTTCGATGTCGTGCTTGAGCTGGCAGTGGTGCGGGTCGCCCACGTCGAATCGATCCGTGAGGCACCACTCGAACGATAAGAAGCAGCCTCCTGGCTTGAGCAGACGGAACGCCTCCGCGAAGACGTCGACGCGATCAGGCGCATGGCAGGTCGATTCGAACGCGTAGATGGCATCGAACGACTCGTCCGGTTCATCCACAGCGGTGAAGTCCGATTCGAGATAGGTCCCGAGCTGGCTCAGCCCTGCCGCCTCGGTGTAGGCGACGGCGCGTCTGATCTGGTAGGCGCTGATGTTGACTCCCACAATCTGCGATCCCGAGAAACGGGCGATTTCTCTCAGCGGGCCGCCGACGCCGCAGCCGAAGTCAGCGACGCGCATGCCGGGCCGCAGCCCGAGCTTGAGTGCAACGAAGTGCTCCTGACGCGCAATTGAAGCAGCACGGCTCTCGCCCGGAACCCGGGGGGCAAAGTGAAACGACTCACCCCAGCCGTACTCGTACAGATCGGTCGCAAGGTCGTAGTAGTTCTCCACAAACGCCCGGTGATCGGTCGCTCGTCGATCTCGACCGTTGCGGCGCCCGAACTCGAAACTGCGTTCGTGCGCGCCGACGCTGGACTCGACATCGTCGGGATCCAAGGATCGTTTGAGTATCTGTGAGAGCCGGGTTGGCATGCGTGTCGAGGGGGTTCGATCCGTGATTCGGCGTGCCGCGGAGCCTAACTGTCCAGTGTGTGCAGCCTGATGTCGGGGTCGTAGGCGGCTGCTGCGAACCAGAACGTGTCGATGTGCTCGATGGGCTGAAGTTGGGTTCCCGCTAACGGGCCTTCGAGGGCCCGGCCGAGTATCGACCATGTCGTGCCGGTCTGATCGTCGGTGAATCCTCCTGGGCCGTCCGAGCTCGCAGCGTCGGGCACGCGCGTGAAGGTCAGCACCTGGCCGTCCACCGATGGGTCGAATGCTCCGGTCGCGCCGACATCGCGGCCGAACGCGACCTGATCGTGCTGGATCGGCGTGGCGGTACCCGGCAGATGGAAGGCGACAACCTGCGAGCCGTCCAGATCCAGCGACAGCACGCCTTCGGACTGCAGCGTGTCGTGCTGCACCGCGACCGACTCGCCGCCGTAGCGGATGACCAGCACGCGAGTCTGCGGCGGCAGCCTCGGATCGGGCACCCCGCCGAAGAAGATCGGATTGCCGTCGGGAGAGTCGTAGTTGACATAGGGATTGGTGCCGTATGAGCGCCCAAAGCCGCCGGGGCGCTTCAACACCAGGCCATTGGGGTGCTCGTTGAGGAACGTCTCGAAGGCCACGGTGGACATGGGGATCAATTCCAGCTGCGAACCGGTGAGGGCACCTGCGATGGCCTGGCCGGTGTAGTGGGCCCACAGGCTCTCGGTCTGGCGGTCGTACATGACCAGCGCAGAGTTGTAAAGCCGGCCCGAGGTGCCGAAGTCGAAGATGCGATCGCCGAGCTGCCGGTAGTACCCGATGGCGGTGTTGCACAGCGGGCAGTAGGTGATGGTGACGGGCTCGCCGCCGACGGTGTCATTGACGATCTCGTGCCAGAGCATCACCTGCACTGGGTAGGCGCGGGCGTCGCCGTTGAGCGTGAGCGTGACGACGGCCTCCTGGGGCTGCAGAGTTCCGACATCGGTGGCTCGTTCGAATTCCGGCCCGTCGATGGAAGGGATGCCGTCGGGCGGGGGTCCGCCGGACAGGACATCGAGCGGCGAGACCAGCGGCTCGGGCAGCAGCGGTGCAGTCATGCCATCGCGCAGCGCCGAGACGGTGGCCTCGCGCGGGCCGCCGGGGATCTGCGTGACCTTGACGTCGACGATCACCTCGGATGGCGTGGTCGTCGGGGGGGCGGTGACCGTCGTTGCCGGTGCGGTGTCGGCGCTCGCTGCGCTCGTCACACTTGAGACAGCGGTATCCGGCGCCGGCTGCTCGTCGTTCGACGAGGTGTCGGCGCACCCCAGTGCGACGAGCAAGAGCGCCGCCGCCAGCAGCGCCGGAATGCCAACAGCGGCAAGTCGTCGTGCCGGCGCGGACTTCAGCCGGAACCGATGCCACTGCCGTGGAGCCATCGTGCGACGCTACTCCGGCAGTCCGCGCCACCATGTTCACAAGCCGATACATCTGCGCCCAGGCAGATGCCACAGAGCCCAAGAGGCGGCGGGCTCGTCGACGAGGTGCCGGGCATTCCTGCACCGCTGCGCAAGATCGTCGTCGGCAATGACCAACTCCGAACAGGACGTGCTGCCGTCATTCAGGCGGACTCGTTCGTGTGCTATCTCGGGGACTTCCAAGCGGTACAGCCACAGCGCATAGTCCGGCATCGATGTTCGGTCGTGAGCGAGGCAGTCCAGATTGGCGAAATCGGCGGCGTCGGCAACTGCATGGGCTGCGGTGACCTGGTTGCGTGCAACGTTGCCGACATCGGCGAGATGGCGGTGATTCAGCACGGTCGCTGCCGCCCCGAGCCCGACGGCTGCCGCGACGAGTGCAATGACGGCGCCGGATGCCAGGTATCGGCGCGGCGGTTTCCCGGACGCTGCCGACTCCGGCGGTGGGGCTGCCACGTGGTCTCGAGCAACGCCTCCGCAGCGCACCCCGGCCGCGGCTGCCAGCACGCCGACAAGGGTCACGCCGAGCGCAACCACTGCAACCAGGGACAATCGCTCGTCCAGCCAGACCCACGCCGGGCTGAATGACAGGGTCATGATGCGGCGGGGAGCTGCGTCATAGGAGCCCGCGATGCCCACGACCACGGCGCAGGCGACCAGCGGTACCGCTGTGCTCACCGCCAGCACTGTCGAGTCAGGGCGTTGCCTCGCAGATCGTGTTGCCAACCAACCGAGCGCCACGATGGCAAGCGGCACCGCCCACGGGTCGAGATAGCGCCCGTAGAGCAGCGCGTCCGCGCGCTCGCTGCCGGTCAGCGTCCAACCGCCAACCAGCACGGTCCCGACCGCGCCGAGGGCCAGGAAGATTCCCGCGAACGCAAGCGGATCGCCCCCGCCCGAGCCGCTGTGCGAGCCTTCGCTTGTGCCTGCCCGCTGCTGGCGGATCAGCCGGGCCGTCCTGATGGCGAAGCCAAAGCCCACGACCAAGCCCAGCAGTCCGAGCCCGACCGTTCCGGCGCCCAAGGCCAGCAGCTGGCCAGACACCGTGGCGATCGGTTCGAGGCCACGGTCAAGCTGCGCTGCTTCGCTGAGCCGCGCTCCCGGCCACGTATCGGTGAGCAGCAGCGCCATGGTCGTCGCTGTTGCGCCGATCAGCAACCCGCCGCCGAGAGCGATCCAGGCACGGCGGCCGATGCGGCACGCCGCTGCCGTCACGACGAGGGCGACCACCAGCACGACCGTCCTGGCGTGGAGCGACACCGCCAGCGTGGCCAGCAGTCCTGCACTGCCCCAGATCCGCCATGCGGCGGTTCCGAGCTGAGTTGCGACGGCGACCGCTGTGGCGACCCCGAGCACCGCCAATCCGAGCAGCGTCTCGGGCCACGCGATGCGCGAAGCGCTCGACAGCGACGGATGTACCGCTGCGATGAGCCCTGCTGCACCTGCCACCCACCAGCGTCGGGACAGGATCATTCCCAGACGCCCCGCAACGAAGACCGCTGCAGCTGCCGCCAGCGAATTCACGATCAGAGCGAGCTGGTGCACCGCCTCGCCCTGGACACTCAGCAGCGAGACCCCAGACAGCGCCACGAGCGGTGCAAGCAATAGTCCGTAGCCGGGCTGGAACGGAATGCTCTCGGGCGCGAGCCCGTCGCCGCCAACCCATTGGGCGATGCCCAGATAGGCCGGGACGTCAGGTACCGCTACCGGCCCGCCCGCTGTCATCGCCGTGATCAGGTGTCCCGAGAGCACGGCTGCCAGCACGCCCGTTCCCACGGAGAACCACGCGAGTGCTCGCGGCATGTCACGCTGCATGTCGTTGCGAAGGCTGTCACACCCGGGCGAGGTGGCGGCCCGGCAACGTGTCGCGCGCCTCCCCTAACATCGAACGGGGCAGAGCGGTCGGTCGGCGTGGCAAGCACCCGACAGGCTCGGCGACCCAGCGCGAAGCGCACGCACGGAGGTCAGAACCATGGCAGCAGGCCAGACGGCAGAGGATGTGGGCATGCGTCCAGCGATCAGCATCGACTCCGATACGGGTCGCAAGGTCTTCAACACCCGGGCGGCGAAGGCATCGGAGAAGATCGCCGGCAAGGGCTACTCGGTGACAGCCGATGAGCACCTCAAGGAGCTGCCGCCTCCCCCGCCTGGTGCCGTGTTCAATGCCGAGGAGCAGGCCAAGTACCGGGACTTCAAAGAACGACGCCGGGGCGCGGCGGACTACATGGCGATGGAGGGCGAGTTCAAGCGTTACCTCGACGACGTGTATTCGGAGCCGCCGATCGAGCGTGAGGCGCTCGACGACGAATGCGAGGTGTTGGTGATCGGGGCAGGGTTCGCCGGGCTGTTGCTGTGGCACAAGCTCAGCAACGCCGGCTTCACCGACGTGCGCTTCTGCGAGAAGGGCGGCGACGTCGGCGGCACCTGGTACTGGAACCGCTACCCGGGCATCGCCTGCGACGTGGAGTCCTACAGCTACCTGCCGCTGCTGGAGGAGATGGGCTACATCCCCTCGATGAAGTTCGCGTCGGGCTTCGAGATCCTCGAGTACTGCCAGTCGATGGCCGACAAGTTCGGCTTCTACGACCACTGCCTGTTCCACACCACGGTGGATTCGACAGTGTGGGACGAGCAGACCGGCCGCTGGACCGTCTACACCGACCGCGGCGATGCCATGAAGGCCCGCTACGTCATCCTGGCCAACGGCATCCTGACCAGCCCGAAGCTGGCCCGCATCGACGGCATGGCCAGCTTTGAGGGAGAGTCGTTCCACACGTCACGCTGGGACTACAACATCGATCTCGAAGGCAAGCGGGTCGGCATCATCGGCACCGGTGCCACGGCGGTGCAGGTCATTCCCGAGATCGCCAAGGTGGTCGGCGAGCTGTACGTGTTCCAGCGGACGCCTTCGTCGATCGACGTGCGCGACCAGCGGGCCACCGACCCTGAAGAGATCGCCGAGTGGTCGAAGGAGCCTGGCTGGGCGCGGGCCCGGCGCAAGCGCTTCTCGCGCATTTCCTCGGGCCGCACTGCCATCAAGGCCAACGACGACTACCTCGCCGGCCGGGTGGCGGACTTCAAGGAGCGCAAGCAGCACGAGCGCAAGCTGTCGCCCACCGAGCTGGTGCAAAAGCAGCTCAACACGAACTTCCGGATCATGGAGCAGATCCGCGCCCGGGTGGACGCGATCGTGGAGGACCCAAAGACTGCCGAGGCGCTGAAGCCGTACTACCCGTACGGCTGCAAGCGACCGACGTTCCACGACGAGTACCTGCCCACGTTCAACCTGCCGCACGTGCACCTCGTGGACACCGCACCGATGGGAGTGCAGGAGATCAACGAGCGAGGCGTCGTGCACGAGGGCATCGAGTACCCCCTCGACGTGCTCATCTACGCCACCGGGTTCCAGTGGATGGCAACCTCGACGTTCAACATGATCGAGGGCCGCGACGGCGTGACGCTGAGCGAGAAGTGGCAGACCCAGGGCACCCGGACGTTCCTCGGCCTGCACAGCCATGGGTTCCCGAACCTGTTCATCGTGTCGGGCCCCCAAGGCGGCGGCGGCAGCTTCAACTTCACCGACGCCATCGACACCCACGGCGACTACATCATCTGGATGCTGACCGAGATGCGGGACAAAGCGCTCAACGTGGTCGACATCACCGAAGACGCAGAGGTGTCCTACGCAGAGCACTGCCGGGTGGCCGACATCACCACCGCTCCGCTGCGCGACTGCCTGTCGTATTACAACGGGCACGGCGATGCCCAGCCCGGCAGCTTGGCGTACTACGGCGGCGGCTACTGGCACAAGTTCCGGATCGCCGCCCAGGAATCGCTCGACCCGTATCTGTTCGAGTTCAAATCGGAACGGGTGGCCCAACCCGCCGGCTAGCCCGGCGCGGCTGCCGGCGCAGCAGCGCGGGTCAGCGGTTGGACCACTTCACCTGGCGGCGTTCGAGGAACGACGCCATGGCCTCTTTGCTGTCCTCGGTGAGCGAGGACATGATCTGGGTGCGGTTCTCGAGGTCGATGCCGGCGCGCAGGCTGCCGATCTCGAGGTTCGACCACATGACTTCCTTGGTCATCCACACGCCGAATGGACTGTTCGCGGCGATTTCGGCGGCGACGCCCAAGCAGGTGTCCATAAGGTCGTCGTCGGGGACCACCGCGCTGACGAGCCCGATCCGGTCGGCTTCAGCAGCGTCGATAACCCGGCCGGTGAGCAGCAGCTCCCACGCCCGCGAGGCGCCGATGAGGCGCGGCAGCATCCAACTCACACCGATGTCGCAGCCCGAGATGCCGAGCCGTACGAAAGCCGTGCCGAACTTGGCGTTCTCGGCGCAGTAACGAATGTCAGCGGCGCAGGCCATGGCAAATCCGCCGCCTGCAGCTGCGCCGTTGATTGCTGCGATGATCGGCTGGCGCACGTCGCGCATGTGGTGGACCAATTCGGCGATCTCCTGTTGGACGGCCATGCCGCGCTGGGGGCCACCGTGCTCCTCGGTACCCGGCACAGTGCCGTAGCCGGTCAGGTCCAGCCCGGCACAGAAGCCCCGGCCGGCGCCCGTGAGCACGATGGCGCGGGCGTCGTAGTCGGCGTCGACGGCGCTCAGCGCGTCGTGCAGTTCGCTGACGAGTCCGTGAGTGATCGCATTGAGCCGTTCGGGCCGGTTCAGTGCGATACGGGTGACGCCGTCTGCTGGTGAATCGATGGCGAGGTTCTCGTAGCCGTCTGACATTTCTGCGCGTCCTCTCGCTGGTCCTTGCTGACAGTGATCGGGCAGCGACAGCACAGTAGCGAGCACGGTCTGGGCACTCTCGATGGGATCCGGTCGGGTCTGCGCGGGTCGTGGCTTCGGGTTCGTCGATTCTGATCGGCGGCGTTGATCAGAACGCCGCCGAGTGTGATGGCTGGCGACCGACTCGGGGCAATACCGGTCGCGTGCACGCCGCGCCGATGCCGTCGCCCAGAATGTGCCGATGGCTGGTGGGGACCGCAGCGTGCGTGGAGGGCGACGGGGGCGCTCGAGGCGGGTCGCGGCGCGCACCGCCGGTCCTGCGCCGTCGGTGATCGGCACGACGCCGCGCCGGCATATCCCCGTCTATGAGCTTCTGGATGACGATGCGCTGTCGCAGCTCGAGGCGCACACCGACTGGATCCTGTCCGAGATCGGGGTCGAGTTCCGTGGCGACGACGAGGCGCTGGAACTGTTCCGATCCGCGGGGGCGCAGGTGGACGGCGTGCGGGTGCGATTCGAGCCCGGCCTGGCCCGCCAGCTGTGCTCGACGGCGCCGGGGCGCTTTTCCATGTGGGGCCGCGACGGTCGGCGTATCGAGATCGGCGGCGATCACGTGCTCTTCACGCCTACGTACGGCCCGCCGTTCGTGACCGACCTTGATGGCGGTCGGCGCTATGCCACCATCGCCGACTTCCGGAACTTCGTGCAGCTGACCTGGATGTCGCCGTGGCTGGCCCACGGGAGCGGCACGGTGTGCGAACCCGTCGATGTCCCGGTCAACAAGCGACACCTCGACATGGTGGACGCCCACCTGCGCTATTCGGCCAAACCATTCATGGGAGCGGTGACGGCACCAGAGCGCGCCGAGGACTCGATCGCGATGGCCCAGATCGTGTTCGGAGCGGAGTACATGGAGACGCACTGCGTCATCCAGGGCAATGTGAACGTGAACTCGCCGCTGGTGTGGGACAACACGATGAGCGGCGCCCTGAAGGCGTACGCCCGGGCGAACCAGGGCTGCCTGATCTCACCGTTCATCATCGGCGGGGGCATGGGACCGGTGACTCAGCCGGCGCTGATCGCGCAAGCACACGCCGAAGCCATGACTGGAATCGCCCTCACCCAGCTGGTGCGGCCCGGCTCGCCGATGATCTACGGAAACTTTCTGACCACCATGGATCTCCGCTCGGGCGCGCCGACGTTCGGGACCGCCGAGTCGTCGCTGGCCACCTATGCCGTCGGCCAGCTCGCCCGACGGCTCGGCCTGCCCTTCCGCTGTGGCGGCCACTACACAGCTTCGAAGATCGCGGATGCCCAAGCCATGCAGGAATCGGCTGATGCGATGACGCCGGGGCTGCTGGCCGGCGCGAACTTCATACTGCAGGCAGCCGGGTGGCTGGAGGGCGGGCTGACGCTCGGATACGAGAAATTCGTGATGGATGCCGACCGCTGCGGCATGCTGCACCGCCTGCTGGAAGGCCTTGCCATCGACGACAACGAGCTCGGGTCGTCGGCGTTCAACGAAGCCGGACCGGGTGGCAACTATCTGGCGACGGCCCACACCATGGCCAACTTCGAGTCGGCGAACTTCGAGGCTGCCTTGTGCGACACCCGCTCGTTCGAGCAATGGTCCGAAGAGGGCAGCCTCGACATGGCCCAGCGTGCAAACCGGCAGTGGAAGCAGACGCTGGCCGACTACGAGCCGCCCCCGCCCCTCGATCCGGCCGTCGACCGTGAACTGCAAGCCCTCGTCACCGATCGCAAAGCAGCCGTCCCCGACGCCTGGTACTGAGCTCGGATGGCGTCACAAGCGTCGAACTAACTTCCCGCTTTGAGACGAGGAGTACGCGATGGCGCAGTCGCTCAGGTTCGGGATCGTGCACGACTTTCGCTGCCCACCGGGCAGCGACGTGACGATGCCGCAGGTGTATGCCGAGACACTCGAGCAGGTGGTCCTGGCCGAGCAGCTCGGCATGGAGCTGTGCTGGTTCACCGAGCATCACTTCATGGCCGACGGCTACCTGCCCAACTTCGTGCCTGTGGCAGGCGCTGCGGCAGCGCTCACCAGCAGCATCCGGTTCTCGACCGACATCTGCCTGATGCCGTTCCGGGACCCGGTGCGGCTGGCGGAGGACCTGGCGGTGCTCGACAACATCTCGGGTGGCCGGATGGAACTGGGCATCGGCATGGGCTATGCCGCGCACGAGTTCGCCGGGTTCGGGCTGCCACTCAGCCGGCGAGTGTCGCTGACCGAGGAGCCCATCGAGATCCTGCGACTGGCGTGGTCAGGCGAGCCGTTCAGCTACGAGGGCAAGCGGTACACCTACCGCGACCTGCGTGTCACGCCCGATCCCGTGCAGCCCGGCGGACCGCCGTTGTGGGTGGCGGCCACCAGCGTCGCGGGCGCACTGCGGGCTGCCCGATTCGACACCAACTTGCTGCCCCAAGGCCCGAAAGCTGCCGTGCTCGAGCCGTGGAAGGAAGCGCTGGCGGCGGACGGTCGAGACCCTGGCGACAAGCGGGTCGGGATCATCCGGGGCGTATACGTGACCGACGGCTCGGATCCGGCCGACGACCCGACCTGGGAAGCGGTAGCCGCGGCTGAGAAATACCGCCGCGGCGTCTATATCGGCATCATCAAGGCCAGCACCGACCACAAGCAGACGGCCCGTGAGCGTTCGGCCCGCACTGGTCCACGCCAGCCCGATCCGCTCAACCCGCTCGTGTGGACCGTCGGCGACGCCGACCACTGCGTCGGCGAGCTGACCACGATGATCCGCGATCACGACGTCACCGACCTGGTCACCTGGGGCGGACCGCCCGGCCTGCCGCCGTCGGTCATGAACGCCTCGCTGGAACGCATGGCGCGCGAGGTGATCCCCCGAGTCCGCGCCAACTTGTCGTAGCGGCTAGCGGCGCGTTCGGCCCAACGAGCAAGCGCTGCCCTAGGGTCGAGCCATGGATATTGGTGACCGTCTGGAAATACATGAGCTGCCGGGCCGCTACGGCGACATCATCGACGACCGGGACTGGGACCGGCTGGGGACGATCTTCACCGACGACGCGGTGTTCGACCTGACCGATTTGGGTGCGCCCCGGCTGGAGGGGCTGGCTGCGATCCGAAAATTCATGGCGGACGACGCAGAGCACCCCCGCACCCACACGATGACGAACATCTACGTGAACGAGACCGACGATGGGGTGGAGCTGAAGTTCCGGATCCTGGCGCTGCTGGGCGGCGGCAAGGTAGGCACCGCGTCGTATCACGACCTGGTGGTGAAGACGTCGGACGGCTGGCGTGTGCAGGATCGGATGCTGAAGCACCGCCGGACGCAGGTGTATCCCGACTGAGAGACCGATGAACAACAAGAAGTCCTCGACATCGGACGACACGGCGTCGGCTGGCTCATCGAACGCTTACCCGATTCGCGCTGTCGAACGCGTCTGCGACATCCTCGACCTCCTGCAGCGTTCGCATGAGGGGGTCTCGCTCCCTGAGACCGCGACGGTCACGTCGCTGCCGAAGAGTTCAGCATTCCGGTACCTGTCGGCGCTGGAAGCCCGCGGCTACGTCGAGCGTGACACCCAATCAGCGCTGTACCGAATCGGGCTCGCCTTTCAGCCTCACAACACGCGCCAGCTCGAGGCATTTCTCGCGCGGGCAGGCGGTCCACTGCAGCGACTCCGCGACGACACCGGCGAGACCACGAACCTCGGAACGCTCCAGGGTTCGATGATCGTCCACAATCTCGTCTTCGAGAGCAGCCAGATGATGCGCCTGGCGGCCCGGGTCGGCGATCGCGCCCCCATCCACTCGACGGCCCTCGGCAAGGCGATCGCAGTCGAATTGCCCCCTGATCGGGTCCTGGCGATCCTCGACACCGTCGGGATGGCGCCGTTCACCGACGCCACGATCACGACGCCAGAGGCCTACCAGTCCGCGCTGGAGACCGTTCGAGATCAGGGGTTCGCGATCGACGACTGCGAGAACCAGGCCGACGGCCGATGCGTCGCCGTCGCCCTGCGGGGCATGCCGTTTCCCTGCGGCATCAGCGTGAGCGCACCAGCGCGACGGCTCACCATCGACATGGTGCCGTCGGTCGTCAAGCGAATTCGCAGCGTCGGCAAGCATCTGGTCAGCGACTTCCTCAACGAAGGCTGAGGCGGCGCCATGGAGCCCGAACCACCACTGCCGGCCCGGCAGGTGTCCCCCAGCGGACAGCAATCACCTTCGAGACCGAAGGGGCTGCCCCTCTCTTCGACACCGGGCTCCCGATGGTGTGTGTTCGATGCCGACGTGCCCTATCCCGCCGCATTGTTGTTCGCATCGGCGATCGAGCACAACAGCGCGGCGATGATGGCCTTCTGCGAGCGCAACAGCGTTTCCTTGGCTCCCCATGGCAAGACGACCATGGCGCCAGCGCTGCTGCGCCGACAGCTCAACGACGGCGCCTGGGCCATTACCGCAGCGACGACATGGCAAGCCAAGACCATGAGGGAGGCAGGGGTCGATCGGGTCCTCATCGCAAATCAGGTCGTCGTCCCCGCTGAGATCGAATGGCTGGCGCGGTCGGGCGCCGATGGCTTTGACGTCTACTGCTACGTCGATTCCCTCGAGGGCGTCGACATCATCAACGAGACCTTGGCCCACGTCCGACCGTCGCGTCGGCTACCGGTGCTGGTTGAGCTGGGGATAGCCGGCGGACGTACCGGGGCACGCACCATTGACGACGGCCTGCGAGTCGCGGCGGCTGCCCATGCATCCCCGTACCTCGCCCTCACAGGAACGTCGGGATTCGAGGGGATTCTCGGGCCGATGGACGACCGGCCTCCCCGAGCGGGAGTCCAGGAGTTCCTCGACCAGATCGTCGAGCTGACGCACGCCATTGATGCCAACGGGTGGTTCGAGCCGACACCAGAGGTGATCGTCACCGCTGGCGGCAGTGCATACTTCGATCAGGTCGTCGACCGGTTCTCACTCGTCGACATCGAATCGCCGCTGCGGATCGTGCTGCGCAGCGGCTGCTACATCACCCACGACGACGGTTCGCTGCACCAGGTCTCCCCGATGGGTGCAGCGCCACGCATCGACCAAGACGAGCGGCTCGTGCCGGCCATCGAAGTCTGGGGTGTGGTGCTTTCGCGCCCCGAGCCCACGCGCGCCTTGGTGGGCATCGGCAAACGCGACGCCTCCACCGATGGCCTGTTGCCGGTGCTCAAGAAGGTCCGTCGCCGGGGCTCAGCCCGCATCGAGACCGTCGCCCACAACCGCGCCGTCGACATCAACGATCAACATGCCTACCTGGATCTCGATGCCGACGATCCGCTTGCAGTCGGCGACCTCGTCGGGTTCGGCATCTCCCATCCGTGCACCACGTTCGACAAGTGGCGTGCGATCCCCATCGTCGACGACGACTACTGCGTGGTGGAAATCGCCGAGACGCTGTTCTGAGCGCCGCTGAGCGTCAGGCTTACAGCGGGCTGTAATCGGCATCGCGCTCGTAGGGGAACATCGGTCGAGGCCGATGCGCATAGTCGAGTGCGCTGATGTCGGCGCTCGTGCAGCCGGGGGTGTTCAGCCAGATCATCTCGGCTGCGATCGGCTCATACGCGGCCCGCGGCGAGTGGACGCCCTTGGCGACGATGATCGGCTGGGTAGCCGGATCGAGGCCAGCGCTGACCAGTTCTTGGCGACTGGTGTTGCCGCGAGGATGCGACGTCAGCAGCACCATGTGATCGTCTCGCGTGTGGACCAGGGCCCTCGGGCCGTGGTCATAGAACCGCCAGCCGCCATGGGTGGGCCCGTCATCGGTGAATTTCCCGTCATCGAGCATCAGAACTGTTCCCTCGAGGGTCACCGAATCGCCGTGTTGATCGTCGGTCTTTCCGCCCGCTCGCACCACGATCTCGGCGCCCACACCAGCGTGCGCGCAGGCGGCGACCGCATCGGGATCGCACAGCGAATGGAACAGCCCGCCGATCGCCAGGCGCTGCGCTGCTGCCAGCACATGAGTCGAATCGCCAGGACTGCCCCCGCCGACATTGTCTCCGACGTCGAGGAGCACGACGGGATGGGCGTCGGCCTGAGCGGCGCGCCGCAGCGCATCGTCGATCGCGACTCCGTCGCCTTCAAGTTCGCCGCGAGCCTCCCACACGGCGAGCGCGAGTTCGCGGGCGACTTGGCGAGCTAGATCAGCATCGTCATCGGTCACCGCCACGACGGCCATCCCCATCTCGGAGACATCGGCATACGGGAAGCCCTCGGCGATGCTGACCGACAGGACGCCTGTGCGAGTGGCAGCCTGCGCAGCCATCGCGACGAGCTCGCGCATCGGCGAGTCGTTCGTGCCCTGCCGCAGGATGTTGACGGCTACCGGCGGCTTCTCGAGAGCCATGACCGGTCGCACTTCCCCGCGTATGGAAGCGAACAGCACCTCGGCGCATTCTCGGGCACGAATGCGAGCATCGAGGTGGGGATTCGTCATGTAGGTGTTGACCACGTCGGCGCACTCGACCATGCGATGCGAGATGTTGGCGTGCATGTCGTAGGTGACCGCGATAGGAGTGTCAGCTCCGACAAGTTGCCGTACCCGTTCGAGGACTTCGCCATCGGCGTCACGACACTGCTCAGATGCTGCAGCGCCATGCAGGGCCAGCAGGATCGCGTCCCAGGGACCGTTGCTGTCGAGTTCGGTCAGCATCCGCTCGGTGATGTGCTCCAACGCTTCGGCCGTGATCGTGCCCATGGGGTTGAGGTCGAAGTACACAAGCGGTACGAACTCGACATCCGCTTCAGCCGACGCTGCTTCGATGAATCCCGCCAGAGTGGCCTGCGAGGGGGCGTACTTGGCGACCAAAGCGTCGCCCTCGTCGGGTCCGCTGGCCAAGAACTGTTCGAGGCTCGCCGGCACCGGAGCGAACGTGTTCGATTCGTGGTGGAAGCCGAGTGTCGCAACGCGCATGGGGTTCCTTAGTTGTCAAGCAGATTGGCCGGCTAGGCGTTCGCGTGATGCGAGCCTCTTCGAAGGACTTGCCCGGGACGATCGGTGCTGATGATTCCACGATCCAGCACGACGGTGCCGCCGACGATGACGACATCGATGCCGGTCGGCGAATCGGCGATCCGGCCGAAGTCGGCGTTGTCGATGACGGTGTCGGGATCGAAGATCACAACATCGGCGATCGCACCGATCTCCAGCGTCCCACGGTCGCCCAGCCCGAGCCGTCGAGCCGGCTCGCCGGTCATCTTCCGAACTGCATCGCTCAGTTCGAGCACCCCCCTGTTGCGGACATAGGAACCCAAGACCCGCGGGAAGGTGCCGAAATTGCGCGGATGGGGGCAGCCATCCGATTGCTCAAGCGGGATCGCGTTCCCATCGGAACCGATGACCGACAGCGGATGGGCCACGAACCTCTCCACGTCCTCTTCGCTGCGGTAGAAGAGCACCACATTCAGTTCATTGCCGTAGCGCTCGCATAGCTGCAGGGTCAGTTCGTATGGGTTGATTCCCTCGCTGGCCGCGAGCTCCTCGAGCGTGCGGTTAATGCCGTAACCGTCGGGGCTGCCGCAGATGACGAATCGGTCCCACAACCAGGGAATCCCATCGAACCAGCCCCCGCGCATGTCGTGGAGCGCACGCTGACGCTCTGCGACGACGGCGAGCCGGCCACGCATCGCCTCGGTGCCGCCTGAGCGCACCCACTGCGGGAGGTATTGCGTCAACGGCGATGACGAGGCGTCATAGGGATAGACGTCGAAGAAAATGTCGATGCCGTCGTCGCGGGCATCTTCGAACATGGCGAGAAGCTCCGCTCCATGCCCCCACCGGTCGGGCCGATTGATCGCCAGGTGGCTGAACTCGACCGTCACACCCGTGCGCCTGCCGATATCGATGGCCTCCGCCACCGAAGCGCGCTCGTCGGGAGGGATCGAACGTGAATGCGTGGCATACAGCGCACCGTGGTCTGCCAGCACTCGGGCCAGTGCGGCGATCTCGTCAAAGTCGCCGTACGAACTAGGCACCAGCGTGAGCCCGGTGCTCATCCCGAACGCGCCCTGTTCCAGCGCGAGTGCGAGGTCGCGTTGCATCCGGCCGACTTCTGCGGCTGTGGCCGATCGCTCGTCCAGGCCCATTGCCGCCACCCGCAGCGTTCCGTGGCCGGCAAGCGGCGCGACATTGATCGCCAGACCCTGGTCTCCCAAGGCCTCGGCGTAGCCATCGAAGTCGGTCCACCACGGCGTGAGGGGGGCCGTCACCCCAGCGAGGTGGTCGGCGTGGAGCTTCGCCCTGCGAGGTTCGATCGGGAATGCCGAGAATGAACAGTTGCCGACAACTTCGGTCGTCACGCCCTGACGCAGCTTGCTCTCGCCGGTGCCGTCCGCCACGAGCGTCAGGTCAGAGTGCGTGTGGATGTCGACGAACCCCGGGCACACGACCCGGCCGCCGGCATCGATGGTTCTCCCCGCCGGGGATCCCACGGCAATGTCGCCGAGAGCCGTGATTCGGTTGCCGGTTATGCCGACATCGCCCGGCCGCGCAGGAGCTCCCGTGCCGTCGATCAACGTGGAGTCGCGGATGAGCAGATCGAACATGGCTAGATCTCGATGACATCGATCAGGCCGCACTGGGCAGCCAGGACGAGGTTCTCCTCCGAGAGCGGTGTGAGTACCGAGGCGAGTTTCATCTGAGAACAGCCGCACGACGACGCTGAGGGGAACCTAACAGTCACCCAGCCAGCCATTCGAGGGCCCGGCGCATCAGCGGGCTCGGGGTCGAACGCCTAGAGGCCGCGGGCGAAGGCAGTGACCTAGAGTGCCGACGTGACTCCCGAAGCAGTCGTGGAGTGTGCTTGCGACCTCGGGGAAGGACCCACGTGGGACGCGGCACGACAACGGTTGTTGTGGCTCGACATCGACGGTCAGGTCCTCCATCAGTTGAGCGTCGAAGGCCACCACACCGCGGTGGCCATCGATCAGCGTGTCAGTGCCGTCGTTCCCGATGTGGACGGCCATCTGGTCGCCGTCGCCGGCCTCACGGTGGCCCGGCTCGACGAGGACGGCCGCGTCGGAGCGGTGCTTGCCACGCTGCCGCCCGATGGCGACGGTCTGTCGAACGACGCTCGTTGCGACCCGAAGGGGCGTCTGTGGGTCGGCACGGTCGACCGCTCGGGAGAGATGCAGGCGGGTCTGTTCTGTGTCTCGGCCGACGGCACGATCCGCCAAGTTCGCGATCGTGTGGCCTTGTCGAACGGCATCGACTGGAGCCCTGACGGGCGAACCTGCTACTACGTCGATTCGCTCCTGCATCGAGTCGACAAGCTGCATCTCGACGACGAGGGGTTCCCGATTCGCACCGAGACCCTCGTCGAGGTCGACGCGATTCCCGACGGCCTCAGCGTCGACGCCGAAGGCGGGGTCTGGGTCGCCCTGTGGGATGGAGGCGCTGTTCACCGGTACTCCCCGACCGGAAGCCTGGACCGCATCGTCGAGGTGCCGGGAGGCTTCATCACGAGCTGCGCGTTCGGAGGCCGTGAGGGAACCACGCTGTTCATCACGAGCGCTCGGGGCGGCCTGCCCGAAACGGACCTGCGCTCCCAACCGCACGCTGGCGCCCTGTTCGGGGTCGATGTCGGCGTGGCGGGCCGCGGCTATACGCCGTTCGGCGCATCGAATTGACAGCCACCAGTCAGGCAGCCGCACATGCGCATCGGGCTTATCCAGATCACCCAGGAGACGAGCAGTTTCAACCCGACGCTGACGACGCTCGCCGATTTCGAGTCGTTCGGGATCTACGAAGGCGTCGAGATGCTCGAGCGTCTGCACGCGTCGGGACCTGTCGGCGGCTACCTCGATGCCATCGGACGCACTGACGTCGACATCGAGACCGTTCCCATCATTCGCGGTGCCGCCCGATCCGGCGGCCGGCTTTCGCTCGAGGCGTTCGAATTCTTCGACGCGAAGGTGCGAGACGGGCTGCGCGACGCCGGTGAACTCGACGGCCTGGTCATGCTGTTGCACGGTGCGGCGTCCGCAGAGGGGATCGACGACGTGGAGGGAGCCCTGCTCGCCACGGCGCGGGATGTCGTCGGGCCGTCGATGCGGCTGGCCTTGATGCTGGATCACCACGCGAATGTGACCCGGGAGATCGTCGACCGCGCCGACATCATCGTGGGATTCCGAACCCAGCCGCACGATCAGTTCGAGACTGCTCGCGACCTGACCTCGCTTGCCGTGCAGCTCTTCAGCGGGGAGATCTCGCCGACGACAAGCTGGCGAAAGCTCCGCATGCTCACCCATCAGGAGCAGTACCTCACTTCGCGCGGCCCGATGAAGACGCTGTTCGACCGGGCGCGCGACGCCGAGCGCGACCCCCGGGTGCTGGCCGTCTCGCCGTTTCCGATGCAGTGCTGGCTTGATGCCGCCGAAGGCGGCTGGGCGATCATCGTCGTGACTGACGACGATCCGCCGCTCGCCGAGTCACTGGCCGAGGAATTGGCCGAACTGGCGTGGTCCATGAGGGACGACTTCCAGCGCACCGAGAGCCGCCCGATCGACGAAGCCGTGACGGACGCCGACCGAGCCGACCGAGGCCTGGTCCTTCTCAGCGACACCGGCGACTCAGTGCTGGGCGGCTCAGGAGGCGACAGCACAGTGATTCTCGAGGCGATCCTGCGGCTTGGCATCCGGAGTCGAGCCCTCGTTCCGATGATCGACGCTGCCTCTGCTGTTCAGCTGGCGCAGGCCGGTGTCGGTACCACCGTGACCGTCGCATTGGGCGGCCGATCCAATCCCTTCTTCACGCCCCTGGAAGTGACCGGCGTCGTGCGCGCCGTCTCCGATGGAGTGGTCGAGCTGGACGGTCACGCGGAGGACCAGATCCAGATGGGTGCCACGGTTGCCTTTGATGTCGGACCGGCAACGCTGCTGGTGAGCGAATACGCCGGCATCGCCGGCATCGATCCGGCCGTGTACCGACACGTGGGGGTGGAACCAGCGGACTACAAGTTGGCCGTGATGAAGACTGCGTCCAACTTCCAGTACATGGCCCCGCTCACGTCCACGATCATTCGCGTCGCCACGCCCGGTCCGACACAGTCCGACATCGCCGCACTGGCATGGCAACGAGTTCCGCGCCCCATCTTCCCGATGGAATCACCGCAGACCTGGCGAGGCTGATCCTGCGCGTACCACTGGCTGGTTTCAAGATGTGGAACCAGTGTTGCACTGTTTGACACGGTGTGTTACGACATACTGAGGTCCGCTCGCCTCACCGCTGACCTCACCGAGTCTCCTTTGAGTTGACCGTCCCCACCACGAGCAGGACCTGAATCGCCCATCGCAACGAAGGTGGCAGATGACAGCCGCGAACTCTCCCCGCTACGACCACAGTCGGACGGAGCACGCTCGACGCAAGAAGGTCATCGCTGGGGGCGTCAATTCAAATGTCCGCCTGCACGGCGCGCCGGTGCCGCTCACATTCGTTCGTGGCGAAGGAGCACGCCTGTGGGACGTGGACGGCAATGCCTACATCGACTATGCGGCTGGCATGGGTCCCATGGTGCTCGGCCACAACCACCCGACCGTGACTGCTGCGGTGCAGGAGTCGCTCGCTGCGGGCCAGCTCTTCGCTGGACAGCACCAGCGTGAAGCCGAGTTCGCCGAAGCCCTCGTCGGCGCGTTGCCCTGGATCGAGAGCATCCGGATGGGCATGAGCGGGACGGAGATGGATCTCTTGGCGGTTCGAATCGCTCGGGCCACGACCGGCCATCGCAAGATCGTCCGGTTCGCCGGCCACTACCACGGCTGGCTGGATCCGTTGTTCGTCGACATGTCCGTCACGACTGATCCACTGGCGCCGGTGCCGCTCACTGCGGGCCAGTCGGCCTCAGCGGCTACCGACGTGATCATGTGCGAGTGGAACGATCTCGCTCAACTTGAGCGGGCGTTGGAAGGCGGCGATATCGCTGGTGTCCTGATGGAACCGGTGATGTGCAATGTCGGATTGATCCCGCCGTCGGCCGGATACCTCGAGGGCGTCAAGGCACTGTGCCGGCAGCACGGCGCGCTGTTCATCGTCGACGAAGTCATCACCGGTTTCCGCCTGGGCCTCTGCGGGGCTCAAGGCTTCTACGGGATCCAAGGCGATATCTCGATCTATGCCAAGGCGATCGCCTCGGGTTTCCCGCTCGCGGTTCTGGGCACGAGCGACGGGCTTCTCGCTGGTGTCGGCAGCGGGAAGATCAATCATTCCGGCACCTACAACGCCGGTGTCTCGTCGGTGGCCGCCGGCGTGGCCACCCTCCGATTCCTGATCGACAACAACCCGTACCCGGAGATGGATCGTCTCACGTGTCACCTGACCGACGGCCTGCGCCGACTTGACGCGGAACTCGGCGTTGGCCTCGTTGTCGATCACATCGGCGGTTCAATGCTCCAGACCCGATTCGGCAGGCCCGGGCCGATGACATCGCGTGCGGAGTTCGCTGCCAACTCCGACGAAGACCGACTTGCCCGCTTCCTCGGGCATCTGCAAGATCTGGGCGTGCGGCCCACAAGTCGCGGCTTGTGGTTCGTGTCGGCCTCACATGACGAAGCGCTGATCGGCAAGAGTCTCGACGCCGCAAGAGAGGCCCTGTGCCGGCTGTAGGCACGGTGCCGGCTGTAGGCACCGTCGCCATACAGTCGCGAGCGGATCGCCCATGAAAGCCGCCTACGAACGCGACGGATACGTCTTTCCGCTCGAAGCCGTGACACCGCAGCGCGCGGCTGAGTATCGAGCCATGTTCGAGTCAGTCGAAGCCGCAAATGCAGGCGACGCCACCATCAGCCGGATCCTGAAGGGTTCCCCGGGAATCGTGCTGCCGTTCATCGGTGAGATCTCCCGCCGGCCTGCAGTCATCGAGCCGGTCAGGACGATCTTGGGCGACGACCTGTTGGTCATCGGCGCCAACTTCTTCATCAAGGAACCGACAACGCCGGCGTTCGTGAGCTGGCACCAGGACTTGACCTATTGGGGATACGACGACGCGCTCGAGGTGACAGCGTGGGTTGCGCTGAGCCCTGCGACATCGCACAGCGGCTGCATGCGGTTCATTCCCCGAAGCCATAGGTCAGAGATCGTCGAGCACCGAGACACCTTCGAGGAGTCGAACCTGCTGTCGCGAGGTCAGATGCTGACAGTCGAGGTGGACGAGGCAGACGCAGTCGATGTCACGCTTCAGCCCGGCGAGATGTCGCTGCATCACGGCCGCTTGTTCCATGCGTCCCATCCCAACGCCTCTGCCGACCGACGCATCGGGCTGGCCATCCGCTACGTCGCCCCATCGATGCGGCAGGTGAACGGTCTGACTCCGTCGGCACATCTGGTTGCCGGCGAGGATCGCTACGGGCACTTCCGGCTCTTGGAGCCGCCCACCGGCGTGTTGACACCCGCCGACATCGAGAACGCCCTGCAGGCGATCTCCGTGCAGGAGCGCATCGGTTATGAGGGGGCCGCCGACCGCGGCAGGCGCATCACCTGAACGCCGAATCCGGCGTGCCGAACCGCGCGCGGCAGGCATCGGGAGCGCGCCGTTTGCAGGCCCCGGGCCGCTTGACCGGCTAGGGCGTCAGGACTACGGTTCGGCTACGGTTCTAGACAGTGAAACCCCAGTTTCAGAGGTCGCGTATTCGCGACATCACTTACGCCGTTGAGAGCCGTACCGGACATGGGCCGACACCGCTTGAACGATCATGGACCAGGACGTGAGCGCTCACGCGCGCAGCCCCATTGCATCGAGCCAACCGGAACAATCCTGAACGGATTGCGCAGCGGCGTGAATACGCACCAAGAAAGGACCACCTCATGAAGACCCACAAACGCAGTTGGCTGATAGTCAGCCTGCTCATGGCCTTCGCCCTGTTCGCAGCGGCGTGCGGTTCGGACGACGACGGCGATGATGCGGCCCCGGCGACGACTGCGGCTGCCGACGATGCCGGAGATGACGCTGGCGACGACGCCGTAGACGACGCTCCAGAACCGCAAGAGCTGATCATTGCTGTCGCCCAGGAGCCGGCCAACTGGGACTACGTCGTCAACGGAGCGACTGCCATCAAGACGCCGCTGCTGTACAACGTCGTCGAGACGCTGGTCGAGAAGCAGGCCGACGGCAGCGTTGCCCCGATGCTCGCTGAGTCGTGGGACATCAACGATGACGGGACGGTGTACACGTTCACGATTCGCGAAGCCAAGTTCCACGACGGGAGCGATCTCGTCGCCGCCGACGTGGTCTATTCGCTGGAGTACAACCGGGCCGGAGTAGGCGACATCACCACGCCGTTCGATGCCGTCGCATCCATCGAGGCAACCGACGATCGCACCGTCGTAGTCACGCTGACCCAGCCCAGCCAGGCCTTCCTGCAGGGCATGGCACGCATCAGCTCGGCAGTCGTTCCCGAAGGGACCGGCGACGACATCGCCCAAGGCCCCGTCGGCACCGGCCCCTACGTGTTCGTCGAGTGGAAGCCTGACGTCTCGGTCACCATGGACCGTTTCGCCGACTACTGGGGTGAGCAGCCGTTCTTCTCAGATGTCACCTGGCGATTCATCACCGATGAGACCGCGAGCCTGAATGCACTGCTGGCCGGTGACATCGACGGCGTTGCAGGCATCCTCGGAGAGGGCATCGACCGCGTCGACGAGATCGACGCCGAAGAGGGCTTCAGCATCCTGACGGTCTCCGGATTCGAGATCTCATATCTCAGTCTCAATGCGACCGCCGACATCTTCCAGGACCCGCTGGTCGTCCAGGCGGTGAACCACGCCGTCGACCGTCAGCCGATCGTCGATGCTGCGTTTGCCGGGCTCGGCGAGCTGACGTGCACCTTCGTGAATCCGCCGAACGAGCCGTGGAACAGCGACTACTGCCCCTATGAGTACGACCCGGCAAAGTCTCAGGCACTGCTGGAAGAGGCTGGCGTCCCAGGTCTGGTCATCCCGTTCAAGTACCTGACCATTGCAGAGTTCCCGCCGATTCAAGAGGTCGTGACTGCACAGCTGACCGAGGCCGGCTTCACAGTCGAGCTCGAAGGCCGTGAGCTGACCACCTACCTCGACGAGGTGCTCGGTGAGACCGCGGACTACGTCTTCACATCGCTGAGCGGTCCCAGCACCATCGACGCATGGAAGTGCCCGGGCTTCTTCACCCTGTACTGCGACCCGGCGTTCGATCAGCTGCTCGACGACGGCGATGCGGCTGTCGACTCGAACGTGACGACTGAGCTTCGACGTCAGGCAGTCGAGATGCACGCCGACGCCGGCTATCTGATTCCGATTGTCGCGAAGCTCCAGGCTGTGGCCGTGCGCTCTGATCTCAAGGGCGTCAAGAACTTCACCGCTGGCAGCGAATTCGACCTCGGCAATCTGAGAATCGAGTAGAAGAGGACACTACGAACTCACGGAATAGGACGATGAATGGTTCGAGTTCTGGTTCGCGCGGTCGCCTCGGTGGTGGCGTCCGCACTCATGGGCTCGATCATCGTCTTCCTCTTGTTGCGGTTGCTCAAGGGTGACGTCGCAACGGTCATCCTTGGGCAGACCGCAACCCGTGAGGCGTTGGAGGAGCTCCGAGCCGAGATGGGCCTGGACGCTTCGCTCGTCGAGCAGTACCTGCAGTGGATAGGGGGAGTACTCCAGGGCGACATGGGCACGTCGTATGCGGCGGAATTCGACATTGCCCATGAGATCTGGGTTCGGATACCGCTGACGTTCACGCTGGCGTTCTCATCACTAATCCTCTCGGTCATCGTCGCACTGGTCATCGGCACCTTCTCGGCCATCCACGCCAAGAACTGGCGTGGCACCACGGTGGACATCCTGTCCCAGGTCGGAATCGCAGTTCCCTCGTTCTGGCTGGGCCTGTTGATGGCCACGCTGTTCGCCGTGCACCTGGGTTGGCTGCCCGCCGGCGGGTATGTCCCGCTGTCCGAGGACTTTGTGCGGGGCGTCAAATCGTTGACGATGCCAGTGCTCGCGCTGGCGATCCCGCTCAGCGCCGTGCTCGTCCGCTACGTGCGCTCAGGCATGCTCGAGGTGCTCGACGAGGACTTCATCAGGACGGCCCAGGCCAAGGGTCTCACGCTGAGACGGGCCGCGTGGCGACACGGAATCCGCAACGCGTCGATCCCGCTCGTGACCGTCACCATCTTGCAGTTGGGCCAGCTGCTCGCAGGCGCCGTTGTCATCGAGAATGTGTTCACGCTGCCAGGGCTCGGCCGCATGCTGGTCGTGGCGGTCGGCGGTCGTGAACCCCTGTCGGTCCAATCGCTGGCGCTGGTGCTGATGCTGATGATCCTGACTTTGAACTTCCTGATGGACATCGCCTACGGGCTGCTGGATCCGCGGATCCGCGGACGCGGTCGCACGGTTCTGCACGCATGACCGACGAAGCACCTTCACAGGACACCCCGGTGCCCGAAACCGACGGGCTGGAGACGCTCGAGGGCTCGACCCGTCGATCTTTGCGGTGGCTCCCGCCGCAGCTCATCATCGGCGGATCGATTGTGGCGTTCATCGTCGGCATCGGCCTGCTGTCGCTGTTCTGGACGCCCTACGACATCAACAAAGTCGACGTCCCGAATCAGTTCCTGCCTCCGGGATCGGACGGCTTCCTTCTCGGCACCGACAAGCTGGGGCGCGACATCACCAGTCAGATCATGGCCGGCGCACGGAATTCCCTGCTAGTCAGCGTCGTCTCGACGATTGCGTCGCTGGTCCCCGGAGTCTTGATCGGTTTGATCGCCGCTGGAGCAAAGCCGATGCAGCAGCGGATCCTCAGCCGCATGACCGATATCGGGGTCGCCTTGCCCGGCATCGTCGTGGCCCTCGTCGTGGCGACGTCGTTGGGTCCGGGCAACACGACGGCGATCGTCGCCATCATGTTCTGGCTCATCCCGACGGTTGCCCGGGTTGTCATCGGACCGGCGCGCCAGATTCTCGCGCGTGACTTCGTAGAAGCCGCTCAGGCGTACGGACGGTCTCGGCGGTTCATCCTGTTCCGGCACGTGTTGCCCAATATCGGCCCGCTCATCATTGTCCAGGCGTCGATCATGTTCGCGATCGCGATCCTCGTCGAGGCGGCACTGTCCTATCTCGGCATCGGTGCGCAGCGGCCGACCCCGTCGTGGGGACGCCTGCTAAAGGAAGCCCAGCCACTCATCGATCAGGCGCCGTATCTCATGATCATCCCCGGGATCACGATCATGGTTGCGGTGATCGGCTTCAACGTCCTCGGCGACGGCCTGCGGACCTATCTCGATCCCCAGCAGACCGCCAAGGGCGCGGGCGTCTGATGCTCGAGATCAACGACCTGAACATCACGATCGGGCCGAACGAGATCGTCTCGATCGAGCGCTTGTCGATTCCGGCGGGACGGCGCCTCGGGCTCGTCGGCGAGTCCGGATCGGGCAAGACGATGACCGCCATGAGCATCATCGGCCTCCAGCCCCGTGAGGCCGTGGTGACCGGCTCGATCACGTTCTCCGGCACCGAAATGGTCGACCGCTCCGAGCGTGAGCTCTCCGATGTTCGCGGCGCCGAGATCGGCGTCATCTTCCAGGACCCGCTGCGGGCGCTCAACCCGACGATGAAAGTCGGCAAGCAGGTCGCTGAGGCGCTCCGACTCCACAAGACGGTGCCTCGCAAGGACGTCAAGACGCGCATGCTCGAACTGCTCGAGCAGGTTCAGCTGCCGAACCCCGCCGCCTTGGCCCGTCGATACCCCCATCAGCTCTCAGGGGGCCAGCAGCAGCGGGTGCTCATCTCCATGGCCATCGCCTGCGACCCCAAGCTGCTGATCGCTGACGAGCCGACGACCGCGCTCGATGTGACGGTCCAGAAGGAGATCTTGGAGCTGCTGGCGCGTCTCAGCGAAGAGCGGGGCATGGCGATCCTGTTCGTCAGCCATGACCTCGGCGTCATCCAGGCCATCTCGGACTACATTGCGGTGCTCTACGGCGGCAACCTGGTCGAGACAGGGCCCACCTCCGACATCGTCGAAATGCCGCGACATCGCTACACCGAAGCGCTGATCAGCGTCAATCCCGGCCACCCTGAAGACATCAGCGCTTCCCTCGGCGAGCCTCTCGTCACGATCAGGGGCTCGGTTCCGCCCTCCGGAGGGTTCTTGCCGGGCTGTCGCTTTCGGGGCCGCTGTCCTCACGAGATCGAGCAGTGTGCGCAGGAGCCGCTGATCTCTGAAATGGCGGGCGGGCACACGTTCAAGTGCTGGAACCCGGTCGACGAAGCGGCACCCGCCCTCGCACACAGCGCTGAACTCGCGGACGGCCGTCGATGACTGCACTCATTGAGATCGACGATCTCTTCTTCGACTATCACGCCCACACGCCCCGGCGTGACGCCAGTGACGAATGGACGCTGCGAGACATCGCCTTCACCATGGCTGCCGGCTCCACCGTCGGCATCGTCGGCGAGTCCGGTTCAGGCAAGTCGACCCTGGTGCGGCTCCTGTGCGGCCTGCTCGTTCCTTCGAAGGGTCAGATCACCTTCGACGGTCAATCTGTGAAGGACTGGCTGTCCAAGGATCGCCGCGAGTTTCATCGCCGCAACCAGATCGTGTTCCAGAGCCCTGCCAGCTCGCTGGATCCGAGACTGCGAGTGCGGACATCGTTGTCCGAGCCGACGAAGGCGCTGGAACAGCGCAAGCCCGGGTCCGATGAGCTCGGGGCCTGGCTCACGGACGTGGGCCTGAGCAATGAGATCCTCTCCCGCTACCCGCACCAGCTATCTGGCGGCCAACTGCAGCGGATCGCCGTCGCCCGTGCGCTGTCGGTGCAGCCCGATGTGCTGTATGCGGACGAGCCCACCAGCGCTCTCGACGTGTCAGTCCAGGCCCAGGTGCTGAACCTGCTGATGGGGTTGAAGCAACGCCACGGGTTGACGCTGGTGCTGGTTTCTCATGATCTGGCTGTGGTGGCTCGTGTGTGCGAGCAGGTCATCGTGCTGAAGGACGGACAGGTCGTCGAGGCTGGCACAACTGCTGAGGTGATGAGCGACCCCAAGACCGACTACACCCGCACGCTGGTGGAGGCGTCCCGAGCCACGAGCTTGATCAGGACCTGACGCCGCATCATCGCTGGAGCACCATCTGAAAGGGCAGCCGTGGGAAGACTCGACGATCGTGTCGCGCTGGTGACCGGAGCCTCGCGTGGCATCGGTGCCGCGGCGGCGGAGGCCTTTGCCGCCGAGGGCGCCAGCGTGGTCATCAACACGATTCCCGACGAACGAATGGAGGCCATGGCCTCCGAAGTCGTGTCGAGAATCACCGACGCAGGCGGTGCCGCCATCACAGTGGCAGCCGACGTCACCATGCCCGAGGAGGTCGAAGCGATGGTCACCGAGGCCCGCAGTGCGTTCGGCGACATCGACGTGCTGGTCACCAATGCCGCGTACGCGAGGCGCTCGCCCTGGAACGAGATCAGCGTCGAGCAATGGGATCAGACCTTGGCGGTCAATCTTCGGGGTGCGTTTGTGTGCGCGAAGGCGGTGCACCCCGGAATGCTGCGACGCGGACGCGGCAGCATCATCACGGTGACGAGTGTCATGGTCGATCTGGGCATGGCGGGCGCTCTTGACTATGTGGCGTCGAAGGGCGGCGTCATCGGGTTCACCCGCGCGCTTGCACGCGAAGTCGGTCCGGATGGCGTCAGGGTGAACAGCGTGATGCCGGGCGCGATCCGTACCGAGTACGAAGTCGAAACCGAGACCGAGACCGAGGAAGAACTCGCCGAGCGGTTGGCAGAGCTTCAGTCGCTTCCCCAGCGCGGCTACGCAAGAGACCTCGCCGCCACCTTCGTCTATCTCGCGTGCGATGACAGCGCCTTCGTGACCGGCCAAGTCATCCCAGTCGATGGCGGTTGGGTCCACCACTGAGCTGTCGAACAGGAATTGAGTCGCGTCGGGATTGAGCGTCTCAGCGCGTCGCCCGCCGCGGCCTACTCATCAGCAGTGGCGAGACAGACGACGAGATCACCGGCCACCACCGGCGGACGCCGCTTGACCGCCATCACCCAGGCTGCCTCGGGGGCCTTCACTTCTTCGAGAGTCTGTCCGTCTGTGGTGACCACCGTTCCCAGCAGCTGGCCGGCTTCGACCTGGGCTCCACCCTTCAGATCTGTCAGGAACTGGCCTTCGTTGCGAACCGAGATCATGTCGCGGTCCAAGTCGCCGCCACCCGTGATGCGAATCGATGAGCGGGGTGGATCAAGCGGCGGGTCGGCAATCATGTCCATCGCAGAAAGGACCCGCAGGACACCCCCGAGGTAGGCATCGACCGAAGCGTTGCTCACCAGTCCGCCGCCGGAGCACTCGACGTAGATGGCCTGATCGACCACGCTGACCGTGCGGCCCTCGGTCCGAACCGGATGACGCCACAGGAATTCTGCGCCGAATGCTGCGGCAGCCTGCTGGGACAGGGACTCGGCCGTAGCGGTTTCGGCGATGTAGCCGGCGAGAAACGGCATGTCGTAGCCCTGCCCGGACGTGTGCAGGTCGATCAGCAGGTCGGCACCGCGGAGAACCTCGGTGTACAGGTGATGCGCGAGCTGCTCGGTCGGGGTGCCGTCGGGATCTCCCGGAAAGACCCGCGCCAGGTTGCCGTCGTCGATGGCGCTCGTGCGGCTGTCAGCGGCGAATGCTGCCTCGTGACAGACCGGCACGACGGCGACGCTGCCGCGGGTCAATCGGGTCTCATCGGTCGCGAAGCGTCCCGCCGCCAAGACGCCTTGGGTCTCATCGCCGTGGACTCCGCCGAGCACAACGACACGCGGGCCGGCCTCGGTGGCCGCGGCAGTCCAGATATCGAAGCCGCCAGCTTCCCCCGCCGCGACCCTTCGTCTCGAATGTCCGATCATGACGACGCCTCGTATGCCGCGAGCACGGTCCCTATGTCGTCGGCATTGATGTGACGCGGAGCATTGTCCTCGCCGATTCGTGCCGCGGAGGCCGCGTCTTTGAGCCCCGCGCCGGACAGGACGACGACTACGTCGTCGCCGGCCCCAACCCGGTTCGCTTCGAGGTCGGCGAGCGCGCCGGCGAGGGCGGTTGCGCCCGCCGGTTCAACGAACAATCCCTCATGGCGGGCGAGGAGGCGCTGAGCATCCCACGCCTGTTCGTCGGTCACCTCGACCACGTGCCCGCCCGAATCGGTGATCGCGGTCGTGGCGTCGAAATCGAACAGCACGGGAACCTGGAGCCCCGAGATCGTTGTGGTGAGCGGCCGATCGAGCGCGTCGAGCATGCCGGCGAGCGCACGATTGAGGGTTGGGCAGCCGGCTGGTTGCACGCCAACAAGGCGCGGAAGCCGGCGGTCGCTACTCATGCGCCGGTAGCCCCGCCAGATGGATGCGAGCAGGCCGCCGCCGCCGATCGGCACATAGACCGCCGTGGCAGTCGGGCGCTGTTCGATCAGCTCGAAGGCAATCGTCTCCGCGCCCCGCATGGCCTCGGGTGCGTAACGCGCGCCGGTGAGGAATGCCAGCCATCCATGGTCCGCCGCCATTGCGGCGATCGCCTCGGATACCTCTTCCACCCCGCCAAAGGCCGAGCCCAATTCGGCGACGATGTTCGTTCCGGCGCCATGGGCGACAATCTGCTGCAGCTTCCCGTCGACGATGCCCGCCACGGTGAACAAGATGACCGGGAAACCGGCTCGCGCGCCATAGGCCGCCATGGCGGCGCCACCGTTGCCCGAAGAGGTTCCGACGGCGCCGACGAGCTGATCGCGGGCGATGATCGCGCTCGCCATGGCCGCGATCCGATCCTTGAACGAGCCGGTGGGATTCTGGTGTTCAGCCTTGAACGAGACCCTCGGGCCGCGCTTGCCGCTGAGCTGGGACGAGGCTGCATCCAGCAGCGGCGTGTCTCCCTCGCCGAGGCCGACCGAGTCCAGTGGGTCAATCCCCAGAAGCTCGGCAAAACACCACATTTTGGGATGGTATCGAAGGCACCCAGACCCGGGGCCCGCCGGTCAGCCGTGGCGCCGGAGGTGCTCGGCGACGGCGACGGCCCCGCTGTGTGCGCCGATCACGAGGTCGTATTCCCGGGACTCGCCGGGCTCGAGCATCACGAGTGCAGGCCTGGGCTACGGTTGCTCACTTCCCTCAGCGTGCCGAACCGCCGATCCGATGGCCATTCCTCTCGACCAGATCACGTCGATGCCGGCGTTCTCGCCGTACTTCCCCCCACCACCGGCGCGGTACCGCAACGCCAAGTTCCAGTACGTCTACTTCCGGGCGAGCCTCGAAGCGATCGACCGGGTTCTGCCGGAATGCTTCGAGCCAAGCCCCGACGGCATGTGCGTGGCCATCGGCCTGAGCGTCCCGTGGTGTTCCAGCTACGGGGCATTCGACGAGAGCGTCCTGTCCGTCAAGTGCATCTATGAGGGCACCGAGGGCTGGTTCGCGCCCGTCGTGTTTCTCAACTCCAAGTCCAGCATCCCCGCAGGTCGAGAGATCTACGGCACACCGAAAGTGCACGCAGACTTCGAAATCGGATTCGACGAGCGCGTCATGTACACGAACACCTTCGTCGGCGGGACGATGCTGATGGGCGTGCGCTCGACGATGCACCTCCCTGCCGCCCCTGACGAGATGCCGTCGGGCAATCCGGCGTGGCGGATCAAGGCAATCCCCCGCGCCGACGGCAACGGCGTGGACGTGCTGCAGCTGATCGACGTCACCAACACCACGACCGACCAGGAGATCCATGTGTGCCGGGCGGGTGACGGCGTCGTGCAGTTCAACCCGTCGCCGATCTACGACCTGTCGGACTTCACGCCGCTCGAGTACTTCGGCGCGTTCTACGTCGAGCTGGACATGACCGAGAACTGGGGCGAGATCGTCAAGGATTTCCTGGCGGAGTGATCTGCGCTCAGCGCAATTCTTCGTTGTCCTGTGCGTCGCCGAACGAACGGCGGCATTCGGGCGAAAAGCGGCTCTAAGGTTTGGAGATGACGGCGGTCGTCACTCGCGCGGACGTGGCGTTCTACGAGGAACAGGGCTACCTCGTCGTGCCCGACGTCCTGTCTGAGGCCGAGCTCGAGGTGATCCGCGGTGAGCTTGACCAGTTGGTCGAGCAGGCGTGCGAGGTCACCGAGAACGACGACGTATTCGACCTCGAGGACAATCACACCCCCGCGGCACCGAAGATCAGGCGGATCAAGAGCCCCGACGCGGTCATGCCGAGCGTGGCGGCGCTCCTTGGCCACCGTGGAATGCTCGATGTGCTCGCCCAGTTGCTCGGGTCGGGGGTTCGCTTCCAGGTCAGCAAGCTCAACATGAAGGCCGCCCACGACGGCTCAGCGGTCGAGTGGCATCAGGACTGGGCGTTCCGCCCGCACACCAATGACGACCTGCTCACCGTCGGGGTCATGCTCGACGATGTCGACGAGACCAACGGGCCGCTGTGCGTGCTGCCCGGAAGCCATCGAGGCGAGATCCACGATCACCATGCGAACGGCTACTTCAGCGGCGCCATCGACCCGGTCAAGAACCCGATCGATTTCTCAGCCGCTGTCCCATTGGTCGGCACTGCGGGTTCGATGACGTTTCACCATGTGCGCGCCGTGCATGGCTCAGCCCCGAATCGGTCGGTGCGCCAGCGGAATCTGCTGCTGTTCCAGTTCGCTGCGAACGACGCGTTTCCGCTCGTGCACCCGATCGGCGACCTCGCCAGCTTCGACCGGATGATCGTTGCGGGCGAACCAACGATCGAGCCACGGGTGACCGAGGTGCCGGTCAGGATGCCGTTGCCGTCCGCACCCCTGGAAGGCTCGATCTACGAAATCCAGCGATCCATGGCAAACCGATTCTTCGACTGAAGCACAGCCGCACCGGGATCCGCCCCGTCTGACGTCGTCCACGCGCCGCCAGCTCGTGGATCCCTAATGGTGTGCCTCCTGGACTGGTTCGCCCTTGCGGAGGCGCCGTTCAAGTCGTCCGAGAGCGAATGACAGCGTCAGCACGAGGCTGACGTAGATGAACACCAGCACCACGTAGCTCTCGCGAAACCGGAAACTCCCCGCTGCGTACTGCCGTGCTCGCAGGGTCACTTCACCGACTGCCAGCACCGACAGCAGCGACGAGTCCTTCAAGATCGCGATGAAGTCGTTGCCGAGCGGCGGGATAACGGCGCGCAGTGCCTGCGGGAAGATCACCCGGCGCAGGGTTGCCCGCCGGCTCAGGCCCAGCGACAGGCCGGCTTCGGTCTGGCCACGCGGTACCGACTGCACGCCGCCGCGGAAGACCTCCGCTATGTAGGCGCCATAGATGATGGCGAGGGCGATCACGCCACGCCATTCGGTGCTGATGCTGCGATTGTCGAAGCCGAGCCATGCGGCAACATCGGGCACGACCACTAGCGCCAAGAAGAAGATCAGCGGGAGAATCGGCACACCCCGGATGAACTCGATGTACGTGCGGGCGACGTTGCGGAACACGACGTTGCGCGACATCCGTCCCAGTGCCAGTACCAGTCCGAGAACCAACGAGATCGCGAATGCGAGCGCTGTTGTTCGAATCGTGTAGCCGATGCCGACGGCGATGCGGTCCCAGGCGTCGCGGTAGCGCTCGGTGAACAGCGACAGCCAGCCCAGCCATCCGACGATCAGGGCCAGCAGGACCACCCAGTACGGGAAGGACTCCGCACTGAACCTGCTGCGCCTAGCGGCGGGCTGGTGCCGTGTTGATTGCGAACCCGCTGGCACCGCCGAGAACCGCGGTCGACTGCTCGGGCTATTCCTCGTATTCGGGGAATTCGAGATCGTCGTAGGTGATGGTGAATCCTTCGCCGAAGTAGCGGGAGCTGATCTGGGCAAGCGTTCCGTCGGCCTTCATCTCGGCGAGCGCTTCATTGATCGGCTCCACCCATTTGCTGCCCTTGGGGAAGATGAATCCGAGCTGGTCCGATGACAGCGACCCGCCGATCAGCTCGACTTCGTCGGCGTTCTCGCCGATGTATCCCTGCCCGGCGGTCTCGTCGATGATCACGGCGTCCACATCACCGGCGATCAGTGACTGCACCACGAAGCCGAATTCCTCGTAGGGCTCCACCCGGTCCTCGCCGACCAGCTCGACGCCGGTGTCGTAGTTGGTGGTGCCGATCTGGGTTCCGAGCACATAGTCACCGGCGGCGAAACTGGCGCCGTCGCTGAAGCGGTTCTCGCCCTTGCGCACCATCAGCCGCTGGTCGACGTTGATGTAGCCGTCGGAGAAGTCGACGATCTCGGCCCGCTCGGCGGTGATCGTGATGCCGTCGGCTGCCATGTCGAACTGCCCATCGGCGACAGCCTGGATCATCGGCTCCCACGGGAAGTTCTCGAACACCGGCGTGCAGCCGACGCGCTCGCAGATTTCCTCGAGCACGTCGTAGTCCCAGCCTGTCGGCTCGCCGGTCTCGGGGTCGAGATAATTGAACGGCAGGTAGGCGTTCTCGACAGCGACGGTCAGCTCGTCAGCGCTGGAGTCGTCCCCGCACCCGGCGAGGCCTATCCCGGCCAGCAAGGCCACCACGAGGCCGAGCGACCAGCGACGGCGCATGGCAATGCCTCGTTTGGGTGCAGGGCTGTGTCGCAGGCTCTGATGGGCGTCGAAATGAGCCCGAGACATACGGCGCGGGCGAGGCAAACGGTCCATGACGCACACTCCTGATGCGCTGCGCCCACCGGCGCAGCGACGGCAAGTCTCGCACACCGACCGTTGCGGGCCGATTCGTGCCCGCAGTCTGCGTGGGTCGTTGCCCGCGTTAGTCGGCGTGCGGGGCTTGATCGTCGAGCCAAGCGCGCCAGCGGGGGTCGTCGCGCTCGGCCGCGGCTGCGCCGTCGGGGCCGTAGAGGTAGAGCCACACCGAGACCATCGTGAACCCTCCCCCGTCCTCGGAGGTCAGGAACCCGGTACCAGGTGCGGGGGTGTCCAGCAACAGGCTGATGCGGCGCGGGCCGGTGTCGACGACCGTGCCGCCCAGCTTCGTGTCGTCGTCGGCGGCCACGTCGAACCGATCGCCGATGCCGGGCATCTGGCTGATGCCGAGCCCGCCGGCGAGGATCTCCCAGCCCTGCTCGGGTGTGACGGGCCACATCACCATCGGGAGCGCCGAGGTTGCCGTCTGTCCGGCGAAGTGCTCGAGGTGGAGCTGCAGGTTGGACATGAACAGCTTCCAGCCATCGATCATGGCGTCGTACTGCGGGTCGTCGTCGCCGAAGCCGGCGTTGTGCAGCCGCACGGTGCAGGTGTTGTCGTCGTGCGGCTCGACGGTCCACTCGAACGACAGGCCCTCGACGCCCTCGCCCCCGTCGAACACCACCCGGAGCGGCGGCTCCCAGACCGCGACCCGGCCATCGATCTGCATCTCGGGCTCGGGGCCGAACGATGCCGTGCCCGTTCCCCCAGCACGTTCCTCAACGGTGTGAGGCACGTACCACGCCGAGATGCCCGGCCCCGTCGCCACCGCTCGCCACACCGTGTCGAGGTCGCCAACCACCTCGACCGATAGATCAATCACCCGTCCTGTATCTGTCATGCCCCCAGCCTGCCGCGTTTCGACAGCGCGGGCTAGCGCATCACAGCAGGGTGCAACGCAACCGGATCACTGGGGTCCGGTGGGAATTTCAATGGCTATCGCAGTGTCCGCGGCGACGGCGATCGGTGTCCAAAGATCGACTTCGACCTCGGGGCTCTCAATCGTGACGACTAGCGAGTAGCGGGCGCCAAGGTCGCTACGGTCGCGAGCTGGCAGCTCTTTCCACCAGCCCGTGACCGGAAAGACTGCGATCGTGGCGCGCTGCGCCAGATCGGCCGCCGATCCCCTCCAGAGATCGACATGCAGCGAGCCGCGTACCCGTTCCCGCGGACCCAAGAACCACTCTCCGACGTCATCGGCTGGTGGCGCTCGCTCTTCATCCTCTGCTCGGGCGAGCAGATTGACGCGCTCCCGAAACTCGTCACGAGACTCCGTCGGGCGGCAGATATCGAACCTCAGGCCGTGCGAGGCATAGCGAAACCGCCGAGTCCATCCACGACGAGAAGGGTTTGGCAGTACGAAATAGGACAACGCGACTCTGAGCTGTACCTCCGTGTCAGCGAGTTGGGCTAGCACCTCATTGGGCCACGGAAGATCGTGGAGGTGCATCTCTCGCATCTTTCCGTCGCGGAACGGATGGATGGTGTCCTGAACAATCAAGGTCACTGCGTCGCCAGCGCTACGCAAGGCCCTCTCTCTGTCTGGCATACCCCATCCGTAGCGGCGCACTCGATTGCCATGATCTTGTTTGTGCCTCTTGGGAGCGCTCGCCAACATCTGAGGCGTCCATCGCGCAGATTGCACGATCAAGGCCCGAATGGTTTCTGGCCAGAAGTTCGGGTAGTCGGCCTGTATGTCAGTTGCCATGCCGCCGATCGCAGCAGTCGCAGGACTGGTTCCCGTCATCGTCGTGAGCAGGCCACCACCCTGCACTGTGGAGCGGGTGGTCAACACGCCCAGCGCGCCCGGTGTGTCAATGGTGGTCCTTGCGGGCGACAGGGCTGCATTTCCGCCTTCAAATACGACATCGGGTTTGTGAGGCCACTGACGCTTGAAACCGACCGAGGTGCGACTGAAGGGCGACAGTTCGCCGCGTGAAGCCAGCGGGGTCCAGCCGTCGAAACTCCCCTCCGAGGACAGGTCGTGTAGCTCCGTCGACGCACCAATGGTGACGACATTCCATGCTTGGCCGGGATCTTCGATCGGTTCGAGGTCCGACCGCGCGAGATGATCGGAGTCGTAAGGACCGCGAACGTTGCCAGCGGATACGAAGAAGAGCCGCGAGTTGGATTGTTCATCTCCCAAAATCGTGACGATGCCGTCGCCGGACGCATCGATCGCCTGCCCTGCCGCAAGCGCATCAAGGGCTGCCGACCAAGCAGTGGGCTGGCCGAGGTCGGATTTGGCGGCGCTCGGCGAATGTTCTGCCGACACGGCGACCACGAAGATGCGGTCTCGTGCTGGATGTGCAATCTCCGGCATCGCAACTGCCTGCGCCGTCAGCGCGGCGTAGAGCCGTTCTTCGTTGAGGCCTTGATTCGGGAGAATCTTCACTGACTCAAGTCGCCTCGCGAGAACGACTGGCTGGCGCACAAGCAATGCGTTACCGAGGTCGCCGTAGAGGGCCACTCCGGCCATCTGGGTGCCGTGATTGCGACGATCCCACGTTCCCCACTGCGGATCGCATGCATGAGCGTCCGACAGTGTCATGGCGGGCGAGATGAGTGGGTGGCCTGCGTCAATACCCGTGTCAAGCAGACAAACCGCGGGTGCTGTGGATTCGGGGGCAATGACGCGGCCGACGAGTTCCGCCACCCACTCGCCCTGATCGGCGGGAGACCAATCAGCCAACGGTTGTGCGGCAACGGTTGGACGACGAAGCTCGGCTAGATCATCCAGCACACCAACCGCCGAAGACAGCTGCCTCGCGGTTGCCCGAAGCAGCATGACGCGACGCTCTTCAATGATCAGCCGCGAGCGTCCAACTACGACATCCGCTTGTTCAGCAAATGATGCAAGCCGCTCCTCAGTGCCCTCTCTCTCGCGCAGCCATAGCTCCCACCAAACACGCTCGTCGGGCGATGGATATGACTCTGCCGCATCAGTCCAGAACGCCCTGAGGGTCGCGAGGCGTAGATCTGCGATCCGTGCAACAAGATTGCGGTGGCGCGGGTTGCCGTGCGCTGTGTCCTCGGTGGCGTACTGCTCAAACTTGCGCAAGAACCCGCTGACCTGCTGGTCGGGCACGAAGACGGTCGCAGTTTGAACTACGCGATCATCAACCGTGACAGTCTTCACCGCTCGGAGCTCCGGAGGCACCCTGGCTGTGCGCGGTTCGAGAGGCTGCAGCGCGAGCTCGACATCGGGGAACGACTCGAATTCAACGTAGATGCCGTCGATCGTCCCTTCCACAACGATTTCGCGCGCCGATGCCCTCTGGCCCTGCGCATCATCGAACGCCGACCTCAATCGCTCGCCTAAGTGCTCGCCATGAGCTGCGCGATTGGCAGGCGACGGAGGTGCCGCGCCGTCGCGACCCAGCACGGCAGGTCGGTAGCTCTCAGATGTGGCCGGCGCGGCCACGACGATGTGCGGGCGATTCCGTTCGGCCACTACGAGTGAGAGTCCGCGCGATGGCGAGCGTCGAGCGTTTCCAGAAGGGTTTGGGTGTCGACGGTCTGCCGGTCAGCCAAGATGGTCGCCTTGGCGGCACCTTCAGCGGCAACGGTGATCTCGCTGTGGCTCAGCCCCTTGGCCGCGGCCCCAATCTTGCGCCAATCGATGTCAGCAAGATCGAGCGCGGCCAAGCGGTTGCGGATGACCATGTTTCCGATCCGCACATCTGGAAGGCAGTACTCCAGTCGAGTGTCGAACCTGCGGAACAGTGCCCGATCAAGGGCTTCGGGCAGGTTGGAGGTAGCGATCAGAACACTGTCGGAATCGTCGTCTTCCAGAAACTGCAGGAACGAATTCAGCACCCGCTTGATCTCGCCAACGTCGTTAGTAGCGGCCCGCGTGCCCGCCAGCGCGTCGACTTCGTCGAAGAGATAGATGCCCGTCGTGGCGACCATGGCATCGAAGATCAAACGGAGCTTCGCAGCCGTCTCGCCCATGAACTTTGTGATGAGCCCATCAAGCCGCACCGCAAGCAGCGGCAGCGACAGTTCGCCCGCCAATGCCCGCGCCGTCATCGTCTTGCCAGTACCAGGAGGCCCCACCAGCAGCAACCGTCGAGCAGGCGCGAACCCACGAGAACGCAACCGGTCCCGCTGGCGTTGCTCATGGAGCACCCGCTTTAGCTCACGGCGCAACGGCGCAGCCAAGGACAAGTCGGCCAGACGCTCATCGGGGTACGCAGCGGTGAGCAACGACGCAAGCTCTCCGCGGGGTGCCGCGACAGGGGTAGGCACCGCAGCACGCGGCTGGCCCCTCCCCGCGTCGATGAGGGCTTTGAGGTCCTGTGCGTAGCTTGCGTGACCGCTACGAGCCTCAGTAGCGGCAAGTTGCAGCGCGACCGCGTAGAACCGCTCGTCATCGCCAGACGCATGGCTCTTGATGAGCGCCTTGACCTGGTCCGCCGTAGCCATGCCGCCAGCCTCCCTGCGCACCTGACGGTACCCCGACCCACCACCCCGCAGCAGACCAAGCGCGGGCAGCGCGAATAGCCGGCGCTGTAGGTGCAAATACCTAGACATCTTGCTATCTCGCTATCGGCCGTCTACGTTCAACCGCAGTCCTGCTGCGAGGAGGACCGGATGCCTACCCAAACCGACACAAAGAACTTGACCCTGCGCATTGACCGCACGCTGGCCGATCAGGCCCAGACCGTCGCCGCCGTCGAAGGATCGACCGTGAGCGACGTGATCCGCGATGCTCTCACCGAACACGTCGAGCGTCGTCGCAGGGACCCCGAGTTCCAAGCGCGCCTCCGGCGAAACCTCGAGCGACACCAGGAGCTCTTAAACATGTTGGCGGATAGCTGAAGAGGCCTGACTCCAACTCGACGGCATGCTGACCGTTACGCACGAGTATCTCGAAATCGATTGGAAGCATTGGATGGCTGAATGACAGTACTGAGGCGTCACTCTCCTGGTCGCATGACGATCAAAGACATCAGGATGAGTTGAATGGGCTATTGGAAGAATCGATTGTTAGAAGAACAGCAGCAAGGCTGGACGAGCAGCGACAAGTTAGTTTGTGTCGAATGTATCGAAGAGCCTGCACTAGCGGACATAGTCCAATCTCGTGTCGATTCTAACTCGGCCTGTGACTTCTGTGGAGGATCACCTGCTGCGCCGCTTGATGTGCTTGTCGATGCCTTCGTCAACGGACTCAGGAACGAATTCGAACTCGCCATCGACAGCGTTCCGTGGGAGGGACGCGAAGGCGGATTCCTCATCAATCTACAGTGGGATACGTACGATCTCGTCTGGGATCATGTATATGCTTTTAACTCCGAAGAGCTCACGTCGGCTGTTTGTGAATCCATACACGATGACACTTGGGTAGAGAAGGACTGGATCACTCGCCGTCGCGACGAAATACTCATGGACACGTGGTCCACATTTTGCGAAGCTGTCAAGCACCAAACCCGTTACGTGATCTGGTTGCTACCCGATATCGAAGATATCGGGGCGGGCGAAATACAGTTATCTCGAATACTCGATCACATCGCGCGACTTCTGTCAGAACTAGACCTGTTCAAGGAGATTACGGCCGAACGACACTTCTGGCGGGCTCACTGCCACGACGAAGCCCCGATTCAACTCACTGCAGCGCGACTTGGAACGGCGCCGCCGGATCTGGCACGCCAAGACAATCGCATGAGCCCCGCCGGCATTCCGTTGTTCTACGGAGCACTCAGTGAGGAGACAGCCGTAAAGGAAGTTGATGTCGGCGACAATTGCCCGTACCTGACACTCGCCGCTTTCGAGACTGTAAGTGACATGAAAGTGGTTGATTTCACGTCTCTACCAGAAATCCCTAGCATGTTCGATTCGGATCTGGGCCATACTCGGCGAGAGATTGGATTCTTGCATGAGTTCGTCGCGGAACTGAGCAAGCCCATCAACTCCGCGGACACGCAAATCGAATATGTACCGACCCAAGTCGTGACTGAGTTTCTGCTCCATGTCTTTCGCGCCGGCGAAGACTCGCCTGCCTTGGGGTTGATATACCAGTCGTCGGTCGCAGATGGTGAGTGTATTGTCCTCAATATACCGAACCATCGCTGTCTCGATACTCCTGATCTGGATGGCAGTTCTGAGCCAGGACTTCTCTTGGTCGAAGGAAGTGTGAGCACAAGAGCCAAATGAAAGCTCGAGGAGCAGAGCTTGAACTTGGCCCGATCACGCCTCAGTTACCGAACCGAGCCAGATGTGCTTGCCGATGGCGGCGAGGGTGGTCTTGTGGGTCTCGTAGCCGGGCATGAGGTGGGCGACGATGGCCCAGAACTCTGGGCTGTGGTTGGTCTCGCGTAGGTGGGCCAGCTCGTGGACGAGGACGTAGTCGATAAGGCTGGGTGGCAGTTGCAACGTGGCCCAGTGGAGGTTGATGTGTTGCGGTCCCGCGGTCAGACGAGCTGAGCCCCACCGGTAGCCGAGGTCGCGAACCTCGACACCCACGTCGTCCTCACCCATTCGGGTTGCCCAAGGGCGCACTCTTCGGCGGAGCCACTGGCTGCCGACGTCGGTGTACCAGCGGCGCATCGCGGTAGCGCCGTTGACAGCATCGGTCGCGCGTAGGTGGAATCGGCCGCGTTCGAGACGAACGGCCGTGGGGCCTGCGACCTCGGTTGTGAGCGTCAGGCGGTAGCTGCGTCCGAGGTAGGCGAAGCCTTCTCCCTCGACGAACTGCTTGACGACCGCAGGGCCGGTGAGCGCATCCTTCTCGGCCAGCTTGCGATACACCCAGGAACGCTTCGACTTCACGAATTTCGTGGCACGCTCGACCGTCGCCGTGGGCGGCGCTTTGAGCAGCAGCGAGGCATCGCGCTCGACCACGATCTCGATGGTCTTGCGATCGCTAGGCGGGTCCACTTGAAGCTCAAGGTCGCCGACGACCAGCGACGAGACATCGTGTAGCGCAGCAGAAGTCATGGCCTCTGAAGCCAACGGGTGCAGTGCTCCGTAGCTGGCACCGAGATCGTTGGCAACACCGGAGCAGTCATGACAGACGGTGCTGGTTGGCCTTGGCGAGAGCGACCAACTCGACGGCCAGCTCGTCGAGGCTGGCGTAGGCGAAGAGGTTGCTGCGGTCGAGCGTCTGCTTGATCGCCTTGCGCAGCTCGTCCTGCTTGGTGGCGTTGTCCCAGAGGCCAACCACGCCAATGATCCGGCGAATCTCGGCCACCAACTCGCTCGTCAGTGCAACCAACCGTTCACTCGTGTCGGGCTGCGAGCTGGCGACCTTCTCGGCCATCTGGTTGTGGAAGGGCAACTCGGTGTTCGGGTCCAGCCCCGTGTCTTCCTCGTCGGTTCGGCCGGCGTTGATCTCGGCGACCAACTCTTCGAACTCGAGCGCCATCTGGTCCCACCGCTCTTCGAGCCGTTCGAGGATCTCGTCGACTCGCTGCGAGAGTCGTTCGTAGTAGACGGGGTCCTCGTCGATGTGCTCACGGATGTGGTGGCGCACGGCATGTTCCATCTCCGACGCCTTCGCACGATCCGAGCCGATCCCGTTGATGTGGGCACTGAACGCCGGATCAGTGATCCTCACCGGGCGAATCTTCCGGCTGAGGTCCAGCACGGTGATGTGCCGGTCGATCAGTCGGCGGACCTTCTCCTTGTACTTGTGCGGATCGAAGTCGCCGTCTGGCGTGTCGCGATAGCGGCGTCGGGCCAGCACCTGGACTTCGCCGAACAAGTTGACGTCATCGACGAACGGCAGCGCTTCGGGCCTGGGCAGCACCGTGTCGAACGTGGTCAAGAAATTTCGCAGCGCAACGTCGAACCCGGCCCGCAGCCGCTCGTCGGCCAACACCTGCACACAGGCTTCGATCGCGTCGATGGTCGCCGCTGGCTCGACACCTCGCTGCACGAAGATCTGGCGAACCCGCTGGCGCTGCGGCTCCAGCTTCTCGATCTCGATGGTCAGCGGGCGCAGCGCACCGTCCACATCGGGATCCAGCTCGCCATCGGTGTTGGTGTACGCAGCAAGCGCAATCGTGAGCTGAGCAGACACGCCGTAGTAGTCGACGACCAAGCCATAGCTCTTCTTCGGCGCAGTCCGGTTGACACGAGCGACAGCCTGCAACAGCTCGGCCTCTTGGATCATCCGGTCGAGGTAGAGTACCTGAGCCTGCGGCGCGTCGAACCCGGTCAGCAGCATCGATTTCACGATCAGCAGCGCAAGCGGGTCGTCGTCAGCGCTTCCCGGCCCGAGCGGCAGCTTGAAACTCTGGATGCGCGCCTGTTGGCGGGCCTGGTCGGTCCACTGGGCGTAGTGCGGCGGGTCGTTGTGGTCCCCCGAGATGACGGGTGCGAAGTCGAGCTCACGGATCAGGTCGATCTGTCCCGCGGCGGTGCGCATGAACAACTCGTCGGCGTCGAGCGAGTCGCCAGGGCCATCGAGCAAGCCGGGCAACCGCTGTTCCAACTCGGCAAGCAGTTCGTCACGCGCACGCCGCAATGCCTCGTGGTACCTCACGCATGCCTCTCGGCTGGTGGCGACAATCATCCCCTTGAAACCGTCGGGCATCACCGTGCCGATGTAGTGCCGGAGGATGTCCTTGGCTTTCGCCTCGATCAGCTCGGGCGCTTCGAGCACCTGTGCAGTGGTGGCGTACTTGCGCTGGAGCGTTTTGCGCTGCTCGTCGGTGAGTTCGGCGAACCACTGGAAGAAGACGTCGTCCATCTTCGAGGCGCCCTTGACCGCAGCATCGGTGGTGCGGCCCTCGTACAGGATCGGCACCGTCGAGCCGTCGGCCTCAGACTCGGACAGCGTGTACCGGTCGAGGTAGCCACCGAAGATCTCCAGCGTCTTCTTGCGCTTGCCCAAGATGATCGGAGTGCCGGTGAAACCGATCCGGGCGGCGTTGGGTACCGCGTTCATCAAGTTGGCGTGCAGCGTCGACGCCTGTGAGCGATGCGCCTCATCGACCATCACCAGGATCGATTCCGACTCGTTCAGCGTTTCGAACGTCTCGCCTTCGCCCAACCCGTCGCCGTCGTCTCCAGAGGTGTCGCGGTACTTCTGGATCATCGCCATCACCAAAGCCGGTCCTGGCTGGCGCAGCAGTTCTCGGACTTCGGCGGCGCTTCGGGCGACCTTGATGGTCTCGCCGACCAGTGCTGCGGTGCTGTTGAGCTGAGCCTGAAGGTCGGTGCGATCGGTGACCAGAACGATCTTGCAGCTTCGGAGCTGGGGATGGCTGCGCATGGCCCGGATCAGGAAGACCATGGTCAGGCTCTTGCCCGAACCCTGGGTATGCCAGATAATCCCGCCCCGACGGTCGACATGGCCATCTATGGCGCGGGTATCGCCGGTGAGGAGGCGCCGCAAAGCCTTCTGGACGCCTCGGTATTGCTGGTACCGGCCGACGAGCTTGATCGTGCGGCCGGCGCCAGCGCCGGTGAACAGCGTGAAGTGCCGGACGATGTCCAGCAGCCGTTCGGGCGCCAGCATGCCTGCCGTCAGCAACTCTTGTTGCGTAACGGCATTGACGGGCTTGCCGAGCGAGGCGGCGACCTCGTCGACGGTGGCGGGGCATGGATCTTTCCACGCCATGTAGTGCTCGGGTTCGGCCGAGAACGTCCCCGCCTGAGCGCGCTCGCCCGTCGTGGCGACGGTGAGCTGATTCGTCCAGAAGAGCTGCTCGGCACCCTCGTTGACTCCGCTGTCGCGCTGGTTGGCGTATCGGCGGAGTTGGTCGATTGCATCGGTGACGGCGCTGTCATGGCCAGGCGGTTTGGCCTCGATCACGACCAGCGGAATGCCATTGACGAACAGCGTCACGTCGGGCCGGATGTTCGGCGCCTGCCCCGGTGTGGCCACCGCGAACTGCGACACGGCAAGAAAATCGTTGGCTGACCAGTCATCCCAGTCGATGTAGTTGACGACTTGGTCTCGGCCTCTGTCCCAGCCGTCGAGTCCCTCGACCGTGGTTCCGCCCAGCAGCAAGTCGGTCGACAACCGGTTTGCCTCCAGCAACTTGGCACCCGCCGGCATCGACCGCAGATCTGCGATCGCAGCGCTGATTCGAGCCTCGTCCAGCCACGCGCTGCCGTCGGGACCACCGTTGATCTCTTTCAGCGCCTCACCGAGCCGCCGCTCCAAGATCACATCGCGATCGGCAGCACGAGCGTCGACTCCGTCAGCCTGCCGTTCGAACCAGATCAGCGTTTCCCAACCCAGCGAGAACAGATGCTCAAGCAGCGGCCGTTCCACCCGCTCCCACTCCGGACCAGGAGTCACGCCGCCACCGTCCGAATTCGACCCGAGAGCAGATCCCCTACGAGACCGGTGCGGATGCCCCTGAGCTTCTTGGCGGTAGCTCGGTGTGCTTCAATCGAGGCATGCGCCGAATCAATGCGTGCCACTTCGGCCAGCTGCATTTCGAGATCTGGAAGCGAGATCTTCGTTGCACCAATGATCTGCTTGCTTAGATTTGGTTGCCCCGAACCCTGAACTGACGCCAGCATTCGCCTGGAACCAATACGAAGGGCCCAGTAGAGCCACCGGCGATTTGCGCGGTCGTGTTCAGGCTCAACGGCCAAGACGGCCTGATTAGTCGCCGCATCAATCTCGAGCCAGCCGACCTCTCCGGCCGTTGCGCCGTACATTGCAACTACCGGTGTACCGGAGGGCACGATACGTAGCTGTAAATCTTGTACTGCCTTGGCCGAGACTGTTTCTTCGGTCGTCAGAACCGATGATCCGGCGACTTCACCAGACTTAATCCAAGGAATTCCGCCGCCGTAGTACTCAGGCACACTGCGCGGAGCCGTCCGACCGGCAGAAAGAGCACAGAAGTCAGCGAGAGCCAACGTCGAGAGCTTCGAATCGGGACGACCGAGACTGGCTCGTTGCAAGATCCCCTCGAGTACCTGCTCATGCTTGGAGATGACGCGCTCACTGGCTTGGATGGATTCGTCGATCGTGTCAAGGATGTCTGCAATCCTTTGTTGCTCATCCAGCGGCGGTACCGGAATCACCAAATCGCGGAGCTCTTCGTCGTAGATGTGAATGACCGTCGAGCCACGTCCCAAGCGCGATTTCTGGATGCGCGATGATGCGCAATCAGCAACATGCCCTAAGAAACTCGCATTGATTTCGATTGCTGGTCGGAGAATGATCACATCGCCGCCGCAGTAGGCGCGCCCACGCATGAGATTCACGGCGGACCGGCCAATGTCATCCACGTTCTCCCCCGAACTGGCGAAGAGGATGTCACCGTAGCGAAGTGGCGTATAGGAGTTGACGCGATCAGGGCGAATCCGCGATCGGGTGTCCGTGATTCGGCAGTCGTGATGTGTGTAGAGATCCCCATATCGAACACACGGAAGACCGTCATCAACCTCGTCTTGCTTGGAACCGCCGCCACTCCTAAGGAACAGGCCAATGTGTCCCAGCCGCTCAGCCGACCATCCGTCTGGCAACACTGCAAGAAGACCGCGTTTGACTCGCTCGTTACTCATAGCCAAGTTGGATCAAGTGTGTTCGAAGAGCAGCGGTGGGCGCAATCCGTGCGGCGTCGAGTTGATGGAGGGTGCGTCCGTACTTCCTGACGAGGTTGTCGTACCAAGTGACGCTGTCGCGCTCCACGGTGGCGTAGTGGTCGATCACGAGCTGTTCAAGACGGCTGCGAAGCACGCCAATGACTTCGTCGGGAGCATCGGCCTCTTGCATGGCAGCGAGGGTTCGGCGGGTCGTGTCGAGGAGGGAGGTGTCAAGGGCCGTGAGCAACTTCTTTGAATTGGTGCGTTTCGATTTCATCTTCTTGATCTCGGCCAGAGTCGGGGCGTCCTCGCGGGGCACTTCCTCATCGTCGTAGGAGGCCTCGGCAGCCTTGATCTCGCCATCCAAGCTGGCGAGCGCGGCCGCAAGCTCTGCCCGGGAGGTCAACTGCGCCCCCGCGAGGAGCTTGACGGCAATCTGATCCGTCAGGTCGGGGGCGTTCTTGTCGTCTTGGCTGGCTTCGGCAGTGGTGAGCCAGGCCTCGATGACTGCCTTCCAGCCCCGGCTGACCGCAGTTTGGAGTTCGTGGACGCTGTCCTCCCACCATGTGGCTGCAATGCCGGCCGCGACGAAGCCGTCTACCCCAGCAGCGGCCATTTTGGCGCTGAAGTCCTCGACAAGCTGTCGGCGTACGCCAGCGAGGCTGTCTATACCGGGCAGGACGCGCAGCATTGGTTCGACGGTGTCGGCCCACCATTGGGGCCACGGGCTGGCGGCTGCTCGCTGAGTCGCGGCGTAGCCGATAGCGCCATGTGCGGCTTCTCGCCCTTCGGGAGAGGCGATGTTGTGGCACCAGTCGGCGTAGCCATCGCCGCGATCGGAGAACAGGACCTCCAGGGCATTCAAACCAGCCCGCTCCAACAGCTCTGCGGCACCGTTGATCTCGTCCATGGGCACGCCGCCGTGGAGGTGGGCTCGCACGTCGTGGGGCTCGGGCGGTGGGGAGTTGTCGGCATAGCGTCGGATGTTGCAGTTGAAATCGTTCTCGGCCAGCTCGCCGATGGTGACGATCTTGGCGAAGCCGTCGACGTCGGCGAAGTCTCGGTAGGTCGCTGTGATCTTCTCTTCGTCCCGAGGACGCAGGTGATTCTGGGCACGGCCCTCGCCGTAGTCGCGATCGGCGTTGATGAACAGCACCTTGCCCCGCCGCTCGGGCGGCTTCGAACCCTTGGCTCGCAAAATCAGGATCGCAGCGGGGATGCCGGTTCCATAGAACAGATTCGGGCCAAGGCCGATGACGGTGTCGAGCAGGTCGTCTTCGATGATCTTCTGACGAATGGACCCTTCGACCCCGCCTCGGAACAACACCCCGTGGGGCATGACCGTGGCGAGGATGCCGTCGTCCTTGAGGACGGCCAGCATGTGCTGCAGGAACATGAGGTCGGCCTTCTTGCCGCCCTCAGGGGTGTAGCCGTAGTGAAACCGCTCTGTGTGGGTGAGCGAGTCCTTGTCGTAGTTCTGGCTGAACGGCGGGTTGGTGATGACACGGTCGAACCGCTTCAGCTCGCCGCCGCTGGTGTGCTCGGGGTTGGTGAGTGTGTCGTTGTTCTTGAGGTCGGCGTCTCGGATGCCGTGCAGCAGCATGTTCATCTTCGAGATCGACCAGGTGGTGCCGTTGTTCTCCTGGCCGGCCAGTACGAGGTTGGCTGCATTGCCGCCGTTGTCGACCACATGGTTGCGGGCGTAGATCAACATGCCGCCAGAACCCGAGCACGGGTCGTAGATGCTCATGCCGTCCTGCGGGTCGACGAGGCGCACCATCAGCTGGACGACTGGGCGAGGTGTATAGAACTCGCCGCCCTTCTTGCCCGCAGAGTCGGCGAAGTCTCGGATCAGGTACTCGTAGGCCGCGCCGAGTAGGTCGGGGAACTCGAAGTCCTCATTGCGCAGCGGGTACTTCGTGAAGTGGTCGATGAGGTCGCGCCACTTCTTGTCGGTGACCGTCGAAGTGCCCACCCGCCGGTTGAAGTCGATGTGCTGCAGGACGCCTTCGAGCGAGTGATTGTGCTCTTCGAGAGCGCCGAGCGCCTTGTTCAGCCCGTCACCGACCTGGTGGTGGAGTTCGTCGCGCAGCGTCGACCAGCGGGCCTGAGGCGGCACGAAGAACGCTTCGTTGTAGTAGTCGGAGTCGTCGGCCCGCTGCTCGGCTTCCTCCTGCGAGCGGCCCTGGGCAAGCTGGTCCTCGATGACCAGCCGACGCTCCTCGTCGAACACATCGCTCGCCCGCTTCAGGAACAGCGCGCCGAAGATGTACTCCTTGAACTCCGAGGCATCCATCTTCCCCCGCAAGATGTCCGCGGCGGCAAACAGATGCCGTTCGAGCTGAGGCAGTGTGAGCACAGCGCGAGGCTAGGTCACCGACGCTCCAGAGGGTCGAGGCCCACGGGCCGAAATACCAAGAGTGCCGGCGGGCCATCTTCACCCGACTTGCCGGAGTGTCGGGTCCCTTGGGTCACCAACCAGGCACCCGCCGTAGCAGTGCCGTGGCGCAAGGCCTGGACTCGCATGCGCGTCAAGGTTCAGGACGGTTGGCGAGTCCTGCTCTGCGCCATGTCACCATCGCCGGGAATCGGTTTCGCCGGCCACGGACGACCTTGCGGTTGCACAAGACGTACCACCGACCTAGCAAGCCGAGAAAATCTGAGCATTCTTGTGCCACCTCCCTCCTAACGTGGTGGGATGCTTCGCATACCCATCCGGGCGACGGCCCTCATCACGTCAACGCCCTTAGGTCATCGCTGGCTCGCAACGTCATGAATCTGCATGCTCTCGCGCAGCGAGGCGATGGAAGCTGCAGCGATGACGCGGGTATCACGCTTGGAGCGTTCAGCGACGTCGATGGCCCCGGGCGCATCTGGGAGCACGGCAGCGGGTGCCTGCGGCAGCCTGCCTTCCGCTCGTTGTGCCCAGATACGAACCAGTATCGGCTCCTGTTGGCTCGCGGCCTGAGCCACCGAGCAACACGCAACCGCTTGCTTGCACGGCAGAAAGCTAGACATTGCCTTCAACCCCGAATCGGGAAGGATTTCGACCATGTCAACCAATCAGCCCGACCAGACGCGAGACCAAGCGCCCGAGGACCTTGCAGGGTCGCTGAGCGATATCGCCTCCGAGCATCACCGACAACGGCTGTTCAATGAGGGGCGCATGGTCGGTGACGTGATTGAGCTCGACTACTCCCATGCACTTGTCCTGGTGCATGACAGCGCGAAACAGCGGGTGGGAGGAGTTCAGCAGGGCGCGCTCATTGTCGCGGCCCGCACCAGCGACACCTCTCGTGCGCCTACTACATGTCTGCTCCTGCGGGTGCTCAAGGGGTCGCCACTGCCAAACGATGTTCAGGCCAAGCAAGCTCGGTTTGATGCTGCGCAGCGAGTCGCCGATTCGCCAGACAATTGGGACGACCGCAAGAACACCGATCTCTTCACGCAAGACATGATGCGCTACTCCGGGGTTCGGTGTCGCGTACTTGGCTCGCTGGAGCAATCGCAGGGCGAGAATCCACCCGCATGGCAGTTTCACAGTGACGTTGACAATTTCTATGCGGGCCAGGGTATGAAGGTTTATAAGCCGACAGGAATGGCCTTAGAAGCGATTCTCCGCGCCGCAAGCCGCGCTACGTCGGACGCGACGTCTGCCCAAATTGGTAGAGTTCGATACGCAACCTCGGCACCGTCTGATAGCGCACGAGTTGTCATCACGTCCGAGGACTTTCTGGCCCAACGCACTGCCCTGTTCGGCATGACGCGCACCGGCAAGTCCAATACGGCCAAGCTAATTGCCCAGGCCGTATTTCAACTGCGCCACAGCACTCCATCGGTACGTGTGGGGCAACTCATCTTCGATCCCAACGGTGAGTATGCGAACGATAACCCGCAAGACGCAGGCTGCCTTCGTAACCTCGCCACCAGCGAATCCGACCCACGCTCGGGTGTGGCCACGTATGGGTTGTTCCCTCACCCCTATGACGAGTATCGTCGCATCACAAAATTCAATTTCTTTGGTGCTGCCCTGCCTCACCAACATCCGGGAACAGCCGCGGCCGAAGAAGCGCTACGCGGACTGCAACAGGGCAAGGAAATTCTCAATCATCATCTCGCCGGAGAATCCAGCGGCTACATTCGACCATTCGTGGCGCTTGAGCTGAAGGTGCCACCAGATGCGACAGATCGCGGGGGGTGGACACGCTTTCGTCGCCAGGTTCTGATTTATCAATCAATTCTGGCCAGCGCCGGATTCGCGCCCCCAAATTATCCGCCAGACACCACCAACCTGTTTTCCGAGAAAATACGCGGTGCGATGGGCAATGACCCGGACCTCGCTCCCCATGTAGGCCGCCTTGCTAGTAGCCGACTTGATTGGGACAGCTTGCATAAGTTCGCCTCATCGTTTGCAGACTGGTTCAAGTCAGATGCATTCAAGGCATTCGACCGAGATTACCAAAGCAGATCTGAGTCGAAAGACGGTATTGCTCGTTCATGGGCAGATCAGCCGTTGCTCGATTTGCTGAAGTTCTATGATAACACCCGAGGTCGAAATGTGGCCTCCGATGCACGGATTTGGCACAATGCCGAACAGACCGGTGACTATGTTCAAGATGTCGTGTCGGACCTTCAAGCTGGCCGTTTAGTGATCATCGATCAGTCCATTGGCTCGCCAGACATGAACCGCAATGCTGGCGAACGCATTATGCAGGCGCTGTTTGCCAGTCAACAAAAGGCCTTTACTGAACCGAAGACCGACTCCGAGACTGGCCAGCTAACGAAGCCGCCGTCTGTGATCGTCTACGTCGAAGAAGCGCATACACTGCTACCAAGCGGGAATGACGACTTGACTAGCCCTTGGGTTAGGGCAGCCAAAGAGGGAGCGAAGTTCAATATCGGATTGGTCTATTCTACGCAAGAGCCTTCGTCGATCCAGTCCAACATCCTCAAGAATACAGAGAACTGGTTTATCGCTCATCTCAACAACACTGACGAAACTCGACAACTAGCGAAATTCAATGACTTCGAGGACTTTGCTGACACTCTAATCTCGGTCAACGAAGTGGGATATCTGCGAATGCGTACTCGGTCAAGCCGCTTTACCCTACCGGTTCAGGTCGACAAATTTGCCGTGTCCACGACACTAGAGGGGCAGACAGATGCCGTATGAGGGGGAGCGTGCTCGTGGCTTGTCCATATCGCGTCTAATGGACAGCCGAGCGGTACGCGAATTCGATGCCGAAATAATCAAGACATCGCAGCACGCGGCAGCACAGTCACTGCCCCACATACTTGAGCCCGTGTCCCAGCGTGTGCCGATCCGCCGGCTACTGGCCTTCGACGGCTCATCAGTGCAACACGCTGTCGAGAACGGATTTCCTGGCGCGGAAGCGTGCGTGCTCAACTTTGCCGTTGTCCTCTTGGAACTGGAAGCGATGCGCAAATTGAAGACCGATCCAATCCCGAGTCCACGTGTGATACGCGAGCTAGAGCACGACTCGACGCTGAGTTCGATCCTGCCAGGACGTAACATCATCGGGCGCAGCTGCTACGCGGACAGCCCAAGAAAGTTCTTTCGGTACACAGTGTACCGAGACTTATCACAGGCGACATTGGCGTCGGGCCACGAAACGCTCTTGCAAACGCTACAGCGCATTACTGCGAGCCGAAGCTCAACGGAGATCAGCTGTGCCAACGACGGATGTGGGCGTCGCGTGATACCGACTGACGCCATCGAAACCTGTGGGTGCGGTGAGCCGATTTTTCCAACGGACGGGCTGCGAGCACACGAACGTTTCGAGGATTATGGCAGCAGCGCGCAAGCGTACACCGCTGTGCAAGCGGTTATTGAACATCTCGCTCTCCTAAACATCATGCGATGGTTGGAATTGCACGCACCTCATTCGGCCTTCAGCGACACCGGTTTCGTACTCGACGGTCCTTTGGCAATATTCGGTATGCCCGCATGGCTCAGCGCCTATATTCAACGGGAAATTGAGCGCATCAATCAGAACATTCGGCGTAGCGGCCAACCCGGTATCCTGCTGATGGGAGTCGAAAAGACGGGCATGTTTGTTGAACACTTGGCGACCCTCGATTGGACTGATGCTGGCGGAGTGCGATCACGTATATCGAACGGCACCGTCTTCACGCCGGACAAAGGGTATATCCACCAATCTATAGTTCTTCGGCCATTGAGCGCGAAGTTTCATGGCCAAGACACTTATTACGGTCGACATATCATGTACAAGTCACATAGTGGGCAGCATGTCGTCGTCACCACGCCTCAAGTCAACGAAGATGGACGCGATCCCGATTGTGTCGAAGAATCTGCGTTTCCTCGTATCGTAGATGTGCTCGACCTACTTGACGAGCTTGGCACCTTTCTCTATCAAGACGGCTTTGCGCCACTTGTACGAGCCCATGCTCATGCAGCCATCCCCCTGCGAGTTGGCAGCCAATTGCTGGATTCGTTCTTCGGAAGCTCAAGATGATCGATGCTTCCCTGATGGCATGCCCGCCTTCTAGATGGACACGGCGTCCGTCAACGCCCGAGGGTCGCTGGGCCCGCTTGGGTCCCTATTACGCGATGTTCCCATTGGAATTCGCCGAGGATGCGATTCTCGGATTCACGGAACCAGGGCAGTTGATCGTGGACCCATTCTGCGGTCGAGGAACGGTGCCGTATGTTGCGATGGTAACAGGGCGCGCTTCGATCGCTTGCGACATCAATCCGGTTGCTTGGGTGTACGCCATGACCAAGACTTCACCGGCTAGCGACCTTGGCGTGTTGCTAGAACGCGTTGGCGAAGTGCAGGGTGCGATCGTCGCTGGCGACGAAGTTGCCGAGAACGATTTCCAATCATTAGCATTTTGTCCGGCAGTCTTGGCCTATATTAACTCTGCTCGTCGAGTTCTCAAGTGGCGCACGAATGCCATCGATAGGTGCGTAGCTGCATTCCTAGTTCATTACCTCCACTCGAAACTTGGCGAGGGCTTGTCAAATCAGATGCGACATTCCAAAGCGATGTCACCGAAGTATTGCGTTCAATGGTGGCGGAAGCACGGATTGACGGCAGCACCACTCCTAGATCCGGTGGAGTTCCTGAAAGCCAAAATCCGGTGGCGTTATGCTAAGGGTTTGCCGCAGCAGACGGAGACTCGTGCTATCGATATAGGACTCGGCGATGCAGCAGCGGCGCTGCCAGCATCGAGCCAACAGGCCGAATTGGTCGTAACCTCGCCTCCGTACAGTGGCATAACGGACTATCGGACGGATAGTTGGCTTCGGTTATGGGCGCTAGGCGAAGGACCATCTTTGCCGACTTGGCACACTCAACAAAAGTATGTACATCTCGAAAATTACACCGCGATGGTTCGTCGCGCATTTGCTGCCACCAACGAGATCTGCACCGCGGATTGCACTTGGCTCGTGCGTTCGGATGCACGCCCACGAACACGAAATGTCTTAGAGAGCTTGCTATTGGAGATAGCAGGTGAGCGCGGTGTATACGCGTTGTCAGCACCGTTCAGCTCCGCTACCCAAACCGCGCTGTATGGCGACACATCCCCGAAGCCCGGTGAGATCGACTTGCTGATACCGCCAGCTGACAAGTGTCGCATCCCGGCTGGTTTCGAACCGATAGACCAAAGGTGAACCCAGCAGGCCGCGACCTTCAGTTGCTGTTTCAGAGGTGACGATGCCTCGGTGTTCGGGGCTGGCGGCCCTCGCACATCGTCCGAAGCCAGCCAGCGCGGGCGGGGTCCACGGCTACCCCTGAGCGCCCGTCGCCTGCGAGCCGCGACCTTGCAGAGCTTGCGGGATCTGGCGCGAAGGGCCGACCGTGCTGGAGCAGCTGTTGCTCGCATTCGATGGCAGGACTGCCACCCTCCGTGCGACGCTGCGCCGTACCGCCGACGAACGTGACTGCAAGCAGACCCTCAGCGCCTCTCTCGCAGAGTGAGAAACCGAGACGGACTCTTCCAGACCAGGCTAAGTCGCCGCAATGGCTGAGGACTACGGCATGTATTCGCCACGCTTGTGTCCTCATCTGGCCTGTTTGAAGCCGACGACTTGATACAGGCAAGGCTTCAGGCGACACCAGTGACCTCGAACTCGTGGAATTCCGTTTCAAGCTGTGGCGATTCCTGCTCAGGACTGCCAAACAGCTGGCTGGTTAACTGCGCGATGTCGGGAACTGCCAGCCCAGCGAATGCGGCAGCGCTGTTCGGCGACATGAGCCTTGCGACAACGGTTTGGCGCAGCATCCGCAGGAAGGAACGCGGGAACTGCTGCAGGGGTCGCACCGCAGGGCCGCTGACGTTCGGCTCGGGATGGGCGGGATACCCCAGGGCTCGAGCCAGTGATCCCGGATAACCCTTTGCTGTCAGGTCTGCGTAGGTGTCTCGCGTGATCGCGTTCATCTGGCGAAGCCGAACCAGCGCAGTCGGCCAGGACACCTTGAAGTACTGCTGGACATAGACGATGTCAGCCGGATCGCTGATGCGGCGCGGCAATCCGAGCAACTCTGCGAGCCGACGGACGCCAGAACTCGGCATCAGGAACTCGCCAGCGAATGCATCGGCGAAGCTCTCGCGCGGGCCAACGCCGCGGCACAGCACCTGGTTGGTCTCGTGGCTGTGGAACAGTGCGTGAGCTAGCCCGTGAGCCGTAGCGAAGCACCGTCGGCCTGCGGACATGTCATGGTTCACGAGAACCGACAGCCCCACCTCGGGATGCCGCAGGAACGCCCCTGTAGCAGCCCTGTACAGGTCTGACCCGAGCGGCGTCTGGAAGACGATGACACCCAGGGCTTCGCACGCCGAGTCGATGTCCCCGATGGGACCGGCGCCGAGGCTGAGATGGACGCGCACTTCCTGCGCCTTGCGCCGGGCGTCCTCGCGGCTGGTATGGCTCGGCCGATGAGCGAATGGGCTTTGGATGCGGCACCCGGCTTGCTTGTCGACGATTCGGCGGAGTTCAGCGAACCGGTCCAAGAGCTGGACGAACTCCCGGAGGCCAGTGGCGCCGCTCGGACCGATGCCGTCGCCGTCTCGCAGGAGCAAGCCCGCCAAGTCGTTGGATCCCGGTCCTGCGAGCTGCCCTTCCAGCAGCTCTGCCGGCATGACACCGTAAAGTCGGGCTAGTGCGCTGAACTGCCGGTCATTCGGCTTCCGTGTGCCCGATTCCCAGTAGGACACCATCGCCCGACTGACCCCGAGCGCCGCACCCACCTCCTCCTGCGTGAAGTGGGCACGCAGCCGAGCGCGAGCCAGCGCTTCGCTGAGCGGCCCCCCGGATCGCTCTTGTTCGTTCATGAGTTACACATGTTACGAACTCTTCTATGAACTTTCGTTCAGTGTAACTCCCAGGCGCTTGAGATTAGCCGAAGCGGCAGATTCCCCTTTCGGCTCCTGCCGTGCCAGCTTCCATCAGTGCTGAGTGACTGCGAGAGAGATTCGCAAGCCACAGGCATGGTCAAAACGCATGGGCCAGCCGAAGCGGGCCCTGCACCCAGCCACCGAAGCGGCTGGGGGGATATGGCCTCAGGTTAGGCGACGCCAGTGACAACTGCGACAGCGGTGCGCGCCCGACCTTCTCGTTTGCTCACCCAAGACCCTCGTGCGGAGACGACGGAGGAGGCGGTGCCTTGGCGTTCGGAGCCGGCAATCCGCGTATGTCGCTGAATGCCGGCCTGTACACCGGTCGTGCCCGACCGCGGCGTCGGACGGCAGCTGATTTGTCACGGGACTTCGGTCGGGTGGCCATCAGTTGCTCCGTTCACCCAAGTTTATCGCTGCTCACACGCTGGCCCAGGACTTGGACAGTGTCGGGCACTGTGCGAGCTGGCGCCCAATACAGTCGGCGGCGTGATGAGGGCGAGGGTGCGGCTCGACAAAGAGGACCGTTTGTTCCTTGAACCGACCGCGCCCAAGTTCGGCGGCCGAGAGGCCACGGTGCGCGAGGCGCTGCGGAGACTTGCAACCGATCACGATCGCAAGGAGGCCTTCGACGCTTTCCCTAAAGCATGGGACGAGGAGGTCAGTCCTCTCGGCGAGGAAGAAATCGCTGCCGTAGCGAAGCGTTGCGGCCTGTGATGATGGAACTAGGCGCAGAGCCGCAGGAGACGCACAAGCACGCGGTGCGCGTGCATCGAAATACCGGCGAGGGCACGAACTGGTGGGCTGAGGACGATCTGGGCTTCGCCGGCGGCGCCGACCATCTGTCAGATCTCATGGCCTCCATCCGCGAGTGGGCCGAAGCCGAAGGCGTGCTTGACGACCTCTCCGTCAGCCTCGTCGAAGAGGCAGCCGAGGCCGTGCCGTAGGGAGCACCACCCCACCTGCTATCGACATCAGGGCGACTGGACACACGTCCATGCGTGGTGCCGCGATCTGAAGAAGATCAGCGACTCGCTGGTCACCACGGGACCCCCTACTCGTCCCTCGCCAAGCTGACGCGAACGCCGGCATAAGTGCGCGGCGTGCTCGCGAGCCGCAGCCGTGAGAAAACGCAAGGACCCGCCGAAGCGGGCCCCGCACCCAACCACCGAAGCAACTGGGGGGATTGACTTCAGGCTACGGCCGCTTGAGACAATCAGACTGCGTCGACGATGTCGCAGTCTCGGGCTCTCAATCCAGCACCGCAAGACTCAAGCGGCGGACTCGATTGGCGACGCCGGACCCGGAGTCAGCCAACCCTCGTTCCGCAGATGGCGCCATGCCACTTCAATGTGCTCGGCGGTGAACATGCGCTGCTTGCGTCGGTTCCACTGCTGCACCTCGGTAGTCACCGCATCAAGGCTTGGCCCCGCGTCGCTCTTGGTCGCAGCCCAATGCACGGTCGCGAGCAGTTCCAGCCCGTACGCGGACTCGAAGCCCTCTACCGCACTGAGCACGCGCTCCATTCGCTCGACGATCGGCTCGCCCGACAGTGCATCTACCGCTTCTTCCGCAGCGCCTTCCAACAAGCGAATCGGCTCGGCAGCGTCGACCGACGCCGAGCCATCACCGAAGCCTTGCAGATGGTGGCCTTCGAGCGCCTTGAGGACATGGCGAAGGTTGTCGGCGTAGGGCCCGTATCGATGCGCTTCGAACCGGAGTTTGAGCGGTTCGCCCGCCTCCTGTAGCAGGTACATGAGTTTCTGAATCTCGATCAGCGACGCTCCGAAAGCCACAGCCGAGTAGCGGTCGACCATCGAGACCAACGCCGCCTTCCCTGGCGTCAAGGTCGGCCTCGGTGTGGCCACCTGCATTTCAGCCACAGCCGGCACCCCGGCGGGGGCGTAGATGTGTACCTCAGCATCGAGTCCCTGGAGCTTGTCCTTGATCAACGGCTGCACCTCCGCCCAATCCAGCCCACCGTTGCCACAGCCGAGCGGCGGCAGGGCAATCGAGGTGATCTTGAGATCGACGATGACGGTTCGAAGGTCGTCGAGACCCACGTAGAGATCGCCGATGCGCGAACGAGAGCGCCAGTGGCCTTTCGTCGGGAAGTTCACGATCCAGCACGGCCTGGTGAGCTGGCCGTTGTCGAACACAAACATCTTGCCGAGGACGACCTCCTTGCGCTTGCAGGCCTGCTCGTAAGCCTTGAAGTTGGCCGGGAAGGCATTCTTGAACTGCAGCGCGATGCCCTTGCCCATGACGCCGACCGTGTTGACGGTGTTGACCAGCACGTCCACATCGGCGTCGAGCAGGTTGCCGCTTGCCTCGACGAAGCGCGTCATCAGAAGTACCAGTCGCTTTGGACACTTACCGGGGTAGTGGCCCCAACCGTAGTAAGCGCAGCCAATGCCTGACGGCTTCGTTTCTCGGTCTTGGCCAAGCGCTGCATTGCGGTCGGTGAACACGAATCGCAGTCCCTGCTCGATGATCGTGTCAATACTCGATCCGAGGTACACGATCTTCTCTTGACCACCTTGGTACGACGGAACACCGCCCATGTGGATGGAGTAAAGCATTGGGGAGCGTGCCGCGAAGTAGAACGGCACGTAGTCGGCGACAGAACCACCCGGCGGAAGCGGAGCGACAGTTCGAGCCTCGAAAATCGTCGGTCATCGCCGCCCAGCCATGACTACCGTCACGCCGAGCGCTGCCCGCCGACACCGCGGGCTCCACTGCAGTGCCGCCAAGAAAGCGCCACATGAGTCCTTCACAGCCCACGCGTCTGCTGTTCCTCGACGACTCGGGCCATCCAGCGCCGAACCATGCCAGCGGCGCTCTCGTCATTGGCGGCATTGCCGTGCCGTCGGCACGCGTGCCGCTGCTCAGTCATCGCATTGTCGGCACCAAGGCTCGCCTGTTCCCAGGCCGCGGGCCTCCGGCGAGCTGGGAGCTCAAGGCCACGCACATCATTCGACCCAATTCATGGAAGCGACAGAAAAACCGGCTGCTCGTCCAAGAGATCCTGAGAACCGTCCGCGAACTCGACTGCACGGCATACACAGTGAGCATCGACAAGGCCAAGATGCATCACTCCATGACATCGACGACCACGATGCCGCTCCAACTGCGAATTCTCGCAGAGCACTTCGCTGCCGAGTGCGCACATCGTGCCGAAATCGGCCTCATCGTGATGGATCGATCAGACCACGGGCTCGACACCTACGCCAGCCAATCCGTCGGCACCTACGCAACGGCGCATGAGCTCCTGCTGCACCCCACCGTGTACTACGCCGATTCGACATCGTCGCCAGCCATCCAAACAGCCGATCTCGTCGCCGGCATACGCCGACGCGCCGTTGAGGGGGACGCCGACATGCGCCGTGTCGACGACGATTTTGCCATGCAGCGCGCGCATGCAGCCGGGGACATCAAGACACACAGCGGACGCCCGTGGACCAACCGGATCAGAGCCTTCTAGCTGTATCCCGGTAGCGGAGGCACCGCTGTCGAGCTAGCGTTGGGTGTGCCTGACGGATCCGATTAGTAGGCCCCGGCCGAATGCAATCGCGTGCCCCAGGCAGCAGGACCCCGGCCCGCACGGGGTCCTTTTCTATGCGCCGCACTCGCACGCAGCATCGAGGCGTTCGAGTACCTGAGCAGTGATGCTGATGATCGTCAATCAGTGCATCGGGCAGGCCAATCGAATGCAATCGCCATGACTGAATCCGAGCCGTGGTAGCTCACGGCGAGCTGTGGCCGACTGCTAGCCAGTTTGCAGTCGAACATGCCGACGATCTGTGACGTGCGCCATCGCACAGCCCGCCGCGTCCCGACTTGTGCAGCCTCCACGAGGCGCTGATCACTGCGTCGGCGGAGGCGCGCTGACAGACTCGCCGCATGTCTGACGGGTTCGAGCCACCGCGGGGCGAGCCCGATGCGCACATGACCAGCGCGGGACCCGTTCGGCGCCTGACTGCCCACGTGATCGACGGGTTCTTCGGCCTGCTGGTTCTCACGTTCTGGTGGCTCATCTTCGTCTACCTGCCGTGCTGGCTCTTCGTGCTGGCATGGGGTCAGACGCCGGGCAAGTTCCTCACCGGATTGGTGGCGGTGCGATCCGACGGCACACCATTCGGCTGGGGCCGCATGTTCGTCCGCGAAGTCTTCCAACGCCTCTTCTGGACCGTCTCGCTGGGCTTCGGGTCGATCTTGGACGCGGGTGTTCTGATGCTGAGTCGCGACCGCCGGTCCGTCACCGACCGGGTCGTCGGCAGCACCATCGTCCGCGCATCGGCCCTGCAGTCCTCACCGCGCCGGTCTACGCAGCATCCATCAGCTTGCGAAGTTCGGTATGGGATCTGCTGTAGGACTAGGCGCAGAACCGCAGGAGCAACGCATGCACACACCACCGCGACATTCACCGAGCACCGGCCGCGGCATCCCCTGAGCGCTCACAAGACACGCCATCACACTTCGCGCCACGACGCACCCTCCTCGCGAACGCCGTCAGCATGGCCTATGGCGGCCGCACGCCCGCATGACTGGCCTCATGATGGGCAGTTCCAAGAAATCTGCGTTCGAGCGCGCAGTCGTCCAATACATTCGATGGCATGGCCAGGAGAACGGTGCGGCTCGACGATGAACACGGCCAACTCCTCGAACGGCTCGCTCCGGCATTCGGCGGAGCGACCGCCACGGTTCGCGAAGCACTGTGTCGTCTCGCGGCCGATCAAGATCGCCGGGAGGCGCTCGACGACTTTCTCGCGGAGTGGGCCCGAGAAAGCGGGCCGCCCGATGAGGCTGCTGTCGCAGCGATGGCCGAGCGCTACGGCCTGTGATCCTTGACGCGGGCGTCTTGATCTCGGTGGACCGGGGCGAGGATGCGGCGCAGGTTCTCCTCGCCGCTCGAGGATCTGATTCCTCGTTGCACACGACACATCCCGTCCTCGCACAGGTCTTGCGTGACGGCTCCCGGCAAGCACGCGAAGGCGAATCGATCGCTGAGTCGTACCGGCAAGTGCCCCAAAGCCCCGCCGAGGACGCGGCAGCTCTGGCCAATGCAATTGCAATGACTGAAGCCGAGCCCTGGAGATACAAGGCAGGCAGCTAATCGGCGCATGACGGCGGCACAGCCTCATGCCGAAATTCAGGCCCAGATTGTGACAGCCCCTGCCTACGTTGCGGGCCATGACACAACACAGCACACACATCCTTCCCGACTACGACTCGGCCGAGCGGCCGCCGTGGCTGGTGCATGGCGCCAAAGAAGCGCTGTACGCCGCGCTGCCGAGCGACGAGTCCATCGATTGGTCCGAATTCGTCGTGCGCGCGTGCGACGAAATGGCGACTGCGGCCGATGGGCTCCCCGGCTTCCCCGGTCCCGGCAGCGACCCGCCGAGCGCAGTTGGGCGCCAGGCCGGCGGAGGCACCCACCAGCTGGCGACGCAGGCCGATGCCCGGCGAGAGCGCGGGGGCGGCGCGGCTGTTGAGACCTGTGCGCCCGATGGTGGCTTCGAGGTTGCCATGGCAGCAGAACTGTTGGGCGGAATCGCGACGAGAGCTGCATCGCCGTATGACGCCAACGATCTGTGCCGCACGGCGTTTCCGCGCCGCTGGGATTCGGCGCTGGACGATGCGGCTGCCGACCCCCACGCAGCCCTCGAACCCGACCCCGTCCTCTACGACCACAGCGTCACGCTGCGGTCGGTGTGCGAAGCCGAGGGACCTTGGCCCGCAGGCATGTACGAGGCTCTCGACGCGGTCATGGATCTCGCGAATTTCGTGGGTGCTGCCAGCTCGCTCGGGCTGAGCTTGGCCCATGTCGCTCCCAGCCCGGTGGTGTGGCCACCGCCCGAAGCCTCGTCAGCGCTCGACGCCGCCCGGCGCGACCTCGATGCTGCCCTTACAGGAACACTCGTCAGCCAGCACGAGCACACGGCCATGCTGCACAGCTACCTGTCGGCTCGTGACAATCCCGACGTGCCGGATCCCTCGCCGGCAGAGTCCGAACAGGTGGAGGCATCGGTACGCGACTGGTACAGCTCCGTCGTACCTGCCGCGGTGCGCCTGGCCACAGCGACGTTCGCCCACGCATACGAATGGGCCAGCGTCGACACCGACCGCTGGGACCCCGCAGTCATCGCCTACGCCCACACCGAGGCCTACCTGTCGATCCATCACCTGCGCCAGATCACCGACTCCTATGACCTCACCAATGGCGCCGTGTACAGCTACGCCTGGTGGTGGTGCCACGACCGCCGGCTCGACTTGGCGGGCCTGCGGGAGCTGGCGAGCACTTGGTAGCTCCGGCCTGAGGGCGGGGCGGTTGGCTTCTGCGGCATATGTATCGTTAGAGCTGCGGTGTTTGTATTGTTATTAGTGCGTTAGTTGTATTGATAACACTGCGCTAGTTGGCGATTAACCATCAAGAGCGATGTGCAAGCTGAGGGGTACACGTGACCAGATACGGGCCGCGAATCGTGGACGCCGAGATTCGGGAGTTGCTGGAGGGCACCCGCGCTCTCAGCATCGAGGGCGCCCGCGGAGTCGGCAAGACCACGACCGTGAGCCAGCACGCCCGTACCGTCTTCCGGCTCGACGACGAGCACAGCCTCGCATTGCTGCGTGCCGCCCCCCGTCGGGTGCTCGCCGCCGAGCCGCCCGTCGCCATCGACGAATGGCAACTCTTTCCCGACATCTGGGATCTCGTTCGCCGCGAGGTAGACCAAAATCCGTTGCAAGGCAGATTCATCTTGTGTGGCTCGGCGACGCCGCCTCAGCGGCCGACCCACAGCGGCGCGGGGCGGATGGTCACGGTGCACATGAAGCCTCTGGCGCTCGCCGAGCGCTGGAACAGCCCCGAATTCGCGTCACCGACCGTCAGCCTCGCTGAGCTGTTGACCGGTTCTCGTCCCAATGTCGGAGGCACCACGGAGGCCGGCTTGGACGAGTACACCCGCGAGATCTGCAGCGGCGGTCTGCCCGGAGTCCGCGACGAGCCTCCGCGGGTTCTGCGGGCGTCCCTGCGCAGCTATATCGAGCGTGCGCTCGATGTCGACTTCGCCGAAGCGGGCGGCACTACCCGCAACCCGGTGCTGCTTCGTCGCTGGCTGCATTCCTACGCGGCCGCTACTGGCACCATCGCCAGCATCGAGGCCATTCGATCCGCAGCAACGTCGGAATCCGATCAGGTGCCAAGCCGCCCCGTTTCGGCCAAGTACCACGATGCGCTTACTCGCATCGGAATGCTTGATCCATTCCCTCCCTGGGCGCCCACGCTGAACCGTCTGTCACGGCTGACACGACGCCCCAAGCACTCGCTGGTTGACCCGGCGCTCGCCGCATCAATGCTCAATCTCAGCGCCGACGCATTGCTCCGCGGCGCGGGGCCTGGATCGGCCGTCCAGCGTGTCGACGTGTTTGTCGGTGGGCTCTTCGAGTCGCTGGTCGGTCAATCACTACGCGTGTATGCCCAGGCGGCCGAAGCCAGCGTGATGCATCTGCGCGACAGCGACGGCCGCCACGAAGTCGACTTCATCGTTGAAGGTCCCGATGGCAGGGTTGTGGCTGTCGAAGTGAAGTTCGCCGCACATGTCCGAGATCGACACACCGTTGGGCTCCGATGGCTCGCCGAACGCATCGGTGACCGACTTGCCAACGCCGTCATCGTGAACACAGGACCGCAGTCATATCGACGTCAAGATGGCATCGCGGTAGTGCCAGCCGCCCTCCTCGGCCCCTGACTGGAGTTGCACAGGCTGATGCGGGCGCTCAGCGCCCTTACCGATGCGACTGGGCTTGGCAAGCCGGCGGTAGTTGACGAGCACATGGCGACGCCGACCCGGATGGCATTCACTCCAAGGTCCACGCCAGGACGTCGAGCCAGAAGGTGGTCATGTCTTCGACGAAGAGGGACGCGAGTTCGGGGCTGCCGCCGATATGGGCGCCGCGGACGCCGTAGCCCGCGTCGATGGCGTAGAGGAAGCCGTCGAGATCGACCATCGACGGGTCTGGCTCGTCGGAGGTCGGCGGGATGAAGGCGCCGTCGTCGGCGATGTAGACCGTGGGCGCTCCTGGCGTCACGGCAGCGTCGGGAATGTGCTCGAGCGGCGTGGTGCGGTCGAAGCTGTGGTGGGCGTCGGGCACGATCCGCACCGAGGCGTCGCCACCCGCCACTCGCATGGCCCCGATGTGGGCTTGCACCTGCATCGGCGAGCACCAGTCGTCTTGGTCGCCGATGATCGCTCGGACACGCGTGCCACCCACAGCAGGGTCGGCGAACTGGTGGCCGCACCAGGGATAGGCGGCATAGACGCCCGCCAGCTTCGGGGCGCCGGAGGCTGCGGCGAGGTGCACCGACGCAGCGCTGAGCACAGCCGAGCCGCCGCGGCTGTGGCCCTGCGCACCGATGCGGGTCGCGTCGATATCGGGGCGTTGGGCGAGCACTTCGGCAGTAGCGAGGACATCCCAAGCACTCGCCGCGAACGAGTACTGGACTTGGTTGGCGACGGTCGAGGTGACGCTGCGAGGGCCGAAGGGATCAACGCCGCACGCAGCGATTCCGAGGTTGGTGAGCTCCGACGCGTGCGCGAGGTGATGGGGCTGGAGCCCGAGGCTGCCCGGGACCACGATCACCACCGGAAACGGCCCAGGCCCGTCGGGCAGGAAAAGCTTGGCCCAGATGTCCTGGCGCTCCATGGCATCGGGGTCGGAGATGGCCTGATGGAAGTTCGTGAGGTTCGCCGAGGGGATGGTGAGCGCAATGTCGGCCATTCGCACAGCCTGCCGCGTTCCGACCCGTCCGGCTTCCAGACAACGCCGATCACTGCGTCGGCGGAGGCGCGCTGACAGACTCGCCGCATGTCCGATGGCTTCGAGCCGCCGCAGAACGAGCCATATGCGCACGTGACCAGCGCGGGACCCATTCGGCGGTTGGCGGCCGACACGATCGATGGACTGTTTCTCCTGACGGCCCTTTTCTCTTGGTGGCTCGTATTCCTGCCCTTGATTCCATGGCTCTTCTTGCTCGCATGGGGCCAGACACCGGGCAAGTTCCTCGTGGGCTTAGAGGCCGCTCGGTCCGATGGCACCCGATTCGGTTGGGGCCGAATGTTCACTCGCGAAGTCTTCAAGCGCCTCTTCTGGAGCGTCACGCTGGGCATCGGGATGATCGTGGACGCGGGTGTCCTGATGCTGAGCCGCGACCGCCGCTCGTTCACCGACCGCGTCGTGGGCAGCACCATCGTCCGCGTCTCGGCCCAGCAGAGCTAACCACGCCACTTCGATGCAACGCCGTCTCTGGGTTGCGAGACCTGGCGGAGACTTGGTAGCACCGAGGTTCGTTCAGAAAACCATGGTGACTCAGTGAACGGGCCCCTCTACGGTCGCCGGTATGAACTCGATCAAACCGAGTCATGACACCGTGGCGGAAACTCTTTCCGACTTGACGAGCGCGAGCGAATTCAAAGGTTTGCTACATATGTCGCATATGTGCGACACTGCCTTCATGGAAACCGTGGCCTCTCGTGAGTTGCGCAATCAAACGCGTGAATTGCTTGATCGCGTCGCTGAGGGCGAGTCGGTCTGCATCACCGTGCACGGCAAGCCGGTCGCCGAACTCCGGCCCATCGAGGAACGCCCTCAGTGGATAAGTCGCGAGCGCTTCATCCGTGATGTCTTGGCCCATCAAGCAGACCACGGCCTGGCTGATGACCTGGCAGATCTCAAGTCCGAGACAACGGACGACTTGCCATGGCCGTAGGTCGCGGGCTGGCGGACACGTCGCTGTTCATCGCACGCGAGACGGGTCGTCCGCTGAGAACCGACGCATTGCCTGATCGTCTGAGCGTGTCGGCCATCACGATCGGCGAACTTCGCGTCGGTGTGCTGAAAGCAGCCGACACTGTCGTGCGTGATCGCCGACTCTCGACACTGACCAGCGCATTGGCACTGCATCCGCTTCCGGTGGACAGCGACGTGGCTGCCGCATGGGCACGGTTACGAGTCACTCTGCGAGAGCGAGGCTTGGCGATGCCGATCAACGACTCATGGATCGCGGCTACGGCCGTCGCCCATGGAGTTCCTGTCGTCACTCAGGACGCCGACTTTCTTGAACTCGACGACTTGGGTGTCGTCCGAGTTTGACCACGAGACTCCAGTCACCGGCACTTCTGCCCCGAGAGCATCTAGCTTGCGGGCGTGTCGCAGTTCGAAGTTGCAGTTGTCGGGCGGGGTCTGATTGGCAGCGCTGCCGCCCGGCACTTGGCGGAAGCCGGGCGTTCGGTGGCGCTGATCGGGCCTGGTGAACCGGCGGATTATGCGACATCGTCGGGTCCGTTCGCGAGCCACTACGACGAGGGGCGCATCACCCGGATGATCGATCCCGATCCTGCGTGGTCGCACCTGGCGATCCGCTCGATCGGCAGGTACCCAGACATCGAGGAGCGCTCCGGCATCCCGTTCCATTCCGGTGCCGGGCTCGTCTACTCCCCCGCAGATCCCCAAGCGGATCTTGCTCATGCCCGCAAGCTTGACGTCGACGCACGTGAGATCAGCGCCGACGATGTCGCAGAGCGCTTCGGGATCGACATGTCGAGCGCGGACACGATCATCCTCGAAGCTGCTCCGGCGGGCCACATCAACCCTCGACGGATGATCGCGGCGCAGAGCAAGCTGACGGCCGCAGCGGGCGGGACGGTCGTGGATGCGCCGGTGTCTGCGGCCGTGCCGAGGGCCGACGGCGTGCAGCTGACCGTCGGGAACGACACGCTGGTCGCCAAAGTTGTGCTGTTGTGCACCGGCGCCTGGGCCGCCGGGCTCGTCGGAGTCGACCTGCCGCTGGAACGCAGCCTGCGGACGATCCTGATGGCCGAACTCGACGAGGGCCCGACGCTGCCGAGCCTCATCTCCCGGACGGACCCGGCCACATGTGAGGCAGACCCCCGCCACGACGTCTACTGGGTTCCGCCGGTCCGGTTCCCGGACGGTCGGGTCATGCTGAAGATCGGCGGCTACGACCCCGCCGCCACCATGGCCGACGATGTCTCCACCGTGGTCGACTGGTTCCGCAGCGGCGGGAGCCAGGCCGAAGCAGACGACCTCGAGAGCCGGCTGCGGGAATTCCTTCCCGACCGCACGATCCGTTCACGCGACATCAAGCCCTGCGTGGTCACGAACACCCCGCACGACTTGCCCTGGATCGACTGGGTCGACGATCGCGTCGCCGTCGCGGTCGGGGGCTGCGGCTCAGCAGCCAAGTCCGCCGATGAGATCGGGCGGCTGGCGGGGACGCTGTTCACCGAAGGCGGCTGGAACGACCCGGTGCTGGAGCTTGCGTCGTTCCGGCCTCCGAACACTTGAGGATGCGAAGCGGCTGACAGGGCGCCGCCGGTGAGAGTGCTTCGGTCAGGAACGCGGCGCCGACGGCTCCATCAACTCGAGGCGGTTGCCGAAGGGATCGTCCACGTAAACACGGTGGTGGCCCTCGAGCGGTTCGTCGTCTCGGACGGTGACCCCCGCTGCCTGCAACCGCTCGACGAGGGCTGCGAGGCCATCCACTATCAGTGCCGGGTGAGCCTTGCGTGCCGGGCGGAACGGGTCCTCGACGCCGAGATGAATCTTGACGGTGTCGCTCTCGAACCAGCAGCCCCCACGGACCTCCAGATGCGGCGGCTTTGGCACCCGCTGTACGCCCAGCAACCCCTCATAGAACGCCTGCGCCTCGGCTTCACGGCCGGATGGCATCGCAAGCTGAACGTGATCGATGCCCACGACGCTCATCGGACGGCCCTCGCAACAATTCCGCTCACCACACGGCCTGTGCCGGTGGCAGGGTTCGAATGAGCCATGCTGCAATCCTGCCAACTGTGGCGAGTGATCGGCATCGGGCGCCAGACGCGAACGACCGAGACGCGAGGGCGCAGCGAGGAAACGACGGGGCGGGAGGGCGACGGTGAGCAGCGTGGTAGTGACGGGAGCGAGCTCTGGGATCGGCGAGGCGATCGCAGGGCGATTTGTGGCCGACGGCTGGGATGTGCTGACCGGCAGTCGGAGCGAACCCGATCTCGGCGGCTCGGACTGGCTGCGCACTGACGTGGCCGATCCGGCTCAGGCCGATGCGCTCGTCGCTGCGGCCGTCGAGCGCATCGGATCGCTCGACGTGGTCGTCAACAACGCCGGCGTCCAAGTCGAGAAGACCGTCGCCGACACGTCCGACGCAGAGTTCGACCACGTCATGGACACGAACGTCCGGGGCGTGTTCAACATCTGCCGGGCCGCGGTGCGCCAGATGGCCAGCCAGCCCGGCGGAGGCGTCATCATCAACATCGCCTCGATTGCCGCTACCCATGCCGACGCCGGCATGGCGATGTACAACGCCTCGAAGGGTGCCGTCGAAGCCCTCACCCGAGCGATCGCCATCGACCATGGGCACCAGGGCATCCGCTGCGTCGCGGTCAGCCCCGGCTGGATCGCTACGGCACTGGCTGATGCCGTATTCGATCTCGAAGCAGACCCTGACGCAGCCCGACAAGCGGCCATCGAACGCCATCCGATCGGCCGGCTCGGCACTCCAGACGACATCGCCGAAGTCGTCTTCTGGCTCGCAAGCCCTGCGGCCAGCTTCGTCTCGGGCAGCGTGTTTACTGTGGACGGTGGACTCACCGCCCAGAGCCCTATCGGTGGCTGAAGCGTCCGATCGCGCGCCGCTCAGCACGGGCCGAGCGCGAGTGAACGCTCCGCTGAGCAGCCACGGAGCAAATCAGGCGGCACGGCGGTGACAGCTCCACGCCAGCCATGCCCGGTTGCCGCCGTCGAAGCGCTGATCGTGTCGGTGCCAGCGGTTGGCAACGCATTTGCCGAGGGCTCCGAGGAGACCCTGCTGGTCAAGGTGACCGACGTTGACGGGCGGATCGGCATCGGCGAGTCGGTGTGCACGCCCGCAGTCACGAAAGCGATGATCGACCAGCGCACCATCCACTTCTGGAGCCAGGGCATCTCCGACGCGGTGGTCGGCGCCGACCCCATCGAAGCCGCAGCGCTGTACGACCGGGCGTATCACGGAAGCTTCTACCACGGCCGCCGCGGCACCTACATCCAGGCCTACTCAGCGGTCGACATCGCGCTCTACGACCTCGCCGGGCGCCAGCTCGGACTGCCCGTTTACAAGCTGCTCGGCGGCGCCCGCACGGATCGAATCCGGCCCTATGCGACCTGCTATCCGGGCGACATCTACGACGGACCCATGGACGCGGTGCTCGACGAGGTCACCCGCCAAGCCACAGTCGCCGCGGACCAAGGCCTCACCGCTGTCAAAGTGCCGGTGCTGTTCGGTGCCGAGGTGTCCGACCGGGCCATCGTGACCTTCGTCGGAGACTGCCGGGCAGCGTTCGGCGACGAGCTCACCATGGCGCTCGACTTCGGCTACCGCTGGTGGGACTGGCACGACGCCGCCTGGACGCTGCGCCGCATAGAGGACTTCGACGTGACCTTCGCGGAGGCGCCGCTGCGCCATGACGACCTGGCCGGCCACGCCCGCCTGGCCGCCGTGTCGCCCGTCCGGGTCGGCGGCGCCGAATTCGCGGCGGGTCGCTGGGAAGTGCGGGAATGGCTGACTACCGGCGGCGTGTCGCTGGTGCAACCTGGCGTCAGCCGGGCCGGCGGGTTCACCGAGCTGATGCGCATCGCCGAGCTGTGCGAGCTGCACGGTGCGCAGCTCATCCCCCACAGCTTCGCCACCGGCATCACCGACGTCGCCAACTTCCACCTGCAGGCCGCAGCCCTGACCATCCCGATGGTGGAATTCCGCTCGTCGCGGCTCGGCGAGTCGCGCCTGCGCACCGAGCTGGTGCACCCGCCCGAACCCGAGATCATCGACGGCTACGCAGCGCTGCCAACCGGTGCGGGCCTCGGCGTGGAGCTGAACGACGAGCTGGTGGCTGCCCACACGCTCGACGCAGCCGGCAACGGGAGCGATTGACCAGTGAGCGAGCCGTCGGCTGGGCTGTCGGCGGAGGCGCCGCCAAACGCGCCGGCGGCTGACGGAAGCGAACGCGGTGCTGTCGGTGACATCACCACGTACAACCCGCATCTCGGCAACCGGCTCGGCATCGCTGACGCACCTGCGGCGACCGGCGCGGCCATCGACGGGCGACGAGTGCTTGTCGAATTCGCCGACGGGCACGAGCGGACCTACGCGGCCCAATGGCTGCGACACTGCTGCTGGTGCGACGAATGCGGCAACCCCGCTGACGGCATCCGATTCACGACGGTGGCCAGCTTCCCGTCGGACATCGCCCCCGCCAGCGCCCACACCTGTGACGGCGACTTGGTGCTTTCCTGGCCCGACGGCCACCGATCGTTCTACGGCGGCGACTGGCTCGCGGCGAACGCCTACGACGACGACGCCCGCAATCGGCGAGCCGCTTGGCAGCCCACCACCTGGCGAGCCGAGCTCGCAGACGACTTCCCGACCGTCGACTGGGACGAGGCCAGCGACGGAGGCAGCGGACAACTGCGCGCCTATCGGCTGCTGCGGGACTACGGCATCGTGCGCATCGACAACCTCGGCACCGACCCCGCCTGCACCGGGCAGCTCGCCGACCTCGTCGGCCCAATCCATGAGACAACCGTCTACGGCCGCATCTACGACGTGCGGGCCGAACCTGTGGCGAAGCTCGGCGCCAAGACCGGCATGGCCCAAGCGCCCCACATCGACGACGCCTTCTACTACTCCCCGCCCGGCATCGACATCTTCCACTGCCTGGTCAATACCGACGTCGGCGGCATGAGCACCTACGTGGACGGCTTCTCCATCGCCGAGTCGCTTCGGGCCGACGAGCCCGACGCATTCGAGGCCCTCACCACCCTGCCGGTCACCCACATCCGGCGCCATCCCGGCGAGATCAACCTGCGCAGCCGCAGCCCGGTCATCCGGCTCGACGAATTCGGACGCCCGAGCGGCATCCGCTACTTCGACCGGGCGCTCGGCCCGCCCGACGTCCCGCCAGACGACGTCGACCGGCTGTATGACGCCATCCGGGCCTTCAGCGACCGGATGAGAAGCCCCGAATTCACTGCCACGATCCGGGTCGAGCCCGGACAGGGCGTGCTCATCGACAACCACCGGGTCATGCACGGGCGGACCGCGTTCGACCCAGCCAGCGGGCGTCACATCCGCCTCTGTCACGTCCCCCGTGACGAGTTCCACGGCCGGCTGCGGGAACTCAGCCTGCGACTCGACCCGTGGTCCCACGACCAGTACCTGCCACAGGGTTCATGAGCACCTGTCCACGATCCACGAGAGGGGCCGCCACGTGATCAGCGCCGACCTCACCGGCAAGCGGAGCATCGTCAGCGGCGGGGCCAGCGGCATCGGCCTGGGCGTAACCCGCACGTTCGCCGCCAACGGCAGCACTGTGGCCATCGCCGACCTGGCGGGCGACCGGCTCACCGCCACGGTGCGAGCGCTGACCGACGAAGGGCTCGACGTGTTTGGCGCACCCTGCGATCTGCGCGACAACGACTCTGTGGCTGCCATGGTCGACGCCGCCGCCGGACAAATGGGCGGCATCGACTACCTGCTCAACATCGCCGGCCATCCCGTCACGCTCCAGACGATTCCCGCGAGCGACCTCGAGTCGCAGACCGAGCAACTATGGGCTGAGGCGCTGTCAATCAACCTGCTGTCGGCCTTCCGCACGGCAAAGGCCGCGGCGCCCTACCTGAAGGAATCCCGCGGCGCCATCGTGAACACGGCATCGATGTCGGGCTGGCGCGGCGGCGGCTCCAGCTCGCCCTACAGCGTCGCCAAGGGCGGACTCATCACGCTCACCAAGGAACTGGCACGCGGCCTGGCCCCCGAAGTGCGGGTGAACGCCATCTCCCCCAGCTACGTGCACCCCGACTCCACCAACTTCCCGATCCGCTGGGAGACGGTCTTCGAAGATTCCGAGGCGCTGCCGCTGGGCCGGCCCGGCACTGCCGCCGAGTACGCCGACGCATGCCTGTTCCTCTGTGCCGGCGCCAGCTACATCACCGGCCAGACGATCCACGTCGACGGCGGTTGGAGCGCCTGAGCACCCGAATGCCAGCCGGATCCCGCATCCGAACCACAACCGACCAGCATCCAGAGCAACAGCCGAGCAACACCGACGAGACAGGCCAGAAACCGATGAGCAAGCCCGAGCGGTGGCGAGACCCAGCCAAGAAGCTCTTCCCCCACCAGGTCGGCTTCACCGCGCCGCCCATGGACTTCGACGCTGCCCCGAGCGATTTCCTGCGCATGTGCCCGCCGTCGGTCGGCGTGCACGGGCGCCTGCTGCACGCCCCCGGCTACGCACACCGCCTCAGCGACCGTGCCGGGCTGTTCCACTTGCTCGAAGAGACCGTGCACTGCCTGTCCAACAGCGGCGCCGACGTGGTCGGGCAGGTCGGCACGAACTGGGTGCACGCCGCCGGCACCGACGCCTCGGACATCCGCCGCTTCACGATCGAGATGGCCGAGAAGTACGAGACGCCGTTCCACATGGCCGGACTGACACTGGTAGAGGCCTGCGAGGAGCACGGCTACGAGCGGGTCGCGCTCAACGCCGCCTACTTCTGGCCCGACTGGCGCGACGGCGTGGTGCGCTTTCTGCGCAGCGCGGGCATCGATGTCGTGTGGGCAGGAAACTTCGTCGACCAGGGCTGGTACGCCACCCAGGAAGAGGTGAACGACTGCATCTGGATCTTCGGGGGCGACCTCGCGCTGCGCTCGTGCGAGTACGCCCTCGCCCAAGCGCCCGGCGTCGACGCAGTGCTCGTCAACGGCATGTCCAACTACCGGGGCGATGACGGTCTGCCGCAGCGCTTCGTGAGCTTGGCTGCCGGCATCGAAGCGCAGCTCGGCGTGCCGATCATCTCCTCGGACATCAGCCTGCACTGGCGCATCCTGCGGACGCTCGGCGTCGAGCCGCTGGGCCGCCAGGGCTCGCTGCTGGCCTCCCTACAGCCAGGGGCGCCATCCCAAGCGACCTCTTGATGCACCCGAACCGGTGGGGGTTCCGATGCGTTGAAGTGGATGACACTGTTGAGGGCGCTGTAACCCGCCAGTCACCGCAGAGGAAATCCATGCACTCATTCCGAAGAGCATCCCGGCTGGCCAGCGCAGCACTCGGGCTCGCGCTCGTCGCAGGCGCGTGCGGCTACTACGACGACACCACCGAGGTGGTCACGCCCGCGCTGCCGGGCTCCGATGCCTCTGTCCGCGGCACCATCACCTACCGGGAGCGGATCGCCCTCACGCCCGACGCCGTGGTGACCGTTCAGCTGCGCGACACGTCCTACGCCGACGCCGCCTCGGTGCTCATCGCCGAGCAAATCATCAGCAGCCCCGGCCAGGTGCCCATTGATTTCGACCTCCGCTATGTCAGCGACGAGATCGACGACCGCAACACCTATTCGATCTCAGCGGTGATCACCGAGAGCGACGGCCGCATGGCCTTCACCAACGACACCGCATACGACGTGATCACCCGCGGCAACCCTCGCCGCGTCGACATGACACTGGTGATGGTGGAGCCGCCACCCGAAGTGACGCCCTGAATCAGCCGCGGACGGCGGCCGCCCGCTGCTCGTGCTCGGGTCGTCGCGTTGCCCGCCGCACCCCGGTGTAGGTGAAGAAGGTGACCGCCACCAGCGCGATGCCGAACAGCGCGTTCGCATAGTTCACGCCGCGGTACTGGAACGTCTCGTACAGGGCACCCGCGCTGAGCCCCGCCAGCGCACCCGCGCCGAGCATTGCGAAGTCGCCCACGCCCTGCACCGACACTCGCTGATGAAGCGGGTACAGCTCCACCAGCAGGCTCGACGCGGCGACCACGCCGAAACACCATCCCAGCCCGATCAGGAAATTGCCCATGAACACGCCGAGGACGCCCTCGGGCGGTGTCACCGCCGCCCACCACGCTCCCCAGGTACACAGTCCTCCCGCGACATACAGCATCGGGTACTTGCCGACCGAGTCGGTGAGGCGGCCCACGAGGGGCGACAGGAGATACATGCCCAGGATGTGGAATCCCATCATGTGACCAATGACGTTCAGGGACTGCTCTCCCGCCTTCATATGCAGCGGGGTGAGCGCCATGACGCCCACCATCGTCACCTGAGAGACGATCATGGCGAACACGGCGAGACGTGCCTGGCTCTGCTGCATGATCAGCGAGATTGCCTGACGCACGGTGGGCCGCGCCTCGGCCTTGCGGGTGCCGTTGGCGACCCCTTCGGCTGCGAGCTCGTTGGCCATGTGCAGCGGGTCTGGGCGCAGGAAGACCTCCACGATGGCTGCTGCCAGCAGGAACATCACTCCGGCGAACACGTACGAGCCGGTCTTGTCGGGCAAGCCGATGGTGACGCCGACTTCGCTCGCATAGCCCGACACCACAGAGCCGGTGTAGGACCCGAACGTGGTCGCCCACACGATCATGCTGATGGTGCTGGCGCGGCGGTTCTCCTGCGCCAAGTCCGACGCTGCGTAGCGGGTCGCCAAGTTGGCGGCATTGCCGGCACCGGCGCCGAACACGCCCAGGCACAGCAGCGGGTAGCTGAGCAGGATCGCTCCCAGCACTGCCAGCGTCGCGCCTCCCGCACCTACGAGGTACCCGAACCGCAGGCCTGACCGGCGGCCGTACTTGTTCATGAGCTTCGACATCGGAGCGGCGACCGCGGCCGAGCCGATGGACAGGCTGCTCGCAGCGATCGTCGCCAGTGTGGAGGAGCCGGTGATGTCCTCGGCCAGCAGAGCGCTCACGATGTACGTGGCGACCAGTCCGAAGCCCCCGGCGGCCTGGCTGGCGATGAGCACGATGATGGTGCGCTTCTGGATGCGCTCTTTGTCCGCCTGGGTGTACGCGGAGGCGCGCTCGACTGCGAACACTGTGTCCCCCGACATCGCTACAGCTTGGCGCACTGGGACGCAGCGTGCACGACTGCGCGGAACACCGGGCAGACAGTCTGATCAGGCCGACCGGGCCCGGGGCACCCGCTGCACGTCTTGCGTACAGTCCCGCAGATGCACGTCGGCATCACACCCATCAACTCGACCGCCTACCTCGATCCCGGGTACCTGCGGTCGTTCTCCCAGCAGCTCGAGGAACTCGGGTACGAGTCGGTCTGGACGTTCGAGCACGTCATCGTGCCGTACGACTACGAGAGCCGCTACCCCTACAACCCCAGCGGCAAGCTGGGCCTCCCCACCGACGCAGGCTTCACCGACCCGTTCATTGCCCTGACGTTCGTCGCCGGGGCAACGCAGCGGCTCCGGCTCGGCACCGGCGTCAACATCGTCACCCAAGCCAATGCGCTCTACTTCGCCAAGCAAGCGTCATCGCTCGACCACCTGTCGGGGGGGCGGCTCGAGCTGGGCATCGGCGTTGGCTGGCTGGAAGAGGAATTCGACGCGCTCGGCGTGCCCTTCGATCGGCGAGGCGCCCGCGCGGATGAGTACATCGACGCCATGACCGCCGCCTGGTCCGGCGAGGATGTGGACTTCCAGGGCGAATTCCTGAACTGGACCGGATTCTCGATGCTGCCGACGCCCGCGCAGCGGCCCCGCATGCCGTTGCTCATCGGCGGCACGACACCGCCTGCCATCCGCCGCCTGGTGGCCCGGGGCGACGGCTGGTATGTGATCCACAAGGACCTCGACGACTTCAAGCGCCTGGTCGGCGAGATGCACGCCGAATGCGACCGCCAGGGCCGCGATCCCGCCGAGTTGGCGCTGACCGCCTACTGGAACTACCACCGCGAGGGGCTCGAAGGGCTCGAGACCTACCGCGACCACGGCGTGGAGCGGTTGCTGGTCAACACCGCTGCACTGCGCATGGGCAGGCCCGAGGACGCCATCGCGCAGTTTGCCGAGGAGGCCTTGCCGGCCTGCAACGAGGCCTAGCAGCGCTGCGGCGCGTCAGCCGTCGCCGATGGAGATGCGAATGCTGCCCGCCGGGTGCAGCGAGCAATAGCTGTTGAACGCTGCTGCCTCGCCGAATGTGTGCTCGGAGGTTTCGCCCGGCCCGACCTCGAAGGGGCCGATGGTGTGCTTCACCGAGTCGCGGTTCACGATGATCAGCAGGTCGCGCAGCTTGAATTCCAGCTCGTCTGGGACGATCTCGACGTCCTCGCCGGCGGCCAAGCGCTCCGCCGTGCCGGGCGGGATGTCGATGGTGTATGCCTCGCCATCAGGCTGATCGACGAAGCGCGACACCACCACGGGGATCACGGCAATCAGCAGTCCTCCCAGCAGGTACAGCAGGAGGGTCCGCTGGTTCGGCCAGCCCCGATCCCGCTGGCGGGCTTCGGGCGCAGAGTCGTGGTGCTGATCTTCGGGGTGTTCGGCAGCTTCGCCCGAATCAGTCATCGGACCAGGTGCGAGCGTCCGGATCGTCCCGGTCGAAGTAGCTGCGCACGGCGGTGCGAGAACTGTCGCTCTTGCCCATGTAACCGACGGCCACATGGTCGAGGTGGTTGATCGCCCGGCCCAGCGGCATCGCCTGTGCGTTGATCGACGCCTTCGACGACGTGACCGGCACCGGCGGCTGGTCGACGATCGCCGCAGCGAGGCGCTCCGCAGCGGGCACCAGTTCGTCGTCGCTGGACACCGTCTCGGTGAAGAACCCCCACGAGTCCAGCTCCTCCACGCCGTAGGTGCGCCCGAGAATCAGCATCTCCTTGGCACGATGCGGCCCCACCAGGTTCACCAGCGCCGGCACCGAGTGCCACGTCAGGTTGAAGCCGATGCTCACCTCGTTGAGGGTGAGGCTCATGGACGGGCTGCCGATGCGAAAATCGCACGCGGCGGGCAGCACCCCGCCCCCGCCGATCATGTAGCCGTGGCACAGGCAGATCGTCATTGCGTTGAGGTGCATCAGCGTGTCGTACATGCGGGCGCCCTGCTTGGAGCCGAGCATCGCGTCGAGGCTGGTGCCGCGCGCCTGCTTGAGATCGGCGCCCGAGGACAGGCTGCGACCTTCGCCGCGCACGATCGCCACCCGCACGCTGGGGTCCGCATCCAGCGCGAGACACGCAGCGTGAACATCAGCGACCAGCTGGGAGTTGACGGCGTTGTGCACCTCCGGCCGATTCAGCACGAGGTGCCGCACCGCCCCGTCGCCGTCCACCCGCACCGTCTCAAGTTCCAACGACATCGCTGCTCTCCTGTCAGCCGGCTCCGAATCCTGCTCCCATCATGTCGCCAAAATCGCCGACGATCTCGTCCGCGGGTGGTGCCTCGATGGTGATGTCCGCGCCGTAGTCGTAGAAGTCGAGGACGTTGGTGATGTCGAACAGGCTGGCGAACGCGTCCCCGAAGCTGTCCGATTCGTTCTCGTCGGAGTCGCCCATGAGTTCTTCCATGACGGCTCCCAAGTCGAGGCTCATGCGCCTGATGAGGCCGTCACCGTCGATCCAGACGTCGAAGACGAGCTCGTCGGGACCGAAGTCCTCACCGAAGGGCAGGGCGCCCCCGGCGCCTTCGCCGAGCGAGGCGCTCGCTTGCGCCGCCAGGGCCGCTGCGTCGACGGTGAATCGAACGTGGGCAACAGTCGACCCGTCAAGATTCTCCTGGCCGACGATCTCGGCGCCGGTCACGTGCTCGATCATGAATCTGTTGTCGTTGGGAAGCTGACACACACCCCCCATCGGCGTCCCGCCGGGAAGGGGTGAGGGGCATACGACTCCCATTTCGGCGGCCGCCGCCGGGTCCAGCGTGAACCAGCCTTCAGGCATCGCGCTGCCGACGAGACCTCGCATCTCCTCGGGGACTACGAACTGCAGATACTGAACGCCGTCGACGAACCGGATCTCGATTCCTGGACCCTCTCCGTCGGGTCCCGACATGTCCTGAAAGTGCATCGTTATCGAGAAGTTCTGGCTGCCGTCTGATTCGAAGTGCACGGCCACGCTCGCCATCTCGGCCATGTCCAAGCGCATGTCGCCGCGCACGGACGGCACAGCGCTGTCCTCCAGGGCTGCGATGAGCAGGCCCATCGCATCTGTCGGAAGCGCGGCTGCGGTCGTCGGCGACGGTGCTGCTGTTGTGGGTGCCGCGGTGGTCGGGGGCGCTGCGGCGGTTGCCGGCGCAGCGGTCTCCTGCGTGGCGGCATCTTCCCCGTCCCCGTTGGTGGCGTCACCGCTGCAGGCAGCGGCGATCAGCGCCGCGGCCGCAATGGCTGCCGCGAGCCTCGCCTTGCGAGCCTTCACGTTCATCATCTCCTTGCCGGTGCGGCGGCGCCGTCTGCCGGGCGCCACTGACACGAACCGGCCTGTGGCCAGTATCTCAGCAGTTCATGTCCGCGGCCGGTCACAAATTTCGCGGCATTGCCGATGGAACAGCGCCTCGTACCGGCGTTGGCCAGCCGGGCTACAGGGGGTGGGGGCCTGGGTCCATGCCGAGGCGAGTGCGGCCGTAGGCCTCGCCGACCGTGTCGAGATCGGCGACTTGGTGCTGGGAGGCCATGGTGGCGTCGCGGAATGCCTGCTGCAGGCGGCTGCCGTCGAACACGGCTCGCCCGCCGGCTGCGGTGGTGACGCGGTCGAGGGCACGGCGGCACAGCTCGATGGCGTAGCTGCCCTGGTACTTCGCCTGAGCTCGGAGCTCTTTGGAGTCGGCCCCGTCGGCGGCTTGGCGCAGCAGCTCGAGGGTGTCATCGATCAGCAGCTCGGCCGAACGCACTTCGGTGTTGGCCTCCGCCAGGCGCATATGCAGACCTGGGCGCTTGGACTTCGACGACCCCATGTAGCGGTCGTCCTGGACGCCGAAGCGCTCTGCGGCATCGTCGAGACCCGAACGGGCGAGCCCGAGTGCGGTGGCTGCGACGTGCACGGCCAGCCCGGGCAGGATCGGCGTTCGGTAGACGCTGGTGCGGTGTCGGCTCGACCACGGCGAGCGGCCGCCGAGCAGATCGCCCGAGTCGATCGTGCGGTGCGTCGGCACGAAGGCCTGCTCCGCGACCACGTCGCACGAGCCGCTGCCGCGCAGGCCGATCGCATACCAGTTGTCGTCGACGGCGATGTCCTCGCGGGGAATGACCACATGCAGCAGGCGGGGGCGCTCGCCCTGTGCGAGCACTTGGGAGCCCAGCAGGAACCACTCGCCCCAGATAGCGCCGCTGGTGAACGGCCAGCGGCCGTCGATGAGCCAGCCGCCGTCGCACTCGGTCGCAGATCCGACCGGGGCCAGCGAGCCGGGCACGATCGCGTCGGGATCGGCCCCGTAGACCTCGTCCTGCAATTCCTCGGTCATCGAGCCCAGCATCCAGCTGTGCCCGACGAGCACCATCAGCACCCACGCCGCGGCACCGTCGTACAGGGCGGCCTCGCGCACATTGGCGACCATGTCGGCGAATTCCCGCTCGTCGCCCCCGGCTCGCTCGGGCACGAGCAGGCGCAGCGCGCCTGAGTCGCGCAGTGCCCCCAGCGCTCCTTCGGCGAGACGACGGTGCTCCTCGTTCCAAGCTGCGTGGCTGGCCAGCACGGCACCGGTGCGCTCGTCGATGCGCAGATCCCGGCCCGAGCTGCCCGTCCCGTTCGAGCTATTCGAACCCATCACTTCAGCAGCCGTCATCTCACTATTCCTACTGCACTTCGCACGACGACTTCCCAAGACGACTGCCTGGATCGGCTCGTTGGTTCGCTGTGCTGGGATGGCCGCCCTTACTGCACTATTCCGGCGGAGCGGAGTTCGGCGATGCTGTCGGGTGTCCTGCCGAGCTCGGCGAGGATCACGTCGGTGTCGGCGGCGCGCTCGACGGCGGGACGCAGCTCGGGCGTGCCGGCGGCGAAGAGCGCTGCGGGGCGGTTCTGGCGGATCCGGCCGACGATGGGGTGGTCGACCTCGCGGATCACCCCCGTGTGCTGCACCTGGGCGTCGTTCGCGACCTCGTCGGGCCGCAGCGCCGGCGCAACGGGCACGTCGGCTGCGATGAGGCGCTCGACGACGACGTCGCGGGCCACATCGGCCACCACGTCGCCGAGCGCGTCGAGCATCTCGCTGAAATGAGCGGCCCGTGACCCCGCTTCAGCGAAACGAGGGTCGCTCAGCAGGTCGGGCCGGTCGAACGCATCGGCCACGCCCTTCCATTGCCCGTCAGTGAGCGGCATGACCGCCACATGGCCGTCCCGACAGCGCAGCAGCTTGTAGCCGTACAGCGGGTTGGGCCGGTGGTCGGCGTCGTCGGCCAGCACGACCTGCTCCATCATCGAGTCGGGCCACATGAAGCTGACTGCGGCGTCCAGCAGGGACAGCTCGACGTGCTCGCCCTCACCGGTCCGCTCTCGATTGAACAGCGCTGCACACACCGCCTGGGTCCACGTGAGCGAGGTGACCTTGTCGGGGACGAAGCTCCTCACGAACTGCGGTTCGTCGTCGCCGCCCTGCACGGCGGCGATCCCGGTCCAAGCCTGGATGACGGCATCGTAGGCAGGCCGGTTCGAGTACGGCCCGTCGCGGCCGAAGCCGCTGATCGACACGTAGATGATGTTCGGGTTGCGCTTGCGCAGGTCGGCCTCGCCGATGCCGAGCCGTTCAGCGACGCCAGGGCGGTACGCCTGCACGAACACATCGGCAGTCGCCAGCAGGTCAGCCATGACCTCCCGGCCCGCTTCGGAGGCGATGTCCATGCACAGCGACCGCTTGCCGGCATTCAGATTGGCGAACCAGCCCGACATGCCGCCCCGACTCGACCCAAACATGCGCAGCGGGTCGCCGACGACCATGTCCTCGACTTTGATCACCTCGGCACCCTGAGAGGCCAGCAGGTGCGTGCCGCCGGGCGCAGCAATGAAGGTGGCGATTTCGACAACGCGAATGCCGGCGAGCGGTCCGGCGCCGCTGGGGTGCTGCGCGTCAGTCTGCACTCGGTCTCGTGCCTCCATGTATGCCTGCGCCTAGGGGAAGCAAGAGCCGTTGCGGATCTTGCTCGGCATCCAGCCGAAGATTGACGCGCCCCTTCCCCCGAAGGCCGTGAAGCCGCCGAGAGCCGACAGGCCGACCGAGTTCGCGCCGCCGAACGAGACGATCCCGATGCTGTTGAAGCCGCCGATGCTGATCACGCCGATCGAGTTGGCGCCGCCGATCGTGACGATGCCGATCGCATTCCACCCGCCGATCGCCACAATCCCGATGGCGTTGTGCGTTCCAATGGCAATGCCGAGGCTGGTCTCGGATCTTGCGACGTTGTCGAGGGCACCCCACTGCGTCAGCAGGAACATCAGGGCAACGCCTCCGAAAACGGCGAGCGCCCACACCATGGTGGCGCCTGCCGGCGAGAATCGGTCTTGGCCGTCCGCGGGAAGTGTCATCGCGGCCTCCCTGTTCTCAAACCGCCGGCCGCTGCGAACCTACTCCCCCGGCCCGAAGCCGACTGATCCACCGGGCGGGTGCTCGGTTCATGGTGCCCTCAATGTGCAGCCCCGGCCTCCTCGGCGCCGTTGTCATCGATGGGCAAAGCTGGCGAGATGAACATCCTCGTCATCGGGGGCACGGGTCCGACCGGGCCCCACATTGTGAACGGTCTTGTTGACCGCGGTCACACCGTCACGATCCTGCACACGGGACGCCACGAGGTGGACACCATTCCTGCGCACCTCGAGCACATCCACACCGATCCGTTCGACGAGGACGCGTTCCGGTCTTCGATCGAGGGCCGCACGTTCGACGTCGTCTTCGCCATGTACGGGCGGCTTCGGTCGATCGTCAAGGTGCTCGAAGGCCGGACACCACGGTTGTTCTCGATCGGCGGCGTGCCCGTGTACAGCGGATTCTCTGAGCCTGCGATCGAGTTCCCCGAAGGCATGCCCGTTCCCACCCACGAGAATGGCCGGCTGATCAGTGACGAGCGCTCGGGGCCCAAGCCGCTCAAGATCGCCGAGTCCGAGGAGCTGACCTTCTCGCTGCACCCCGACGCCACTCACTTCCGGTACCCCTACATCTACGGACCCAACCAGGTGCTGCCCCGTGAATGGACGCTGGTCAAGCGGGCTCTGGACGGCCGGCGCCAGATCATCGTGCCCGACGGCGGCCTCACGGTGATGACGTCGGCGTTTGTCGAGAACGCCACATCGGCAGTGCTGCTGGCGGTGGATCACATCGATAGCTCGGCGGGCGAGATCTACAACGTGGGCGACGATCTGCAGTTCACCTACGCGCAGATCGCGCAGATCGTCGGCGACGAGCTCGGCAGCCCATTCGAGCTCGTCTCGGTGCCGTGGGCGCTGGCAGCGACTGCCGGCCCGTTCATTCACAATCACTCGTCGACGCATCGCATCCTCAGCACCGAGAAGATCCGCCAGCAGCTTGGCTACCGCGACCACGTGCACCCCGAAGAAGGGATGCGACGCACGGTGCGCTGGCAGGCGGAGCACCTGCCCGGCAACGAGGATGTGGCCGCTCGGCTGCAGGATCCGTTCGACTACGCCGCCGAGGACGCCCTGATCGCCGCGACAGAGCGCTATGCGAGCGACGTCGGCCGCATCGAGTGGGAGCACACGCCGGGCTGGAGCTTCGGCTACTACGGACCGCACGAGAATCCCGGAGGGCGCCGCGGGAGCTTCCGGGCCTGAGAGGTGCGAGGACGCATGCCGCCATTGCAACAGGCAGAGTCCTAGTTCAGGCTCCCGACGTCGATTGACGGCGGCGGGGGCGGGGCACGGGCGGCGCGGCGGGCCGCCATACGATCGACGCGATGAACGGCGACGACGGGGGATCGGGGGCTCACTGGATCCAGTGGGCCGGCGCGCTCATCGTTGTCGGCGCCCTGGTCGTGCTTGGTTCGACATGGCTGTTCGGCAGCGGTGACGAGCGTGAGGAGTCTGAGGCCGACAGCACCGAGGTCACCGCGTCTGCGGCGGCCACGACTCCGACCGCTGAAACTCCGATCGACGAGCCCGTCGGCAGTGCCGAGACTGCACCGATCACAGTGCCGACAAGTACCGAAGATGCCGCTGACGACGTGGAAGTCGACGCCGAGGAGGTCCTCGTAGGCGACGTCGAGGAGGCCGTCGAAGACGAGACCCCCGACGGTGCGGGCGCTCCGGCCACAACGGACGCACCGCTCGAACGCTTCGTGAACGTCGCCGCGAGCGGCAGCCATTCGTGCGCGATACGCGACGACAGAGCCCTGGTGTGCTGGGGCAGCAACGTCACTGGTCAAGCTGAACCGCCCGAGGGCGAATTCACTGATGTCGCCGTCGGCGAATCACACTCGTGCGCGGTGCGCACCGACGGCACCGTGGCCTGCTGGGGCTCCAACGACTCAAGCGAGTCCGATCCGCATCCGGGTGAGTACACCGCCGTGACGGCCGGCGACGCGTACACGTGCGGCCTCATGACCAACCGCACGCTGCGGTGCTGGGGCGAGAATCGGTATGGACAAACGAATCCGCCCGCCGGCGAGTTCACCGGAGTGTCGGCCGGCTCGTACCACGCCTGCGGTGTGCGCACCGACGACTCCTTGGCCTGCTGGGGTTGGAACGCCTCGGATCGTGCGTCGCCGCCTGATGGCGCCTTCCTCGAGGTCTCGGCGGGCAACGTGCACAGTTGCGGGGTGCGCAGCGACGCCACGCTGGCGTGCTGGGGGTTCGGAGGCCTCGGGCGCACCACGAGTCCCGGCGGCAGTTACACGGCGGTCTCTGCCGGCTCGCTGACCTCGTGTGCGCTGCGAGTCACCGGCGGTGTCCGGTGCTGGGGCGCCAACGAGAGCGGCGAAGGAGACCCGCCGTCGACCCCGTTTCGCTCCGTGTCGACCTACGGCTTGACGTCTTGCGGGATCGCGACCGACGGCGTCCTCATCTGTTGGGGCCACGACCTGAGCGAGCTGACCTCGGCGCCCACCGGCGCCTTCGACACAGTGGCCAGCGGGTTCGGGCATTCCTGCGCTGTCCGCACCGACGAACCTGTCACATGCTGGGGCGCAGACCTGTGGGGACGGGCGTCGCCGCCCGCCGGGAATTTCTGGGATGTGTCCGCCAGCGGTCTGTATTCGTGCGGAGTGCGCTCAAGTGGCGCTGCCGCCTGCTGGGGGCGCGGCAACTACGGATCCAGCGAGCCGCCGGGGGGCAGCCTCAACTCGGTGACGGCCGGTCTGGAACACGCTTGCGGGATCCTCGAGGACCAGAGCGTGGCCTGCTGGGGCGACAACCGGTACGGGCAGACTGACACACCGCCGGGCACCTTCGTCAAGGTGTCGGCAGGCGGTCACTTCTCGTGCGGGTCGCGTCACGACAGAAAGGTCGTCTGCTGGGGGGACGACGGTTTCGGGCAGACCACGGTGCCCGACGGTGAATATCTCGGCGTCGCCGCCGGCTGGGCGACCGCCTGCGCCACCGGCCTCGACGGCTCGCTCACCTGCTGGGGCCGAAACGACGTCGGCCAAGCAGAGCCTCCGGCGGGCGGCTTTCTGTATGTCTCGATGCAACAGGACTACGGATGCGGAGTTCGGACCAACGGTGCGATTCAGTGCTGGGGCGATGTGACCGAGGCCGACATGGCGGTGCCTGACGGCCCGTTCGCGCAGGTTTCGGTGGGCTGGCAGCATGCGTGCGGCCTGCGGCGCGATGACACAGTGGCTTGCTGGCTGACACAGGCTGTGCCGACGCCGGAATTCGTCGTCCAGCCTTGAACCGGCTGGTGCCGGAGGCTGACGTTGCTCGGCCATGCCGCGCGCTGGCCCGCAGCGCAGAACGCGTCATGGGGCGCGAGACTGCGCGCTGCAATTCCTGAGGGCAGGTATGTGGGGGAAGCGTGACGGCGACGATTGCTGAGCTGGCGGCGGGCTACCGGGATGGGTCACGGTCTCCGGTCGAGGCGACCGAGGAGTGCCTGGCTGCCATTGCGGCGCTGGACGGGCGCGTCGGTGCTTGGCAGGCGGTCTATGGGGACGAGGCCCGGGCGGCGGCCGAGGCTGCTGAGGTTGCGCTGGATCTGGCGGCGGGCGAGCCGTTGGGGCCGTTCTGGGGGGTGCCGTTCGCACTCAAGGACATCGTGGACGTCGAGGGTCGGGTGACCACGGCGGGATCCGCTGCGTGGGCCGACCGGATCTCTCCCGCCACAGGCACTGTTGCCCGGCGGCTGCTGGAGGCCGGCGGGATCTTGCTCGGCAAGACCAAGACGGTCGAGTTCGCCATGGGTGGCTGGGGCACCAACCAGCACATGGGCACGCCGTGGAATCCTTGGGATGCTGACGTGGCGCGCACACCGGGCGGCTCGTCGTCGGGGTCGGGTGCGGCGGTGGCGTCGGGCATGGCGCCGTGCGCAGTGGGAACTGATACGGGCGGCTCGGTGCGGTTGCCGGCGGCGCTGTGCGGGATCGTCGGGCTGAAGACCACCGAGGGCCTGCTGCCGATCGACGGGATCGTTCCCCTGTCGCACACGCTGGACACACCGGGGCCGTTGGCTCGCTCGGTGCTCGACGCCGCGCTGATGTTTGATGCCATGTCGGGCACGACGCCTGCCGAGGTTGAGCGGGATTGGCTGACCGGGGCTGGTCGGTATGGGGCGCTGCGGGCGGCTGTGGACGGCGGCCTGGCGGGACGGCGCATCGGGTGCTTGAGCGATGCCGAGCGTGCGGGTGTCGAGGCTGACCAGCTCGCTGCTTACGACGCTGCGCTCGAGGTGCTGGCTGGGCTCGGTGCCGAGTTGGCGGTGTTCGACCCGCCGACGTCGTTTGAGGAGATGAAGAACACCCGCTTCCTGATCGTGACCGCTGAGTCGTACCACTACTACGGCGAGCTCATGGAGGATCCGAGTTCCAAGGTGGACGAGCGGGTGCGGGCCAGAGTGCTTCCGGGTGCGGGGATCTCGGCCAGCGCCTACATCGAAGCCATGTTGCGGCGACGCGCGGATCTGGCCGAATTCGCTGCGGCCTTCGAGGGCTTCGATGCGATGGCAACACCGACCACGCCGATGCTGCCGCTGCCGGTGGACGAGGCCGACGAGACGAACACCCCGGCACTGTTCACCCGTGCGGCCAACTTCTTGGCGTTGTGCTCGACGACGGTGCCGACGGGCGTGTCGGAGCCCGGATCGGCAACCGGACCGGCGGGCGGGCTGCCGACGTCGATCCAGTTCATGTGCCGTGGCGGCGACGAGACGCTGTCGCTGTCGTTGGCGGCCGCGTACGAGGCCGCCCGGGGGCCGATGCCCGCGCCGCCGCTGTGGGCCGGCGAATGAGACGAATACCGCAGTCGCTGACGACCGACGAGACCAGGAGCACCTGACGATGAAGATCACCTGGATGCGCACCGACGCTGACGGTCGGACCGCCTTCGAGGACCTCGAGGTCGCCACGACCCAAGGCGAGCGCGGCAGGGAGACCCCGCTGCTGGCAGTGGACGGCGTGTTCTTCCGCACCGACCAGCCAGCGCTGGACATGGATTTCCACAACGCTCCCCGCCGGCAGTTGGTGATCCCGCTCGGCGGCGAGCTCGAGGTTGAGGCCGGCGACGGCACGACGCGGCGAATCGGCACCGGCGATGCCCTGCTGGCCGATGATCTGAGCGGTCAGGGCCACAAGTCCCGCTTCATTCCTGACGGCGCGACCGTGGTGTTCGGGGTGCTGGCTGACGACGTCGACCCCGCCGCTTGGCGGGCGTAAGGGCCGGACCGGCGAGCGCAACCACGCTGGGCCTGAGTTGGTGGCCCACTCGATGTGCGCCCGCGGGCAGCCCGCGCTGTTCGTGGTAGGCATGCAGCCGCGGCTCGGTGCCCAGCGCATCTCGACGCCGCCGCAGCGAACCCCACCAAGGAGCGACGACCATGAGCAAGGCAACGGTGATCGGCAGCTTCACTTGCCAAGACGGCAAGGCTGACGAGATGGAAGCCGTGCTGGCTTCGATGGTCGAGGCGGCCAAGGACGAGCCCGGCGTGGAGATCTACTCGTACCACCGCGGCGAGGGAAACCAGTTCTGGTTCTTCGCCCTGATGAACGACGCCGAGTCGATGCAACACCACGGCCAGACACCTGCCATGCAGGAGGCGATGGCTGCGTTCGGCCCGCTGATGGGTTCGCCCCCGCAGATGCAGATGACCACGCCGATCGCTGCGATCGGTCTGGATCTCTAATTCCCTCCGGCGGGAGACATGATTGACAAGCGGGCAGCCAGCGCAGCAGCCGCCGTCGCAGCCGTTGACGACGGCGCGACCGTCATGATCGGCGGTTTCGGCGAGGCCGGCAGTCCGATCGAGTTGGTCCATGCCCTCATCGATCAGGGCGCCTCGGAGCTGACGGTCATCAGCAACAACGCCGGCAACGGGCAGGTCGGATTGGCTGCGCTCATCCGCTGCGGCCGGGTCGCCAAGATCATCGGCTCATACCCCCGCAGTTCGAATTCGACGGTCTTCACTGACTTCTACAGGGCTGGACGCATCGAACTCGAGTTGGTGCCCCAGGGCACCCTTGCCGAGCGCATCAGGGCCGGTGGGGCCGGCATCCCGGCCTTCTACACGCCCACCGGGGCCGCTACCGAGCTGGCCGACGGCAAGGAGCAGCGGGAGTTCCACGGTCGGCCGCACCTGCTCGAGCACGCCCTCACCGCCGACTGGGCGCTGATCAAGGCTCGGGCGGCCGACTGGCACGGCAACCTGCTGTACAGCAAGACAGCTCGCAACTTCGGTCCGATCATGGCGATGGCGGCCGAGACGACGGTGGTGCAGGCTTCGTCGGTGGATGCGCCAGGGGCACTCGACCCCGAGACCATTGTCACGCCGGGGATCTTCGTCGACCGCGTCGTGCACGTCCCCGATCCTGCACAAGAATTCGAATTGGTCGCCCACGGAGCGCACTACCCATGAACGAGCAGCTGCCCGCCTCCCTCCAAGCACGGCTCACCAGGGAACAGATTGCCGAGCGCGCCGCTCAGGACATCGCCGACGGGTCCTACGTGAACCTGGGGATCGGGATGCCCGAGCTGATCGCGCAATTCGTCCCCGAGGGGCGTGAGATCGTGCTGCACACCGAGAACGGCTTGCTGGGAATGGGCCCGGCGCCGACGCCTGATGCGGTCGACGTCGAGCTGATCAATGCAGGCAAGAAGCCGGTCACGGCGAATCCCGGTGCTTCCTACTTCCATCACGCTGACAGCTTCGCCATAGTCCGGGGAGGGCATCTGGACCTGTGCGTCCTCGGTGCCATGGAAGTTGCTGCCAACGGAGATCTCGCGAATTGGTCGACTGGGCGGGATGATGCGATCCCCGCCGTCGGCGGGGCGATGGATCTCGTGTCAGGGGTCCGGACTGTGCGCGTCATGACGACCCACTGCACTCGGGATGGGACGCCAAAGCTCGTCGAGAAGTGCTCGTACCCGCTGACCGGTGCCGAAGTGGTCAGCCGCATCTACACCGATCTCGCGGTCGTCGATGTCACGCCGGACGGCTTCGCGCTGATCGAGACAGCCCCCGGGGTGTCCTTCGACGACGTCGCTGCTCGGACCGGCGCACCCCTGCGCGACGTCCGAGAGAGTTCCCTCACCTGAGGCATCCGCTTCGCCTGCGACCATCCCCCTCGCCTACGGCCATCCTCTTTGCCTGGGGCCTCGTCCGTCAGGCAGCGTGACGCTGCGACTGCGACGAGGCGTGACAGAGCGCACCCGCCGGGCGGCCATAGGGTGGGCAGCGTGCTGGCGGTGCTGATTCTGTTGCTCCTCTCGGTGCCGCTGTTGGAGCTGTTCGTCATCGTGCAGGTGGCGGGCGGACTGGGCGCTGGCCAGACCATCCTGCTGCTGGTGGTGGTGTCGGTCGTGGGCGCTTGGATGGTGCGGCGCTCGGGGCTCGGCGTGCTGAATCAGATCCGCACTCGCTTGGCTCAAGGCGAGATCCCCGGCAACGAGCTCGTCGACGGACTGCTGATCCTGCTCGCCGGCGCATTCATGCTGACGCCCGGCTTCCTGACCGACGCAGTCGGGCTGCTGATGCTCTTCCCGCCGACCCGCAAAGCCGTACGCTCGATACTCGTGCGCCGTTACGCCAAGCGAGTCGATATCGCTGGCTGGTCCGGTGCACAGGGCGGTCCTGGCGGTCCTCGTCGCTTCGGCTCCCCCCTCGACGCCGAGAGCTTCACGAAGGACACCGATGACCGGACCGACTGACTTTCCAGAACCCCCAGGCATGGGACCTCCGCCGAACGAGGGCCTGATAGCGCTGAAGGATCGACTTCCCCTCGGCATCGCGCTGCTGGCACTCGCGGTAGCGATCGCAGCGCTGGTGGTCGCCGTCGGGGACTCCGACAACGACGATGATGGCGATGCGCCTGAGGCCACCGCCACTACGTCCGCGCCCGCGGCAGCGACGCCGGCCCCGATACCCACCACGACCATCGGCACGGTCCAGACACTGCCGCCCACGCCCACGACGGCGGCCGACCAGCAGATCGTTACCGCCACAACAGTCCCCGAGGTCGAGGTCGACGACGGCGCAGAGCAACGCTTGATCTTTGCTGTCGTGGGCATCGGCTACGACAGCACGCTGAACGTGCGCGATGAGCCGGGAGGCCAGATCGTCGCCAAGCTCGACTCGACGGACACCGGAGTCGTTCCGACCGGCACGATCCAAGTGGTCACCGGGGTGTCCTGGCACGAGGTGCACGCAGCTGGCGTTGTCGGCTGGGTCAGCGGCGAGTACGTGACCCCGTTGGGTGCGACCGTCGACGCGACGACCGAGATCGTGGGACGCCTCGGCGAGACGCCCAGCGCCGCCAACTTGGCAGCGTTGGGTCGGACCGTCGCGGGTGCTGTCGCCTCCGAGGAGCCCGAGTCGCGGGTGAGGATCTCGGGTGAGCCGACAGTGGGCGAGCTCAGCGAGGTCACGATGGATGTCGTCGGTCAGCCTGACGACTCGATCCGTGGCTTCCGGCTGCACGTATTCGCGACCCGCAACAGCGACGGAACGTTCACGCTGCGCAACGTCGAGGGCACCGTGATGTGCTACATCGAACGAGGCGTCAACGCCCAGGGCCTCTGCAACTAGCGAGGGTCCGGCTGACGGGAACAGCTCCCGTGCGAGGACAGCGTCTGCGGCTGCTGGTCGTTCTTGCCGTCGGCGTGCTGGCATTCGTGCCCGGGCGGTTCGCCTACGCAGCGATCGACCATCCCCTGGTGGGCACGCCGTACGGCACGGCGCTCGATCTGTGCGTCGCGCTCATCGTGCTGTGCTGGATGGCCTCGACCCTCACACGGGACTATTCCTGGGTGGACCGGCTGTGGTCAATCCTGCCGGCGGTGTACTGCCTGATCGTCGCCGCCGACGCGGGATTCGGCTCCGACCGGATCACCGTCATGGCTGCGCTCGCGTGCCTGTGGGGAGTCCGGCTGTCGCTCAACTTGGTCCGCAGAGACGGGTACCGGGTCGGCAACCAGGACTACCGGTGGATCTACACCCGGGAGCAGTACCGCCCGGTGGCATTCGAGGTGCTCAGCGTGTCGGTGATATCCGCCGGTCAGCTGGCAGTGATCTGGCTGTTCACGTCGCCGGTTCATCAGGCGTGGCTGCACGCCGAGACGCCGCTGGGCTGGCTGGACTACGTCGCGATCGTGGCGTTCTTGGTCTTGTTGGTGCTCGAGACGATCGCCGACGGGCAGATGTGGCGCTTCCAGCAGGACAAGGCACGGCTGATCGCCGAGGGCGCTGAGGTAGAGCGGCCGTTCCTCACCGAGGGGCTGTTCCGCTACTGCCGCCATCCCAACTGCACCTGCGAGCAAGCCATGTGGGTGGTGTTCTACCTATTCGCCGTCTCGGCGGGGGGCCGGCTGTGGCACTGGACCGGATTGGGGTTCGTGATTCTGCTGGTGCTGTTTCGGGTGTCGACGAGGCTCACTGAGAAGATCTCGAGCGAGAGGTATCCCGGCTACAGCCGGTACCAGGCGGCGGTGCCGATGTTCGTCCCGAACCCGCTCAACCCGAGGCGGCGGCGGGCGCAGCCGGTGTACCTGTAGCGGTCAGGCGCGGTCGGGCATTTCGGCGGTGCCGTAGCCCTCGTCCACCACGCCTTCGGTGAAGAACGTCTCCCACCACAGGCCGTTGGGATCGGTCACCCAGGACTTGTGCTGGAGCTGGTAGCCGCACACCAAGTCGTTCTGGTCGGAACGGGGCAGCTCCGCTGAGTCGATGTGGGAGCGCAGGTCGGTGAGCTCGTCGTGCGTCTCCACCTGGATGCCGTAGTGGGCCGAGCCAGGCTGCCCGCAGCCGTGGGTGTCCAGCGAGAAGTTGACCCGGGGGTCCTCCAGCATCCACTTGGCGTAGTCGGGGCGTCGCAGCGTGGGTTCGCAGCCGAAGAGCCGGGTGTAGAACTCGATCGACTCGCCGAGGTCGTCAACCTGAAGCCCGATGTGCATGCGTCGCATGGTCCGAACGTTACGGCACCCTGCGACGTGCTGTCTGCCCGGTCTTGCCAACCAGCTGCACCAACTGCCTGCGGCAAACCGGTGACGCCGACCGGCTGAATCACGGCGTTGCATCGGTCGCCCCCGAGCGCTGACCTGCTGTGCCGTGCCGAAGAGCACAGCGGTGCCAACGGCTGCGCCAGTGGCCCGTTGGCGCAGCCGCGGCAGACTGCTCGCCGTTGGAACCGGCTTCCCGAGCTGAGCACTCAAGTCGGATGCTGAGATTCGCCGTCGTCCCGGCAGCGAGCAGGAGACCACCATGTCCATTGCGATTGTCAACACGTTCGATTCGAGCCAGCGCAGCGACTCGGCCGAAATCCGGCTCTACTACGAGACGCACGGCGACCCGGCCGACCCGGCGCTGCTGCTGGTGAACGGGTACTCCTCGCAGATCCTCGGGTGGTATCCCGGCTTCCGGGAACAGCTCGCCGAGCGGGGACGGTTCGTCGTGAGCTTCGACAATCGTGATGTGGGCCTGTCGACGCACCTGGACGGGATCGAGGTGGACCTCGCCGCAGTGAGCAAGGCCGCCGTCAAGGCTGCGGCCGCTGGCGAGCCCATGCCGCCGGTGCCGTACACGCTGTCCGACTTCGCCGATGATGCCGTGGGGCTGCTTGACCACCTGGGCGTCGGAGCGGCGCACATTGCCGGCATGTCGATGGGCGGGATGATCGTGCAGCAGATGGCCATCGACCATCCCGACCGGGTGCTGTCGATGACGTCGATCATGTCCACGACCGGCGAGCCTGGCTACTTCGAGGCCACGCCCGAGGCCATGGCGGCACTGATGACACCGCCGCCGTCCGACCGCGAGGGGTACATCGCCGCCAGCGTGGCCTCCCGCAAGGTCAGCTCGAGCCGGCGCTACTTCGATCCCGATCGGGCGGCCGAGATGGTGGCCGCCTCCTACGACCGCATGTACTACCCCGAGGGCCTTCCCCGGCAGATGGCGGCTGTGCGCTGCTCGCCGCCGCGGGCCGACGCGCTTCGCCGGCTGGCGGTGTCGACGCTGGTGATCCATGGCCGGGACGACACGCTGATCCAGCCGAACGGCGGAGAGCGCACCGCCGAGCTGGTCCCCAGCGCCGACCTGCTGCTGGTGGGCGACATGGGCCATGATCTGCCCGAACCGCGGTGGCCGATGCTGATTGACGCGATCATCAGCCACACTGCTCACGCCGGCCCACATGAGTGAGACGACACCATGAAGCTCTTGGCCTTTGCCGCCTCCAACGCCAGCCAGTCGATCAACCGGCAGCTCGTCGACTACGCCGTCCGGCTCCTTGCCGACGGGCAGATCGACGGCGTGCCGGCCGGCGCGCTGGAGATCAGCTCACTCGACCTGAACGACTTCGAGATGCCGATCTACAGCATCGATCGGCAGAACGCTGACGGCATCCCGCGGCCGGCGCACGACTTCTACAACCTGCTCGGTGCGGCGGATGCGCTGCTGATCTCGTTCGCCGAGCACAACGGCTCGTACACAGTCGCGTACAAGAACGTCTTCGACTGGGCGTCACGGATCGACATGCGGGTGTACCACGACAAGCCGATCGTGATGCTGTCCACGTCGCCGGGCGGCGGCGGGGGCGGGTTCGTGCTGCGGACTGCGGGTCATCTGGCCGGGTACTTCGGCAACGAGGTGCTCGCCAGCCTCGCTGTTCCACGATTCGGCGAGAACTTCGACACCGAGGCGGGCAGGCTGACCGACCCCGACCTCGACGTGCAGCTGCGTGAGGCCCTCGCCACGCTGGCGGGAGTGTTGACCGGAGGCGCCGACAACCCTGCTTCGTGAGGCGCCGTCGCCTGGTGTGCCGACCAAGTCCTGCAGGCAAACCGGATAGCTGAACAGCCGGTCATCCGCCTGGGCGCACCGACCCCTCAGGCGCTGCCGGGACGAACTTCCCGTCGACCAGCACGGGCACTGTCTGACTGGTGTTGGTGTCCGCTGCCCAGTTGACATCGACGTCGTAGCCCCGCCCGATGAGCTCGCGTCCCGAGACGCACTCCGACATGCGCCGTTCCAAATCGTCTGAGGCGTCCGCGAACGCAGCCACCGCCGTCGCAGCTTCCGGCGAGAGCTGAGCGTCCCCGATGGCGGCGATGATCGCGCCGGCGCCGACGAAGTCCTCGAACGCCGGGCGCAGGCTGTCGTCGTGGGGCCACCGCTCCCCCGCCGCGAGGACACCGACTCGGGCTGCGACGCTCGCCACGTGAGTGCCGACAGCAGCGGCATTGCGGAAGCACCCCGCCACGACGGCCCGCCCGGTCCACGTGAGTTGCGCGGTCAGCGCAGAGCCGTTCGGCGACGGCAGCACGACGGTCGAATTGGCCGGCAGCAAGGTGAGTGACGCCGGCGACAGCGAGTAGGGCCGGACTGACGATGTCTTGTCGCGCGGCACCGCCACCTGGGCGCCGAGCTGCGCACCCAGTCGCTCCGCTTCGACGGGCTCGGCCGCGCACGGCACGACCGTCACGCCACGCGACACCGCCACGTCCACTGCGGTGCTGAAGCTCAGCACGTCGACCACTACGACGACGTCAGCCCAGTCGCTGAACACTTCTACCGCTCGAGGTCCCCACTCCAGGTGGACGTCGACCATGTGCCTCACCATCGCTTCATCGCCATTGGGCTGAGCTGGATCGGAGCCACAGCCAGGCTGCGCACGATACGGCCCGCCGAGCCGGGCAACGGCCAGCCAGCACTCGGCCGCCAGCGGCCCGCCGCGCTCTCGATCGGGCCGCTGGGACTGGCAATCGGCACGGGGCTGTACGCGACGGGCGACCAATCAGCTCGGCCCGGCCTGTCGCGTCGTCGGTACGGTGCACTATGCGCGAGCCGCCGAGCGCTCGTGACTGACGCCGCTGTTCTCATCGCGGGTGCGGGGCCGGCGGGACTGTCGATGGCGATCCTGCTCGGACGCATGGGGCTCGAGACCATCGTCGTGGAGCGTCGCAGCGGCGTGAACCCCCATCCTCGGGCCCGGTCGATCAACGTGCGCACCGCCGAGCTGATGCGCCAGTGGGGGGTGCTCGACGAGATGGTGGCGGTGAGCCTGCCGCTGCCGTGGACCGAGCAATTCGTGTACTGCGAGACCTTGGCGGGCGATGAGATCGGCCGTGTGACGACCAATGTCCAGCCGGTCGTGGACGGTGTGGAGCTCTCGCCGGCGCCGTGGCTGCTGACATCGCAGGACCGGATCGAGGAGATCCTGCTCCGCCACCTCGGTGGCATGAGCGAAGTGCAGATCTATTGGGACACTGACTTCGTCGATGTCGCTCAAGACGGCGAGCAGGTGGAGGTCGAGGTGCGCGGCCCATCGGGTACCCGGCACCTCACGGCTCGCTGGCTGGTGGGTGCCGACGGGGCTGCGTCGAGAGTGCGACGCAGTCTCGACATCGAGATGGCCGGCATCGCCAGCTTCGGGACGATGATCAACTGCCAGTTCTACGCCGACCTCGGACCGTGGACCGATCATCGCCCCGCTGCCTTGTACTGGACGACGAGTCCGGCACGCAACGTGTTCCAGAAGATCGATGTCAACGACCGGTGGCTGTGCCAGCTCAACTACGACCCGTCGATGCACCGGCCGGAAGACTTCGACGTCGGCACGGCAGCGGAGTGGATCCGCCGGTCGATCGGGCCGGAGCTTCCTGACGGCTTTGACCTGCGGGTCACCGATGTCATCCCGTGGGTGATGTCCTCGACGGTGGCTGAGAGGTTCTCCGACGGGCAGGTGTTCCTGGTCGGTGATGCGGCTCACCAGCTCCCGCCGACGGGCGGATTCGGCATGAACACGGCGATCCAGGACGCCCACAACCTGGCGTGGAAGCTTGCTGCGGTGGCGGGGGGTCATGCAGGCGCGGCGCTGCTCGATACCTATGGAATCGAGCGGGCGCCCGTCGCGCAGTACAACGCAGATCGGTCTCGTGAGAACTCCCGCAGTGTCGGGCGGATCCGGCGGCTGGTCGAATCGGGCACGGCGACCGTCGAGCAGAAGCGCGAGGCCCTCGGTGCCTCGACGCAGTACGGGAGCTGGCTCGGCATGGACTTGGGGCTGCGATACGACGAGGGGTGCCTCATTCCTGATGGGACTGAGCCTCCGCAGGTGGATGACCCTGTGTCGGTCTATTCGCCGACGGCACGGCCGGGACATCGTGCTCCCCATGTCTGGATTGACGGGGCGACGTCGACCCTGGATCTCTACGACACGCAGTTCGTTCTGCTGTGCGGGTCTGACGTCGAAGCCGAGTCCGACACTGAGAACGAGCCCGGAGCCGTTGAGACCGGCACCGTGGCTGACGCCGGGTTCGTTGCCGAAGACGCCGGCCGCAGCGGACACCCGGCACTGCGAGTGCTGCGGCTCGGTGTTGATCTCGCCGATCTGGGCGGACGGATAGCCGATGTCTATGGCATCGGCCGCTCTGGAGCCGTGCTGGTGCGGCCGGACGGACATGTCGCCTGGCGGGATCCCCACGCGACGGGCGCTGCAGCGATGGCGGCGCTCGACGCGCTGCTCAAGCAGGCTTAGCCAAGCGCGAACAGGGGCCGCACCATCGCGGCTTGGCATCGAGTTTGGGTCTCAGCCCCCTTGCGGCCGTCGTCGGCCCGGTTCCGCTGGCTTGTTGCCGCCGCGCATCGCGGAGGCGACAGTCGAACCTGCGTCCGGCGCCATCGATCTGGGGCAGCTCGGACGAGGTCGCCGGCTAGGGCTCCCACAGCAGCGTGTCTGCCATGAATTGGCTCCAGGCGAACCAGAACGACTGGTGGCCTTCGATGGGATTGCCGTCCGCGTCGACGGCACGCACCCCGCCGCCGTCGAGCTGCAGCGTGACGCCGGCGAGCTCGACGGTCCCGCCTGCCTCGAGTTCGGCCCTGGCTGCTTCGACCCCGAAGGCGACCGGGGTGCCGTCGTCGAGCACGACGCCGAAGACCTGGTCTTGGACGCTGAGTCGCTCGTCGACATCGCCGACCGGGAAGATCGGCCCGTTGTCGTCCCGCCCGCCCAGCGGGTTGAACGGGTAGCTGCGCCCGATCCCGCCGTCGGAGGCGATGATCGTCGTGTCGGGATGGGCGGCCTTCCACTCGCCCCACGTGGTGGTGACCACGGTGGTCTGGGGCAGCACGACGCCTCGCTCGCGCAGCGGGCCCGAGATGGCCCTGCCCGTGAAGGTGTTGAACACCGACTTGGTGACGAGGTCGTACATGACCTTGTTCGACCGTGAGAGCAAGCCCGAAGTCCGCAGCACCGGGGTGGCCACGCCGTCGGGCACTTCGGCGGTCAGGTACGCCTGCGCGGAGCCGCACAGCGTGCAGTACGGCATGCCGATGCGTTGGCCCCCGAGGGTGTCGTTGATCATCTCGTGGATTTCCATGATGTGGCGGGGGTATGCCCGGGCCTCGCCGCCGAGCACGACGGCGAACACGATGCCGTCGTCTGGGTACCACGAGCCGTCTTCGGCATCGGTGACGCCGGGGTTGTCGAGGGCGGGGATGCAGCCCCGGGGGCACGGGCGGGGGTCGCCGAGCTCTCGGTTGTCGATCAGCACCCCGCCCCAGCTCACGATGCGCCAGTCGATGTCGGAGTCGGTGTCGTCGAAGAACGGCTGCCAGCCGGGCTCGATGAGCGTGAACAGCCGCTGCTTGTACTCCGGGTAGCCGTCGAAGACGGGCAGATCCCAGGCGAGCAGGTGATCGGTCACCGATTGCCATGGGCTGCGGCGGGCCACGGGGTCGTCGAACAGCCTGACGCCGGTCAGCGACTGGAAGGCCGAGACGGCCCCTTCGGTGAGTTCGCCAGGAGGGACGAACCTGAGCAAGTCGGCGACGATCCACGCCAATCGCGGGTCGCCCGTTCGGCCGAGTTGGGCGACGGCGTCGCCGTCGATGCCGCCGCGCTGCAAACCGGACCAGATCATGTTGAGGTCGTTGAGCACGGTGCGTTGCAGCGGACCGGTCGGCACCTCAGGTGCGGGAGGGAACGTGTAGCCGAGGAAGTTGCGCAACTTCCCGGTGTCGCGTGGATCCAGGACGACGGCGTCGGTGTCGGGGGCTGTTGTCGTGCCGGGAGCGTCGGGTTGTGCCGTCGCCGCGGGGGAATCATCGGGAGCATCCTCTGCCCGGTCCGCCGTCTGACCGCCCGCCGACTCAGCCGTTCCCGACTCTGAAGCAGGGGCCGACGTCGGCGCAGTCGTCTCGGTGGCGGCGCAGGCGGCTGCCAGCAGCGCTGTTCCGATCAGCAGGGCGCAGACGCGGGACCGCACGAGGCCACCCTATGACGCCGCGTGCCGTACGTTGCCTCACCCGCCGACGCGATCTCCCACGCGCCTTCGACCTGGCGCAGGGCGTCGGGTTGCGCCGGTCTCGCGCCAGTTACCAGAGTCCGGTGACGTTCAGTAGCCACGCGATGAATGCAGCCACGGCCGACAGATACAGAATGACCGTGATGAGGCCGGAGCGGCTGCGGTGCGTCGGAGGCTGTCCACCGTGATCAACCACGGGTCGCGAGGAGCCCGGGTCGCCGTGCAACTTGATCTGCTGTCCCCTGGAGATCTCGGTCGCGAGAAACTTGTCGGCCTTCGTGGTGCCCGTTCCGAAGCGCGTGACGTGCATTGATTCCTGTGCCATGCCGGTGTGGGGCTGCGGCAGTCGCGAGACCTTTCGCGGCATGCGGAGCAATAGGTAGAAGAAGTTGGCGAAGTTGACGAGGGCCTTGCGGAGGGCCCTCCAGAAGTTCTTCATGGCGCAGGTGCTTTCGTGGACTGCGTAGACGCAGTCCCTTGCGACGATCCTACGTTGCTCCATCGAACCGGCTGGCTCGCCCTCGCTACGCTCGCCCATGGGGGATATCCGGTGCCGTCGACAGCATCGGCACTGACGGCCGGGACGTCCCGGGAGGTTGCCCGATGTTCCGATTGACGTCGCTGGATCACATCGTGCTGCGGGTCTCCGACGTCGAACGGAGCATGGACTTCTATGCGTCGGTGCTGGGCTGTGGCGTCGAGCACGTCAACGCCGAGATCGGCCTGTACCAGATGCGAGCGGGCGATTCCATCATCGACCTCGTCGACGTCGCGGGTGTGCTCGGCCAAGAGGGCGGCCCGCCGCCGGGTCCGACGGCACACAACGTCGATCACTTCTGCGTCCGGATCGAGCCCTTCGACGAGCACGAGCTGCGCCGGTATCTCGCCAGCCACGGCGTCGAGGCCGGCCGCCTGTACAACAACTGGGGCGCCGACGGGCGCGGGCCGTCGATGTACATCAAGGACCCCGACGGCAACACGGTCGAGCTCAAGGGCCCGCCGACCCACCCCTACGACCCCGACATCGGCTACATCAACGCGCCATAGACCGTCCGCCGAGGGCATCTGAATGGACCGGGCTACGGAGCCGCGCGGGTAGGTGCGCCCGCCGTGGAGGCGACTGAGGTTCCGCGATCAACCCGCGTCGGACCACAGCGTGGCTTCGTAGCCCGCTTCGAGGTTCTGGTCGATTTCCTCGGGCTCGGCCCGTAGCTCGTGCTGGGAGGCGAGGATCTCCCCCGCGGTGGGCACCTCGGTCTCGGGCCACGTCGAGGTGTCCCAGATGTTGGCGCGTATCAATGCCTTCCCGCAGTGGAGAAAGCACTCGTCGACATCGATGACCACCGCCGTCTTGGGCACCCGATCCCCCACAGCCGCTGCAGCGCAGATGTCGGGATCGGTCGTGAGCGAGGCAGCGCCGTTCACCCGCACGGTGTGGTCGCTGGCGGGCACGAAGAAGATCAAGCCGACGTGGGGATTGTCCAGGAAGTTCGTGTACGAATCGAGACGGTTGTTGCCGGCGAGGTCGCCGAAGGCCAGCCGTGCACCGTCATCGAGCACACGGGCGAATCCGGCAGGCCCGCCGCGGGGCGAGGCGTCAGTCCCGCCCGGGCCATGGGTCGCCAGCACGCAAAGCGGCGACAGCGCCAGAAACCGGGCCGACTCAGCGTCGATCGCCGGCACGTTCTTGTTAGCCACCAGCTTGGACGGCTGGCGATAGATCTCCCGCAGTGCAGTCGTGTCACTGATCTGACTGACTTGCTCGCTGACTTGCCGGTCCATGGATCCCCCGCTTGAACTCCCTCGCTTCAGTCTCGTCGCTGAGCTTCCGTCGCGTCGGTTCTCGACCACACTTGCCTGCCAAAGTCCCCACGCGTCGGCGCTTCGGTGCCCAGTGGCACATCATCTGCCTTCGTCGCGGACTTGCTTTCCACTTCCGCACGGCGATTCTGATCAGCAGTTCTGCCGGACGCGGTCCGTAGCTGGCGTACGGGCTCTGCGCGGTGTGGCTGGCGTGACCGTCCAACCCTCGCCAGGCGGGGCCGGACCCTTCGGGGGATGCAGCATCAAGTTGTACTTGTGCAGACGGTGATGGTGGCTGTGACACAACAGGGCCAGGTTGACCAGGCTCGTCGGACCGTCGTCGAGCCAATGCTGGATGTGATGCCCGTCACAATGGATCGGGGCCCGGTCGCAGCCCGGCCAAACACAGCCTTGATCGCGAGCAATCAGTGCTCGGCGGATCGCCGGCGGGATGGTGCGAGTGGCCCGCCCGACGTCGAGCACTTCGCCGGGGCCACCCATCACCACGGGGATGACACGGGTGTCGCAGGCGATCTTGCGCGCGTCAGCCACGCCAAGCACGGTGCCGGTTTCGGTGGTCGCCACGGCGCCGGGCACTGCCAAGAGATCACACATCGGAGTCGAGGCTTCGCCCGGGCAGCCAGCATCAGACTGCTTGCCCGCCGAAGCGCCACGCAGATTGTCCAGGGTCGTGAGCACGATCATCTGTGTCGAACTCGGAACAACCCAACCGTCGTCTCTCAAGCCCTCGCCCACAACGCCTCCAGCATCAGGGGCTGCAGACCCCGCACCGGAAGCACCACCGGCCGCACGCCCCGCACCGGAAGCACCACGGGACGCACGCCCCGCACCGGGAGCACCATCGGCCGCCGCAGCATCCCGCGGCACAGCGTCGGTGTGATGGGCGCCGCCGGGAGTCGCACCATCTCCTCCCGCAACTCCCGCGCCTGGGACGCCGGCCGAGGTGAGCAGCCATGCGAGCGCGTCGGAGGCACGCTGTTGCACGCTGCGCCGCTTCGATTCGGGCAAGTCCTTGTCGCTGCGCCAGTTCCGTTCGATGGCGCTGATCAAGAGGCGGTTGATCGCGTCCCCCGTCAGCGCATCGAACTTGGCCCGCAGGTGCCACATGCCGTCGTTCGGATCGATCCACATCGACGCCGACCTCGCTGCGCGCTGGCGAGCATGCCGTTGCGCTTCGCTCTCGCGCCGCCACGCTGCTTCCGCACTACGCACTGTCTGCCGCGTCTGATCTGCTGTCTGGTTCCTTGCCTGTCTGCACAGATCGCTACGCACGTCGTCGGGCACATCTGCCGCGGCGACCGCAGCCGCCTGATCTGAGGTGATCTCGCCACGGCCCAATACTTCGGCCACCGCCGGCTGGGCGCCCAGGGCCTGAGCCTCGCGTTCGATCCGGCGCGCCAACGCGCCGCCCACCGCCGTTGCATTGACCAGCGTCTCGGCCCCTGAGGCCTCCCCGCGGCGCGCATGCAATTGACGTCGAACTACTTCGGCGGCCAGCGAGCTGCGCGCCCCCTCAAGCATGTTGATGGCCCGTTGCACCGACTGCGCGCACCACACCAAGTCCTCATCGTGGGCGGATCGAACCGCCTTCGCATCGACCAATGGACCCGCGCTGGCGACCGACCCCACTGCGGTTTCGATCGCTCGACGAACGACACTTCCGCCGCGGGACTCGTCCTCGCAACGCCGTGCCAGCCGTGCGCGCAACTCCACCATGCAAACACTGCCGACCGAGGGGCGGCGCGGATTCTGCCGGCTGCCGGCTGCCAGTTGAGGAGAGGCGGAGGTCATGGCAGGCACCGTAAAGGAGGGGTGTGACATTCGTTCGTCACGGCCCAACTCCGACCTCTGGTCGGCCGAAGTGACGTCCACAAGCTCATGTCGGCCAACGTAGAAGAGGGGTGTGACATCGAAGGGTCCACTCGGGCCGGGTTCCGGCTCGGGAGGATGCGTTCGGTGTCTCGATGGGCTGGTTTGACTCTGGGTGTGACGGGCCGGTGTGCCTTGACCTTGATCTGTCGGTCTGTTGCTCGGGCTGCTGGCGCGCACCGACCGGTCGGGCGACAGCACAGCCAAGACGGAGCCACGGCGCAGCGCGTCGCTACCCGAGCCGTACCGCCGCCGGAAATCGAGCAGTCTCGAAGCTGCCGCTGCCCTACCGTTCCCGCATGGCCCCAGCGACCCACAACGCCGACGAAGGACACGCTCGGGTCCGCCGCAACGCCGACGATGGACACGCCCAGGCCGCCTGCCACGTCGACGACGCATTCCAACGACGCCTCGCCGCTTCCAGGAAGCGCCACCACCGCATACTCGATCGCCTCGCCCATGAGTCCGGCTGAGCCGGCGACCATGACCATCCGCTGCGTCGTTCTCCCCCGGGGCATCAACGTCGGCGGACACAACCGGGTACCCATGGCCGAGCTTCGCCCCAAGCTGGCAGAGGCCGGCTACACCGACCCCGTCACGATCCTCCAGAGCGGGAACATCATCGTCACTGCCGAACTTACGTCCGAGCCCACTGCCGAACCCACGGCCGACCAGCCCGACGATGCCGCCGCGGCCACAGCCGCAGCCGTGGCCGCCGCAGTCCAACAACTGCTGGCCGACGAATTCGATGTCCATGTGCCCTGCGTGGCCCGCACCGCCGCCGAGATCACCGCCATCCTCGAACGCAACCCTCTCGGCCACATCGCAGACAACGGATCTCGCTACCTAATCAACTTCCTCGCCACCGAACCCGGCGCCGAACCCGACCCCAACGCCGTGCAATCGCTCATCGAGGCCGACCATGCGCCTGAGGTCGTCCACGTCGAAAGATCAGAGGTGTACGTGTGGGCGCCGGAGGGCGTCAAGGCGCTGCGCCTGTCGTACTCCCATCTCGAGCGGCACTTCGGAGTGCCCGCCACGGCCCGAAACTGGAACACGCTCGAACGCATCGCCGCAAAGCTCTAGCCGGCTCAACCGTGCCTTCGTGCCGTCATTCGGATTCGCGGTACCAGAAAACCTCTGTGGTGGTACCGACGGCGTGGATGCCGTACTCCGACCAGCCCAGTTGCGGCCATTCGAAATAGAAGTCGTTCACTTCGCCGATACGCAGCTTCGTCTTGAAGGCCGTCACGTCGAGCACCGTGTCGGTCGCCGTGCCCGAACGTGCATCTGTGACGGCAATGAGGCTTTCGAGCTCGGTCACATCGGTGGATGCGTACACGATGTGCGCGCCCTCTGGCGAGAAGCCGCCATAGCGGAGCTTTGAATCATCATGGGCGAGCGGCAGCGGCGTCGCCGGGCCGTCGTGGACATCGAAGCTCGCCATGCCTGACACCCAATAGCCGACGTTTTGATCATGCCCCCCAGAGACGGTGACGATGCGCTTGCTGTCAGGAGACCAGCCCCGATAGCTCGGGGAAGCAGGGTTCGGATAGCTGGTCCAGCGTTGATCGTCAAAGACGTACGTCAGTGAGCCGTCGGCTGCGTTCATCAGACTGAGCTGGTCGGAGTAGTAGCTGGAACGGGAGAACGCGAAATGCTCGCCATCAGGAGACCAGTCGAACAGCACCCCTTCTGCATCTTCATTCGTGACGATTCCGGCGGTTGAGCCGTCAGCAGGTGTGATCTGAATCCAGGGCCGCTGGTATCCGTCGTCGTACATAGCGTGGTATGTCCCGATCGCGAGACGAGATCCGTCCGGAGACCACAGCGCATCGAGCACGAAGCCTCGATGCGTGAACTCGACGACCGTGTCCGTGTCGACGTCAAGTGCGACCAACCGCTCCGCATCAAAGTTCGCTGATTGCGTGAACTGGGAGAGGACGGCGCTGCGCAGGAGTAGCCGGGCACCGTCTGGGGACCATCCGCCGTGCTCGTCCATCTTGGCGTTCGACGTCAATCGCCGCGACTTCCCGGTTCTGATGTCTGCGATCAGAACCTCGGTGCCTACGTGCTCGTACGCGTCGTCGAAATCGCCGATGTGCACCGTTACGGCGATGCGTGAACCATCGGGCGACCACGCCGGACGAGGCCAGTAGCGCACCCAGTGGTCTTGGTTTCGTGGCGTCAACCGTGTGAGCTCGTCGCTCGCCAACTCAAGAACGAAGAGCCCGGCAACCCCATCGACAACCCCTGCAATCGCCAAGTGTCGCAGTTGAGGCGACCAGACGAGACGCTCAATCGCGGACACACTCCTGCCGCGCAGATACTCTCGACTTCGCCCGTGTTCGTCGACGATGAGAATGGTCCGGCTGGTCTGCCGACCCTGTTCAGCCGAGCCTTCATCGGCGTGCATGAGTGCTGCACGAACAGGCAGCTCGGGTGCGTGAACCTGTGCAACAACGCCAGGACCGACGGCGGCCTCACCGCCAATGATCAGCGCATCGATTCCACCCGTATGCCGAGCTCGATACAGCGCTGCGTTCGCTTCAGCCGAGAGACCGCCACGGTCGGTCAGCAACATGGGCGCACAACGACGTCCGAGCAAGGATGCCGCGCTGAATGCGTCCCATGGAGCGTGGACAGTCGATACCCCGATCATCTGCGGCGCATCGATCAGGCAATCTCGCCGAGCGATCATCTCGAATCGCCCCGTGCTGTCGTCGGCGCTGAAGTCCGCGGCAGCAGTGGCCGCACCGACGGCATCCCAACCGCCGAGTCCCACCACTGCAGTCCCGCGTGATTCGATTTCTCGACGCAGCTGGACATGCAGCGCACCGGCCGGGCCTACCACGATTGCATGAGTCACGTCGCGGGCTGTCAGGAATTGTGCGGTTCGAGGGCTCAGCGACTCGGTACTCGTGAGCAGCAATGGAATCTGCGCTCGCGACGCCGTCACCGCGGCAACTGCGGCGTCCTCTGGCGCACCTGCTTGAAGCAGCACTATCGCCCGCGCTGGCCCTCGAGACCGAGCGAGGCCTCCGACGGTGTCGGGGCCGCCATCGGCGACGTCGGTGTCGGGGGCTCTTGTCGATCGATGGTCAGATTCATCGAAACCCACGAGTTCGGCAGCCGCCAGTGCTCGCTCGACAGCTTCCGTTTCCCCGATTCGTTCGATTCGAATCCCGAGGCGGCGCAGTGACTCGACATCTTGGTTTGGGATGCTGGAATGCGTGCCGACAACGATTGCGCGCCGAATGCCTGAGTCGGCCAACATCGATCGCGCACTGGGTCCCAAGCCGCCGCTCGGCACCAGCAGCATCGGCAGATCGATACCTCCGGCCAGAGACGCAGCTATTGATGCGTCCTGCCACGAACTCCCGGACGCCAAGACGACGCCCTCGACATCGCCGCCAATTTCACGGGTGAATTCCCGCGCGACTGCCAGCGAAGTCTCGTATCGATCCGAGCCGGACAACCGTGACACTTCGACGCCTGAGTTGCCAGCCTCATTGGTGATCTGAGCCTCGTCGACGGTGGGCTGGTCCGACGTCGATGCCTGGGCTGCGGCCGACTCAGTGGGCACGAGCGCAGTGCCAAGCAGCGCTGCGGCTGCGGCTGCGGCGCATCTCAGCCAGATCACCGCGGGTGATCCTAATTGTGGGGATCCGACGAACCCGAGCGCCATCAGAGACACCTCCGCTGACGGACCTGACATGCGGATTGTCCGACTCCCGACGCCCCTCAACCCGTGTTCGCCGCCAAGAACGACCGCAGATGCTCGGTCAGGACCTCGGGCTGATCGATCGGGACGAGGGTCCGACTGTCGTCGATCCACACGAGCTGCGCGTTCTCAAAGTGCTCGACAAGCCGCTGCGCATGCGCGGCCGGCATCAGCCGGTCGTCCCGCCCCCACACCACCAGCACCGCCCCGCCGAACGACCGCTGCTCCTGCGCCCATTCGAGCAGCTGCGCCCGCCTCGGCACCCGCCGCAGGTACTTGTCCAGGTCACGCCGCACCCGCCGGTCGTGGCGCAGCGGCCCGAGCCAGTCCAAGAACACCTCGTCGGGCACCCGCTTCGTCGACATGGCGCCGAACGTCACCGGCAGGTGGCGGATCCAGCGGGGCCGCAGCAGCTGAGCGGTCAAGAAGGTGCCACCGGGCAGCGCCGCATTCAGGCACAGCAGCCGGCCCGGCAACCCAGGCGGGTAGTTGTCGAACGCCTCGCAGGAGACGAGCACGAGGTTCGCCACCCGGTCGCTGCCGCCGGGGCTGATGACGAGCTGGGCACCGCCCCAGTCGTTGCTGACCAGCGTGACATCACCCACGTCGAGCTCAACCAAGAACGCAGCGATCATCTTGACGATCGAGGCCAGGTCGAGAGCTGCGTCGTCGGGCATCGGGGTGCGGTGCGCGCCGAACGGCAGCTCGGGCACGATGCAGCGGTAGCGGTCCGCCAGCCCGTCGACCACGCCGTCCCACAGGCTGCCGCTCGTCAGCACGCCGTGCAGCAGCACCACCACGGGGCCGTCGCCACCCGTGTCGGAGTACATGAAGCCTGCTGCGGCTCGCCGGTTCGGCTCCATCGGCACACTCCCGACGCCGTGCCGTCAGCGTACGCAACCCCCCGAATGCCCAACGCCGACCACCACTTGCGGAAATGGTCCTGCTCGCGCTTGCGGAGGGCGTCACGTCCTGACAGGAACGAAGTCGTCCTGCGCGGCATCTACGGATCTCAATACACAACTACGGCCGCCCGAAGGCGACCGTAGGACGTGGCGTTCGGCCCTAGGCCTATGCGCCGATTGAGAAGTGCACAAGCACCATAAGCCACGGCAGTTCACGAACTCCAGACGTTTTCGCGGGTGTCTGCCTGTTCACGGCATGACGCGACGCGGGCGTAGTAGATGGCAGCCGCAGCGGTTCTCGCAGCCGCTTCAGGCGACCTGAACTGCGTCGCGGAGTTGGCTCGGAGGCTCCACGGGAAATGACAGCACGAGGTGTCGGTTCAGCCCGGTGGCAACCCGCACGAGCGTGTCGATTCGGTTGCGTGCTCCGCCGCCCTCCTCAAGGCGCGAGATCACCGACTGAGTAGTTCCCATGCGCTCTGCCAGCTCGCGCTGGCTCAGGCCCGCTTGCACCCGCAGGTCGTGGATGAGCTGGCCCAAGGCGAGGTCCTGTTCGACGGCGGCACGAGTCGTCGGGGACGGCTCGCCGCGGCCCGCTTTGACATCCTCCCATCGGGATCGGTTAGCCACGGCTCTGCTCCATCACGGTTGTTGACGCGCGCAGTCCGCCGCAGCGCGACGCGCCCGTGCGATCTCGATGCGCTCGTTGTCGCGCTGCTTGCGAAATGTCGTCAAGAGCACCACACGGCGGTCCGCCGTGAATCGGTAGGTGATGCGTCGAGACGTCGAACCAAGCGTGAACCGAAGCTCGAACAGACCGCTGCCGAGACTTCGCGACAACGGCATTCGAGCCATCGCGCCCAGTTCGGCCAGCCGGTCGATGATCACGACGACGCGGTGCCAGTCGGCATTGTTGAGCTGATTGAGCCACTCCGCAACCTCGTCGTGAATCTCGATGTCTGCCACGCGCAGGATAATCGCATTCTTGCGATAATGCCAGCAAAGCGATTATGTAGTTCCAAGGGTCCAGACGGCTATTGCGTTGAGCCATGCACTCCTGCGGGCCCTCTCAACTGGACGATCGAATCAACCGCCGGACCACGGGCGAAGGCACTGCCCAGTCCGGCGTGATCGGCAACAAACTAGTCTGTCTAGTGTGGTTGACACGTGACGGGCGACGGGCTGAGACGATGACCAGCTACACCGTGACCTACCGGCGTGATCCGGGCGACGACGCTTGGCTTGTCGACATCGAGGGCATGGTCGATGTCCACACCTTCGGCCGGAACCTCGACGAAGCGGCGACGAATGCCCGCGAGGCCATCGCCGTCACCGCCGACATCCCCGAGTCCTCCGTGGAAATCGACGAGCGCATCTGCGTCGCGGACGTCGATGTCGATGAGCTCGCACGCCTGCGCGACCAAGCGCTGGAAGCGCACGAGATCTACTTGGCTCGCCAGCGGGCCGCTGCGCTGCGGCTCACCGAGGCCGGCGTCTCACGCCGGGATGCGGCTCGACTCCTCGGCGTGTCCCACCAACGAGTCCAGC
>JAPOPC010000023.1 GCA_026713105.1 Acidimicrobiaceae bacterium
CCACCGCACCCACACCACCCGCATCCGCATCGACTGCCAAGCCCCCGTAGCCATCAGCGGCCTCGACAACGCCACCGGCTACGGCAAAACAGGCACTGCGGCCGCCGTCGCCGAGGACTTCGCCGTCGAACCCGCCGACGCCACATGCACCGCCGCCCCGACCGGCACCGTCACCGCACCCGACCCCGCCCGGCCCCACGTCAGGCGGCTCACCGCCGGCATCGACATCGGCACGACCGCCGCCATCACGGTGTCGTGCACTGCGGACCGCCGCGCCGACAGCACCCAAGACGTCGTGCTGTCGGGGGAGGTGCCGGCGCTGAGCGTGGTGGTCAGCGGCCAGACCTGCGTCGAGGTTTCCCCGGTGCCGCGGGGCGCTGATGGGGGGTATCGGTGTGTGCTGTCCGACAAGCATCGGCTTGCGGTCACGGCGACCGCGGACGCGAGCTTGCGGGCTGTGTCGTTGGGCTGGTCCGCTTCGGGCGGTGCGACGGTCGCCGCCCGGCGGTCCGATGAGGTCGCGGCGGTCGCGGCGCCGGGCGGGGAGCTGACCGGGATATGGCGCGCTGTGGGCACTGCTGGGGTGGAGTGCTCAGCCGATGGGGACCTCACGCTCACCGTGACGCTGGGGTCGGGCGCTGCCGCGCTCACTCACACCTCGGTGGTGGCGGTCGACTGCGAACCGCAGGGCGCTGTCGTGGGCCTCGAGGACGCCGCAGGGGCCGGCACGGGCGAGGTGACGGTCGCCGGCGGGTTCACTGTGGCGCCCGCCGCCGCGAGCTGCACAGCGCAGCCGGCGGCGGCGAGGGTGACCGCCGGGATCGGCGGCTACCGCACCGTGTCGCTGGGCCTGTCGGCGGTGCCCGGACAGGCGGCGTCGGCGGTGGTGAGGGTGGACTGCACACCGCCGGGCCATGCGCCGGTCACCGCCACGGCGACGTTCACGGCGAGCTACACCGACACCTGCGACGACCCGTTGGGCGTGCTGGGCGCCGGGGCGACGACCCGTTCGGGCACGATCGCGCAGAACGCGGCGTGCACCTCGCCCCAGCGTCCGCGCGACGGCGCCAGCTCCGCCCGGTACTGGGCGCGCCGCCACACCTTCACCCTGGCGAACCCCGCCACGCTCCGGATCGACGCCGCCTCGCCGACCCGACGCGGCCTGGACGTCTATGTGCTGCTGCTCGACGGACGTTCCCAGGACGGCACCGGCACTGTGCTGGGCCGCGACAACAACTCAGGCGCCCCCCGCCGCGGCGCCCGCCTGACAGGCGTGCGGCTCGCCCCGGGCGACTACACCATCGAGGTCACCACCGCCAACAAGCGCCGCACCGGCGCCTACGACCTGAGGGTCGAAGCCAGCCTCGGGGTGCTCATCAACCGTCTCGACGGGAACAGCATCATCGGCACCGGCACTGCTGTGGACAGTTTCGCTGTCGTGCCCCACGCAGCGAAGTGCACGCCCAGCGCCGGCACCGTCACCGACCTCGGCGACGGCCAGCGCGTCCTCACCGCGGACCTCACCACGCTCGGCTCGACCGAGGTCACCGTCACCTGCACCCATCCCGGCTACCGCACCGCTGCTGCCGCCTCGACGCTCACCGCGCTCGACCCCATAGACGACGTCACCGTCGCGGCGGCCGCCGACGGATCGTGCACCAAAACCCCCGGCCCGCCCAGCACCGGTATCGACAGCCAATACGCGTGCACCATGACACGCGGCGGCCAGATGACCCTGCGCGCCGAGGTGACGGGCCCCTCCAGCCAGACGACCCTGGGCTGGGCCGCCGCGGCCGGTGTGCGGGCAGTCCCCTCACTGGGAGACCTGGACGCGTCGGTGGTCGGCGACACGGTGACATTCACACGCACCGGCACCGCCAAAGTGACCTGCAACGCGGACGGCCACATCACCATCACCGCCAAGACCGGTCTCGCCACCCACCACACCACCCGCATCGCGGTCACCTGCCAGCCCCCCGTGCAGATCAGCGACTACACGCCGGGCACACGCAACGGGCCCGGCCCCGTCACCGGCACCTACAACGTCGCACCCGCCACCGCGCACTGCACGCCTCGCAACGTCGGGGGCATCACAGGAACGCCTGCACCCGGAGGGACGGGCACGAGCCGCACCGTGAACGTCACCACCACTGCCACCGGATGGCTCGACGTCGAAGTCGAATGCTCCAACACCGGCTATGCGACGAGCACAGCCACCGCGCGGTTCCGGGCCGACGATCAGGCGGCGTGCAGCACCGATCTGGGGGTGCTGTGGCATGGCAGCATCGCTCGCACGGGGACGCTGAGCACGGCGAGCTGTGTCTCGGACAAGCGGACGCCGAGTTCGGGGACGTTCTATGCGGACCGCTACACGTTCACCATGGCCACCGCGGGCTGGGTCAGCGTCGACGTGGAGGGCACCGGGGCGGGCGCAGGCAAGCTCGACACCTATCTGGTGGTGCTGTACGGGCACGGCTCGGGCGGCGTCGAGCGCAGCAGCGACGACGACTCAGGCGGCGACGGCGACGCCCGGGTCGCCGATGTGCTGCTCGCGGCAGGCCGCTACACGATCGAGGCGACCACCGCCTCCAACGGCGCTGTGGGCGGATACCGGCTGCGCGTCCAAGGCGACTTCGCCGTGCGCGCCCCCGACCAGCCCTCCCGTACCATCGCGACCGTGGGCCAGCAGACCGCCCGCACCTGGGCCCATCAGCCCCCGACCGCCGCGGTCACAGTGCAATCAGTCACCCCCGACGGGCTCGACGTGTCAGTCGTCAGCGACGACGGGCAAGCGACCCTCACCGCCAGCCCCACCCGCGCAGGCGACTACACCGTCACCGTCGCCTACACCGCCAGCGGGCACACCAGCACCAAAACCACCGTCATCGACGCCGACTGCCCACCCAGACACATCGAGACTGATACACGCACCTGCACCCCGCTCGCCACCAGCATGCCCACCGGATGCACCCCAACACCGCTCCACGACGGATTCGTCTGGGGAGATTTTGAGCACGACGATCGGGCTAATGGGTACGGCGACAGCGCGGGCCCGGACTGCGATGCACTGTCCCAGAGTGCCAAAGCGGCTTACTACAGGTTCGATCTGCCGGCGGGGCTCTCGGGGCGGTTCGCGCTGCGGGCACTGAACTCCGGCGGGACGGCGTCCTATCTCTTCAACTCGGCAGGTGCGCCGTCGATGACCCTTTGGCGCATTACCGGAGCTCATCCTGCTATCGGCACGCAGCTGGATTTTGTGGCGATGTCGCAGTCGACCCGGAGCTCCGAACCGCGGCTGGATCTGAGTCTGTCCGCAGGCGCATATGTCGTCGAACTGGCGCCGTCGATCGATGTGCAGATCAACGCGCGGATTGGGCTGCGCAGCGTCTTGCCGCTTGGTGCCGATTTCTACGACGACGTGAGGCTCGTAGGCAATGTCGGACTCGACGGCGACGGAATGACGCTCGGACAGTTCCTCGACGCAAGAGGCACCGACTATGTGCACCACCCAGACCCGACGCGAAGGACTGACGAGGACGACTTTCACGATCCCCTGAACCCGAAGTATCCGTGGTTGGCCTTTTGGACCGACCGGTGCAGCATCCCGCGAGTTTTGAGTAGCCTGAACTTGAAGGATTACCCGAAGTTTGGTGGAGTCGAAGTCCCATTCGTTTACGGATGTATGCGTCACGATTTCAACTGGCGAAACCTGTACCGGGCTGAGCATTACTACGATCACGTCGGCGAAAATCCCGACGGGCCTTGGCGAGTGGAAACATTTCATGAGTCGAATGGACGCTTGGGGTTGGATCTCGTGCGCCTCTGCAACGTCAATGGAAGTCCAGAGAATCCCGATCCAGAGTCGCCTCTGTTCACTTGGAATCTTCGCAGGCGAGCGCCAGTTGGTTACAGGAATATCACGTCCTGCGAGAATACAGCTAACGAGGTCAAATTCGGTGTAGGACTCGTCCTCCTCATTTTCGACTCGTGGACTTACGAAGCAAAATAGGACGCATAATCAAGTAGGTGCAGATGATGAAGCAGCGTCGTGGTTTCGCCGCCTTGGGCGTGGTTGTACTGATCTTGGTCGCGGCCATTGCTATTTTTCTGGTTGGTCGTGGGACAGGTGAGACGTTTCATGGACCGGATGAGTATTCTGAATCCGAGTTGGGCGTTCACTCGATTATCAACAAGGAATATGAATTGTCTCATCCTTGGATGCGAGCGCCGACCTCTGAGATAGCTCTTAATCAAGTGGATCTCGATCTTGCGCAGTTCTATGATTTGCGCGGTCACGCTCGGGAACGTCGGTATTTTGAGTTTCAGGTCTCGATGGCTGTATCAGACGCCATCGAGGAACTCGAGGGAGAACTCGATTATTACAGCGGCATACTCGCCTCGGCGTTTGATGACACCTTCGAGAAATGTGCTCTGGCGAACGAGATTCCAGGAGGCGGGGCGACTTTGTCGTCTTTAGCGCGAGATTACGATCTCTCAGAGGGTGAACCCGCGTTAGACATGGACGAAGATGAACTTGTTGACCTTCGTCACCGGTGTGCAGCAGAGGCATCCCAATTCCCGAGCCTTCCGGCCGACGTGCGTGACGACCTAATTGAGAGAACTTTGGACAGCATTGCACTATATGTGGAAGAATGGATGAAGGCGAATCCGCATCTAGTCGTGCCCCTTGAGCATCATCCAGGCGCAAATCGGCCATTTGCCGACGAGATAATTGAGTTCTGCCAGCAGACACCTGACCCGCAGGAATGCGCGAAGTCGGCCGGTGTGGATTCGGACGGCTGAACAACTAGGCTCGGTAGCCGGGGCGAAAGGGAATAATCATGTCTGCATCCGATTCGAGTCGTTCGCCTGAGTACGCCGAAGGTGCCGATATTGCAAATCTTGGCGACCGCATTGGCGCATGGGTCATCGATTCACTAATCATGGTGGGCACCTTTATGCCGATCGCATTCTTCCTTATTGTCTATAGTTATGCGGCATATGGCAATCCGGTCGGCGACGGTTACAACAGTGAAGAACTAGCCATAATGTGGGTTGTGCCTGTTACTGCGTCGGCAGCCCTCGGATTTTATCGGATTTATCGATTGATGGTCGCGGGTCAGTCGCCAGGAATGCGGCGTTTCGGCGTCGAGGTAGTGCGTCTCGACAACGGCAAACGTCTCTCTTTCACCCGTTCACTCGTCAGGACGGCCCTGCCTCCTGCGTCCATGATGCTCGGCCTCGCTGCGGCAATTCTGATGGGATCAGAGAACCCTGCGTGGGGAGGGCTTCTTTGGTTGGTAGTCCCTGCTCCGGCTCTTTGGAATCGGCACAGGCGCGGCTGGCACGATCAGATCGCAGGAGCAGTCGCCGTCGGCACGAGGCCAGAACAGCGACACCCAGAAAGTTGAGCCTTCGTCTGGTGCTCCACCATTATGTGTATGACACACCAAGAGGTGTGTGGAACAGACGAGTCCGAGACGATGCAAATGATCGTTTGGGCGATGATCTCCAAACCTTGTGTATGGCAAGCGGCGGCGAATGCACCGCGGCCACGCCGCCGCGACGCGTCGACGCCGCCTACCGGTGCATGATCGGACGCGGCAACACCGTCACCGTCGCGGCCGACACCACCGCCACCGGCCCCGCCCTGCGCACCGCCTGGACCGCCACCGGCGCAATCAGCCTCGCGTCGCCCGCCCAGCGCGGCGCGGTGCCGCTGTTCGCGCCCGACAACACCGTCGCCGGATGGCAGCGCACCGCCACCGCCCGGCTCGAATGCACCGCCAAGGGGACCGCCACCGCCACCGCAACCCTCGCGGGCACCGACGCCAAGAAAACAGCACGACTCGTCATCGCATGCGGCGACGCTGTGCGCATCGACGGCCTCGCGGATGCCACCGATAACGGCACCGGCACCCTCACCGTCACCAGCGGCTTCACCGTCGCACCCCCCGCAGCCGCCTGCACGACCGATCCGACAACAGTGACCGTCACCGCAGGGGTCGGCGGCGCCCGCACACTGACGGCGTCGATCGC
>JAPOPC010000022.1 GCA_026713105.1 Acidimicrobiaceae bacterium
ATCTGGCCAAGCTGATCAAGCGAGTGTCGTTCGGGATCACCAACTTCGACCACTACCGCACCCGCGTGCTGCTGTACGCCGGCAAACCCGACTGGAGCCTGCTCGACACCCTCACCCCACGCTAAAGCGCGAAGAGCCGCTATGTCAACATCGACATCGAAGGCAAGTACTGCAGCAGGTTCGAGGACTTGGAGTTCATCATCAACTATCCCGAGACAATTACGAGTCAGAGTCTCGTGCGCGGTCTTGGCGATGACGGGCCGAGACTGCTGCTGTGCCCTGATCACTGGACAATCGACGACCAAGACAAGTGCCGCTATCCGCATCCTGAACATGCGGCCATACGAGAAGCCCTCCTCTTGGAGAAGCATCCTGACCTCGCAAGCGAGCCGTTGTGGGGCGCCGGTTACAGCGACGAAGACTGAGCCGTGCCAGGAATTCCTGTGCGACGGCGGCGCGCGACGGCGGGTCCTGACACTTCAGCTGTCGCAGCGGCGTCGCTGGCCGGCCTGACGTCTCCGCTGCTGGTCGTTGTACGCACCGACACAGTCGGCTGTCACCCGACGCTCTTCTTTGTCGGCGGTCGATTCAGACGTGGCGAATGCTGACGTCGACGGCGTATGCGGCGAGGGCGCTGAGGTCGCCGGTGTCGCTGGTGAGGACAGTGCCGCCTGGCTCGGCTGTGGCCACCACCAGTGCGTCGACTGCTGAGCCGCGCCCGGCGAGCGATCGCAGTACGCCGGCCCGGCGTGCCAGCGATTGGGGGACCTCTTCGACCACGATGCATGACTTGAGCAGCCGGTTCACTGCTGCGTCGGTGTGCGGGCGCCCGCTGAGCGATTCGGTCAGTACGACGGCGGGAACGAGCGGCGGCCACGGCGCAGTGCGAGCGAGTGATGTGATGAGTTGCGCGCTCTGACGTCGAGGTTCGGCCAGACGGCTGAGTCCGCCCGAATCCAAGACCAGCGAAGCCATGGACGCCAGCGAGGATCTCAGCTCGTCGGCGCGTCGGGCAGAGGCTCCCGCGAGCGGCGTGCGTCATTTCTTCGCAGCGACTCGACGATCTCACGCACGTGGGTATCGGCCCACTCGATGTCCTCGGCGGTGGGCGGCCCCAGTTCAGCAAAGATCTCTTGGGCGTACGCGTGCGCTTCGGCGACCTTCTCTTGGCGCACGCAGTGGTCCCGCACCGCATCTTGCAGCAGGCGCGACGCCGAGAGTCCCTGCGACTTGACGACCTCGTAGAGATCGTCGGACAGGTACACCTGCATCCGTGGCATACACCCAATATACACACGGCCGATTTGACGAGCAGGGCCGTAGCCTTCGCTGGTCATGTCCGGTACGCCTTCGACGCCCGCGAGCTCTCCTGACGGCGGCGATGCAGCGGCCCCGAAGTCGTTCCGCACGCCCATCGGCACGCACGATCTTGCGCCGCCCGAATCGGGGCGCTGGGTGGCATTGCTGGGCACGTTCATCGCTGCGGCGGACCGTGCCGGGTTCGGCTACTTGCAGACGCCGATCTTCGAGGACATCGGCGTCTTCGCCCGCATCGGGGAGGGCACCGATGTGGTCGGCAAGGAGATGTACGAGTTCTTCGATCGCAGCGACCGCCACCTGGCGCTGCGACCCGAGTGCACGGCGTCGGTGTGCCGTGCCTTCGCGCAGCACCGCCCCACCACGCCGTGGAAGGTCTGGTACCAGGGGCCGTTCTTCCGCTACGAAGCGCCCCAAGCCGGCCGCTACCGCCAGTTCCATCAGATCGGGGCCGAAACGCTCGGCACCGACGACCCTGACGCCGATGTCGAGATCATCGCCCTGGCTGCGGAGTTCTTCACGGCAATCGGGCTGCGGCGCGTGCCGCTGCTGGTGAATTCGATGGGCGACGCTGACACTCGCGCCGCATACAACGACGCGCTCAGCGCCTACCTGCAGCAGCGGGCCGGTGACGTCGACCCGGAGGATCGGGACAAGATTGAGCGCCACCCGCTGCGCATCCTGGATTCCAAGCGTGCCGCCACCGCTGCAGTGGCTGCGGAAGCCCCGCAGATCACCGACTATCTCTCCGCAGAGACGGCTGCCCACTTCGAGCGGGTGCGTGAGGGCCTGGACGCGCTCGGGATCGAGCACGCCGTGGAGCCCAAGCTGGTGCGCGGGCTCGATTACTACACACGCACCACTTTCGAGTTCCGTGCAGCGAGCTTGGATGCTGCCCAGGACACGATCTGCGGCGGTGGTCGCTACAACGGGCTGGTGGAGGCGCTGGGCGGGCCGCCGACGCCCGGCATCGGCTTCGCGCTGGGCATCGAGCGTCTGCTTCTGGCCTGCGATGCCGAGGGCGTGTTCGACGTGCCGACGCAACGGGCGGAAGTGTGGGTGGTCGACACGGCGGGCGGCACCGCTGCACGCGATCTCACCCACGAGCTGCGCTCGGTCGGCATCCGGGCCGACCGCGCCTTCGACGACCGGTCGATACGGGCGCAGATGCGCGCCGCGAACCGCTCGGGTGCAGAGATCGCGCTCATCGTGGGAACCGACGAAATCGATGCCGGCACCGTCACCGTCCGGCCGCTGCGGCGTCCTGACGGCGGCGACGCCGACATGGCGCAGCAGGCCGTGCCGCGGTCTGAACTGCTGAGCACACTGCGAGCCACGTTCGACGCGCTGAATGCCCCAGTGCTGAATACCCCAGTGCCGGCCTCTGATGACACCTCAAGCCCAGCTTGAACCCCGAAGGACTGACCGAGTGAACACCCTCATGCGAACCGACTACTGCGGACGGCTGAGCCGCGCCGACATCGGCCGGGAAGTCACCGTGTGCGGCTGGGTCTCCCGGCGGCGTGAACATGGCGAGCATCTCGCCTTCGTCGACTTGCGTGACCGCACCGGCATCGTGCAATGCGTGGTGGACCACGCGCACGACCTGCGCTCGGAGTACGTGCTGTCGGTGACGGGCACGGTGCGTGAACGACCCGAAGACACCGCCAATGCCGACCTGGCCACCGGCGAGATCGAGATCGGCGATGCAACCGTCGAGGTGCTCTCGCGCTCGGAGCCGCCGCCGTTCCAGATCGACGGCCGCACCGACGTCGACGAGATGCTGCGCATCCGCCATCGCTACTTGGACTTGCGGAACCCTCGCATGCACTCGAACCTGGTGAAACGGGCACGGGTGAACGCAGCGATCCGCCGCTCGATGGAGGCTGCGGAGTTCATCGAGGTCGAGACGCCCACGCTCGTGGCCTCCACCCCCGAAGGCGCCCGCGACTTCGTGGTGCCCAGCCGGCTGCATCAAGGCCGCTTCTATGCCCTGCCGCAGAGCCCCCAGTTGTTCAAGCAGCTCTGCATGGTGGGCGGCATCGACCGCTACTACCAGATTGCGCGCTGCCTGCGAGACGAGGACCTGCGGGCCGATCGCCAGTTCGAGTTCACCCAGCTCGACTTGGAGATGAGCTTCGCCAGCGGCGCCGAGGTGCGGGCCGTCATCAGCGAAGCAGTGGCCGAAGCTGCCGAAGAGATCACCGGCGTGCGCCCTGCGGCGATGGCGGAGATCACCTGGCACGAGGCGATCGACCGGTACGGATCCGACAAGCCGGACCTGCGCTTCGGGCTCGAGTTGGTCGAGCTCAGCGACTTGTTCGCCGAGACCGGCTTCAACGCCTTCAAGGCGCCTGCGGTGCGGGGCATTCGGGTGCCTGGCGGCGGCGATATCAGCCGCAATGCGGTCGATGATCTCACCAAGCAGTGCCAGCGATGGGGTGCCAAGGGGCTCGTGTGGATGCGCGTCAGCTCTGGCGAGCCGCTGGCCGATGGCGCCCGTAGCGCGGCCGGCGGCCGGCTGGCGGTCACCTCGCCAGTGGCGAAGTTCATGTCCGACGCCGAGATCGACGGCGTGCTGGAGCGCCTCGGGGCCGAGGCCGGCGACATGTGCTACCTGGTGGCCGACACCTGGCGCAGGGCCAGCGGTGTGCTCGGCCTGCTGCGGCTGGAGCTGGGCCGTCCGCCAGTCAACGAGGGCGGCCTGCACTTCTTGTGGGTGGTCGACTTCCCGCTGTTCGAAGATGTGAACGCCGACGGGCTCCCCGTCCCCGCACACCATCCCTTCACGATGCCCCACGCCGACGATCTCGACGTCGTCGCCGCGGCCTCGCAGCGCATGGCATCGGGCGGGGGGTTCGATGCCGACACGTTGCTCGGCATGCGATCGCAGGCATACGACCTGGTGCTGAACGGCTGGGAGCTGGGCTCGGGCAGCGTCCGGATTCATCGGGGCGCCATCCAGCAGCAGATCTTCGATCTGCTGGGCATCGACCCTGTCACGGCGCAGGAGCGGTTCGGTTTCCTGCTCGACGCCTTCCGCTTCGGCGCGCCGCCGCATGCCGGCTTCGCCTTCGGCATCGACCGTCTGGCGGCGCTGCTGTGCGGCGAGGAGAACATCCGCGAGGTCATCGCGTTCCCCAAGAGCCAGTCCGGCGCCGATCCGCTCACCAACGCCCCGTCTGCCATCTCCGACGTGCAACTCGACGAGCTGGGCCTCACGCTGGCCGTCGCGGATGAGGACGCCGACGAGTCATGAGCAGCAGCGACCTGGCCGCGGTGGTGGTGACGGTCTGCGTGCTCGTCGCGCTCGTCGCCTTGATCGCTGTGCTGACCCAGGCGTTCGTGCTGATGCGGGAATTCCGGCGCAAGCTGGAGGACTTCGACGACAAGGTCGGGCCGGCGCTGAGCCAGCTCGCCGACACAGCCGAGATGGCCCAGGCCGAGATCAGCCGCCTGCGCGACCTGCTGAACATCGCACAGAAGGTGGCCGGAGCCGCCGAGGCTGCCGGGGGTGCGGCTGCCAAGATTGCCGGGATGCCGGTCGACAAGGTGCGTGCAGCAGCCGAGGCCGTGCGCGACAAACTCAGTAGCAAGGGGAATGAATCTCCTAGCGCCGGCACCGAGGAGGAGCGCTGAGATGTTCAAGCGAATGCGCTGGATGACCTTGGGCGCCGGGCTGGGTGCGGGCGCCTCGCTGTGGCTGCAACGCCGGTTCCGGCTGCTGCTCGACCGCTACGCGCCCGTCCGGGGCACAGCCAATGTGCTCGGCACGGCACGCCAGATGCGCCGTGACCTGCGAACGGCGTGGCGGGACGGCAAACGCCAGATGCACGACGCCGAGCAGCGACTGCGCGACCAGCGAGACCGCCGCTGGGCCGAACGCCGCCACCGCCGCGAAGCCGCCTGAGCCACAGAGGCCGCGAGAGCGCCCGGCGGCCACGGAGGCCGCGAAAGAGCCTCTGTATCCTCTGGGAATGCGCGCCGGGGAACTGCGTGAAGCCTTTAGCTCGTTCTGGTCGGAGCGAGGCCACGATGTCCGCGCCTCCGCGAGCCTGATCCCCCACGAGCCGTCGCTGCTGTTCACGGTGGCCGGGATGGTGCCGTTCATGCCGTACTTCCTCGGTGAGGAGGTGCCGCCGACGCGCCGCATGGTCACCATTCAAAAGTGCGTCCGGGCAGGTGGCAAGCACAACGATCTCGACGACATCGGCCGCACGAACCGCCACTTCACGTTCTTCGAGATGATGGGCAACTTCAGCTTCGGCGACTACTTCAAGGCCGAGGCGATCCCGTGGGCGTGGGAGTTCGTCACCGACGTGCTCGGCCTGGAACGCGACAAGCTCTGGGTCACCGTGCACGTCAGCGACGACGAGGCCGCAGAGATCTGGCAGAGCGCCGTCGGTGTTCCGCCCGAGCGCATCCAGCGGCTCGACAAAGACAATTGGTGGGCGGCAGGCGACGTCGGACCGTGCGGACCCTGCAGCGAGATCTTCTACGACATCGGGCCCGAACATGGCGCCGACGGCGGCCCTGCACACGGCGGCGAGGACCGATTCGTCGAGATCTGGAACCTGGTGTTCATGCAGTTCGCGGCCGACGGCACCGGCGACCTGACGCCGCTGGAGGCCCCCGGCATCGACACGGGCGCTGGCCTCGAGCGGATCTTGGCGGTGCTGCAGGGCGTGCCCGCAGCGTGGGACATCGACCTGTTCGCGCCGCTGCTCACCGAGGCCGAGCGCATCTGCGGCAAGACCTACGGCGCTGATCCCGAGACCGATGTCTCCATGCGCATCTTCGCCGACCACGCTCGCACGACGGCGATGCTCATCTCCGACGGCGTCTTCCCCTCCAACGAAGACCGCGGCTATGTGCTGCGGCGCATCATCCGCCGCGCCGTGCGTCACGCCTGGGTGCTCGGCGTCACCGATGTCGTGATGCCTCGCCTGGTCGAGATTGTGGTGGACGTGATGGGCGACCACTACGCCGACCTGGTCAAGAACCGGCAGTTCATCGCCGACGTCGTGGCCCGCGAGGAGGAGCGCTTCCGCACCACGCTCGCCGCCGGCGTGAAGATTCTCGATGAGGCGACGACCGGTCTGGACTCGGGCGATGCGGCCAACGCCGTGCTTGACGGCGAGACGGCCTTCTTGCTGCATGACACGCATGGCTTCCCGGTGGAGGTGACCGAAGAGATCCTGGCCGAAAGGGGCTTGCGCCTCGACCGCGACGGTTTTGAAGCCGCCATGGATGAGCAGCGGGCACGAGCCCGTGCGGGACGGGCAGGTGGCCCGACGTTCGCAGACGAGCGCTACCGGGAAATCCTGGCGCAATTCGGCGCCACCCATTTCGTGCGAGACAACGCGACGGTGCCCGATGCCCGGGTGCTTGCCGTGTTCGAGCTGCCCCAAGGCGACGAACACGGCACCGATGCGCACGACGGCGACTGTCTCGTCGAAGTGTTCCTGGACCGCACGCCCTTCTATGCCGAGAGCGGCGGGCAGATCGGCGACATCGGCACGATCACCGGCCCCGACGGCAGCATCGAAGTGAGCGACTGCACCTACGCACTCGCCGACCTGCACCGTCACGTGGGGCGCGTCGTGGGCGACGGCGTCGAGGCTGGGTCGCTGGTGAGTGCAACGATCGACAACGAGCGGCGGTCGGCGATACGGCGCAACCACACCGGCACCCACATCCTGCACTGGGCGCTGCGCGAGGTCTTGGGCGACCACGTCAAGCAGGCGGGCTCGCTGGTGGCGCCCGACCGCCTGCGCTTCGACTTCAGCCACTACCAGGGCGTCAGCCGCGACCAGCTGCGCGAGATCGAGCGCATCACGAACGCCGAGATCATCGCCAACGGCCGCTGCCGTCACTACGAGACCTCGATGAGCCATGCGCAGGCCATCGGCGCCATCGCGTTCTTCGGCGACAAGTACGGCGACATCGTGCGCGTGCTCGAAGCGGGCCCCCATTCGACCGAGCTCTGCGGCGGCACTCATGTGGCCGCTCTCGGCGACATCGGTCACCTGCGCATCGTGTCCGAATCGAGCATCGGCTCGAACATGCGCCGCATCGAAGCGGTCACGGGCCTTGCGACCGTCGACCGGCTGGCTGATGCCGAGGACACCTTGGACTCGCTGGCGGAGATGCTGAATGCTCAGCCCGACGAGCTCGCCGCCGCCATGCAGCGGCGGCTGGACGAAACCAAGGAGCTCCGCCGCCAGGTACGGGACCTGCAGCGGTCAATGGCCTCCTCACGGGCCGACGAATTGGCGGCCGCTGCAGACGAGGGCGTGGTGATCGCCGACCTCGGCGACCTTGAGCGCGACTCGCTGAGAGACCTGGCAGTGTCGGTGCGCGACCGGAACGGCATCCGCGCCGTGGTGCTCGCCTCGGCGCCCGCAGCCGGGGGAGTGGCCTTGGTCGCAGCAGTGGACCCGGCAGGAAACCTGTCGGCAGGCGACTTGCTGCGCGACGCCGCCCGGACTGTCGGCGGCGGCTTCGGCGCCAAGGGCGATCCGCCGCTCGTCGTGGCCGGCGGTCGCAACCCCGACGGGATCGGCACCGCCCTGGCCCAGGCCCGAGCCGCGGCACTCGGGGCTTGAGAGGTTGCGCGCGTAGGTCCGCCTGCTCGTCGCGCTGGCCGGTGTTTCCTGCTCCTGTTCCCAGTTTCTCTCCGATGCGGGTTCACGAGACGCTCGGGCCACGGCGTCGCGTCTCGGCTGGGATTCTGATACCGCGGGTTCGGTGATGCGGGCGATCGGCGTGGATCTGGGGTCGGTGCGCATCGGCGTGGCCCTCGCACCCGCCGATGCTTCGGTGGCAGTGCCCTACGAGGTCCTCGAACGCAGCGGCGAACGTGCCCGGGACCACCGGGCGCTCGCAGGTATGGTCGCTGAGGTGGGTGCGGAGGTGGTCGTGGTCGGCCTGCCGACCTCGCTCGACGGCAGCGAAGGACCAGCCGCCGTCGGCGCACGGGCCGAAGCCGATGAGATCGCCGCGGCGCTCGACGTGCCGGTGGTCCTCCACGACGAGCGCTACACCACGGTGACCGCGGAGCGCATCCTCGCCGAACAGGGCGTGCGCGGCCCTGACCGCCGCAAGGTCATCGACAAGGTGGCTGCCGCCGTCATCCTCCAGTCGTGGCTCGACTCACGTGGCTGACGACCGTACTGAAGCGCCCCGTGGCGAAGACAAGGCCGGCGGTGGGCGTGGCGACGCTGGCCGTGGGGCCGGTGGACCCGGCGGTGGGTCTGGCGAGGCTGGCCGTGGGGCTGGTGGACCCGGCGGTGGGCGTGGCGAGGCTGGCCGTGGGGCTGGTCGACCCGGCGGGGGGTCTGGCGTGACAGTGCCGCCGGCGGCGCGAAGGCTGGCCGGACGGCTCGCCGGCCTCGTTGGGCTGGCGCCCCAGGGCGGGTCTCCAGGAGTCGAGCCGGGCCTCGCGCCCACCCTCACTCCCGGCAGCGAATCCGGCTCAGAGTCGCGAGGCGCGCACTCCCCACCGTCCCCGTCACCGACAGCCGCCCAGTCGGCGTCAGCTTCCCGGTCTGCGTCCCGGTCCCGGTCTGCGTCCCGGTCCCGGTCGGCGTCAGCTTCCCCGTCAGCTTCCCGGTCCCGGTTCCGGTCGGCGTCGGCATCACCGCCCCCGTCCGGTCCCGGCGCCGACGCGGAGAGCTCACCACCGGTCGGGGGCCGCCGGGGCGTCGACTTCGAGGTGATGAGCACCCGGCGCGGCCTGGGCACCCCCGCAGCGCTGCTGTTTCTCGTGCTGCTCGGCGTCATCGCCTGGACGGCCGGCAGCCGCGGCTACCGCTGGGTGGCCGAACAGCTCGACCCGCCCGGCGAACCCACCGGCGAGATCGTGCTGACGCTGCCGCCCGGATCGAGCACAGCGAGCATCTCCGACCTGCTCGCAGAACACAGCGTCGTTCCCAGTTCACGGGCCTACGAGTGGTACGTGAGGTTCAAGGGCGGCCCGCTGTTCCAAGCCGGCGAGTACACGTTCCAGTCCAATTCGTCGGTGTGGGAGACCATGGCCGTGCTCGAAGCCGGGCCGAGCCGGGTCGCGCAGGCCGCTCAGCAGCCGCTCACGATTCCCGAAGGTCGGACAGTGGCGCAGATGGCCGCGCAGTTGGACGAGGTGGCGGATCTGAGCTTCAACGGCAGGGACTTCCTCGTGGCCGTGCGGGAGCGCCCGGTCCTCTCGCTGGTGGCACCGGTGCCCCCGGTGCTGCCCGATGGGGTCATCGATCCGGCCGAGGGACAGCTCTTCGCCGACACGTACTTCTTCGACTCCCAGACGAGCGCTGAGCAGCTGGTGGCGCTGATGGTCGACCGGCTCGATGCCGTGCTGACCGAGCTGGGCTACGACGATGCCCCGCGCCGGGTGGGCCTGACGCCGTATGAGGCGTTGATCGTGGCCAGCATGATCGAGCGCGAGGCCCAGCGCCCCGAAGACCGGGCCAAGGTGGCCCGGGTGATCTACAACCGGCTGGCTCGGGGATGGTCGCTCGGCCTCGACGCCACCGTCGTCTACGCAGTCGGGACCCAGGAGCTGACCGCCGAGCTGCTGGCAGTCAACTCCCCGTACAACACCCGGGTGCTCGTCGGGCTGCCCCCGACGCCGATTGCCGCACCGGGTCGGGCGTCGCTCGAGGCGGCACTGAATCCGCAGGACGGGCCATGGATGTTCTTCGTGCTGACGTCGCCGGACGGAACCCTGTCGTTCTCGGAGACTGACGAGGAATTCCAGCGCGACAAGGCGGTCTGCCAGGAGCTGGGGCTCTGCGGCTGAACAACCGCAGCCGTCGGTGGGAGATGCTCACGTAAGCTCGCAGCGTGCTCATGTCGGGCGGGCCATCGGATGGGGAGAATATGCCGATGTCCGTTCCGACAGGCCATACACGCGTTGCGGGTGTGATCGGTGATCCCGTACGCCACACGCTGAGCCCGGCGCTGCACAACGCGGCATTTGCGCGACTGGGCCTGGACTGGACCTACGTCGCGTTCGAGATTCCCGCTGGCCGCGCCGCCGACGCGCTCGCTGCGATGCGGGTGCTGGGGATCGAAGGGCTGTCGGTCACGATGCCCCACAAGCGCGATGCAGCGGTTGCGTGCGACGAGCTGTCGCCAGCGGCCGAGCTGCTGGGGGCGGTCAACTGTGTGCGCCGCGACGGCGACCGGCTTATCGGCGAGAACACCGACGGCGCAGGGTTCCTGCGGTCGCTGCGCAACCAGGCAGGGGCAGACCCCGCAGGGCTGCACGCCGTCGTGCTGGGCGCCGGCGGGGCCGCGCGGGCGGTGATCGCTGCCCTGGCAGCCGAGGGGGCGTCGGTGACGGTCGTGAATCGCTCGCCCGATGCCGCCGAACGGGCTGCGGCACTGGGCACCGCGGCTGCGAGCGTCGCGGCTGCGGCATCGGGCGCGCTGTCGGGCGTTGCGGCATCGGGCGCGCTGTCGGGTGCTGTGGAGGTGGGCGGCCCGGACGCAGTGCGCGACGCCGACATCGTGGTGAACGCCACACCGCTCGGCATGAGCCACGGCGATCCGCTGCCGGTCGACCCAGTGCTGCTGCGCGGCAGCCAGATCGTTGTGGATCTCATCTACCGGAGCGAGCCGACGCCACTGCTCGACGCTGCCGCGCAGGCGGGTGCGACCACGCTGAACGGCGTCGGAATGCTCTTGTTTCAAGCCGCTGAGCAGTTCAGTATGTGGACCGGCCACGACGCTCCCATCGACGCGATGGCGGCGGCTGTCGGCCTCGACCTCGCCGGGTAGCACCCCGGACCACAAGCGGCCCGAGCGGCCGCGGGCGACCGGGGAGCCACCAGCGTGACGATCATGACCGCCTCCCGTTGTGCTTGTGCTCCATCGACCTGCCGCCCGGCTGGCTCATGTGAGGGCCACGGCGGGGCAGTCCTGGTGGCGGCTCGATGACCGGGCCCTACGTGATCGCGGGTGCGGCGGTCGGATTCGGCGGGGCAGCGGCGGGCGTCGTGGTCGTACGTTGGGCGCGACGAGTCTTCGGCGTCGGCCTGCATGCGGCGGCGGCAATTGCGTCGTGCGTCGTCGTGGCGGCCTTGCTGGCGCTGCGTTTCCACCACAGCGCTTACCTCGCACCGTTGCTCGCGTTCGGATGGGCAGGAGTCGTCATCTCGGGCATCGACCTGCGCACCCACCTGATCCCCACACGGCTGCTGCGTGCGGCTGCCGCCATCGCTGTTCCGCTGGTGTGCGCCGCGGCAGCGATCGAAGGCGGATTGGCCGCCATGGCACGAGCGAGCGTCGCCGCGGCTCTTGGAGGGTGTGCCGGATGGGCGATGCTCCACCTTGTGTGGCTTGCCGCCAAGGGCGGCCTGGGCTACGGCGACGTGCGGCTCGGCGGGTACCTGGGCATGCACCTGGGCCTGGGCGGATTCACCCTGGTGCTGTGGGGCCTGCTGGCCGGATTCGCCATCGCCGCGCTCGTCGGCGCAGTCGGGGTGGTCGTGCTGCGTCGCGGCTCCAAATACCGGTTCGCGCTCGGTCCGTCGCTGGTCGCCGGTGCGCTCGCCGCCCTGTGGTGGTCTGCGCCGGGCGGGTTCGCCGTTTGAGGCACATCGGTACCCTCGCCCGTGATGGGGGACATCATCCGCGTCGACGTTCCGCTGGGCGATCGCTCGTACCCGGTGCTGGTCGGTGCCGGTGCGCGCCATCAACTCGCCTCGGTCCTCGCTGCGACGCCGCTGACGGCCCGAGCGCGCCGTGCTGCGGTGGTCACACAGCCGGGCATCGGCGTCGACGTCGACCCAGGCATCGGGTTCGAGACGTTCACCATTCCCGACGGCGAGCAGGTCAAGGAGCTGGCCACCGTGGGGGAGCTGTGCAGCGGCTTCGCCCGCTGCGGCCTGACGCGTCGAGATGTCGTGGTGGGTGTCGGGGGAGGCGTGGTCACCGACGTGGCCGGCTTCGCAGCGGCCGTGTACCACCGGGGGATCGCGGTCGTACACGTCGCCACCACGCTGCTGGGTCAGATCGACGCTGCCGTCGGCGGCAAGACGGGCGTGAATCTCGCCGAGGGCAAGAACCTCGTGGGGGCGTTCTGGCAGCCCGCCGCGGTGCTGTGCGACACCAGTGTGCTCGACACGCTGCCCGAGCGCGAGCTGCGCGCCGGGCTGGGCGAGCTCGCGAAGTACCACTTCATCGACAGTCCGGCTGCTGAGCGCTGGCTCGCCATGACCGACGGCGGCGATCTGGGCGCGCTCGGCATCGACGAGCGGGTTGCGGCGTGCGTGGACATCAAGGCCGAAGTGGTCGCATCTGACGAGACCGAGAGCGGCCGGCGGGCGTTGCTGAACTACGGGCACACCCTGGGTCACGCGCTCGAGATCGCCGGACGGTTCGATCTGCGCCATGGCGAGGCCGTGGCCATCGGGCTGCGGTATGCGGCAGTGGTGGCCCGCCTGCTCGGACGCATCGACGACGACCGGGTGGCCGCCCACGAGCGGGTGCTCGAGGCCTACGGGCTCGACGGGGCCCTGCCTGCGGGCATCGACCACGACGAGATCATCGAGCTGTTCGGCCGCGACAAGAAGGCCGCCGACGGCATCACCTTCGTGCTTGACGGTCCCCGGGGCCTCGAAGTGGTGCCAGGCGTCGACCCCGGCGTGCTCCGCCGAGCACTGGAGCAGATGTGACTGTCGCCATCGGCGGATGCTCCGGCCGGCGACGCCTCGCGGCGCGGGGCTGAGCCAAGCCATGCCTCGCCACGTCGTGCTGCTGCTGTCGGGTCCGAACCTGAACCTGCTGGGCACCCGCCAGCCCGAGATCTACGGCACCGACACGCTGCTCGACCACGTACAGGCCGCTCGCCGGGCAGCCACCGAGCTCGGCTGGGATCTCGAGCACCGCCAGAGCAACCACGAGGGCGACCTCGTCGATGCCGTGCACGCGGGCATCGGCCGGGTCGAGGCGATCGTGGTGAACCCCGGCGCGCTCACCCACTACGGCTGGTCGCTGCATGATGCGCTCGCCGCCTTCGATGGGCCGATCGTGGAGCTGCACCTGTCGGAGCCCCGCGAGCGCGAGTCGTGGCGGCACCACTCGGTAGTGGAGCCGTTGGCGACCGCCCGAGTGGCGGGCCAGGGCGGCGCCGGCTACCCCCAAGCGGTTGCGCTGGCCATTGAGGCGGCGGCTGGCGAGGCCCCCACCGCCGCGCCCGACAGCGGCGACGCAGCCGACACTGGCGATTCAGGCGACCGGTGATCGTGGCAGGCCGTCGTGACGGTGAGCTGTGCTTGTACCGTCCCGCTGCGAACCTGTGAAGCACCCAGGCTGACTCCGAGGCGTTGACATGGCCATTTCCACTGCCGATTTCCGCAACGGCATGACGCTCGATCTCGCCGACGGGTTGTTCCAGCTCACCGAGTTCCAGCACGTCAAGCCCGGCAAGGGCGGCGCTTTCGTGCGGACCACGCTCAAGAACGTTCGCACCGGTGCCACGTTGGAGCGCACGTTCCGGGCGGGCGAGCGCATGGAACGCGCCGTCATCGACCAGCGCGACATGCAGTACCTGTACGCCGACGGCGACTCCTTGGTGTTCATGGACACCGACAGCTACGAGCAGCTCCCGGTGAGCCGGGCGGCCGCCGGCAGCGCCACGAACTTCCTGGTCGAAGGCGAGATGGCCACGGTGGTGCGCTACGGCGACGAGGTGCTCGGCGTGGAGCTGGCTGCCTCGGTGGTGCTGGAGGTGGCCGACACCGACCCTGGCGTGCAGGGCGACCGGGTGTCGGGCGCCCGCAAGCCGGCCACCATGTCCACCGGGCTGGTGGTGCAGGTTCCCCTGTTCATCGAGACCGGCGAGCGGCTGAAAATCGACACCCGCAGCGGCGACTACATCGAGCGGTCCCGCGGCTGACGCCGCAGGGTCGTTGATCGGGGCCGAGGCCCGCTGCCATGAACCGTCCCGCCGACCCGTTCGCCGCTCCCGACGAGCCGACTCGCCGCCGGGAGGCGCGCCAGCGCTCGGTGGAACTGCTGTACGAGGCCGAGATGAAGTCGTGCGAGCTGGCAGACGTGCTTGCCGAACAAGTCAGCGACCTCGATCCGTTTGCACTCTTGCTGGCCTCCAGCGTCGCCTCCCAGCGTGACGCCCTGGTCGAGCGGTTGGCCGGGCTGCTGGCTGAGGGTTGGACGCCCGAGCGCCTTGGCATCTGCGATCGGCTGATCCTGCTGCAGGGACTCTTCGAGCTTGAGCGAGGGTCTGCTCCCGCCGCCGTGGTCATCAATGAAGCCGTCGAGCTGGCGCACCGCCTCGGCGCCACCGATCGCAGCGGCGCCCTCGTGAACGGCGTGCTCGCTGCGGCCCACAGCAGATCATGACGGCCAGAACGTGATGGCCAGATCGTGATGGCCAGATCATGATGTACGGGTCGTGAGTCCAGCCGGCGGTCCGCTGCCGCCGCGGCGGATCGGCGAACGGGAGCTGGTCTTCCTGCTGGGTGCCATCAGCGCCACCACGGCGCTCGGCATCGACATGGCCCTGCCGGCCTTCGGTGAGATCCGGCTCGGCCTGGGGCTCGCTGCCGACTCGCCCCGTGTCGCGCTGACAGTCACCCTGTACTTCTTCGGCCTGGCGGGCGCGCAGATGCTCTATGGCCCCTTCACCGATCGCTTCGGCCGCAAGCCGGTGCTGTACGCGGGCCTCGCGCTGTACACCCTCGGGGCGCTGGGCTCAGCACTGGCGCCGACGTTCGGGTTCCTGATCGCCAGCCGGCTGATCTGGGGCATCGGCGCAGCGGGGCCCCGTGCCCTCTCGCTGGCTATCGGCCGCGACCTCTATGAGGGGGACCGGCTGGGACGGGTGCTGTCGACAGTGGCAGCGGTCTTCATGATGGTGCCCGCTATTGCGCCATTGCTGGGACAGGCAGTGCTGGCCCTCGGCTCGTGGCGCTGGGTGATGTCCGCGCCGATGGTGTTGACAGTGGTGCTGGCGCTGTGGATCATCCGGCTGCCCGAATCGCTCCCGCCGCAGCGTCGCCGCCCGCTGACACTCGGCCGAACCCGCGAAGCCATCGTCGCCGTGTTCTCCAACAAGCTCACGATCGGCTCGGCGCTTGCAGTCATGTTCGACATGGGCTCGTTCTTCGCGTTCTTGGGCAGCAGCCAGCTCCTCTTCGACGACGTGTACGGCCGCGGCGACGTGTTCGCGTTCTACTTCGCCGCAATGAGCGTGTTCATGGGGCTGGTGGTGTTCACCGGGAGCCGTCAGGTGATCCGAGTGGGCGCTGATCGGATGATCGTGACGCTCATGCCGGTCACGGTGTGCCTGTCGGTTGCGCTTGCGTTGTGGTCGTGGCAGGCCGGCGGCCAGCCCTGGTTCTTCGGCTGGTTCGCCGTCATCGTGGTGATCAATGCGGTGCGCACGTTCGTCAACCCGCTGATCCAGGCCCAGGCCATGGGGCCGATGGGCGAGCTGGCCGGCACTGCATCTGCGGTGATCGGCACGATCTCGTTGGGCGGCGGTGCGGTGCTGGCCATGCTCATCGACCGCAGGATCGCAGGCTCGGTGACGCCACTGGTGATGGCATACGCGGGATATGGGGCGATCAGCCTGGCGTTCGCCCTGTGGGCACTCCGGCACCGGCCAACGGTCGCTTCCCCCGACCATTCTCCGGCCTCTTAACCCGTCAGCGGCTCGGATGCCAGCCCGTTTGGGGCGTGGCTGCCGACGCGTCAGGGCATTCGGCGCTCGCGCACGCAGGCGAACGTGACCGGCGCGTTTCCCGTGTCGTTTCAAATAAATAGAAAATGATTGGAATAATATGAAACAACTCGCCTAGAACTCGCCATGACTCCCCAGCAACGGCCCCGACGAAGTGAGGCGGCTGCGGAAGGCGAGTTCTCAGGAGCGGTGTGATGGCCATCTTCCAATGCCAGCGGGCAAGAGTCGGGCGCCGAGCGTGCGCCGCAGCAGCGATGGCGGTGCTCGGGGCCGCATGCAGCGGGGGTGACACGGAGCCTGTCGATCTCGGCATACCCATCTCGGCGGCACCGAGCGTTGCCACCACCGAGGTGCGTGCCGAAGCGCCCGTGCCGCGACAGACCGGCGAATCGCGGACGATCAGCGCCGGTGATGGCGGCTTTCCGGTGCACCGCCAGCCGCCGCCGCCGTCTCTGCCATCGGCGATCAGCATCGGCGGCGGGCGCATCTGGGTGCCGTGGCCGCCCTACCCCGACCCTGGGGGATCCGCCCCCCAACAAGTGTCCGGTTCGCAGTCGGCGCTGCATGCCGACACGCAGGCGGGTTACCGGTTCGTCGTGGAACAGCGGGCCCGATGGGAGACGGTGCCTCCCTACTTGGGGGCTGCGCAGGCTGCGCTCGCCGCGGGCACGCGGCTGGCCGCACGGCGTGCGGGGACCGAGTCGGCCTGGGAACTCGTCGTGGACGCTGCCGGGTTGAGCCACGAGACGCGACTGGCTGCGGATCGGAGCGCCGCCTACGACCACGTGTCGCTGTGCCCGCCGCATCCGACCGCGGAGGTGCTGGGTCTCGACGTCGGCGAGACGGCGGGCGAGCGCGATCGGGCGAGCGCTGCCATCGAGGCCTTCATGGTGGGAATGCGCTCGCCCGGCGACCGCCCGATGCACTCATGGGGCACCACGGTCAACGACATCGCCAAGCTGCTCGTCTACAGCCCTGGCGAGCCGATGGAGCTTGCCCTCGGCGGCCACAGTCTCACCGACATTGGGTACTTCCCGGGCGACTGGTCACTGCAGGCCCAGCAGTGGCTGACCCGGCGGGCAGCACAGGGCGCGGTCACTGATTCGCTGGTCGGCCATGCGGCCGTGAGCACCGGTCCCGAGACGCTCTGGGAGGCGTGCAGCGATCTGGCCACGATCACCCCCGGCGTGTACACCGAGTCCCACCGCACCCGGCAACTGGAGTCGTTGTGGGCCCGCGGGCTGCGGCTGGAATTCGCCACGCCGCCTGTTGAGCGGGCATGGATCGCCGACATCAGCGCTGCGGGTCATGCGCTCGCCGTTGTCTGCCATGAGCCTGGGCAGTCGTTTCTGATCGATGCGTCGACGGGTGAGCGACTCGATGCCGGCGCCGAACACCTGGCGCAGGTGGAGGCCATGTGGCTCACCTGGTCGCGTCTCAGTTACCGAGTGCTGCGAAATGCACTGTTCGAGGGCGCCTGTGACAGCGATGCCCTCGGCCGCGGATTGCAGTGGCTGGCCGAGGCCAAAGACGCCCACGCTGCCACGATCGATTGGAGCGAGCCGCGTGCTTGGGCCTCGGGCGTGCGCAACCAGTGGATCGCCGTCCGCGAATGGGTGGAAGTTCCCCAGTCGGAGGCGTGGCAGGCGCACCGTGATCACGGGTGGCACCTGGCGTTGTGGTGCCAGACCGGCATTCCCGTCGGCGCACTGGTCAACGGCGAGCTGCGCCGGCCCGAGCTGGCGTCTCATTGCACTGCCGAGCAATGGTCGGCGCTGGCCGCTGCCGCGGCAGCCGCGCCCGAAGTGACGGCCGAGCTCTCGGCCACGACGTGGGATTCGGGAGCGAGCTGGCACGAGCGCATGTATCTCTCGCCGTTCAAGTCGCTCGAGCAGGTGCTCGGATGCCCTGCGGATCCCGACCTCATCGGCGAGGCGCTCGCACGGCCGATTGAGCGACGGGCAAAAAAACCGTGGCCGCCGGGCTCGCTCCCGCTCACTGAGACTGAGCGGGCGTACCCGCGGCCAATGCCGCCGTGCCCGCAGGCCGGCTGGCCGCCGCAGACCGACCGCTACTGGTGGCCTGCCGCAGCACCGTTGGTCGAAGCGGCGCTCGCTGAGGTGTCCTCATGAGCGCCCTGCGCGGCTTGCCGGCCGAGCCTCATGAAGGACGTGGAGGCGGCTTGCGGCTCCCAGCTTGGTGGACGCTCGCTGTCGTGCTAGCGGTGCTCCCGCTAGCGGTGATGGCTGCACGCAGCGAGGCTGCCGGGGCGCAGACATCGGTGACGCCGGTGCTGAGCTGCGGCGGCATGGTGCTCGACAGCGGCAGTGGAACCTGCCTGACGCCGCGCACTGAGACCGTGCTTCGCCCCTCAGGCTGCCCGGCGGGCTCGACGAAGGCGGCCGGGCAGTACGGCGGTCACGTGTGCCAGACGAAAGTGACCCGCAAGGTGGAGACAGGCCGGACGAAGCAGGTGTACAGCCGCACGACCTATGACAGGGTGTGGATGCCGACCGGCACCAAGCGAGTCCAAACCGGCACCAACCGCGTCTGGGTGCCGCCGAGCACGATGGTCGAGCCGCTGGTGCCGCCTGTGAGGGTGCAGGTCGGCACCCGCACTTCGTCGAAGACCGTCACCCGCCCAGGACCCGAGGTGCTCTACAAGGTCAGCTACAAGGTGACGGTGCGGACCGAGCGTGTGGTACGGCGATGCGCATTCGATCCGATCGCGGGTCGGCGGTGCTGGAACGAGACCGTCGGCGGGAAGCGCACCGAGACTCGCACACGGCTCGAGTGCTGCATTGCGGGACCGCCGATCACCCGGACGATCACTACCAAAGTCCCTGTCTATAGCTACCGAACCTCGATGACGGTGACCGTTCCCGGCTACTGGAGCGAGACACCCGTCTACGACGTGGTCGAGACCGGCTACTGGGATCGGGTGCCCACGATCCATTACACGACCGTGCCGGTCTATGAGACGGTCGTCGAGTGGGTGACAGCGGCGGCGACGCAGGGCCCGTGCCCCGCCGGATGGCGCTCCGCCGGGAGTCAGTGTTCGCGTACCGTGCTGGGCCCGCCGTCAGCAGCGCCGGCCCAGAGCTGCCCGTCGGGAACGACGCCCCGTTATGGGGACGCACTCGGCGGCACCGGTCCTTCGGTGCTGACGTGCCAGTCGAATGCGCCCGGCTCAGACACCGACACCGGCACCGAGCAGGAGGACAGCGGTGGTTCGGAGACCTCGCCCGACGGCGGCGCTCGTCCGCTGCACCATCTCGCCGGCGAGAGCGACGAGCGGCTCGCCGAACTGGGCATCCACCGGTGCGCTGACGGGCTGCTGTCGTATGTGCCCTGCGACGAGCTGCCGGGTCGCACGTGGGAGAGCGACTCCGACGTCTGCGACGGCATCGACGGCACGACGTACCGGCCCGACCATGGCGGGAGCTGCGTCACCGAGAGCGACCTGCTCAACAAGTGCACGACGCCCGGCGACTGCGAGGAGACCACCGTGCGCACCTACTGCCCCGCGATCGGCGAGCTGGCGGACACGCAGATACAGGAGCACGCTCACCCTGGCCGCGGCGCGGAGACCTACCGGGTGTGCGTGTTCGACTGTGCGAGCTTCGGCACGCTGCCCCCGTATGTGCAGACCCGCATCAACGGCTCGTACGACTATGCCTGCCTGCCGGTCCCCGAGCCCGAAGAGGAGCCATCGCCGACGACCACCAGCACGATCCCGACCACGACCACCACCACCGAGCCTGGCGAAGACGACGGTGACGACGATGGCGACGATGACGACGACCCAGGCGACCCACCCGACGTCACTGGGCCGGATACGACCAGGCCCGACACGACCAGGCCCGACACGACCGGGCCCGACACGACGGAGCCGGATACGACCGGGCCCGACACGACGGAGCCTGATACCACCGAGCCTGACACCACCGGGCCCCCCGGCGACAGGTGCGCACCGGTGCCGCCGGCCACGGCCGTCGCCGACGCACTGGCGTGGGAATCGCGTGTGCGCTCGACGGCCGCGGCCGACGCCGCCCAACGCGATATGCCCGGCGGAGGTCGGTTCCTGCAGGTAGCACCCGGACGCGGCTGGATGAGCGCAGCCCGCGCCAGTGAGATCACCGACGCGAACTGCACGTGGGTCGCGACCCACGTGCGCACTGCTTGGTCGGAATTACGACCGTGGGAGCCTCCCGAGCGCCGGGCGATGATGGCAGACGATGACACCAGGCGCCTGGTGCAGCGTTGGGATGCGCTGAGCGCAGAGCATCGGCGTCTCACGAGTCAATGGCATCGACCGGGTGCCGTTCCGTCCGACATCGTCTGCACGGTCGGCGACGCCTCCGGGCCGGGCGCATCGGCGGCGTGCGGGTGGGTGCTCGCTCGTCCGGCGGCATACGCCTGGCGAGCTGCCATGTGCTTCGAGCCGCAGACCTCACCGGGCCGATCAAGGCCCGGATCGCCGAATCGCAGCGAGCCCGCTGCGGACGATCCATGCTGGGTGCGGCTCGGCTCGGGCGTGGACTGGATTCGCTCGGTCGGCGACTACGCCGACGGCCGCGTGACCCTCACCCAGAGCGGGAACGGTTCGTGACCTCCGCAGGGCCAACGGGATACTCGGCCGACGGTCAGCCGCCGGGTCTCGCCGGCGGGCCGCGGCATGGCCCGGAGCCGTGGCGCCTGGGGGCTGCAGCGCTGATCGTTGCCACCGTCGTGGCTGCGATCTGGCTGTGGGGTCGTCCCCATGCCGAGCCGCCGGCCGCGCTGGCGGCGATCACATCGGAGGCGTGGATGGCGGGTCAGCCGCCGGGCGCGTTCGAACTCGTCGAAGTGGCAGCGCAGCTCGCAGAACAGCTCGCCGATCCGAGTTCGATCCCGGGCAGCGTCGCGACCCATGACCTCCCGTCGGGAACGCTCGTGACGCCAGCCTTGCTCGGCGTCGCCAGCGACGCCAGCGGCGCGCTCACTGCGATGCGCTTTCCGGCAGACACCTCGGCCTGGCCGGCGCCCGGTCCGGGTGCGGGCAGCCGAGCCGTGGTGGCAGGCGTGCTCGGCGGCTGCGCTCTCGACGTGACGACCTTGGCAGGTGGCGCCGAGGGCAGCATCGTGGTTCGAGTCGATGCGCCTGGAGCTGCGCGCTACGCGAACGCGTCCGAGCTCGACGGGCTCGTGGCGTGGCCGGCGCCGCCCGACGGCTGGCCCGAGTGCCGCTCGCCGGGGGCCGGCAACACGCTCCCGTGGTCGGGTTACGGCAGCGGGGCGTCGCCCGGATTCGACCGCCAGACACCGCCCGGATTCGGCAGCGAGGCGCCGTCGGCGACACCGTCGGGGAACCCGGCGGAGGGCTGAGAAATGCTCCTGGTGCTGTGCGACGACGCCGTGAAACCTGCGGCGCGCGACTGGTGCCGGGACGCGCTGCGTGCAGGGCTGTCGGCTGCCGCGGGCCAGGTCTTCATCTGGTCCGACGTGTCGTCGATGTCGCCGCCCGTGGGGTCGGGCGAGCCGTGCGTGGTCTGGCTGACCAGCTCTGCTGAGCGCGATGTGATCGCCGCGGCGGCAGCGGCGGCCAGCGAGATCGTGCTGCTGCTCGGCGCCTCGGCCGGGTTGTCTGCGGCTCGATCCGGCGACGGCACCGAGGTGGCGCGGGCTTGGCATGCAGCGGCTTCGGTCACGGTGCCGCGGGTCGCGGTCTGGCTGCCGGCGGCCGGCGGCGGCCGGGGGGATCCCACCGGTGAGCTTTCTGCGGCCCTCGGGGCCGACCGGGTCGTGCGCATCAAGCGGATGGGCACGCGCAGCGCACTTCGTCAGATGCACCGGCTCGGCCGTGCGCTCACTGCGTCGGCATGTGCGCCCCAGCGGCTCGACCGCTCCGACGGCGCTGTGCGGCGACGCAACGCCGCCCGCGCTGCCACCGATGCCCTCGAAGACCTGCTGGCCGAGCCCGATGTCGAGGAGTTCCAGATCCGCGGCGGGGAGTCGATGCTGGTCCAGTACGCCGGGGGCCGAGTCGAGCGCCGGCCGTCGCCGTTCGCAGCAGACGCCGATCTCATCGAGGCGGTGCGATTCCTGGCCGGCTATTCCGGCGATCGCCCGCAGCGCTTCGACGAGCTCGACCCGCGCCTCGACGTGCGCGTGGGGGACCGTTGGCGGCTCCACGCCGAGGCGTTCGTCACCAGCCCGCCGAACGTCGTGCTGCGTTCCAACATGGCCGGGCGGATCCGTCTTGACGATCTCGGCGTCGCGTCGCCAGAGCTGGGCAGCGTGCTGATCGAGGCCATCACCGGTCGGGTGCGAGCGAACGTGGTGGTGGCAGCGGCGATGGGCGGCGGCAAGACCACGCTGTGCCAGGCGCTGCTGGCGGCGGTGCCCGATCACGAGCGCATCGACACCATCGAGGACACTCCCGAGCTTCGCCTGCACGAGTACGGCATTCACCCCAACACCTACGAGCGGCTGACCCGCGATCCCAACCAGGACGGTCACGGGCGCCATTCCATGGCCGATCACATCCGGGATGCCAAGCGGGCCAATGCCGCCAAGCTCGTGGTGGGCGAGATCCGCGGCGAGGGCTGCGCGGCGCTGCTCGACGCCATGTCGTCGGGGCTCGACGGCTGCCTGGTCACGCTGCATTCCCAGCCCGGCAAGGGCGTGCTCGAGAAGCTGGTGGCCTACGCCTGCTCGGAGGGCGCCGAGCCCGACTATGCCCGCCGGCAGATCGCCTCGGCGGTGGACCTGTGCGTGTGGCTGGGCCGCAACGACGCAGGCGAGCGCGTCGTGGCAGATGTCACCCAGCTCACCGGCATCGATGAGCTGTCGGGTGTCATCTCCACGACGTGCCTGTGGGCGCTGCAGCCGGGCGATCGCTGGGCGACGCCCCGCGGGCGTCCCATGGGTCGGGTGGCACAGATCTGCGGCGTCGCCGGGGTCGCGTTCGACAGCGACCCTCAGCCCGACGGACCGACGCTGTTCTCCCAGATCGTCGACACCCCCGGACCCGCACTGTCCGACCCGTCCGAACCCACGCCCCCCGACATGCCCGGACCTTCGTCCCTCGACCCGTCCGCACTCACCCCCTCCGACGCAGCCGTTCCCGAGCGCACGTCTGCACTGGCAGACAACCCCGCTCCCCGTGGCCCCGCTTCTCCTGCTAGCGCGGTTCGCGCCAGCAATCCGGTTCCGTCGCGGCAGCCTTCGGGCGGTTCGGAACCCGCGGTACGTGCAGGCCAAGGGCCGACGTCGGCCGCGCCGCAGCACGACTCGCCGATGTTCGACGCGGTCTCCTGCGACGGTGCCAAGCGGGGTGACGTGTTGTGGGATCCGGGCCCGCTCGTGCCGATCGACGACCCGCCGCCCTACGAACCGCTCGTCGACGAGGAGGCTGCGTGCTGAACTTCGTGGCACTCGGCGTCGCCGGTTCCAGCGCTGCGCTGTGGGCTCTGTTTTCTGATGTCGTCCGGGCTCGACCTGCCGAGGGAGCCTCGCTGCGCTGGCCCTGGCTGGTAAGCGGGATGGCGGCCTTCTGCGCCGGCTTGCTGTTCGGCCCTGCTGCGGCTGGGCTGGCAGCCGCGGTGGCGGGCATCTGTGCGTGGTGTGCTGCGACGGTCACGCGCAGTCGCTCGCGCGTGGCAGAGGCGGAATCGGTCGCGCAGTTCGCAGCCGTCCTGGCCAATCAGGCGCAGGTTTCCCGAACGGTGGTGGACGCGCTCGAAACGTCGGCGCCGCTGGCTTCGGGGCCGATGGCGCAGACCGCGGCCAGGTTCGTCGCCGAGTGCCGCAGCATCGGCGTCGAGGCGGCAGCGCAGCAGTTCGCAGCCGGCGGCGAGGGCGCCGTCGCCGCGTGGCTGGCAGATGCCGTGGCCGTGGCCGCATCCAGCGGAGGCGAGTGGGTGCCGATCCTGGAGGTGGTGGAGTCTGAGGCGGCTGAGGCGGCTGCGACGGCCCGGCACTTTCACCGCCACGTCGCTGCAAACCTGCCCCAGCTCGGCCTCGCCGCAGCGCTCGGCGCCGCCGTGGCGCTCGGCAGCGCACTCGTGAGCCCCGATTCCTGGGCGTGGCTGAGCGGGCCCCAAGGTCAACGCGTCGGTCTCGCAGCCACCGTGATCGGCGTCGCGCTGTGCGCACGCCCGCTCGCCACGGCATGGGAGATGCTGCGATGAGCGGCGCCCTTCCGCCGCTCGGCGCCGTCGCCCTGTGGGCCATGGCGGGAACTGGCGTGGTCGCCGCGCTCGGCTCGCTCTCGACGAGCGAGCGCAAACGTCGCAACCGCAGGCGGCTGGCTGCGCTGGGCTGGAGCACCCCTCGCCTCACCATGCTCACCGCTGCTGTTGCGGTAGCGGCCGTCGGTGTGGGGTTCGTCGCTGGTGCCCGGCTGCCCGCGCAGGGTGCCGCGTCGCCGACCTCAGCGTTGGCATGGTCGCTGCTCGTGGCGGTGGTGGCGTCGTGGGGCGTGCCGGCGGTCGTTGCCAGCGCGGTGCTGTCGGGTCATCGCCGCCGGCTGGACGGTGCCGTGCTGCTGTGGCTGCGCCGTATCCGCTTGTTCGTGGCCGCCGGACGGCCGATCAGCGTGGCCGTGCTCGATGCGGCGGAGCGTGTCACCGACCCGGCCTTCGCGCCCGCTGCGGGTGCTGTCAATGCGGCGGTGATCGGCGGCCGCGACCCGCTCGGCGCCGTGGCTGCCCAGCTCGCCGATTCGCCGACCGCCTCGCTGCTGCGCACGGTGGACGCCGCGGAGCGGTCCGGCGCCGCCGCCTCACAACTGCTCGACCGTGTGCTGGACCGCGTGGTGCGAGCCATCGACGACCGCCACCGCGAAGCCATCGACCGCCTCGGCCGAACCGTCGGCGCATCCGCCTCGCTGCTCGCAGTGGTGGCCTCCGCCGTCGTCATGGTGACCATCGTCATGACCCTGCCGAGCGTGTAAGGCCGCCGATGAGCGCCGCATGCAACTACTCCGCCGCAAGGAACCCAACCGCCCGAAGGAACGGGCAAGGAGCCAACTCATGGATTCACCAGTCACCAAGCTGATCTTCATCGCCGCCGCAGTCGCCGCCTCAGTGCTGGTCGTAGCAGTCATGTGGACCACCCTTAGCGCCAACGCTCCGCAGTCGACTGGCGACGCAGTCAATTACTCGAAGATTCAGTCGCCGGGGCTCTGCACCGCCGTGGGCGGCAATTGGACAGGGCCCGATGATTCCGGCGCTTGCGCCGGGTGATCTGACCGTCCTCATGTCCCGAGACTGAGCGAGCTGGCATGGATAGCTCAATCTCGATCCTGCGGTTGTTCAGCGTGCTGGTTGTGTTCCTGGCGCTCGTGGTTTCGATGTTCACCCGCCAGGTCGGCGCCGTGGCTGCGCAGGGTGCCGCTGACGCCGCGGCTTTCGCCGTGATCGACCTCGTACCGCCGGAATGGGACTGCACCGAAGTGACCCTGCCTGCCAGTGCCACGGCGACCGCGGCCCAGGCAGCAGTGGACCGCACGGCGCAGCTCGCTGCTGTGCAGCCCACTTCGGTCGAGGTGAGCACCGACGGCACATGTTCGGTCATTGTGTCGGTGCGGGTCTCATCGGAAGGTTGGCTCGGGTCGCGCGACGCACTCGGCGTGGCCTGTCGCCGCCCGCCGTCGGTCGAGGGTGCCGCGCTGTGGGCGCCGGTGGCACCGCCGTGCTGAGCAGCGCCGCGTCCGACTGGGGGAGGCCGGCTCATGGATGAGAGCGTCGGGATGCTCAGTGTGGTGGCCGTGCTGGTGTTCGGCGTCTGGCTGGTGGACTACTCGGGCGACGCGACCCGGGCCGCGGGCAGCATCCATGCGGCGAGCGCCGAGGCAGCGCACTACGCCGCCAGCGCGCTCGCGTCGCCGCCAAGCGGCGTCACGGCCGCTGAACTCGACGGCCATGCCACCGGCATCGCCAACCGCGTCGTCGGTGCGGCGGCCGTCTCCGACTGCGACACCGCCGATCCCCGCTTCGGCGTTACGGCAGCCGTGCACCGGCTGCCGCCGGACGCCGAGCCCGCAGCAGTCAGCGTTGCGGTGACCTGCCCGCTCGCAGTGTCGTCGATCTTCACCGACACCGTCAGCGGCCGGGTTGCCGTGCCCGTGCCTGAACGCCTGGCGGTGCAGCCATGAGCATGCCCCTGGTTGCGCTGGCGCTGGCGGCGATGTGTGCGCTGTTCAGTGCCGCTGCAGCAGACACCGCCCAGGCCATCGGGCTGCGCAATCACGCCGCGAACGAGGCCCGCCGAATAGCTGTCAGCACCCTCGACGACCGTGCGCTCGGCAAGGACGAGGGCAACGACGCCTGCCCAGTGCCGCCGGAGCGCACACAGATCGGGCGCGCAAGAATGCAGTGCTCGGTGTGCCGACATGACCACGTTGTGCGAGCCGACGTCTCGCTCGAGTGGTCACCGGTCTTGCTGTCGGGCCTGACGCCTGCGCGTGGCCGCCACGCGCTGAGCCTCGAAGCGCTCAACGTCGTCGGCACGAGCTTCCCCGCCTGCACCTCACCGAGTTCCACACCCTGACGCAGTGATCCCGTCCGTCGCAGCGAGCGCGTATAAGCACGGCATTTCCGAAGAGGACATCTTGCACGCCTATCGCAATCCGATCCGGTTGTACTACCAAGACCATCGAGTGCTGCTCGTCGGCGGCGGCTGGGGCGGGAACATCTTGGAGATCGGCGTCGAAGAGGGCGAGGAGCGAGACATCATCATTCATGCGATGCCGGCGCGGGATAAGTTTCTCCAATGAGCAAAGCCCGCCGTTCGGTCGAGGAAATTCGCTCGCAGGCTGATGAGTTGGCAGGCTGGTTTGAGGACTTCGATCCCTCCGAGGCGCATGAGGTCCCGGTCGCCGAATACCTGCTAGAGCGAGCTGCGCGGACCCGAACACTTTGCGAACGTGAGGTCGCCCAAGCAGTCGGTGAGGCGCGCGTCGGCGGCGCCACATGGTGTCGGATCGGTGAAATTCTCGGTTTGGACGAGCGGACTGCACGCGAGACGTACGGTCCCAGCGAAGATCAACGGGCCGAGGCCGGCACCAACGGGCCTTGACCGCCATGCCCGAACCCGAACCGCGAGGCTGGAGACGAGTTCTCGGCACGTTGATGGCGCTTGCCCTCGTGCTGATAGCAGCTTTTTTTGTGTGGCCCGAATTGCCGGGGATGGGCCTGTGGGGGGATCGGGTCAGCAGTGAGGCTCCAGCCACCACGACAACGCCAATTCCCGTGGGCGTCATCGACGGGCTTTCTGAAGAAGCGGTAGCCAGCTGTATCCGGGCTGAGCGCGAATTGGCATACAGCGCAGGGGCGCTCGAGGGCGTGCTGAAACTCGACGAGCTGCTACGAGAAGTCAGAAAACCGCCGTTCACGAGTGTCGATACGCTCACAGACGCACAAGATGCTGGCATGGCGTCGTACGATGGCCAGTCGACGCTCGACGTGCGCACTTCGGTGGGAACGTCTCAGCGGGTGGCAGTACTGGATGCTGTAGGTATCGCGACACGGGCAATGAGCGACGATGTGTTCGCGGCTTCGCATGCTCAGTTGGATGACGATCTGCAAGCGACGCAGGACTTGATCGACTTCCTCACCGGTCTCTTCGACGAAGCTGGCGAAACTGTCGAAATCGCTTGTGCCGGAATGCCGGCATGAATGAACCAGCCCAAGATCGACCGATGTCGGCGAGCGTGCGCGATCAGTTGCTCGTTCGAATAGGAATACTCGAAGTTGCTTTCGTCAACGCCGTTCAGCTACTCGATGTCACACAGCGCGAACGTCTGGTCCAAGCGTTGCTGAATGAGACTCCAGTGCTCGGCCGCGAGTTCACGAGTCATGAGGCGCTCGCCTTTGAGAATCGCATCTGTGCTTGGATCCGAGACGGATCTGATCCGCTCAACCTCTGGGAGCCGCTCTGACTAACTCAGTGCTTTCGAGCACACGGCGGCGCCTCGCCTCGGCCGTATCGGCGGGTGAGTGTTGCTAGTTCGGGACAATGTGGAGCGGTTCGCCGGTGAGGGATCGCAGTGCGCCGAAGTGCCTGCGGTCCAGCGTGAGGATGGTGTCGGTTCCGTAGCGCGCTGCGAGCACCACCAGCGAGGCATCCGTGATTCCGATGCCGAGGTCCCGGTAGCGAGCGATGAGGTCCAGGGCCTGCGCGATGTCGGCGGCGCTCATCGCGGCGAGTTCGTATGCGCCTCCGGCCAGTTCGGCCAGCACAGCCAACTCGGCGTCGACGCCCTTGCGCGTGGCCACGAGATAGTCGAGTTCGGCCACAACGTACGGCGAGACGACCATCAGCTCGCCGTGGGCTTCGAGCCATGCGCTCACGTCGTCATGCTGGGCGCCTGATTTGCTGTAGAACGCGATCAAGGCGCTGGTGTCGGCGACGACGGTCACTCGCCGAAGCCTGCGAGCAGCTCGTCGACCTCGAGCGCCCATGCGCTGTCGCCCCCGATGATGCCTGACCGGGGGGCGGGCCGCGACACGGCGTCGGCGACGGCTTGGCGGATCACCTCGGCTTCGGAGCACGACCGCAGCCGGGCCTCTCGCTCCACACCGGCCTTGATCTTCTCAGGCAGGTAGACAGTGGTCTTGTGCATGCCATATATGGTACCAGCACCAGCTACTGATGGACCGAGAACGCCGGCGCAATCCATGGGTCGGTGCGTGCGTGAATTGTCGATGAGCCGCGCTACAAATTGTAGGCTAGCGACTATGCAGATTGTGGGTTAGGTGATCTACAGATTGTTGGTTAGACACCATGTAGATTGCGGGTTAGTGGGCATGCAAGTTGTCGGTGAGCGGGTAGGGTCGCACGCGTGGATGAACGTCGTCGACATCTGAGCAGCAGTCTCGGCGAGGCGCTCGACGCGTCGCGGGTGGTGGTGCTGCATGGGCCGCGCCAGAGCGGCAAGTCCACATTGGCGCGCCGGGTCGCAGCCGAACGCGGCGGCGCCTACGTCACGCTCGACGATGACGACGTTCTGGCTGTGGCGCTCGACGATCCGCACGCCTTCCTCCGTGCGTTCCGTCCGCCCATGGTCATCGACGAGGTGCAGCGTGCCGGCGACCGGCTGGTGCGAGCCCTAAAGATCGCCGTGGATGACGGCACGAACGCAACAGGGCGGTTCCTGCTGACGGGTTCGTCGAACTTCCTGACGGTTCCGACCATCAGCGAGTCGCTGGCCGGACGGGCTGTGATCTTGACGCTGTGGCCGTTCAGCCAAGCCGAACTACGGGAATCCGCCGAGCAGTGCCCGCACAACGTGGTTGAGCAGTGGTTTGAAGATGACGTTGCGCCGCGACGGGCGGCGAGTTCGGGGACCAGCCGCACCGACTATCTGGCGATGACGTGCGTCGGCGGATTCCCCGAAGTGCAGCGGCTCAGCGCCGCCGGGCGTCAGCGGTGGTTCTCGGCGTATGCCGAAACGGTGGTCAGCCGAGACATCGCTCAACTCGGTGACATCCGTCGTGCCGCGCTGCTGCCGCTGGTGCTGCGGCTCGCTGCCGCGCAGACCTCAGGTGAGTTGAACGTCTCTCGCTGGGCCGACCAGCTCGGAGCCGACCGCGGGACAGTGCAGTCCTATCTCGGCTGGCTGAGAACGGTTTTCTTGGTCCACGAGCTGCCTTCATGGCGGCGCAATCGCACAGCCAGGGTGGTGCGGCGTCCGAAGCTCCACATCGCCGACAGCGGGCTCGCCGCCGGGCTGCTCGGGTTGACCGAAGATGCCGTGGCGTCGCTGAACCACCCCATGACTGGTCCGCTGTTGGAGACATTCGCTGTCAATGAGATCATCCGGCTCTGCGCTGCGTCCGAGATGCCGGTATCGCTGCACCACTACCGCGACAGCAGCCAGCACGAGGTCGACCTAGTGATCGAGCGGTCCGACGGCGCTGTCGTAGCGGTCGAGATCAAGGCGACGTCATCGCCCCGAGCCGACGACCTGCGCAACCTCACCCGCTTTCGCGACCAGCTCGATGCCGTCGAGCCCGGTTCGCTGCGTGCCGGAGTGCTGCTGCACACCGGCGCCAACACGCTGCCTCAGGGCGACCGGCTGCTGTCGGCTTCCCTCGACACGCTTTGGAACCCGCCGCGCTGATCGGCGCGGTCCTTCAGGCGATACGGCGCAGCTACGCGAGACCCCTTGCTGGCGAACTGCCTCGCTCGCCGGTCGGCCCACCTTCGGAGCGCGTAATTGCGCGCTGTGTCGCGGGAGGGCCGCGCTAGGGTGCGGTTCTGACCGTGAAGCGGGTCCGGTGAGGCCCGTACGGACAGGAAGGACCTGCGCGTGGCAGACCGCGAGCGACGTATGACGCCCCCCTATGGGGGCGTTTTCGTTGCCCGGACCACCGTTCTCGATTCCAGCGGGATCCACCGGGCGCTCACCCGCATCAGCCACGAGATCATCGAGCGCAACGAGGGCCTCGACAACCTGGTGGTGGTCGGCCTGCAGACCGGCGGCGTGCAGGTTGCGCTGCGGATCGTGCGCCTCCTATTCGAGATCGACGGCACCGACGTGCCCTTCGGGACGCTCGACGTGGTCATGCACCGCGACGACATCGGCCTGCGCCCCGTCATGGCCGAAGCCGTCACCGACATCCCCTTCGACCTCGACGGCATGACGGTCGTGCTGGTCGACGACGTGCTGTTCACCGGCCGCACCATCCGCGCAGCGCTCGACGCGCTGAATGACTTCGGGCGGCCGCGCGCTGTGCAGCTCGCCGTGGTCATCGACCGCGGCCACCGCGAACTGCCCATCCGCCCCGACTTCGTCGGCAAGAACCTGCCCACCAGCCGCGACGAGATGGTGGACGTCACGCTCGAGGGCGTCTTGCTGGGGGAGATGCGCAAGTGAGCGGGCACGCCGCAACCGAAGCAGCACGCCCCTTGCCAGCGCAGGTGCTGCTGGGGGAGATGCGCAAGTGAGCGGACACCTGCTGACGTTGGGCCAGCTCGGCACCGAAGGCATCGCCGAGATGCTGTCCCTTACCGATCGATTCGTCGAAGTGGGCCAGCGACCCATACCCCGCGTGCCCGCGCTGCGCGGCCGCACCGTGGCCACGCTGTTCTTCGAGGAGTCCACCCGCACTCGCTTGGCCTTCGAGACAGCGGCAAAGCGGCTCTCGGCTGATGTGATGACGTTCTCGGCGTCCAGTTCGTCGCTGTCCAAGGGCGAGTCGCTGCGCGACACCGTCGAAACCATCGAGGCGATGGGCGTCGACGCCATGGTGGTGCGCCACCGCAGCTCCGGCGTTCCCGCACAGGTCGCGCGCTGGGTGGGCGACGGCGTCAGCGTGCTCAACGGCGGCGACGGCTGGCACGCACATCCCACCCAAGGGCTGCAGGACGCCTACACGCTATGGAGGCACTTCTGCCCGATGCCCGACGAGCCGCCTGGCACGGCCCTTCCCGACGAGCCGACGCTGTCGGGACTCCGCATCGGCATCGTCGGCGACATCGTCCACAGCCGAGTCGCCCGCAGTGACATCGAGGCCTACACAGCGCTGGGGGCCAGCGTCGTGCTGGTCGCTCCGCCGACGCTGCTGCCCGCCCAGCCCCGGGATTGGATCGATGAGTGGCTGGCGCCCGAGGCCGCCCGGCGCGTCGAGATCACCCACGGCCTCGACGACGTGCTCGGCGGCCTCGACGTGGTGGGATTGCTGCGCTGCCAGCGCGAGCGCATGGCCGATGGGCTGATCGGCTCCGTCCCCGAGTACGTCGCTCGCTACGGCCTCACCTCCGAGCGGGCGTGGAACCTCGGACCCGATGCGGTCGTCACGCACCCCGGCCCCATCAACCGCGGCATCGAGATCACCGGCGACGCCGCCGAGGACCTCGCGGCCGACGGACGATTGCTCGTCACCCGGCAGGTCACCCACGGCGTCGCCGTGCGCATGGCGGTGCTGTTCCGCCTCATCGGATCGGGCACGGCGCTGGGAGCAGACGACGATGACTGACGCAGCGACCTTCCAGCGTGAGCCGGCGCAGACGCCCATGCTGGCGATCACCGGCGGCGAGATCGTCGAACGCGGCCACCGTCGGCGTGCCGACATCACGGTGATCGACGGCCACATCGTGGGCGTCGACGAACCAGGCCGGTTCCCCCGCGGCAATCTGGAGGATCTCGACGAGCGGCAGCGAGACGAACTGGCTGCAGCTGCACGCTCCGGCGAAGCCGTGTTCACGCATTTCGACGAGATCGATGCCACGGGATGTGTCGTCACATCCGGGTTCGTGGACCTGTGTGCACGCGTCGCCGAGCCGCTCAGCGTCGAGCCCGACATCATGCAGATCACCGCCATGGCAGCGGCGCTGGGCGGGTTCACGGCACTGGTCGCCCAGCCCGATACCGATCCGCCGCTGGACCGGCTCGGCCAGCTCGCCGAGCTTCGCCGCCTTGGGGGGTCCGCGCCGAACTGTCACATCGTTCCTGCGGCCACGCTCACCTTCGAGCGGGCCGGCGCACAGCTCGCACCGCTGGCTGAGCTGGCCGATGCTGGCGTGCGCTGGTTCACTGATGTGGGGCCGCAGCCGGACTGGAGCCTGCTGTGCCGGGCGCTGCAATATGCGGCCCCGCTGGGTGTGACGGTGGCGGTGCGCCCGTCCGGAACGGCGTTCGGCATCGCTGCGCCGATGCACGAAGGCGCTGTCTCAGCCCGGATGGGCATTGCAGGCGAGCCGGCCGAAGCCGAGCATGTCGCCGCCGCAGCGGCCATCAGCGCAGCGCGCCGCACCCGTGGCCGCCTTCACCTCGACCGCATCAGCGCAGCGGGAACGGTCGAGCTGGTGCGGGCCGCCAAGGCGGAAGGCCTCGATGTCTCGGCTTCGATCACCGCTGAGCACCTGCTGTTCGTCGACGCTGACGCTGCGAGCTTCGACCCTTTGATGCGCGCCGAGCCGCCGTACCGCGCCGCCTCCGACCGGGCAGCATTGGTCGCTGGCGTCAACGACCGCACCATCGATGCCGTGGTCAGCGCACACACGCCGCTGCCGCCGCACGACAAGGACGTGCCGTTCTCCGAAGCGCCTCCTGGATTCGCGTCGCTGGAAACCTGTGCCGCGATCGTGCTGGGCCATCCCGACATCGAGCTCGATGCGGCGCTGGACGCCCTGTCATGGCGACCCGCCGAGCTGGCCGGCGTCACGCATCTCGGCGGAGGCCCCATCCAGCCGGGACAGCCGGCCAACCTCGTGGTGATCGATCTCGACCGGCCATGGACGCAGTTCACCCGCGAAAAGAGCTTCGCGCGGGTGTCGCCACACCACGACCGGCGCTTGAATGCGCAGGTGACCGAGACGATCATCGACGGAGCACGGACTGTGCGCTCGGGCTACCCGGAGATGCCCGACGATCTCGCTCGCGAACGAGCATCGATTCACGCCCACCGCAGATGGTCTCGGCTTGTGCAGGAGCCAGGCGCATGAGCTCCCCGTCGCCGATAACCCCAACCGCAGACAACCTCGCCGCACCCGCGCCCGGTGCACTGGTCCTCGCCGACGGAACGGTCTTCGAGGGCGAGACGATCGGCGCGCCCGCTCCTGAGCCGGCGGGGACGGCCTCGGGCGAGGTCGTGTTCAACACGGTGATGACCGGCTACCAGGAAGTCATCACCGACCCGTCGTACGCGGGCCAGATCATCGCGTTCACCTACCCCCATATCGGCAACTACGGCACCACCGCGGCCGACGCGGAGTCTCGCCGCCCCTTCTGCCGGGGCGTCGTTGTCCGCGATCTGGCCCGCCGTCGCTCCAACTGGCGTTCCGACAGCGACCTCGACGCCTACCTCACCCGCCACGGCATCGCCGGCATCGCCGGCGTGGACACACGCCGGCTCACACGACATGTGCGCGACTGCGGCGCCATGCCCGGAGCCTTCGGCCCCGCGCCCGACGATGCGGCACTGGCTCGGCTCGCTGCCGAAGCCCAAGCCGAGCCCGGCACCGCCGGAGTCGACCTCGTCAGCGAGGTCACGACCGCTGAGCCCTACACCGTCGGCGACGGGCCGTGGCGCGTGGTCGCCTACGACCTGGGCATCAAGCGCGCCATTACCGCGAATCTCGGGCGCATCGCAACCGTCAAGGTCGTGCCGGCCGGCACCGCCGCCGACGAGGTGCTCGCCCGCGAGCCCCACGGCGTGTTCCTCTCGAACGGCCCCGGCGATCCCCAGATGGCCGGCAGCGTCACCACTGCGCTGGGCGACCTGCTCGGCGAGGTGCCGATCTTCGGCATCTGCCTCGGCCAGCAGGTGCTCGGGCTTGCGCTCGGAGGCCGCTCCTACAAGCTGCCCTTCGGCCACCACGGCGGCAACGTGCCGGTGCGTGACGAGTCCACCGGCCGCATCGAGATCACCAGCCAGAACCACAACTTCGCCATCGAGTCGGGCTCGGTGCCCGGGGTCGACGAGACCCACGTGTGCCTCAACGACGGCGCACTCGAAGGATTCGCCTGCCGCGACCTGCCCGCCTTCTGCGTGCAGTATCACCCCGAGGCGAGCCCCGGCCCGCATGACTCGCGCTACCTGTTCGACCGCTTCGCCGACCTCATGTCGTCGTTCTGGGGCGGCACTCGCCGGCCCAACGGTGCTGCCAGTCGTCTCGGAGGACGCGCCGATGGGTGAACCCTCTCGTTGCCGTACCTACTGTTTCGCGCTCTTGTTCGCTGTCGCTCACGGGCTGCTCGGGCCACGGCTGTGCCTGTCGGCGCAGCCTCTTGGGGGATCGAACTGATGCCGCGCCGCGACGACCTCGGCTCGATCCTCATCATCGGCTCGGGGCCGATCGTCATCGGCCAGGCCTGCGAGTTCGACTACTCGGGCACCCAGGCCTGCCGTGTCCTGCGCGAAGAGGGCTACCGGGTGGTGCTGGCCAACTCGAACCCGGCCACGATCATGACCGACCCCGAGTTCGCCGACGCCACCTACGTCGAGCCGCTCGACGCAGCGGTGCTCGAGGCGATCATCGCCCGCGAGCAGCCCGATGCGCTGCTGCCCACGCTCGGCGGCCAGACGGCGCTGAATCTCGCCACCGAGCTCGCCAACAGCGGCGTGCTCGACCGCTACGGCGTCGAGATGATCGGGGCGTCCGAGCAGGCCATCAACACCGCCGAGGACCGCGACCGCTTCCGCCACGCGATGACCGAGATCGGACTGAAATGTGCTCGCTCGGCCATCGCCCACAACATGGACGAAGCCAGCGAGGCCATCGACGAGATCGGCCTGCCGGTCATCATCCGCCCCGCCTACATCCTGGGCGGGGAGGGCACCGGCTTCGCCACCACGCCCGAGGAGTTCGCCACAGCCGCAGCGGCGGGCCTCGACGCCAGCCCGATCAGCGAGATCCTCATCGAGCAGTCGGTGAAGGGCTGGAAGGAATTCGAGCTCGAGGTGATGCGCGACCGCGCCGACAACTGCGTGGTGATCTGCTCCATCGAGAACTTCGACGCGATGGGCGTGCACACCGGCGACTCGATCACCGTGGCTCCCACACAGACCCTGTCAGACGTCGAGTACCAGGAAATGCGCGACGCGGCCTTTGCCTGCATCCGTCGCATCGGGGTCGAAACCGGCGGCTCGAACGTGCAGTTCGCAGTCAACCCCGACAACGGCGAGCAGATCATCATCGAGATGAACCCCCGCGTCAGCCGCAGCTCGGCGCTGGCGTCGAAGGCGACCGGCTTCCCGATCGCCAAGATCGCCGCCCGACTCGCCGTGGGCTACACGCTCGATGAGATCACCAACGACATCACCGGCGAGACGCCTGCCAGCTTCGAGCCGACCATCGACTACGTCGTGACGAAGATCCCCCGCTGGGCATTCGAGAAGCTGCCGGGCGCGTCCGGTGTGCTCGGACCGCAGATGCAATCGGTGGGCGAGGTGATGGCCATCGGCCGCACGTTCCCGGAGAGCCTGCAGAAGGCGCTGCGCAGCCTCGAGCAGGGCCGCTTCGGCCTCAATGCCGACGCAGGCGAGGCGCAGTACGCCAAGCGCTCCACTGCCGAGCTGGCAGAGGCGATCTGCACGCCCACGCCCGAGCGAATCTTCGAGATGGGAGAGCTGCTGCGCCGCGGCGCTGATCCCGATGAGATCTGCGCTGCCACTGGTGTCGACCCGTGGTTCGTCGACCAGATGCTCGCCATAGTCGACGAACGTGCCGCGCTCGAGGCCGCCAGCAGCCCGGGCAAGCTCGGGCGCCGCGCTTGGCGCCGGGCCAAGCAGCTCGGCTTCGCCGATGCGCAGCTCGCATGGCTGTGGGGAGTGAGCGAAGCCGACGTCCGTGCAGCGCGCCTCGATGCGGGCGTGCGCGCCACGTTCAAGACCGTCGACACCTGCGCAGCCGAATTCGACGCCCGTACGCCGTACCACTACTCCACCTACGAGGACGAGGACGAGATCCGTCCCGGCACCCGCCCCCGCATGATCATCCTGGGCTCAGGCCCCAACCGCATCGGCCAGGGCATCGAGTTCGACTACTGCTGCGTGCATGCCAGCTTCGCCCTGCGCGAGGCCGGCTATGAGACCGTGATGGTGAACTGCAACCCCGAGACGGTCTCCACCGACTACGACACCTCCGATCGCCTGTACTTCGAGCCGCTCACCACCGAGGACGTCCTCAACATCATCGACGCGGAAGACCCGGTCGGCGTCATCGTGAGCCTCGGCGGCCAGACGCCGCTCAAGCTGGCCGCTGAGCTCCCTGCGGCGCTGGTCTGCGGCACACCCGCCGACTCGATCGATCTGGCCGAGGACCGCGAGCGCTGGAATGCGCTGTGCGCGGCGCTCGCCATCCCGCAGCCGCCCGGCGGCACCGCGGCGGGTCCGGCCGAGGCGGCGGCGATCTGCGCGCAGATCGGCTTTCCGGCGCTGGTGCGTCCCAGCTACGTGCTCGGCGGTCGGGCCATGACCGTCGTCTACGACCACGACGAGCTCGCCGCCACCATGGCCGAGCTGGCGGAATTCTCCTCACTCGGGCGCGAAGGCGGGCTGTCGGCTGAGCGGCCGGTGCTCGTCGACCACTTCCTCGAAGACGCCATCGAGGTCGACGTCGACTCGCTGCGAGACCGCACCGGCGCCTGGATGCTCGGCGGGATCATGGAGCACGTCGAGCAGGCCGGTGTGCACTCGGGCGACAGCGCCTGCGCGATCCCGCCGCAGAGCCTCAGCATCGAGACCCAGCAGACCATCGTCTCCCACACCCGCCAGCTTGCCGAGGCGCTGGGCGTGGTGGGGCTGCTGAACGTGCAGTTCGCCGTGAAGGCCGGTGAGGTCTTCGTGATCGAGGCCAACCCCAGGGCGTCGCGCACCGTCCCGTTCGTGGCGAAGGCGACCGGGGTGTCGCTCGCGAAGGCGGCGTCGCGCGTGATGGCGGGCGAGACGCTGGACGAACTCGAGGCGGCGGGAATGCTGCCCGGGTGGGCCTGCAACGGTCAGCTTCACGCCGCGGCGGGAGTGCCGCGCCATGTCTCGGTCAAGGAAGCCGTGCTGCCCTTCGGCCGGTTCCCCACGGTGGACACCGTGCTCGGCCCCGAGATGCGCTCGACCGGTGAGGTCATGGGCATCGACGCCAGCTTCGGTCTGGCATTCGCCAAGAGCCAGATCGCTGCGGGCGACGCACTGCCCTCGAGCGGCACTGTGCTGCTCACGCTCGCCGACCGCGACAAGCCCGAAGGGCTCGAGGTGGCGCGGGTACTGACCGGGCTCGGCTTCGAGATCGCTGCCACATCGGGCACTGCGGAGTACCTGCGCTCCAGCGAGGTCAGCGTCGCTGTCGAAGTGGCGAAGCTGTCGGTGGACGGCCACGAGACATCGCCCGGCGAGGACGCTGTCCAGCTGATCTCCGCGGGCCGGATCGATCTCGTCGTCAACACGCCACGCGGCCGTGGCGCCCAGCTCGACGGCCGTCATATCCGTGCAGCCGCGCGTGCCCATCACATCCCATGCCTGACCACCGTGGCCGCCGCTCGAGCTGCTGCGACGGGCCTGCAGGAGTGGCTCGCCAGCGACCTGCAGGTCCGGCCGCTGCAGGAATTCCACGCAGAGCTGGACGCCTCGATGCGGCGTCAACATGCCTAAGCGGGGGGCTGCGGGGCCGATCGACATGACCGTGCGGATCGGCAGCGTGGAGCTGCCCAACCCCGTCATGACTGCCTCTGGCACTGCCGGCTACGGCACCGAGATCGGCGCCTACGTCGACCTTGCATCGCTAGGCGCTGTGGTGACCAAATCGCTGTCCCCGTTCGACTGGGCAGGCAATCGGGCACCTCGGGTGGTGGGCACGCCTGCGGGGATGCTCAACGCGGTGGGCCTGCAGAACCCCGGCGCGCAGGCATGGCTCGACAACGAGTTGCCGCGTCTGCGACGCACGGGCGCCCGCGTCGTGGCCAGCATCTGGGGCCGCACCGTGAACGACTACGCCGCCGCGGCAGGAACGCTCGCGGGTGCCGGCCTCACTGCACTGGAGGTGAACGTGAGCTGCCCGAACCTCGAAGGCCGCGGCCAGATGTTCGCCTGCGACCCCGTCGCCACTGCGGAGGCCGTCAGCGCATCCAGCGCGGCAGGCGTGCCGGTGTGGGCCAAGCTCACCCCCAACGTCACCGATCTCGTCGAGATCGCTGAGGCGGCCCTGGGCGCAGGAGCCGAGGCGCTGACGCTCATCAACACCGTGTTCGGAATGTCGATCGACCCCGAGACCGCGCAGCCCACGCTCGGCAATGGCGGCGGCGGGCTGTCGGGACCGGCCATCCGACCCGTGGCCGTGCGGGCGATCTACGACGTGCGTGCGGCGCTCGGCGACGTGCCGATCGTGGGAGTCGGCGGGGTGGCGCACGGGGAGCACGCGGTGGAGCTCATGGCAGCGGGCGCCTGCGCTGTCCAGGTCGGCACCGCATCGTTCTGGGACCCCAGAGCGCCCCGCAACGTGCTCAAAGAGCTGGCTCGCTGGTGCGAGCGGCACGGCGTGGGCAACGCTGCCGAATTGACCGGCCGTGCCCACCACGCCCGAACGGCTGGGGGCCCCGCCACCGAAGCCGAGACAGCAGCGCAGGAGCCCGCGTGAATCCGCCCGCAGCAGCCGCACAGGCGTTGAGGCTCTCAGGAGCGCCGGCGCGGGACCACCTGGCCCTCGCGCTCGACGTGGGGGACCGGGCTTCCGCCATGGATCTCGTGGAGCGCTTCGGCGACGACTTCGGCGTCATGAAGGTCGGTCTGGAGCTCTTCGTCGCCGAGGGCCCCGCTCTTGTTCGCGACCTCATGGCGGCGGGCAGCCGGGTCTTCTTGGACCTCAAGCTGCACGACATCCCCAACACGGTCGAGCGGGCCGCCCGGCGAGCGGGCGAGCTGGGCATCTGGCTGCTCACGCTGCACACCCAGGGGGGCCACGACATGCTGGCCGCCGGGGTCCGCGGACTGTCTGACGGTGCTGCTGCGCGCTCGGCCGATATACCGGGTGGCACTGCAGGCGGCGTCGAGCCGCTGGCGCTCGGCGTCACCGTGCTCACTTCAGACGCAGAAGCTCCACCTGAGGTGCTGGTGGGCCGCGCCGCGCTGGCCGAGCAAGCCGGCTGCGGCGGCGTCGTGTGCGCTGCGCCCGACCTGCCGACGGTCTCGGCGGCGGCACCGGAGATGCTCCGCGTCGTGCCGGGCATCCGTCCCGCAGGGGCGGAGCGGTCAGATCAGCGCCGTGTCGCCACCCCCGCGTCGGCGCTGGCCGCAGGAGCCGACGTGCTCGTCATCGGCCGGGCGGTCACCGCGGCGCCCGACCCGGAGGCTGCGACGGCAGCCATCGTCGCCGAAGTTTCCGCCGAGCTGGGGGCGCCGTAGAGGCTGAGCCGAATGGCGAAGCCGTGTCGCTAAGGCCCATCTACGGCGTAGCTACACTGCACGGCAATGAGTCCGCTGCCTGAACTGAGTGACGAGCAGCGTGCCGAGGCGCTGGCCAAGGCCAAGGAAGCCCGCGAGGTCCGCGCAAACGTCAAGCACCGGTTGAAGATGGGCCTGCTCACCTTCGACGAGTTGCTGGCCGAAGCAGACAGTGTCGAGAATGTCGGCAAGCTCAAGGCACTGGCTGCCTTGGAGTCGATGCCGGGTCTCGGCAAAGTCAAGGCCCGCCGCCTGATGGCCGAGATTGGCATCGCCGACAATCGGCGACTGCGAGGTCTCGGCGAGACGCAGCGGCGCCGTTTGAGCGAGCATTTCGCACAGGATTCCGCCTCAGGCGCGTGAATACAGTCGCATGACCGACCCGGCGCCCAGCGGCGCTGCGAGTCCCGTCGCGTCTTGGGGGGTGACCCTCTACGTGGTGTGCGGACCGGGCGGGGCCGGAAAGGGCACGATCGTGGCTGCGTTGGTGGCGCAGGATCCCACGTTGCTGTTGAGCCGGTCCTGGACGACCCGACCCCGGCGTGTCGGGGAGCTAGCCGAGGCGTACACGTTTGTGACCGCCGAGGAGTTCGACGTCCGAATCGCCTCCGGGGGGTTCTTGGAGTGGGCCGACTTCTTCGAGTACCGCTACGGAACACCGATGCCGCCGCCCGACCTCGAGAAGGATCTTGTGCTCGAGATCGACGTGCAGGGCGCTGTCTCGGTGCGCGACCGCGACCCCAGCGCGCTGGTGATCATGGTGCTGCCGCCGAGCCGGGCCGAGCAGGAACGGCGTATGCGCCGGCGGGGCGACCCCGACGAAGAAGTCGCACGCCGGCTCGCCAAGGCAGACGAGGAGCTGCCGGTCGGCTACCGGATGGCCGACCTCATCGTGGTCAACCGCGACATCTCCAGCACGGTGGGCGAGATCGCCGCGTTCGTCGACCGCACCCGCTCCCGGCCGAGTCGTCGGTAGCCTGCAACGTGCGATGACTGAGTCAACCGACACCATGATCACCCCGGGGCTCGAAGACCTTCTGTCGAAGGTCGACTCGAAGTTCACGCTGGTGAGCCTCGCCGCCATGCGTTCGCGGCAGATCAACTCGTATTACAACCAGCTCGACGGCGGCATCGGCTCGGTTGTGCCGCCGCAGGTGGCTTCAGTCGCCCGCAAGCCGCTCTCGATCGCGTTCGAGGAGATCGACGCCGACAAGATCACCTTCGAGCGATTCGATCCTGAAGAGCGGGCACGGCTCGAAGCCGAAGCGCTCGCTGCTGCGGAGGCCGACGCGGCGATGCTCGAAGTCGTCCCCGACCCCGACGAGTAGCCAGTTCCGTGTTCGCAGGGCGCCGCGTCGTGCTCGGCGTCAGCGGCGGCATCGCCGCGTACAAGGCCGTGATCCTGTGCCGGCTGATGATCGACGCCGGCGCGCACGTGATCCCGGTGATGACCGCCGCGGCCCAGCGATTCGTCGGCAGGGCCACGTTCGATGCCCTGGCCAGCGAGCGAGTGCTGACGTCGATCTTCGGCGAGAACGATCCGATCCCGCACACCACGCTGGGCCAGACGGCCGATGTGATCGTCGTGGCGCCCGCCACGGCGCGCGTCATCGGCAGCTACGCCGCTGGCATCTCCGACGGCTTGCTCACCGCTGCGCTGCTTGCGACGCGAGCGCCGGTCGTGGTCTGCCCAGCCATGCACACCGAGATGTGGGAGCACGATGCCGTGCAGCACAACATCGAGGTACTGAGAGGCCGGGGAGTGCACATGGTGGTTCCCGAGGCGGGCCGTCTGGCCGGCGGCGACATCGGCACGGGCCGCCTTGCCGAGCCGGCCACGATCTTCGCTGCGGTCGGTGAGGTGCTCGCCGGTCTTCCCGAACGGGACCCAGCCGACGGGCCGCCGCCGCCGCAACGCGACTTTGCGGGCGTCAGCGTCACGGTCACCGCGGGCGGCACCCGCGAGGCCATCGATCCGGTGCGCTTCATCGGCAACCGGTCATCGGGCAAGCAGGGCTACGCCATCGCCACCGCCGCCAGGGACCGAGGCGCGGACGTCACACTGATCACGAGCGCCCCGCTCTCGCCGCCCGAAGGCGTGCGGGAGGTCCGCGTCGAGTCCGCCGCCGAGATGGAGGCTGCCACCGGCGCGCATGCAGATGCCGACGTCATCGTCATGGCCGCCGCGGTTGCCGACTTCCGGCCGGTTGACGTTGCGCCGCAGAAGATCAAGAAGGGCAACTCAGGCGAGCGTGCGCAAGCCCCCGTCATCGAGCTCGAGCACACCAACGACATCCTCGCCGGTCTCGGGGCCCGAAAGCCGCCAGGACAGGTGCTGGTGGGTTTCGCCGCGGAGACCGCTGACGTGCTCGACAACGCTGCGCAGAAGCTGTCCCGCAAGAACCTCGACGTCATGGTTGCCAACGACGTCTCGGCCGACGGGGCCGGATTCGCTTACGACACCAACATCGTGACGATCCTGCTGGCCGACGGCAGCACGCGCCCGCTGCCCATCTGCTCCAAGCGCGAGGTCGCCGACGCCGTGCTGGACACGGTTGCCGAACTTCGCGGAGGCGCGCACCGCTGACGGTCTGCTGGGATTCGGCTCCGTCCGTCTAGCCTTGCCGCGCTGCTGCAGTCAGCAGCTCCGACAGGCCGAACACGATCGAATCTGGAGCCACGGTGAGCCAGTGGACTTTCACCTCAGAATCGGTGACTGAAGGCCATCCCGACAAGATGGCCGACCAGATCTCCGACGCCATCCTGGACTCGCTGATCGCCGAGGACGAAGAGGCCAGAGTGGCAGTGGAGACGCTGGTCACGACCGGTCTGGTTGTCGTCGCAGGCGAGGTGTCCACCAAGGCATACGTCGACATCCCCCGCGTGGTGCGCGACACCATCGTCGGCATCGGCTACGACCACGGCGAACTCGGCTTCGACGGCAACACCTGCGGTGTGATGATCGCACTCGACGAGCAGTCCCCCGAGATCACCCAAGGTGTGTTCGGCGGCGACGATCAGGGTGCGGGCGATCAGGGAATGATGTTCGGCTACGCCTGCCGGGAAACCGATGCGCTCATGCCGCTGCCGATTCACGTCGCGCACCGCATGGCCGAGCAGCTCACCGAGGCCCGCCGCTCAGGCCGCATCCCGTACCTGCGCCCCGACGGCAAGACGCAGGTGAGCTTCGAATACCAAGACGGTGAGCCGGTTGCGCTCCGCACGGTTGTCGTGTCGGCGCAGCACCGGGACGGGATCGAGATCGACGCCATGATGCGCCCCGATCTGCTCGAGCACGTCATCAGGCCGACACTGCCCGCGCGATTCGCCGACGACGAATTCGAGCTGCTGGTGAACCCGTCGGGCAGCTTCGTCAGCGGCGGGCCCGTCGCCGACGCCGGACTGACCGGGCGCAAGATCATCGTCGACACCTACGGCGGCTACGCACGTCACGGCGGGGGTGCCTTCAGCGGCAAGGACCCTTCCAAGGTGGACCGGTCGGCCGCATATGGCGCCCGTTGGGTAGCGAAGAACATCGTGGCCGCCGGCGCAGCGGATCGCTGCGAGATCCAGGTGGCGTACGCCATCGGCCGTGCCGAACCGGTCTCGCTGCTCACCGAGACGTTCGGGACTTCGACCGTCGATCCTGATGCCATTGCCTCGGCGGTGACCGACGTGTTCGACCTGCGCCCCGCAGCACTGCTGAGAGACTTGAATCTGCGCCAGCCGATCTTCAAGACCACAGCCGCATACGGCCACTTCGGCCGGGAATCCGACGGCGCAACGTTCCCTTGGGAGCGTCTTGACCGCGTCGATGAATTGAAATCGGCGCTGGGTTTGTAGGGGAGGCGCGCTGGTACGTGCGCCCGCTGGGGAGGCGGCATGAGCCTCTGCTCCCGCGATCCGGCAGGCGAGAGATTTGCACCGCACCGCATTTCTTGGACGGCGCCATCGCCGCTTCGCCGTGCATCCGATAGGGAACCGGTCGCAACGTCGCAGAGTCTCCTGCCGCCTCCCCAGCTTTGGCATCTGTGCCTACTGGCTCGAGTTCTCAGCCGCCGGGCGCGACGCCGCCTGAGGGGCGCCCGGCTGCTGCGAGCCTGCGCTGGGGCATCGCCGAAACTGCACTCGGGGTCTGAGCGAAGCCGGGCAGACTGCAGCGGTGCAGCAGGCGGTCCAGGTGCTGGTCGACGAACCTGCGATCGACCGCGAGTTCACTTACGTCGTGCCGGACGAATTGGCCTCTGGTCGCGTGCCGGTCGAGGTCGGCACTGTCGTGCGGGTCCCCCTGGGTGGTCGATCGATCCGCGGCTGGGTGACTGATGTCGACCCGCCCAGGCCTGCGGGCGTGGATCTGCTCGCCGTGAAGCGAGTGTCGAGCGTGGGGCCGCCGCCTCACGTGGTCGAGTTGGCGAGATGGGCAGCTTGGCGCTGGGCAGGCACATGGGCTCATTTCCTGCGTACCGCCAGCGCCGACCGGGTCGTCGCCGGGTTGCCGAGCGAACCCGCACAGTGGCCGGTCATCGCGCCGTCGGGACCGCCTGGCGGGACTGCGCAGGCCGCCACGCCCGATTGGGTGAGCGCGGCATGGGCGAGCGATCAGCGGTCGCCCGCTGTGATGCGACTGGGTCCATGCGCCGACGAGTGGCCGCTGGTTACCGAGGCATTGCGGCAAGGCCGCTCGCTCGTGCTCGTACCCACCGTGGCCTGGGCAGCGCGGCTCGCGGGCCGCTTGCGCCACGCCGGCGTGTCGACTGCGCTGGCCCCACGAGACTGGGCGGGGGCAGCCTCGGCGCATGCCGTCGTGGGGACCCGCGCCGGGGCATGGGCGCCATGCGGCCGGCTGGACGCAGTCGTCGTGCTTGACGAGCACGACGAGGCCTACCAGTCGGAAGCCGCGCCCACCTGGAACGCCCGCGACGTGGCGGTCGAGCGGGCGCGCCGCGACGGTGCCCGCTGCCTGCTGGCAGGGCCGATGCCCTCGCCCGACGCCGTGCACATCGCCCTTGCCGCGGGCGGGTCTGGCGCTCGGGCAACTAGCTCTGCGCTCAGCAGCATGTCACCGACATCCTCCAGCGATCCGGCCGCAACGACAGGCGCGCCCACCATGCCGGCGTTTGCCACTGCACCTCGCTCGCTCGAGCGTCAGGCGTGGCCGCGGGTCGGCATCGCTGATCGCCGGCGGGATGATCCCGCGACGGGGGAGTGGTGCGGCGAAGCCCTCACCGAGCTGCTGCGCAGCGACCGCACGGTCGTGTGCGTGCTGAACAGGAAGGGCCGAGCACGGCTCGCCTACTGTGCGTCGTGCGGCGATCTGGCCTGCTCGACCGAATCCGGACGTGCCCTGCGGCTGGAGGGCCACCAACTCGTCGATCCCCACAGCGGCGAGGTACGCCCCGCGGTGTGCGAGGCCTGCGGCGCCACTCGTTTCCGCCGTGTGCGCGTCGGCGTCAAGGGCGTCGCAGAGGAAATGGAACGCTTGGCTCGGCGGCCGGTCATCCAGGTCGTCGGCGAACCCGCAGCCGGCGCCGCTGACGGCACGGCCCACTCATCGTCTCGGCGCGAGCACGCGGGGAGGCGCCGAGCCGAGGGGCCGGCGCTCTACATCGGCACCGAAGCGGTGCTGCACCGGGTGCCGTCCGCCGACGCCGTGGCTTTCGTGGACTTCGACCAAGAATTGACCGCGCCTCGCTACCGGGCGGGCGAGGAGGCCTTCGCGCTGCTCGTGCGTGCCGCGCGGCTAGTGGGGCCGCGTGCTGGCGGCGGCAGCATTCTGGTGCAGACCCGCCTGCCCGCCCATCCGGTCGTGGCGGCGGCGGCCACAGCCGATCCGGGTGCGTGGCTGGATGCCGAGGTTCAGCGTCGTTCGCTGATGCACCAGCCGCCAGCGGCGGCGTGGGCGTTGGTGTCCGGCGCAGCAGCCGCGGGTTTCGTCGAACTCCTCTCCGCCGATCCCGATGCCAGCGCACTCGACATCGCCGGCCCCGCCGACGGCACCTGGCGCATCCGCAGCGAGACTCATCAGGCTCTGCTGGGGGCCCTCGGCCGGACGGAGCGCCCCAGCGGACGGCTGCGAGTGGCTGTCGACCCGATGCGGGCATGATGCCGCCCGCCGCATACGCGGTTCGTGCCGGTCGGGACCAGCTGATGGCGGCGCCGCCCTGAAGACTGGGCGAAGCCCCACCGAGGTGCCTGCTGTCCTGCTCGCGACCGCGCCGGTAACCTCCGAAATCCATGGGAGGCGCCTTCGAGATCCGGCTGATGGGTGATCCGGTGCTGCGCCAGCGCGCCGCCGACATCACCGACATTGACGGCCGCGTGGCGCGCATCGTCGACGACATGCTGCCCGCGATGTACGAGGCGGAAGGCATCGGCCTGGCCGCTCCCCAAGTCGGCATCCAGCGCCGTCTATTCGTCTTCGACCTGTACGAAGGCGACGGTCCCCAAACCCTGATCAACCCTCAAATCGTCGAGAGCGACGGTGAGTGGACCTATACCGAGGGGTGCCTGTCGGTACCGGGTCTGACCTTTGACATCGTCCGGCCCAAGGAAGTGCACGTCGTGGGCCTGGATCTCGACGGCAACGAGGTCAGCATCGAGGCCGACGAGCTGCAGGCGCGGCTGTTCCAGCATGAGCTCGACCATCTCGACGGAGTCCTGCTCATCGACCATCTCGACAAGGCCGAGCGCAAAGAGGCCTTGCGAACGTGGCGTACGCAGCTGCAGTCGGGCGGTCCGGGGCCGTCTGCGAATGGCCCCGTCCCGCTGGTGGGCCGCAGCGCTGCGGACGGCTGAAGCAGATCGATCCGGTGGCGAGCGAGATTCCGCAGACCTGCCACTTGCCATCGGTCCCGCTGCGTCCCCGACGCGTGGCCTTCGCCGGCACCCCGCACGACGCGGTACCGGCGTTGCGGGCACTGGTCGAGGCCGGCCTGGAGGTTCCCGTCGTCGTGACCGGGGCGCCGCGACGCCGCAGCCGTCGTGGCAGCGACGCACCGAGCCCCGTGGCGGCGGCTGCATCGGACCTCGGCCTCCCGATCAGCCACGATCCGGCAGACATCGCCGCCGCCAACGCCGACTGCGCGGTGGTGGTGGCCTACGGCAGCCTGATCAGCGCTGAGCTGCTGTCGCGGGTCCCGATGCTCAATCTGCACTTCTCGCTGCTGCCGCGCTGGCGCGGCGCTGCCCCGGTCGAGCGTGCGCTGCTCGCGGGCGACGAGACGACAGGTGTGTGCCTCATGGCGTTGGAGGCAACCCTGGACACGGGCCCCCTCTACTGGCGTCACGAGGTGACGATCGGCCCTGCCGACACGGCGGTTCAGTTGCGCGACCGTCTCGCCACCGAAGGGGCACAGCGGCTGGCGGCCTCCCTGGCCGGAGGGCTCGACATCCCGGCGCCCCAGCAGGGAGAACCGACCTACGCGCGCAAGCTCAGCCCGGCGGATCGAGAGATCGACTGGTCCCAACCGGCAATCCACATCGACCGCCAGATCCGGGTCGGCGGTGCATGGACCACGCTCAACGGCGGACGGTTCATTGTCCGCGAAGCCACCCCGTCGACGACGACGCACGACGCGCTGCCGGGAACGCTGGTCGGCGACGCAGTCGTCACCGGCGACGGGCTCATCCGCCTTGGCATTGTCCAGCCAGCGGGCCGCACGGCGATCGATGCCGGGGACTGGCTGCACGGCGCCCGTTTGGCGCCCGGCACGCGCTTCGGCTGATCACGCGGAGCCGATTCGCCGCCCAAACGATCGGTCTCCTAGCGTGGCCGGATGCGCATCGGCCTGATCTCGGACACCCACATTCCCGAAGCTGCGCCCGAGCTGTGGCCTGAGGCCTACGCGGCGATGGAGGGCTGCGACGCCATCCTGCACGCCGGCGACATCTACGACATCTCGGTGGTCGACCGTCTCAACGACATCGCACCGACGTGGGCAGCGCGCGGAAATGGCGACGATGGTTCCTCAGGCCGGGACGTCCAGCCAGATCATCCGCTGTTGGCGAACGCCTGGGCGCACACGTTCGGCGACGTGCGGGTCGGGCTCACCCACCACCTGCCGGTGCCCGAGCTGTCGTTCTACAGCGTGGCCGACGCCATCGAGCGCCACTTCGGTGCCGACGAGCACCTCGACGTGTGCGTCTACGGCGATACCCACGTCCACCGAATCGACACGCTGTCAGGCGTGCTGTGCGTCAACCCCGGCTCGCCGACCTTCCCCCGCAACCTCAGTGCGCAGTTCGGCACCATCGGCTATCTCGACATCGTCGACGGGGTCGCCACGCCGTCGCTGTGGCAGCTCACGGCCGACGGCCTCGAGCCCACAGAGTCGTGGGACCGCGTGATCTGAACTCATGCTGTAGCGGTCCCCGAACTCGCCGCAGTTCGAGTCTGTATGCGAGCGCCCTGGCTAGCGCGAAGCGACCGTTGCGGCTGGTGCGGGGCGCTGCTTAGCCGGGAGCGATGATGCGACTGCTTCGGCTGGTCTGCGTCCAGTCCATGCCGTCGCGGACGAATTCGCCTGCAGCGTCGCGTTGGGGGCTGTAGTCCCACCACGACATCTCGCCAGCGCGGGCTGCGGCATTCACGACCTGGCGGGCACGCTGCGACGCCAGCACCCGCTCGCGCAACGCGGCGCTGTCCCACCGCTGCGCTGCCTCGGCTGCGAATGCCGCAGCGACCTCAGCGTGGGCCGGATCGGCCGACAGGTCGGTTCGCTCCAGCGGGTCGGCGACGACGTCGTAGAGCAGCGACGGGTCGCCCTCGCAGGCGATGTACTTGAGCCTGCCGCGGCGGACCATGAACATCGGCTGCGTCGTCATCGCCCCGGTGTACTCGCTCAGCGCCTCGCCGCTCGCTTCGCCGTTTTCGCCGCTGCCACCCGATGCCAGCGCCCACAGGCTGCGCCCCGCAGGCTGGGAACTCAGCGCGGGCCATAAGGCGCCGCAGCCGTCAGTGGCGATGTCCAGCAAGGTCGGCAACAGATCCACCAGCGAGCACACGTCGGGCACCGTGCGGTCGGCCACGCCGGGCCCCGCCATGATGAGCGGCACCCGGGCCGAACGCTCGAAGAAGCACATCTTGAAGAACGTCCCCCGGTCGCCCAGCATGTCGCCGTGGTCGGCGACAGCGATCACCACCGTGTCATCGATGCGTCCGGTCTCCTCCAGCACCTGCATCAGCTTCCCGAGCCACGCATCGAAATAGCTTGTGTTGGCGTAGTAGCCGTGGCGGGCGTTGCGGCACTGCTGTTCGGTGAAACCGTCGGTGTCGGCCCCTATGCCGCGCCGCAGCCGCCGGGTGTGTGCGTCGATCTCGTCCTCGGCGATCGGATCGGGCAGATCGATGTCGTCGTGGTCGTAGAGGTCCCACCACTGCGGCCGTGCCTCGTAGGGATCATGGGGATGGGTGAACGATGCCACCACGAAGAACGGGCGCTCGTCGTCGCGTGATCGGGCCAGGTCGTACAGGTGCCGCACAGCGGCGAAGCCGGTCTCTTCGTCGTAGTCGTACTGGTAGTTGGTGATCACCTGCCCTGCCTCGGACAAGCTGGCCATGCTGTACCAGTTGCCGAGCGTCTCGGGGTCGACATCCCAGTCGGGCGTCAGGTCGAATCCCGATGGGTAGATGTCGGTGGTGAGGCGCTGCTCGAAGCCGTGGAGCTGATCGGGTCCGATGAAGTGCATCTTGCCCGACAGCGTCGTGCGATAGCCCGCCAGACGCAGGTAGTGCGTCAGCGTCGGCACCGATGCCGCGAATTCCGAGGCGTTGTCCCATGCGCCGATTGCGGACGGCAGTTGGCCCGAGAGCATCGAAAACCGGGAGGGGGCGCACAGGGGGAAATTGCAGTACGCGGCGTCGAATCGCGCGCCTCGCTCCGCGAGTGCATCCATTGCGGGGGTCTGCACCAGCGGGTGCCCGTAGGCACCGGTGAAATGCGGCGCGAGCTGGTCTGCCATCACGATGAGAATGTTGGGTTGGGTCATCGAGGGCAACGTAGACCCTGCCGCGGACGCCACGGGTCGCAGTCTCTCGACCGATGCCCGGACTCGCCGTGCGGCCTAGGGTGCCGCGGGCAAATGGTTCGCCACGACACAGGGGGAGCAGCAGTGGCCGACGACTCAGCAACCGACAAAGACGCATGGCTCGCAGCCACCGTCGAGCAGCCGGTCGACGCCGACGAGGAAATCGTCGACCCGCACCACCACCTGTGGGACTTTGCGGCGGGCACATACCTCGTGCCTGAGCTGCACGCCGACACCGGTGCAGGGCACAACGTCACCCAGACCGTCTTCGTGGAGTGCGCCGCCGGCTACTACACGAGCGGGCCGCAGCACATGCGGCCTGTGGGCGAGACGGAGTTCGTGCGTGAGCAGGCGCAGATTTCTGCTGAGGCCGATGGTGCGACGATCTCGGCGATCGTGAGCTTTGCCGACTTGACGCTGGGAAATGCAGTCGAGGAAGTTCTCGCAGCGCACGACGAGGCCGGAGAGGGCCTGTTTCGGGGCATCCGTCACGCCAATGCATGGGACCGCAGCGACCAGATCCGTGAGAGCCACACCAAGCCGCCGCCCGAACTGCTCGCTGATCCGGATTTCCGGGCGGGTTATGCAACGCTGGGCCGGATGGGCTTCAGCTTCGACGGCTGGATGTTCCATACCCAGGTCGCTGAACTGGTTGACCTTGCCCATGCCGTGCCCGACACGCCGGTGGTGCTCGACCACCTCGGCGGGCCGCTCGGCATCGGCCCCTACGCCGACCGTCGAGACGAAGTGCGCGCCGTGGTACGGCCCGCGCTCGAGGCGCTGGCCCGCCACCCCCAGGTCACCGTCAAGGTGGGTGGGATCGGCATGAGCATCTACGGCGCGGGATTCAAGCGCCTGCCCCAAGCCCCGTCCTCGGAGCACGTCGCAGCGACCTGGAGCGACGACATCCGCCACTGCATCGAAACCTTCGGCCCCGACCGCTGCATGTTCGAGAGCAACTTCCCGGTCGACAAGCAGGGCTGCTCGTACACGGTGCTGTTCAACGCCTTCCAGCGCATCTGCGACGAGGCGGGCTACACCGCCGCCGAGCGCGCCGACCTGTTCGCCGGCACGGCGCGGCGCTTCTACCGCGTCGAGCCGCCGGCGTAGCCCCCCCGCTGGGCGGCCTAGGTCAGCCCGAGCCCTTCGTGGGGCAGCGTCGCCCATTGGCTGTCGTCATGCCCGTAGAGCAGGCGGCAGCCCTCGTCGTCGCGCAGTGACTTCAGGCGGCGCATCGATTCGAGCTGCATGTCGTGGTCGTAGCCGAACGGCGGCAGCAGCATCCGATCGAGCACGTCCTCCCAGTAGACGCAGTCGCCTGTCAGCACCACCGGACCGCTGTCGAGTTCCACCCGCAGCGACTGGTGGCCCGCGGTGTGTCCCGGCGTGGGGATGCACGTCACCGAGCCGTCGCCGAACACGTCGTGGGTCCCGTCGATGAGCAGCAGGTCGTGGCCGAGGTCGAAATCTTCAGGCTTGTACACCTCGTACTCGATGAGCTTGGGGTGATGGCCGGATTCCCACTCGGCCCGCTGGCAGATCAGCCGGGCATTGGGCAGCAGCTCGGTGCCGCCGCAGTGGTCGAAATGCAGGTGGCTGAAGATCGCAAACGTCAGCTCGTCGGGATCGACATCGACGCTGCGCAGCCGGGCCGAGACTTCGTCACTCGCCGAGTAGTCCGCCGTGAAGGATTTGGCCAGCAGCGGGTAGCGCGCTCCCACGCCTTGCTGCACTTGGGGATGCATGCCGGTGTCGAACACCAGCGTCTGCCCGCTGGGGTGACGCACCAGCCAGCTCGGTATGGGCAGCCGCACGTTGCCAGGTGCGTCCTTGATCACCGACGCAGTGGGGGTGGACAGCCAGCCGCATTCGAGCGGGACGAGGGACAGTTGAGTCATGCGCTGTTTCTCCTGCGCGCCTTGTGTCAGGCGCTGCGTTTTTGGCGCGCCTTGTCAGGCGCTGTGTTTTCTGCGCGCCTTTTCAGGCGCCGAGGCCCGTGTCCAGGGGGCGGTGGTCGGGGAACTCGGGTTCGCGACGGTCCCTTTGGGCCCGGAAGGCCTCGCCCATGTCGTCGGAGTCGAGCATCGCGGCGTTCCAGGTGGCGATGTACTCCAGGCCGTCGGCCACGGAATGGTCGCGGCTGAAGTTCATCGACTGTTTCGTGCCCCAGATCGCCATCGGGCTCTTCGCGGCAATCTGGGCCGCAACGTCGTCAACTGCTTCCATCATCGATGCGTGGTCGTCGTACACCGCGTTCACAAAGCCGCGGTCGAGGGCCTCTTCAGCGCCCATGCGGCGGCCGGTGAATGCCAGCTCCCGCACGACGCCTTCGGGCACCAGCTTGGGCATGCGCTGGAGCGTTCCCACATCGGCGGTCATGCCGATGTTGATCTCCTGGATCGAGAAGAACGCATCCTGGGTGGCGTAGCGCAGGTCGCAGGCGGAGACCATGTCGACACCGCCGCCGACGCACGCACCCTGGACGGCGGCGATGACCGGCAGCCGGCTCTGCTCGAATGCGTTGAAGGTCTGCTGTGCGCGCAATGCGGTGTTGCGGATCAGCGCGCGTGTGCGGCTGCTGTGCCCGCCGCCGAGGCCGCCGGACGGATCCTCGAAGCCGCCGAACACCGCGAGGTCCATGCCCGAGCAGAAATGGCGGCCGATCGCTGACAGCACGACGACTCGGGCGTCGGTTCCGGACGAGATCTGGTCGGTGATCTGGGGCAGCTCCCGCCAGAACTCCAAGATCATCGAGTTGGCCTTCTCGGGGCGCTTCATCACCAAGCTGGCGACCTGGTCGCGCACCTCCACGTCGAAGCAGGTGTAGTCGGATCCGGTCATCGGCTGGTCCCTTCGGTCTCGCAAGCCCGCACAAGTCAAGCGCGCGAACGACGACGCTGCTCCGGCGGCACACGCCCCGGCCTGGACCCCGATGTCCTGGGACACTTCTGCGCGTCAGGATCGAGGCGTCGGCCGAGCGCTAGGGTCCGCGGCGACGGCGACCGGGGCGGGAGGGACGATGTACGACGAGACTGCCGCGGAGGCTCCGCTCGCGGGCATCCGTGTCGTCGAGATGACGATGTACGTGCAGGGCCCCACGAGCGGTCTCACGCTGGCCTCGCTTGGGGCCGACGTCATCAAGATCGAGCAAGTCGGCCAGGCCGATTACATGCGCAGCTTCACCAGCCTGTTCGGGGTGACCTTCGACGAGCGCGGTCAGGATTGGCTGTACGGATCGCTCAACCGGAACAAGCGGTCCTTGGTGCTCGACATCGCCTCCGAGCAGGGGCGCCCGGTCTTCGAGCGCCTGATCGGCGAGGCCGATGCTTTCATCACGAACCTGCGAGCTGAGGGCCTCGCCCGCTACGGCGCGGATCCCGACACGCTGGCCCAGCTCAACCCGAAGCTGGTGTACTGCCGGGGCGGCGGATTCGGGCTGCGAGGCGAGTTGGCCGAAGATCTTTGCCAGGACACGGTCGGCATGGCGCACGCCGGGTTCATGGACGCGATCGCGCCGACCGACGAACCGACCTACCCACCGGGAGCGTTGAGCGACATCCTGACGGGCTCCAACATGGCCTCGGCGGTGATGGCGGGGCTGATCAAGCGCGCCCGCACCGGGAAGGGCTGCGTAGTGGGCACGTCGCAGACCCAAGCGCTGCTGTGGCTGACCAGCCAGGCCGTGGGCGTCGCCGCAAACGTCGGCCAGCGCATGGATCGTTTCGACGTCACCGGAGCCTGGAACCCGCTGTTCACGGTGTACGAGACAGCAGACGGCTGGATTGCGATTGCCGTCCTGCAGGAAGCGCAGTGGCAAGGACTGGCCCCGGCCGTCGGCATCGAGTCGTGGCTGGACGATCCCCGTTTCACGACCTTTACCGATGTGATCGCCAACCGTGCCGAATTCACCCCGCTGTTCGCCGAGCACATGAAGACCGGCACCACCGAGACGTGGTGGCGGGCGATCCGCGGATGCGGGGCATGGGTGTCTCCGGTGAACCGCGTGGAGGACCTCGCTGGCAACCCCGACATCCTGGCGAACGAGTACCTCGTGAGGTTCGACGACGGGTTCATCGGCCCGCCGGCCATGTTCGACGTCGATGAGCACCGCGGCACACGCGGCAGCACCGCCGGCTACGGCGAGCACACCGACGAAATCCTCGCCGAACTGGGCTACAGCGACGACGAAGTTCTCGAACTCAAGATCGCAAACGCAGTCTGGTAGCTGAGGCTTGCTCCAGGCGTCGGCGCTAGAGCATCACTCCGAAGAGCAGCGCGGTCAGGCCGCACAGCAATGACACGCCTGCTCCCGCACCCCGCTTCGCCACGTTGTCGCCGGCGTTCTGATGCACCAGCGCGCCGACGCCGGAGATGAGCACCAGCAGCATCTTGATGCCGAGCAGCATCGACCAGCCCGAACTCGTCTCCTCGCTGGGAATGGCAAGCATCGACCACAGGCCGGTCACGACCGCGATGCCGAATGCCGGCCACGCCACCCGCGAGAACGCCTTTGCGGCAACCTTGCCGGAGCCCGGGTAGGCACGGCTGACGATGGGCACGACGGCGCCCACCACGATCTGGCCGCCGATCCACACCGTCACCGCCAGCACGTGCAGCACGACACGGACGGTGTCGAGGTCAAACGTGACGACACGGCTCACTTCGCTGATTGCTGTCATGTGTGGTCTCGATTCTGGGTCAGGGCTGGGGGAGTTCGGGTCGCGGGAATACCACGGATGGAGCGTGTCGCGGCGTCAGGACCGGGCTTCGAGCAGGTCGGCCATGTTGTCGGCGTAGAAGCGATCGAGCACGTGGCCGTCGAATCCCTCGAGCGACGCGTTGAAGCGCCCCAACGGATTGCGGCCGCCCTCGATGTGGGGGTAGTCGCTCGAGAACAGGTACAGGTTCTCGTTGGAGTCGCGGATCATGGCGCCGACATCCTCGAACGGATACGGCGTGAAGGCCATCTGCCGGGTGATCTGTTGCGACGGCGTATCACCCAGCGCAGCCAGATCCGGCTCTGACCGCTTCCAGATCTCGACGACCTGATCGAGCCGGCGCAGCATCTGGGGCACCCAGCCGGCGCCGAGCTCGATGACGCCGCCGCGCAGGTTCGGGTGGCGGGCCAGCACCCCGTCGAGCACCATCACGCCGACAAAGGTCTCCGCCGCTTGATGCAGCGCAACCATGTCTTTGCCGCGCACGTTCTCGCCGCCGCCGAGCCAATCGGTCGGCACCGGGCGGCCGGTGTCCATCCATTCGGGCTTGATCTGCAGTGGATTGCCGCCGACATGGAGGACGAACGGCACGCCCGCCTCGGCCATCTGCGCCCAGACCGGATCGAGATCGGAATGTCCTGGCGACGCGCCTCCGGCGGGGCGGTGGGGGATCCACATCGCGCCGAGCCCGAGATCGAGCGCGTGGCTCATCTCCGCAGCGGCCATCTGAGGATCGTCCAGCGGCAGCAGCGCCACGCCGATCAGCCGGTCGTCGCCGGCGCAGAACTCGGCCATGCCCCGGTTGTGCGCACGGGCGGCGCCATAGCGAATGTCGAGATCAGCGGCGGGATCGAACGCAACGCCGACGCTGAACGTCGCGAACACGAACTGCTGGGCGAATCCGAGCAAGTCCAGCGCCGTGGAGCGCTCGGCAGCGTTGAACGCACCCAGCGCCTGGTACCCCTTGGGCCCCGCGATCAGATCGTCTCCCAAAGCGGTGAGTTCTTCGACCGTCTCAGGCGGGTGAGCACGCTGCCGCGCCGCCAGCTCCATGTCGTCGGTGAGGCGACCGCCGTTGGCGAAGTCGATGTCGGGCATGCGGTCTCTGATGCCGGGATCGGCATGTGTCCGCAGGAAATCCGGCAGCTCCATCAGGTGGCTGTCGGCATCGAGATAGGTCCGGTTGCGCGCGTAGGACATGGTCGCAGACTAGTGAGCCGGCGCAGCCAGTCGCCGGGCCCGCCGGCGCTTGTAGCGACATGACCAGCGTCACGCTCAAATGACCGTCGGTAGCGTGGCGCGATGGCCGCTTCTCATGGGTCCCACGAACACTCCGGACCTCAGCGCACGTTCGAAGCGAAGGTGCTGACCGTCTCCGACGGCGTGATCGCGGGCACCCGTGAAGATCGCAGCGGCGAGGCACTTGAAGCAGCGTTGACTGCGGCGGCATACGAGGTGGTCGAACGCCGTGTCGTGGCCGACGGCATCGACACAGTGGCCGAGGCGCTGAACGACATGGCCGGCGGTTTCGCGGGCCTGATCGTCACCACTGGCGGCACCGGCTTCACCGAACGCGATCTCACCCCCGAAGGCACCCGAGCCGTCATCGAGCGCGAAGCCCCGGGTCTCGCCGAGGCAATGCGGCTCGTCAACCCCTTGGGCCGCCTGTCGCGGGGCGTCGCCGGGATCATCGGCCACGCGATCGTGCTCAACACGCCCGGTTCCACCAAGGGCTGCGTGGAGTGCTTCGAGGCCGTAGCCGACGTGGCGCCCCACGCGCTGGCCCTGCTGGCAGGCGAACGGCTCCACTGATGTGCCCGCACGGCCCGGCTCCACGCAGCGAGCCGGTGAGCCCGGTAGCGGACTCCGACGTCGCGCACATGGCGCGGGCTGTCGAATTGGGAGAGGGCGTTCGGGGCACGACCGCACCGAATCCGTGGGTGGGTGCCGTCCTCGTCACGGCCGACGGCACGGCCTTTGAGGGCGCGACCGAGCCGCCACCTGGAAGACATGCCGAGATCGTGGCGCTTGATGCGGCGCGTTCCGCGGGCGCGGACCCTGCGGGTGCGACGCTGTTCACGACGCTGGAGCCGTGCTCGCACACGGGCCGGACGCCCCCATGCGTGCAAGCGGTCATCGAAGCCCGCATAGCTCGTGTCGTCGTCGGGATCACCGATCCCGATCCGCGGGTGTCGGGCCGCGGCCAAGCGGTCCTGATCGACGGCGGCATCGGTGTCCATGAAGGGCTGTGTGCGCACGACATCACCGCGTCGCTGGGCCCCTACCTGCACCAGCGCCGCACGGGCAGGCCTTGGGTGGTGCTCAAGCTGGCAGCGACCCTCGACGGGCGCATCGGCGCACCCGACGGCACCTCGCAATGGATCACGTCACTACAAGCCCGCGCCGATGCCCACGCGCTGCGTGCCCGCTGCGACGCGGTGCTGGTGGGTGCTGGCACCGTGCGTGCCGACAATCCATCGCTCACTGTCCGGGACGCGCCAGGTACCGATCCACGTCGATTCGTGCTGGGCACTGTGCCGTCAGGAGCGAACATCCATCCGTGCACCGAGGTGGACGGACCGCTGCCGGAGGTGCTGGAGGCGCTGGCCGCCCAAGGCGTCGTCGAACTGCTGGTGGAGGGTGGCGCTCACGTCGCGGGCGAGTTTCACCGGTTGGGTCTGGTCGACGAGTACGTCGTCTATCTCGCGCCGGCGCTCATGGGCGGCGATGACGGTCTGCCGTTGCTGGCGGGCGCAGGCGCAGCGAGCATCGATCAACTCTGGCGCGGCCAGGTCACCGGCGTGAGCCAGATGGGACCGGACCTGCGCGTCACGCTTCGACCGTTCACGTACCGCGAAGGGCCGTCCCCCGGTACCGTCGCTGCAGACGGGGTCGCCGAGCACCCGGCGAGCTGAGAACCGATCGGTTGGAAGGACGGGCGATGTACACAGGACTCGTCGAAGAGCTCGGCAGCTTCGCTGGCCGCGACGGCGAGCGGTACCGATTCCATGCCGACCTCGTGCTCTCCGATGCCGCCGTCGACGACTCGATCTCGGTGAATGGCTGCTGCCTGACCGTCGTCGAGATGGGCGACGGCTGGTGGGAGGCCGACGTCAGCGCAGAAACCGTCAAGCGCACTGCACTGGGCTCGCTGGCACAGGGCGATCCCGTGAATCTCGAGCGCTGCATGCGCTACGCCGACCGGCTCGGCGGTCATCTTGTGCAAGGCCACGTCGACGGCGTTGCGACCATCGTTCAACCCGCCCCCGACTTGCGCGTCGCCGTGTCGCCCGAGGGCGGCCTGCGCCGGTACCTGGTGGAGAAGGGCTCGGTCACCCTCAACGGCATCAGCTTGACCTGCTTCGACATCACCGACGACGACGAGGGCGGATGCGAGTTCTCAGTGGCGCTCATCCCGCACACGATGGCCATGACCACCATGGGCACCGCACAGCGCGGCGACCTCGTCAACCTCGAGGTCGACGTGCTCGCCCGATACGTCGAGCGCCTGCTCGGGCAGAATGGTGCCGAAACCGACGATGAGTGAGCCCGCCGTGTCCGATCGCCCAGCAGCCGACGACGCATCTGCTGAGACGCCCTTTGCTGCGATTCCCGATGCGATCGCCGCCATCGGCCGGGGCGAGATCGTGGTGGTGGTCGACGACGAAGACCGCGAGAACGAAGGCGACCTCATCATGGCCGCCGAGCACGCCACGCCGGAGGCCATGGCGTTCTTCGTGCGGTACACCTCGGGCGTCATCTGCGCTCCCTTGATGGGGGAGCGGCTCGACGAACTGGCCCTGCCGCTCATGGTCACCGTCAACACCGAGTCGATGCGCACGGCGTACACGGTCACCGTGGACGCCTCCGAAGGCACCACGACGGGCATCTCCGCGGCCGATCGGGCGCTGACGCTCAATCGCCTCGCCGATCCCAAGTCGGTACCAAACGACTTCAACCGCCCCGGCCACGTGCTGCCGTTGCGCTACCGCCCCGGTGGTGTGCTCAAGCGGGCCGGCCACACCGAAGCAGCCGTCGACCTCGCCCGCCTCGCCGGCTGCCATCCCGCCGGCGTGCTGTGCGAGGTCGTCAACGACGACGGCACCATGGCCCGACTGCCGGATCTTGTCGAATTCTGCGAGCGACACGATCTGATGCTGATCTCCATCGCCGATCTCATCCGCTACCGGCGTGCCAACGAGCGTCTCGTCGATCCGATCGCCCAGGCCCGCATCCCCACCATCTACGGCGAATTCACCGGGCACGTGTTCCGTGACTTCGACGACACCGAGCACCTGGCTCTCACCTACGGGGCTGTCATGGGCGCCGAGCCGGTGCTGGTGCGCGTGCACAGCGAGTGCCTGACCGGCGACATCCTGGCCTCGATGCGCTGCGATTGCGGCGCGCAGCTGCACGGCGCGCTGGAGGCCATCGCCGAGGCCGGGGCCGGCGTGCTGGTGTACCTGCGGGGCCACGAGGGTCGCGGCATCGGCATCGGGCACAAGATCGCCGCCTACTCGCTGCAGGACGCGGGCCGCGACACGGTCGACGCCAATCTGGAGCTCGGCCTGCCGGTGGACAGCCGCGAGTACGGCATCGGGGCGCAGATCCTGGCCGAGCTCGGCGTGCATCGCATGCGCCTCATGACGAACAACCCCAACAAGATCGGCGGCCTGTCGGGCTACGGCCTCGAGATCGTGGAGCGGGTGCCGACCACGGCACCGGCCAATCCGCACAATCAGGCCTACCTGCGCACGAAGAAGATGCGCATGGGCCACCTCATGGACGACGACGCCCAGGACCTGGCCGAGCACCCCCTCGAAGAGGCCCCGCCGCTCGTCGACTGAGGGCCAGAGCGCCGGTTGATCTCAGGCGTCCGTCGCCGTGGCCACGAACGCCGGTCGCTGCGTCAGCGTGCCCCGCGCCACTCGGCACCGACCACGAAGACGTGACTGTGTCCGTCGCTGTTCTGACCGGTGTTGAAGAGGATTCGCGGCTCTTCGCGTTTTAGCGTGGAGTGAGGGTGTCGAGGAGGGTCCAGTCGGGTTTGCCTGCATAGAGCAGGACTCGGATTCGGTAGTGGTCGAAGTTGGTGATCCCGAACGACACTCGCTTGATGAGCTTGGCGAGGTTG
>JAPOPC010000072.1 GCA_026713105.1 Acidimicrobiaceae bacterium
AGGACCTGCACGCAGACGTGGTCGGCACCGGCGTCGAAATGGGCGTCCACGCGGGCTTTGACGTCGTCTTCGGTGCCCCAGGCCACGATGGCGTCGACGAGCTTGTCGGACGGGCCGCCGTCGGGGCCGCCGTCGACGTCGACCTGGGTGAAGCCCAGCCGCAGCAGGTTGTTGGCGTAGTTCGGCAGGCCCAGGTAGATGGCCATGTTCTTGCGGGCAAGCGCGCGGGCGGAGTCGGCGTTGGTGTCCAGGATGGCCATCTGCTCGGGGTAGAGCGCTGCGTCGGGGCCCATGGTCTCCCGGGCAACTGCGGTGTGCTCGGGCGGCACGAAGTACGGGTGGGCGCCGGCCGTCGCGGTCGCCGACAGCTCCAGCATCTTGGGGCCGAGCGCGGCCAGCACGATCTCGGGCAGCTCCTGGGGGCCATGTGCCATGAAGCGGGCCTTGCCCATGCGTTCGAGGTACTCACGCATGTAGCTGAGCGGCCGGGAGTAGTCGTGCTTGCGGATGTACTCCACCAGGTGGTGGTGGCTGACACCGAGGCCCAACAGGAAGCGTCCCGGGTAGGCCTCGTCGATGGTGCGCAGCGTGTTGGCCATCGTCATGGGATCGCGGGCGTAGATGTTGGCGATGCCGGTCGCGATCTTGATGGTGCTGGTGCCTTCCAGCAGGCGGGCAGCCGCCACGAACGGGTCACGCCCGACGGCCTCGGGAACCCAGAATGCGCCGTAGCCGAGTTCCTCAGCCTCAGCGACAAATTCCACGCCTTGCGCGGACGGCAGTGCGTCGAGCACCCCCGTCCAGATGCCGATACGTCCCAGATCAATGCTTCCCATGCTCATGGGCCGTGACGCTACCCCCGCCGCTGAAGAACCGTCAGGGCAAGTTCGTGCCTGAAGCGAGATGGCGGGTCAGTCGAGGCGGCGGAGGTCGCCCATGTAGCGAACTCGGCGGTCGAGGTAGTTCTGCACGCCGGGCAGGATGAGCGGGGCGGTGTCGACGCCCTCGCGGATCTTTGCGGGGGTGCCGACGGCGATGGCTCCCGGTGGGACCTTCATGCCTCCTGGCACCACGGCACCGGCGCCCACTAGCGCCCGCTCACCGACTTCGGCGTCGTGCAGCACGATCGCCCCGGTGCCGATGAGCGCCTCGTCGTGCACGACGCCGCCCTCGATGTGGGCCAGGTGGCCGATGGTGCAGCGCTCCCCCACCGTGGTCGACCATTCCTCGGTCACGTGCAGCACGGCGTTGTCCTGCACTGAGGTGCCGGCGCCTACGACGATGTCGTTGTCGTCGCCGCGCAGCACCGCGCCCGACCAGATCGACGCCTCGGCGCCGATCGTCACCCTGCCGATGATGATCGCCTCGGGCATCACGAAGGCGTCGGGATGGATGTCGGGCTCGTAGTCGCCAAGCGCATAGATAGGCACGCCGTCACGCTAGTGGTCAGCCTCTGAATTCATGGAGCCGCTGCGCACAGCGGCCGGTACGGTGCGCACTCCATGACGCAGCCTCCGGTGGCACCGCAGCGGCCCCACATCCGGCGCATTCACGGCACCGAGACCGCAGACCCGTGGCACTGGCTGCGCGACCGGGACGACCCCGCCGTGCAGGACTATCTCGAGGCCGAAAATGCCTACACCGAGGCAGCGGCGGCGCACCTGGCCGAGCTGCGCGAGCAGATCTTCAACGAGATCAAGGGACGCACCAAGGAGACCCACCAGTCGCTGCCGACACCGAAGGACGACTGGGAGTACCGGGCGCGCACGGTGGAAGGCCAGCAGTACGTCATCCACGTGCGACGACCCCGCGGCGGCGGCGACGATGACGAGGCGGTGCTGCTCGACGAGAACGAGCTGGCCGAGGGCCACGACTACTTCGCCGTCGGCGACCTGGCTGCCAGTCCCGACCACCGCCTGCTCGCCTACACCGTCGACACCGACGGCGACGAGAAGTACGCACTGACCATCGTCGACATTGCGAGCGGCGAAGTGCTCGACGGCCCCGATGTGCCTGCTCCCGACTGCGGGCTCACCGACCTCAGCTACGGGCTGGTGTGGGCGAACGACAACTCGACGCTGTTCGCCGTGCGCACCGACCCAGCCCAGCGCCCGAACCGGGTCATCCGCCACGTCGTGGGCACCGACCCCGCCGACGACGTCGAGGTGTACCGGGAAGACGACGAGCGGTTCTGGGTGGGCGTCGGGGCCTCTCGCAGCGAGCGGTACATCGGCATCGGATGCGAGTCGAAGACCACCTCTGAGCACCGGCTGCTCGACGCCGACAATCCGACCTCAGCGCTGCTGCTGGTGCAGGAGCGTCGAGAGGGCATCGAGTACGGCGTCGACCACCAAGACGATCGCCTGCTCATCGTGACCAATGACGGCGCCGAGGATTTCCGTCTCTTGGAGGCACCACTGCCGACCGATTCCGGGGGCGAGGGCCTGCCGTGGCGAGAGCTCATCGGTGCCCGGCCAGGCATCCGGCTGGACGGCGTGGACTGCTTCGCCGATTTCGCCGTCGTTCACGAGCGCAAGGACGGCCTGGTGACGATGCGCGTCCACGACACCAGTAAGGCCAGCGAAGAACTCCCGCTGGGTCCGGGAGTCGAAATCGAGATGCCCGAGCCTGTCTACGAAGCAGGAGGCGGCTCGAACGCCGAATACGAGACCGAGCGGTACCGCTTCGGCTACACGTCGATGGTCACGCCGCCGTCGATCTTCGAGCTGGACCTCGACAGCGCCGAGCGAGAGCTGCTCGACCAGCTTCCGGTGCTCGGCGACGTCGATCTGACCGCATACCGAACTGAGCGAATCAGGGCAACTGCGCCCGACGGCACCGAAGTCCCCATCAGCATGGTGTGGAAGCCGAGCGCCGTGCGTTGGCCTGCGCCGTGCCTGCTGTACGGCTATGGCGCGTACGAGATGCCGATGCCGGCATCGTTCTCGACGGCGCGGCTGTCGCTGCTCGACCGGGGAGTTCTCTTCGCCATTGCCCATGTCCGAGGCGGCGGCGAGCTCGGCCGACCTTGGTACGAAGGCGGCAAGCTGGCCAACAAGTCGAACACGTTCGACGACTTCGCCGCGTGCGCCGCACACCTCGCCGCAACCGACTGGGCCGACCCAGCACGGATCGTCGCCCGTGGCGGCAGCGCCGGCGGATTGCTGATGGGCGCCATGGCGAACCGCCATCCGGAGCTGTTCTGCGGCATCGTCGCCGAGGTGCCGTTCGTGGATGTGCTGAACACGATGCTCGATCCCGACATCCCGCTGACAGTCACCGAATACGACGAGTGGGGCGACCCCAACGATCCGGAAGTCTTCGAGACCATCCGGTCGTACGCGCCCTACGAGAACGTGGAAGCCGTCGACCATCCGGCTTTGCTCGTGACCGCAGGGCTCAACGACCCGCGGGTGCAGTACTGGGAGCCAGCGAAGTGGGTCGCCAAGCTGCGAGCGACGACGACCTCGACCAAGCCGATCCTGCTGCGCACCGAGATGGGGGCCGGCCACGGCGGACCGTCAGGCCGCTACGACGCCTGGCGTGACGAGGCCTTCATTCTCGCCTTCATCTGCGACGTGCTCGACGTGGCGTAAGCCACGCGCAGGCAACACGGGTGGCGTAAGCCACGCGCAGGCAAGACCGTCGGCGTGACGCACTCAGAACAGGGCCGCGACAGCGAGCACCGCCAGCCCGCCGTTGCGCAGCAGCGAGCCAGCGCCCACCGGCTTCGCCGACCAGCGGCCGAAGCAGGCACACGCCGGCCGTTCCGAGGCCGGCTGCCGCAGCACCCGCGCCAGCGCTGCGCTGAACGCCGCCAACAGCCCCAGCGCCAGCCACGCCGGCCACGGCTCGGCCAGACCGGCGGCGAGGCCGGCACCCAGCACGATCTCAGCCGGAGCAATGAACCAGACCGACCAGCGGGGCGCCCCCATCGCTTGCGCAGCACCCGGCCAAGACGGATCACGCAGCTTCAGCGCTCCCGACGCCAGGAACAGCACGCCGAGTACGACGCGAGCGACGGTGCCAATCACCTGACCGCTCGATCACCGAACCACGCCGCACCGCCTTCAGGCAAAGGTGCCGTAGCCGCCCTTCCAGAACAGCAGTGGGTCCTTCGCATCGAGCACCTCGAGCTCCACCACCCGGCCGACCACGATGTCATGGTCACCGCCGTCGTACACCGCCTCGATGGTGCAGTCGATGTAGGCGATCGAGCCGTCGATAATTGGTGCGCCCGTCGGCCCCGGATGCCACTCGACATCGGCGAATTTGTCGTCGGCCCGGCTGGCCATGACGCCGCAGGTGGCCATCTGGTCCTGAGCCATGATGTTCACGCAGAAGCTGCCCGCAGCACGGATGTCCCCCCACGAAGACGAGTCCTTGGTGGGCAGAAACGCCACGAGCGGCGGGTCCAGCGACACCGACGTGAACGAGCCGATGGCCATGCCGATCGGCCGGCCCTCGTTCACGGCAGTCACGGCCGTCACGCCTGTCGGGAAGTGCCCCAGAACGTCCCGGAAGAGCCTGCTGTCGATGGTCGGCTGGTCGCTTGCGTCAGTCACGGCTGCAACCCTAGACACGGCGCTGGGGCAGTTTCCCCGCCCCGAGGCGCTTGGGGCCCTCGGTCGGGCTGCGATGGCCGTATGTAGCCTCCGACCATGACTTCGAGCGCTGGCGGCGACACCTCAAACGGCGAGGCGGCAAGCGCCCCGCACGACGGCTTGGTGGCCGTGGTGAAGCGGGACTGCCCGACGTGCGAGCTCGTCGAACCGGTGCTTGCAGACATCGAGGCCCGCAGCTCGCTCACCGTGTACACCCAGGACGATCCCGCCTTCCCCGAGGCGGTCTCCGCCAAGGTGCACGACGACGACCTCGGGTTCTCCTGGCATCACGACATCGAGACCGTCCCGACGCTCATGCGTTTTGCCGGCGGCGACGAGGCCGGCCGCATCGTGGGTTGGTCACGGCCCGAATGGGAAGCCTTCACCGAGCTGACCGCACTTGGCAGCGACTTGCCCGAACATCGCCCCGGCTGCGGCTCGCTGTCGGTCGATCCAGCCCACGCCGACGCCTTGGAAGCTCGTTTCGGGAGCTCAGGACTCAGTGCTCGCCGCGTCGAGTTCGGCAGCCAGGAGGACATCCACGAGGCGATGTACGACCGCGGCTGGTCAGACGGCCTGCCGCTCGTGCCCCCGACTGCCGAACGGGTGGCCGCCATGCTGGCGGGAACGTCGCGCGCAGCCGGCGACATGGTGGCCAACGTCGCACCGGATCTTGCCGACTGCACCGTCGAGAAGGCCGCCGTCAATGCCGTGATGGCCGGCTGCCAGCCCGAGTACTTCCCCGTTGTGCTCGCAGCGCTGACCGCCGTCTGCAACGACACGTTCAACATGCACGGGATGCTGGCCACCACCATGCCGGTCGGACCGGTCTTCATCGTCAACGGCCCGATCGCCCGCCAGATCGGCATGAACAGCGGGATGAACGTGTTCGGCCAGGGCAACCGCGCCAACAGCACGATCGGTCGGGCCGTGCAGTTGATCGTGCGCAACGTCGGCGGCGGACGCCCCGGCGGGGTGGACCGGGCTGCCCTGGGCCAGCCGGGCAAGGTGGGCTTCTGCTTCGCCGAGATCGAAGGCGTGGACGAAGCTGCGACGGCGAATGGCGATGGAAGTGCCAGCTGGGACCCATTGTGCACCGACTTCGGTTTCGAAGCCGGAACCAACACCGTCACAGCGTTCCCCGGCGAGGCACCCCGCTCGGTGGTCGACCAGCTCTCACGCGATCCCGAGTCGCTGGCCCGCACCATGGCCGCCGCGCTGAACGTAATCCATCACCCGAAGCTGGTCCTGGGCTTCGATGCGATCCTGGCGGTAGCGCCCGACCACTCCCGCGTGTTCATCGACAGCGGCTGGTCCCGCCAGCAGATCGCCGAGCGCATCAACGAGCTGACGACCCGACCTGGCGCCGAGCTGGTGCGCGGAGCAGGCGGCATCGCCGAAGGCGTCCCCGAGTTCCTGGCCGAGACCGACCTGCCCAAGTTCCGAGAGGGCGGCTTGCACCTCGTGCACTGCGGCGGCGGCGCTGGGCTCTTCTCCGCAGTTATCGGCGGCTGGGTGAACGGCGAAGTAGGCGCTCAGCCTGTCTGCGTAGAGATCGATCCCTGGCGCTAGCACGGCTCGTTCGCCGGAGAGGTCTGCAGATCAGCGGCTACAGTCGGTCCGAACGTGCCCACCGGATCCAACCCAGGGGGAACCACATGAGCACTGTTGTCTTGGACCCCACGAACGAAGCAGCGCCTTCGCATCGCGAGCGTGTGGCCCGACCCGACAAGCTGGACGGCCTCACCGTCGGGCTGCTGGATATCAGCAAGCCCCGCGGCGACCGCTTCCTGAATCGGCTGGAGGAGCGGCTGACCGAGCGTGGACTGCGGGTCGAGCGCTACTCAAAGCCCACGTTCACCAAGCCGGCGCCTGTCGACCTGCGCCACGAGATTGCCACCAAGTGCGACGTGGTGATCGAAGCGCTAGCCGATTGAGGCAGTTGCACGTCGTGCAGTGTGCACGACATCGCTGATCTGGAACGCCGCGGCATCCCGGCTGTCTTCGTAGCCACCGTCCAATTCATTGACGGGGCCGAGGTGCAGGGCAAGGCGCTCGGCTTCGACCCCGCGGCCGTGTGGGTGGAGCATCCCATCCAAGACCGCACCGACGATGAAATGGTCTCCATCGCCGACAAAGCCTTCGACGAGCTGATTGAACAGCTCGTAGCTGCTTGAGCTACGAGCCATAGAGCACGGCGTAGCTGCTTGAGCTACGAGCCATAGAGCACGGCGTAGCTGCTTGAGCTAGCCAAGCCGGAGCTGGTCGCCATCTGCGGTGACCAAGCCCTCCGCAATCAATCCATCGATGAGCCGGTAAGCCCGGGTTTCATCGCGTCCGAGCCTCATCGCCTCAGCAGCCTGGGATCGCTTGATTGCACCGCCGGATAGCGCGGCCAGCAGGCGACCCCTGGCTTGGCGGTCGCTGCCTTCGAACGGCGCTTGCCGCGCACTGACCCCAGCGCTGCGATCAGCCGGGTCAGGTGAGTCCGACCCCGCCCACGCGCACCACCGCTCGACAGGGCACTCGCCACAGCTCGGGTCTCGCTTGGTGCAAACCCGTGCGCCGAGATCCATCATCGCCTGGTTCCATCGCCAGCCCTCGCCCGCAGGCACCAGTTCGTCGGCGAGCTGTTGGGCTTCCGCCCCGCTGAGCCGGCGGCCCGTCCATCGGGCCAGGATGCGGCCCACGTTGGTATCAACCACACCGGCGTCGATGCCGAAGGCGAACGCCTGCACGGCCCGAGCGGTGTAGGGACCTACGCCAGGCAGCCTCAGCAGGCTGTCCAGATCGACGGGCAGCTCACCGCCGTGATCGGAGGAGATGACCTTCGCCGCGTGCCACAGGTTGCGAGCGCGCCGGGGATAGCCCAAACCCTGCCAGGCAGCCAGAACGTCAGACAGCTCCGCTTGTGCGAAGTGCCCAGGCGTGGGCCAGCGCTCAGCAAACAACTCGAAGTAGGGCAGCACGCGATCAACCTGGGTCTGCTGCAGCATGACCTCCGAGACCAGCACGAGCCACGGATCGCGCGTGCACCGCCACGGCAAGTCCCGTCGCTCGGTCGCCCACCACTGGAGCAAATCGGCGTGGCGCGAGCCATGCGCATCCGGCACGGTGCAGCGCTCGCCGCGCTTATCTCGTTCAGCGCGGATCACGCCACGCTCATCCCAGCTCGGCGTGGAGCGGCAGCTCAGCCCTGCCCGACTGCAGCCTCGTCGCTGTAGGGGAAGCGTCGCTCAGGCGAGGCATCCCGCTTCCAGATCATCACCTTGCGCCGGAAGTAACAGACCTCTTCGGATCGCTGGTTGACTGCCCGAGTCTCGACCGTCACCACACCCCGGTCGGGCCGTGAACTCGACTCCCGCTTGTCGAGCACCTTGGTGACGGCATAGATGGTGTCGCCGTGGAAGGTCGGGCGCGAGTGCGTCAGCGTCTCGACCTCAAGGTTGGCGATGGCCGCACCGCTGACGTCGGGCACGCTCATACCCAGCACCAGCGAGTACACGAGATTGCCGACCACGACATTCTTGCCGTGCACGGTCTCGTGCTGGGCGAACCACTCGTTGGTGTGCAGCGGGTGGTGGTTCATGGTGATCATGCAAAAGAGGTGATCGTCGGCCTCGGTGATCGTCTTGCCCGGCCAGTGCCGGTACACGTCGCCGATCTCGAAATCCTCGAAATAGCGCCCGAACGGGCGGTCATGGACGGTCACGGGAACCTCCGTGCGGTGGTTTGGAGCAGTGGTGCTGGTTGGTGGGTCGAGTCATCGTACGGCGCACGGCTCGCGGCTACCGGGCTGCGGCGGGGTCGCTTGCGGGAGTCGGCTTTAGCCTGTGCGGCTGTGACGACGACGGGGACAATCGCTGGGACGGCTGCGGCACCTGCCGAGCCGGATATGCGGGCGGCGGCTGACGCGCTGGCGGCGGGCACCGACGCCGTGAGCCGAGCCTGCGCGCACGCGGTCGGCAAGGGTGACGATCACCAGTGCTTCCTCTACGACCTGGCGCACACCGCTTCGGCACTGCGCATCTGCGAATCGTTGCTCGACTGGGGCGCGCTGGGCGACGCCGAGGCCCGCCTCGCGTGCGGCTTCATCGCCGACGCGCTCGGCGAGTTCTACGCCCGGCTGTTCGCCCGCGAGTCTCAGTGGGGCCTCGAAGCGAGCGCACTCGACGGTGCCCGCGACTTCATGGCTGCCTACCGCGACCCCGCCTACGTCGCCACGCTCGCCGAGCTCGCGCCGCCCAGCCACCTCGACGAAGACTTCGAACTCGTCGCGGAGACGTTCCGCCGCTTCGGCGAGGACAAGATCGTACCCGCCGCCGAGCACATCCACCGCGGCGACACCGACATCCCCGAAGACCTCATCGCGGGCCTCGCCGAGCTCGGCTGCTTCGGCCTGTCGGTGCCCGAGGAATACGGCGGCTTCGCCTCAGGCTCTGAGAGCGACTACCTGGGCATGGTCATCGCCACCGAGGAACTGTCACGGGCATCGCTGGGTGCGGGCGGCTCGCTCATCACCCGGCCCGAGATCCTCACGCGGGCGCTGGAACGCGGCGGCACCGAGGAGCAGAAGAAGCACTGGTTCCCCCAGATCGCCGCCGGCGAGACCATGGTTGCGGTCGCCGTCACCGAGCCCGATTACGGCAGCGACGTGGCCAACCTAGTCGTGTCGGCGACGCCCACCGAGGGCGGTTGGCTGATCTCGGGCACCAAGACGTGGTGCACGTTCGCGGGCCGGGCCGACGTGCTGATGCTGCTGGCCCGCACCGACCCCGACCGGCGCAAAGCGCACCGGGGCCTCAGCCTGTTCATCGTGCCCAAGCCCCAGGCGGAGGGTCACGACTTCCAATTCACCGACGAGCGGGGCGGCACTATCGAGGGCCGGGCGATCGCCACGCTCGGCTACCGGGGCATGCACAGCTTCGAGATTGCCTTCGACGACTGGTTCGTGCCCGCAGAGAATCTCATCGGCGGCGACGACGGCATCGGGCAGGGCTTCTACCTGCAGATGGCCGGGTTCGAGAACGGTCGGCTGCAGACGGCGGCACGGGCCGTGGGCGTCATGCAGGCGGCCTATGACGAGGCGCGTTCCTACGCGGCCGAGCGCAAGGTGTTCGGCCAGCCGATCGCCGAGTACCAGCTCACGCAGGCGAAGCTGGGCCGCATGGCCGCGATCATCGCCGCGGCCCGCCAGTACAGCCACGAGGTGGCCCGCATGATGGCGCGAGGCGGCGGGGCGCTGGAGGCGTCGATGATCAAGGCGTACGTCTGCAAGGCCGCCGAGTGGGTGACCCGTGAGGCACAGCAGATCCACGGCGGATTCGGCTTCGCCGAGGAATACACGGTGAGTCGGCTGTTCGTCGACGCCCGGGTGCTGTCGATCTTCGAGGGCGCGGATGAGACGCTGTGCCTCAAGGTGATCGCGCGGCGGCTGCAGACCCAGAGCGCCTGAGAGGCTGCGCCGCGGATCGGTTCGCTGGCACGGGATAGCTTCGGCGCGTGCACCCGATCGAGCACCTGCGCTATGTGGCGCGTGCGGGCGACCTGTCCCAAGACGTGCTGGTGCGCGAGACGGCATCGGCACTGGGCGCGCTGGCGTCTGACCCGCTGGAGCTGGTCACCGTGTGCCGTCGGATTCTCGACAAGTACCCGATCGCTGGGGCGCTGTGGTCGATGGCGGCTCGGGTGTGCACGTCTGCGCAGCCCTACCGGGCTGCACGCGAGTTCTCGTCCGAGCTGCGCGCCGACGACACCGCTCATCACGCTGCCGATGCGCTGCCTGCCGATGCGACGGTCTGCCTGCTGGGTTGGCCCGACCTTGCCGCCGAAGGACTGGGGCGACGATCGGACGTGACCGTGCGCGTCATCGACGCCTACGGCGAGGGTGCCGGCCTGGCACGGCGGCTCGCCGGCAACGGCTGCGACGTGACCGACGTGCCGCTCGCCGGCTTGGCGGCTGCGTGCTCGAACGCAGATGTGATCCTGGTGGAGGCCGCCGTCGCTGGGCCCGAAGCGGTGATCGCAGCGGGCGGCTCCCACGCTGCCGCCGCTGTCGGGTACGTGTCGGGGGTCGACGTCTGGTGCATCGCCGGGCAGGGTCGCGCACTGCCCCGGCAGTTCTTCGAGGCCGCAGCGAGCACCGTCGCAGATGAGCCGTGGGAGTGCGACGAGGAAGTGGTGCCGCTCGGCCTGTTCAGCCACGTCGTCGGCCCAAACGGCGTCGAGCCCGCCGCCGGCTGGCAGCGCGCCGATTGCCCGCTCGCCGCCGAATTGCTTCGCCCTGCAATCTGAAACCTGGTGAACCGTGGCCGAGCCGACCGGGAGCGCTAGTTTGCCTGCCGTGCTTGACGCGCCATCCACCGACATCAAGCTCGAGACGCTCTCCGGCCACACCCACACGCTGGGCGAATGGCTGGTGGTGTTCAACCTCATGGGCGTCGTCATCGACCCCTACACCCACCAGAGCGGCTGGATACTGCCGACTGCATCGCGCCTGTTCCTGGTCTACGAAGAGGCCGACGTGCGCTGCGCCTTCGTGGTGTGCAGCGATGCGGAAGGCGCCCGCAGCTTCCTCGGCCGCTTCGCCGACGAGCACTTCGTGCTGCTCGACCCCGAGCGCGAGTTCGTGCGCTCGCTCGGCCTCGAGCGGCTGCCGGCCCTCGTGCACCTCGCCCAGGACGCCAGCGTGCTCGGCTCGGCCCAGGGCTGGAATGCGGCCGAATGGTCCGACGTCATCGACGGCGTCGAAGACGCCATGGACTGGCGGGCACGGCCGGTGCTGCCCACCGCCGAAGACCCGGGCAACTTCGAAGGCACTCCCGCCCTGGGATAACCCGGCCCGCTCGGCGACCTCAGCGGGAGTCGAGGCGGGCGCGCAACCGAATGGGCGACGGCGGTCCCCCGCTGATCGGCAGTTCCTCGCGGATGCGTTTGCTGTGGTACATCGCTCGGTCAGCGCGGGCGATGAGATGCTCGGCATCGCGCGTGGTGGCGTCAGAGGCTGCCGTCCCGATGCTGATGCTCGCATACACCGCGACCAAGCCGTGCTGGTCCGCACCGACCTGTGCGTCGTCGAGCAGGATCGCCGGCGACACGGCTTCGCGCAGCCTGAGCGCGATGCGGTCCATGTCCGCGCGCGTTCGCACTCCATCGCAGATCACGAGGAATTCGTCACCTCCGAGACGTGTGACCACATCGGACGGTCGCAGCGCATTGCGCAGGCGCGCCGCCACATGCTGCAGCACATGATCGCCGACGGCATGACCGTGATTGTCGTTGACGTCCTTGAGCCCGTCGACATCGCAGAACGCGACACCAACGACGTAGTCGCCCCGCCGGGGCCGGCGCAGCAGCCCATCGAGATGCCGCAAGGCGTCCTTGCGGCTCACGGCTCCGGTCAGCGAGTCGATCTTGGCGGTGCGCCCACTCTTGGCGCCCCACAGCGCACCGAGCGCGAAGCACATGATTCCGGCAGCGGCGAGTGCCGCGACGATCACGCTCATCGTCTATCCCCTGGGTTCTTCCACGCCCGCTCACAGGGCGATTCATCCGACAGAACCCAGACCGTTGTACCGCGCACCTCAGCGTGCTGTCCAGCCCCCGTCCACCATCAGCGAGCTGCCGGTCACGTAACTGCTGGCCTCGCTGGCCAGGAACAGCAGCGCCCCGTCCAGCTCGTGGGTGTGCCCGGGCCGCCGCATCGGGGCGTTTCGGCTGATCCACGCCATCGAGCGATCGTCGTCGAACATCGGTGCGGTCAGCTCGGTCTCGAAGTAGCCGGGACACAGGGCGTTCACCCGTACACCCCGGGTCGCCCACTGCACGGCCAAGTCGCGGGTCAGGTTCACCAGGCCGGCCTTCGAAGCCGCATAGGCGGGCTGCAGATTCGGTGCCGAGGCCACGTGCCCGTGCACCGACGCCACGTTGATGATGCTGCCTGCGGCTTCTCTGGCGATGATGTCGGCGGCCACGAGGCCCGCCAGCAAGAAGCATGCGTTCAGGTTGATGTCGACCACGTGCCGAAAGCTCTCCACGTCGGCCTGCTCGCCGGGGTTGATGGCGTCGCTCACGCCGGCATTGTTGACCAGCACATCAACCTTGCCGTAGTGGTCGATGGTTCGGGCGACAAGGTCGCGGCAGGCATCGTCGTCGCCGACATCGCATGAGATCGCCAGCGCGTCGGGCAGTCGCGACGCCAGTGATTCGAGCCGATCCGCCCGCCGCGCGGCAACGACCACTTGAGCCCCCGCCGCGGCGAATACCTCGGCGAACCGAACGCCGAACCCGCTCGATGCGCCTGTCACTAGGCACACCTGCCCCTCGAGCCGGAACGGTGCCACCAAGTCGATCTGCCCGTTCGCTGCGGTCTCGTTCATTGACGTTCCTCTTCTGGCACTGGGGTGGGACTCCAGCGCCAGAGCGTACGGCGCTGAGATGTGCGAATGGGAAGTGCAGTCCAAGTGCCGCCCCGGCCACGCACGGCCCAAGTGCCCTAGCGTGTGGGCCATGAAGATCCGGATCGGCTTCGGGCTGGGCACGCGCAGCTTCACCAACGACCACGCCACCTTCGACCCGTTCGTGGACGCGCTCGAGGACAACGGCTTCGACTCGCTGTGGCTGAGCGAGCGGCTCGGCGGCGAATGCCCCGATCCGATCGTGGGCTTGGCCTACGCCGCGGGTCGCACCAAGCGCATGAAGTTCGGCATGTCGGTGCTGGTGCTGCCCGGCCGCAACCTCGCAGTGCTGGCCAAGGAGCTCGCCAGCCTCGACCGCCTCTCCGACGGCAGGCTGCTGCCGGCGTTCGGACTGGGCGTCGCCGACGTGCATGAGCAGGCCGCGTTCGGCGTCGAGCGCCGCCAGCGGGCGAAGATGTTCAACGAGGCCCTGCCGCTGCTCAAGCGCTTCTGGGAGGACGAGCCCGTCACGCACCACGGCGACTGGTACGACTACGACGAAGTGTCGCTGCTGCCCAAGCCGGCGCAGAAGCCCATGGACATCTGGCTGGGCGGAGCGGCCGAAGTCGAGTTGCGCCGCTGCGGGCGCTTCGGCGACGGGTGGCTGCCGTCGTTCTGCACGCCCGACATCGCGGCCGCAGGCTGGAAGATCGTGAACGAGGCCGCCGACGAGCACGAGCGCTGGATCGACCCGGAGCACTTCGGCGTCCTCGTCCCGTACACCCACGGCGAGATGACCGCCGGCTACCAGGCGATCCTCGAACGTCGTGCACCCGGCATCGATCCGAGCGAGATTATCCCGACCGGCTGGGACGGCCTGCGCGACCAACTCCAGCGATTCATCGAGGTCGGCGCGTCCAAGTTCGTGCCGATCCTGGTCGGCGAACCCGAAGACTGGTTCGCCGAACTCGAAGGCGTCGCCAAGGCCGTCCTCCCGCTGCAGAACTAGCCCCGCAGAAGCGCTCGGCGTCAGCCAGCGTTATCGGGCGACGCGTTTTCGACCGCCGCTGCGGGACTCAGCAGTGCCTCGAGCATCTGCTCAACGGAGGCACTTCGGGCGTTCTTGAAGGCTTCGAGACGTTCGTACACCTCGCTCGCGGCACGGTGGAAGCCGTCTGGCAGACCTGCCGCGGCGAACGTTTCTGCTATTTCGTCCATCTCGCCCACCCAGCGCCATGCCTTGGGGGCGACAGCAATGGACGTGTACGCCAACCGCTGCGACAGGCCGCTCTGCGACAAGGCCCACTCGGCGGTTAGCTCGTCGGACACGCCCTCGGCTGCCGCCAGCGCCGCCACCGCCATCAAGAGGGCACTCGTGCCCTTGGTCCACGACGCGTAGGCCATCTTCAGCGCCGAGGCAGCACCCGGCTCGCCTCCGGCCAGTACTCGGGCGTCCAGCGCGGAGCCTTCGAATCGTGCGGCTACCCGGTCGGCCGAAGCTCCCGACAAGTACAGGCGGGTCGTTCCATGCTCCCGCACCGGCGGGCCGATCAGGCTGCCGTCGACGAAGTCCTCGAATCGTTCGGCAATGCGGCGGGCGGTTGCCGGCGAGACGGCGTTGGCATCGACGTAGCAGCCCACAAATCCGGCATCAGCCACTGAGCCAGCCAGCGCCTCGGCTCCGTGAGGCGGGCAGACCGAGATCACTATGTCCGCAGCGGCGACGAGCGACTTGAGGTCACCAGCGTCGATGAGGTCGACATCGGCCGCTCGCGTGCGGGTCGCCGCCGAACGGCCCTCGCCGGCCCACAGCACCGTGCCGCCGCACGCAGCCGCCACGGTCGCGCCCATAGCCCCGGGGTGCAGGATCCCAGTGCTCACGACGAGTCGGAGTCGTCCTTGCCGCCGCCCAGATAGGACGTGCGCAGGGCCGGGTTGGCCAGCAGTGCCTCGGCCGTGTCGTCGAGCACGACTCGGCCGGTCTGCAGCACCCAGCCCCGATCCGCGATGCCGAGCGCCATGTTGGCGTTCTGCTCCACCATGAACACGGTCATGCCGGCCTCGTGAATCTGTGAGATCAACTCGAAGTTCTGCTGCACCAGCGTCGGTGCGAGACCCATGGATGGCTCATCCATCAGCAGCACGCGGGGCTGGGACATGAGGGCGCGGCCGATGGCCACCATCTGCTGCTCGCCGCCTGACAGCGTGCCCGCCTTCTGGCCGAGACGCTCTTTGACACGTGGGAACAGCTCGAAGACTCGCTCCAGGTCGGATGCAACCGCGTCAGAGTCCTTACGGAGGTAAGCGCCGAGCTGCAGGTTCTCCCGCACCGTGAGCCGCTTGAACAGCCGTCGGTTCTCGGGGACCATCGTGACGCCGCGGGCGACCAGATAGCTCGTGGGCCGGCCATTGACGACTTCGCCGTCGAGCACCACCTCTCCTGAGGTGGGCGTCAGCATTCCCAGCAGCGTCTTCAGCGTCGTCGACTTGCCGCTGGCGTTGCCGCCCAGCAGGCATACCAGCTCGCCGGCGTAGATCGACAGGTTCACGTCGCGCAGGGCATGGACGGCGCCATAGTGCGCGTTCACCTTGCGCATCTCCAGCAGCGGCACCGCCCGATCGGGGGGATCCTGGCTCATGTCGCCGCGGCTGCTCCGTGTCCGAGATATGCCTGGATCACCAGTGGGTCGACCGAGACGTCGTCATAGTCACCCTCGGCGATCTTGACCCCATGGTCGAGCACGATCACCCGGTCCGACACCTCGCGGACCACCTCCATGTCGTGCTCGATGACCACGATGGCGAAGCCCCACTCGTCGCGTAACCGCCCGATCAGGCCGGTCAGCTCGGCCGACTCGGTGGGGTTCATGCCCGCCACGGGCTCGTCCAGCAGGATCAGCTTGGGCTGGGTGGCCATGGCCCGGGCAATCTCGAGGCGCCGCCGGTTGGCGTACGACAGCGTGAACGCGGGCTGGTCGTAGCGATAGCCCGTGAGCCGGCTCCCGAAGAACGACAGCACCTGCTTGCCCCGCTCGGCAATTTCCTCCTCCTCGCGGCGGAAGGCCTTCGTCCACAGCAGCGCCCCCACGACGCTTTGGCGGGTCCGGCAGTGCTGGGAAACCATGACGTTCTCAAGCACGGTCATGTTGGCGAACAGTCGGACGTTCTGAAATGTGCGGGCGATGCCGCGTGCGGTCACCCGGTTGGGGTCAAGGCCGATGAGCGACTCTCCCTCGAAGCGGATGTCGCCCTCCGAGGCCGACACGGTGGCCGTGATGGCGTTGAACAGCGTGGTCTTGCCGGCGCCGTTCGGCCCGATCACCGAGACGATCTCACCTGGATACACGGCCAGATCCAGCCCGTCGAGCGCTGTGAGGCCGCCGAAGTCGACGCTGAGGCCGCTCGTTTCCAGTATCGGCTGCTCTGCCGGGTCGCCGCTGCTCATGACTCCCCCACAGCCGTCCGCCCAGCCGCGGCGCCGTTGTTGTCGTCGGCTGTCTCATCCTCGTCGGTCTGGCCTCGCAGCCAGGCGTCTTGGGCCATCTCCTCCTGATGCAGCTCACGGGTGCGGCGCACGCTCGGGATGAGCCCCTCGGGCCGGGCCAGCATCATCCACACCAGCAGCGCCCCGTAGATCAGCAGCTTGAACTCGGAGAACTCGGCCAGCAGGCCTGGCTGTTTGGGCCCGCCCAGCACGCCGATCAGCACTGCCGAACCGGCGATGACGCCGACGATGCTGCCCATCCCGCCGAAGATGACTACCACCAGGATGACAATCGAAACCAGGATCAGGAAGCTGGCGGGGAACACCGAGCCGACCTTCGCCGAGAAGATCGCCCCGCTGAACGAGCCGAGTACCGCACCCACCACGAAGGCCAGCAGCTTGACGTTGACCGTGTTGATGCCCATGGCCTCGGCCACGGTCTCGTCCTCGCGCACCGCCATCCAGGCCCGCCCGATGCGCGATCGCTCCAGCCGCCACGAGACATAGATCGCAATCGCGCAGAACGCCAGCACCAGATAGAAGACGCTGCGCGGATCGGTGCCCGACACCTCAGCGAGGCCGAAGATCTCCGCACCGGGAATGTTGGTGATGCCCTGCGAGCCGCCGAACCAGCCCGACAGCCAGTCCGACAGGAACAGCAGCCGGATGATCTCGCCGAAGCCGAGCGTGACAATGGCGAGATAGTCGCCGCGCATGCGGATGACCGGCGCGCCGATGAACAGCCCGACCAGCCCGGTCAGGATCACGACGCCGATGAGGGCAACGAACCATGGCAGCTCGGGGTTGATCCGCGGTGAGGCAGCCGCGGTGAGCACTGCAGCGCTGTAGCTGCCGACGGCGAAGAACGCCACGTAACCCAGGTCCAAGATGCCGGCGAGCCCGACCACCACGTTCAGACCCAGCGCCAGCAGCACGAACAGGCCCACGTTGGCCAGCAGCTCGTTGGTGAGCTTGCCCGCGAACATCGGCAGGATCACCAGCACCGCGCCGGTAGCCAGGATCAGCCCGAGATGCGCTCGGGTGCGGGCCGGGCCTTCGAGCGAGTCGATATGGGCCTTTGCCCCCTTGACGCGGCCGCGTCCGACCACGGCGAGCACGGCCGACCCGATCGCCAAAGCGATCGCGCCGGTGACGGTCAGCCCGCCCCGGGGGGCGTAGAACCACTCGACCGGCCCTTCGAGACCCATCCCCTCGGCCAAGTCGGTGGTCAGCGATTCCAAGACTGCAGCGCCGAACAGCGTGAGCACCACCGTCCACAGAATCCGCTTGGCAAGCGGCGGTACCACACGTAGCAGCCCGCCCAAGGCGCCGATCACCGCGCCCACAGCGAGCCAGATCACCACCGCGAACGCGGTGCCGCGGTTGAACGCCAGCAGGTCCGCCAGGATCGGGCTCCAGTTGACCAGCGGCTCGCGCAGGTCGAAGTTGGCAATCAGGATCGCCAGCAGCGACAGCCCCCCGCCGACCACCGCGCCGCACGCAGCCCCGCCGACCACCTCATAGGTGCCGGGTCGGTGGAACGGCACACCCTCGCGGCGGACCTGATACCCGACGCGGCTTCCCACAGCGAACGGCAGGACCACAAGCGACAGGTACCCCAGACTGAGGATGCCCTCGATGATCGCCCGGCCGTCGAGCTTGACGGGCATGTTGGACAGCGAGATGAAGATCTGCCCGACGGCGCCCACCGCACCCATGCGGGCGATGCGGCCCCAGTCCTGCGCGAATGGCGGGCGCGGCGGCGAGTCATTGCTGGCTGTGCTCGCCGCGGGCCCCGGCGGCGGCTGCGGCCCAGTTTCGGACGGCACAGTGAGGTTCATGTCCGATCCTCCGCAGGCAACCGCTCGCCGAACAGGCCGGCGGGCTTCACCAGCAACACGATGATGAGCATCGAGAACGCAACCGCGTCACGCAGCTGCGACACGCCGCTCACGCCCAGCGGCTCCAAGATCAGCAGCGGCCCGACCGACTCGGCCACGCCGATCGACAGCCCGCCCGCCATCGCACCACCCAGATGCCCGATGCCGCCCACCACCGCAGCACTGAACGCTTTGATGCCCGGCAGGAAACCCGTCGTGTGGATGACGCTGCGAAACAGGATCCCCCACAGGATCCCAGCCATCCCCGCCATGGCACCGCCCACCGCAAACACCTTCACGATGGTGCGGTTCACGTCGATGCCCATGAGCGCCGCTATCTCGGCATCTTCGGCCACGGCACGCATCGCCTTGCCGGTCTTGGTGCGGTCGACGTAGTACCACAGCGCTGCCATCGACAGCGCGGCCACGACCACCACCAGGATCTTCGCCCCCTCAATCTGCAGGAACGTGTGCTTGGCCTTCAGCCAGTCCGGCACGTCGGGGTAGGACTTGCTGGCGGGCCCCAGCAGCACCACGGAAGCGTTCTGCAGGAAGAACGACACGCCGATCGAGGTGATCAACGGGATCAGCCGCGGCGAGCCGCGCAGCGGGCGGTACGCGACCCGCTCCATGATCACCGCCGTCAGCGACGACACGATGATCGACACGACCACGATGAACACCAGCGAGCCGATGAAGTTCGACTCCCACAGCCCGGCGTCGGCCAGCTTGTTCGAGGTGATCATGCCGGTCATGGCGCCCACCATGAACACCTCGCCATGGGCGAAGTTGATGAACCCCAGCACGCCGTAGACCATCGAGTAGCCCAGCGCGATCAGCCCGTACATCGAGCCCTGGGCAATGCCCGATACGACCAGCCCCCGGAACTGGGCGCCGGTCAGGCCGGTCGCATCGGGATTCGCCCATTGGGCGAACGGATTGTCGGGGTTGATCTCCTGGGCAATGAAGGCCGCGAAGCCGACAGCGAGGACGATCAGCACCGCCACCCGGATGACGGTGAGGAACCAGTCGACCCGGGTGCGGGGCCGCAGCAGTCGGGCGCGCACCGCCTAGAGCTTTCCTCCTCGGCTCACGGTGCGAAGGAGAACACCACGTTGTCCATGCTGGCCTCGGCGTTGTCCTCACCGCCGATGTTCTGCACGACGGTGATGCGAGCCGCACCGCAGTCGCCGAAGTCGTCGCAGTTGATCGTGCCGATCAAGCCGCTGTAACCCTCAACGCTGTTGAGGTGGTCGCGGATGCCTTGGCGGTCGACCTGCAGGTTGCCGTCGGCATCGACGTAGGAGGCAGCCGCGATTGCGTCCAGCAGCAGCGTGGTCGCGTCGTAGCCGTGCGCCCAGAACGGCGCTGCCGGAGACTCGCCCCAGCGCTCCTCGTAGACGGCCAGGAAGTCTTGCGCCGTCTTGCCGGTGCTCTGGTTGACGTTCTCGCCGAAGCGTGTGTCCGGACCCGAGAAGTACATGCCCGCGGTCTGCGACAGTGCCAGGTAGTTGGTGTTGAGCAGCCCGTCAGCGGCCAGCAGCACCGTGTTCTCCAGTCCGGAGACTCCCGGCGCCTGGTCGGCGATGAAGTCGCCGGCCGGCTGGAAAATCGGGAAGAACAGCGCCTCGGGACCGCCCGCAGCGATCTCGGTCAGCACCGGCACCATGTCGGTGTCTTCCTTGTTGACCGCTGAGAACCCGGTCATGGTGCCGCCCTCGGCCTCGAAGGCGTCGGCGAAGGCTTGCGCGAGTCCCTGGGTGTAGGGGTCGCCATCGTGGATTGCCGCGGCCGTGGTCAGCCCCAGCTCGCCGAAGACGAACTTCGCCATCGCGGCGCCCTGGAACAGGTCGTTGTGAGCTGTGCGGTAGTAGCCGACGTTGTAGTTGTCGCCCGGCGTGCCCGCCAGGTCCGACGTGAGCGCGGGCGACGTGTTGCCGCCCGAAATCAGCACCATGCCGGCGTTGGTGATGAGCGGGGCCGCCGCCACCGCAGCTCCCGAGCACGACGTGCCGATGACGCCGAGCACATCTTCGTCAGCCACGATGATCTGGGCCGCAGCCTGACCACCGTCGTTAGAGCAGAGATCGTCGAGCCCGGTGCCGAGATCAACATCGAAGCCGTGAACGGGGCCGTAGTCCTCGATGGCCAGCATGACTGCACGTTCGAGCGGCAGTCCGAAGAAGGCAACATCGCCGGTAATTGCATTGAGCGAGCGGATCTGGACCGCGCCGCCCGATTCGACCGAGACGACTCCGAGCGAGCCGTCGCCGAGATGGTCCATCATCTCGTCTTCGGGAGTCTCGGTGGCGGCCGGCGCCTCGGTGGCAGCCGGTGCCTCAGTCGCTGCGGGAGCAGTCGTGGTCTCCGCATCGTCGCCGTCGCCGCCGCACGCAGCGGCAAACAGCGAGAGCGCGAACAGCGCCGCCACCAGCGTCAATAGCTTTCGTTTCATGCGCGAATCCTCCCCGTTGAGTCATCTTGGCGAGCCTGCACAAGATTCTTGCGCGACCGGCGCTCGCGGCCTCAGCCATCGGCTTCGTGCACAAGTGCCAGCGTGGTTTGCCAAGCTGAATGCGTCTCGCCCAGACCCTAGATGACGCCTGTCATCGGAAGGTACCCATTGAGCGCATCTGTCGGACGCAGTTGGGGGGCGGGCAGGATCTCGCCCGAGGCGCTGTTCGCCGTCGGTGCGGTGTCGCAGTATCTCGGCGCCGCTACGGCGTTCGAGTTGTTTGATGACATGGGGCCGGGCACCGTCGCACTGCTGAGAGTCGCGGGCGCCGGCGCGGTGCTCGTCGTGCTGCGGCGTTCGTGGCGGCGGCACTGGTCGCGTATCGAGCTGGCGTGGACGGCTGCGTTCGGCGTCGCCCTGGCATCGATGAACCTGTTCTTCTACCTCGCCATCGAGCGCGTGCCGCTCGGCAACTCGGTCGCCATCGAGTTCATCGGCCCGATCGCCGTCGCCGCATTCGGCACCCGCACACTGAGGTCGGGCTGGGCACTGGCGCTGGCGATCGCCGGGGTTGTGGTGCTGGCCGGTTTCGCGCCGCCCGAGGCCCAGCTCGGGGCGCTGTTCTCGCTGGTCGCGGGGACGCTGTGGGCGGGCTACATCATTCTGGGGCACCGGGTGGCCCGCTCGGGCATGGCGGTTGACGGGTTGGGCGTCGGCATGCTCATCGGCGCCGTCGTCATCAGCCCAGCCGGATTCGGCGGCCTCGATGCCGGGGTGGGAGCACCGCTGCTGCTGTTGGGCGGCGTCGCAGCGGGCGTGCTGTCGAACGTCATTCCCTACGGCATCGACCAGCTCGTGATGCAGCGTCTCCCACGGGCACGATTTGCGCTGCTGCAAGCGCTGCTGCCCGTGACGGCAACGCTGATCGGGCTGGTGTGGCTTTCCCAGGTTCCGAACGTGCGTGACGTGGCAGGCATCGCGGCGGTGATCGCCGCCATCGTCATCAACCGCGAGTCCGATTCCGCGCCGGGCGACGTAGTTCCGTGATGCTCGCTGACCCGGCGCTGCAGCGGCGTCCAGCTCGTGGTCGCTGCGCTCGCCGACCGCTCAGAACAGCGGGTTGCGCCAGGTGGACGCCGCCGCCAGCGCTCCTGCGAACGAGGCTGAGCCGATGAGTGCCAGCAAGCCCCAGACCGCGAGGGGCGATCGGCGCATCCGTGTGTCGACAGGCTCGCCCGACAGCCGCTCGGCAAGTGTGGGCGGCTGCCGCCGCCGGCTCGTGTCGCCGATCGCAAAGCCGGACAGCACGCCCGCCACCAGACCACCGAGATGGCCGCCGATGGAAATGCCCGGAATGAGAAATGAGATGAGGACGTTGATGATGATCAGGCTGCCCAGTCCGTCCCGCCACGGATTGCCGCCGCGCAGGTACTCCACGACGAAGGCCGCTCCCATCAGGCCGTACACGGCGCCGGAAGCCCCTACCACAAAGGCGTCGGGCCGCAACAGCAAAGCGCCGGCGGATCCCCCGAGCAGCGACACGACATAGATCCCGGCCAGCAGCGCCGGGCCGACGAAGCGCTCGAGGCGCCTGCCCAGCAGGTACAGCACCAACATGTTGAACAAGAGGTGCCGCAGATCGGCGTGCAGGAAGGTGCCGGTGACGATCCGCCACCACTCGCCGAACTCGGCGATGTAGGGGCCGGCAGTGCCGAAACCGTCGAGGACCGAGAACCGCAGCGAGCTGCGGGAAAACGGCAGGACCCGCGCCAGCTCATGGGTCAGAAAGAAGACCACTACCGAGACGGCGCCGAGCACGACCGTCGCCGCCGGCTGCCCGCCGCGTCGAACACCAAGCCCGCGCACGGCCCTGAACCCTACGAGTTGCGCTGGTGCGAGCCAGTGCAGGCGGGTGCACACGGGCACGGGCTGGTGCAGGCGGGTGCAGACGGGTGCAGGCCGCACTAGCTTGACCTTGGCCGGGAAGCTCGTCCGGGTTGGCCGAAGGACTAGGAGCTATGTCGACGCTGCAGGATGTCATGGCGCAATTGCAGCTCGCCGGTACAGCGCAGAATCGCAAGGTGTAAGCCCGCCACGGCGCCGCTGAGCCGATGTTCGGAGTCAGCTACAAGGACTTGGGCCGCATCGCCAAGCCGCTGGGGACCGACCAGTCGCTGGCCGTCGACTTGTGGGACTCGGGCAATCACGACGCCCGCGTGCTGGCGCTGCGCATCGCCGATGCCGCGGCGATGACCAAGACGCGAGCACGGCGCTGGCTGCGCGACGTCGACAACTACATCTTGGCCGAGGCGCTCGGCGGTCTGCTCGCGCAGTCGCCGCATGCACGCGCGCTCAGCGACGAGTGGCGGGATTCGCCCCGTGAGTGGCCCGCCTCGGTGGGCTGGTTCATCGTGACCTGCACTGCCGAGCAGACCGACGTGTGGTCAACCAGCGAGCTGCGAGATTTCGTCTCACAGATCGAATCGGAGATCGACGAACGGCCGAACCGGGTGCGTCACGAGATGAACGGTGCGCTCATCGCGATTGCGTTGAGAGACGACAACTTGCGACGCTCGGTGCTCGAATTGGACAGCCGCATCGGCCCCATCGTGGTGGACCACGGCGAGACGGGCTGCAAGACGCCCGCCATCGCGCCCTACATCGATCGCACGCTGGCGCATCGGCGCAAGATGGCGGAGCGGCGGGCCCAAAAAGCCGCGGCCAAGGCGGCTGCCAAAGTCAGCGTCTAGCTGTCGTCGCCGGCGTCGTCGGGCTCTTCGGGCCCATCCAGAAGGCGGCGAGCGACGACCCGAGCACCGTCGAGATCATCGACGAATTGATCGGCGGGAACACTGCCGAGCACGTTGAGCTCCCTGACGCTCGTCGCCTGCGTCCCCGAGAGGCCCATCACGATGCAGTTCGCCCCCGAGTCCACGGCGACAGCGACGAGCTGGCCGACCATGTAGGCAGCGCTGTCGTCCATGTACCGCGTGTCGGTGAAGTCGAAGATCACCACCTCGTGCTCGGCCACGTCGGCGTTGATGGTGTTGAACAGCTTGATGGACGACGCCGCCGTGTAGGCGCCGCGCAACGAGAGCAGACCCGTGCGCGCTGCGAACGGGTCGGGGCCGTCGAGGTCGAAGCTGGGCAGTGCCGGCTCGCCATCGTCGGCATCGGGCACGTTGAGGAACGTCATATCGAGCAAGGGAGTGGAGACCACGTTGTCGAGCTCGAAGCCTTCGAACTGCCGGGCACCGGTCATGGCTGCGGCGATCAGCCCGGCCGCAACCGCAACGACGAGGTCGGACACGATCGACAGGCCCAGCGTGAGGGCCATCACGCCGTACTGGTCGAGGTGTGTCCGCCGCACCCTCGTCACGTACTTCCAGTCGACGATGTCGAAGCCGATCTTGATGAGGATGCCGGCGAGCACCGCATGCGGGATGACTTCCGCGTAGCGTCCGAGGCCCAGCACCAGAGCGAGCAGCACGAGTGCGCACAGCACGCCCGAGACCCGCGAACGCCCGCCCGCCCGGACGTTCGCCACCGTGGCCGAGGTTGCCCCGGCGCCGGGAACCGCGCCGATGAATGCCGCCAGGACATTGGCCGCGCCGATGCCGATCAGCTCGCGATTCGGGCTGTGCTGATCGCGCGTCATCGAGTCGGCGACCATGGCCGTCAGCAGGCTGTTGATCGAGCCGAGCAGTGCCAAGGTCACCGCCGGCGCCAAGGCGCTGCCGATGTCGGCCCAGTCGAAGGAGGGCAGCTGCAGCTCGGGCAGCCCCGAGGGCACGTCGCCGATGACTTCCACATCGTCGATCCACAGCACGCTCACGATCGTGCCGATGAGCAGCGCCGCAACGGACGGCGGCAGCACCCGGCTCAGCCGCTGCGGCCAGAACAAGCACACCACGATGGTGACCACGCCCAGCGTCAAGGCCCCCACGCCGAGATTGCCGATTGCGTCGGGAAGCGCGGAGATCGAGGCCGTCACCCCGCCGAGGGCAACCTCGCTGCCCAGCAGCGGCAGCAGCTGCACCACGATGATGATCAGCCCGACCCCGGAGGTGAAGCCCGACACCACCGGGTACGGCGTGTAGGCCACGTAGCTGCCCAGCTTCAGCGAGCCGAGCAAGACTTGCACGACGCCGGCGAGCACCACGATGGCGAGTGCCTTGGCCAGATCCTCGCCGGCGTAGCCGATGACGACCACCGACATCGCCACCGACAGCGGCGCCGTGGGGCCCGAGATCTGCGTCTGGGTGCCGCCCGAGAGCGACGCCAGCAGCCCGACGGCAATGGCGCCGTACAGGCCGGCGATCGCGCCGAGGCCCGAGGCCACGCCGAACGCCAGCGACAGCGGCAACATGACTACCGCAGCGGTGAGCCCGCCGAAGACGTCCCCCCGCAGCCGTTCCCCGCTGTATTTGAGCGTCGGCATCTTCAGCGTTGGCATGTCAACGCCGATTCAGGCCGACCGCCCGACTACTGGCCGAGGAAGGTGTCCAACGCCGCGAGCACGACGGCCTTGTCCGGATCCACGAAGACATGGGTCGCGCCCGAGCTGTAGAGGGAATCGCCGATGCGCACCAGGACGCCGTAACGATTGACGGGAAGCCCCTGGAAGGTAGCCGTGTAGTCGGTGCCGAACGACTCGTCGCCCAGACCCGGGTCGTCGCCGAGAGTGAAGGCACCCACCGCACCGGTCGCCGGCTCGGCGAACTCACCGCAAGCGACGACCTCACTGATGTAGTTGTTCAAGGCCTCCGAAGCCACTTCGGGTGATTCGAAGCGGCTGATCGAGACATCCAGGAAGGGTCCCGTCAGCGGATCGGCGGCCCAGACCGACTCGGAATATGCCACCGGCACGATCCCGCCGTAGGCCGTAGTGCCGGGACAGGTCTCGGCACGCGGAGTGTTGGTCGCGACCTGCAGGACGTCAAAGCCCTCGGGAGTCTGGCCCTCCAGCAGCGCGCCCTCGATGGCGGGAGGGAGCGCGTTCGCTGCCGGCGCAGCCTCGGTGGTGGGCGGCGGCGCCTCGGTGGTCGCAGGCGGCGCCTCAGTTGTCGGGGCCGGTGCCTCAGTCGTGGGCGGGGGCGGTGCCTCTGTCGTGGGCGGCGGCGGCGCCTCAGTCGTGGCAACGGTTGTGGGCGCGGCGGTCGTCGCCGCTGCCGCTTCGGTGGCGGGAGGCGGGTCGTCGTCAGAGCCGCCGCACGCGGCAGCTACCAGGGCAAGCACAACGAATAAAGCAGAGATGCGTCGCATAGGGGCAGACTACGACCTGCAGCGATGTGAAAAGAGGTGCACAGTGAAATTCGGGATGACACTGGCCAACACGGGCCCCAACGTCGAGGGCGAATCGGCGATCGGGTACGCGCAAGCGGCAGAGGCAGCCGGCTTCGAGTCGCTGTGGACGGTCGAGCACGTCGTGGTGCCGGAGGGCTACCAGACGCCGTACCCGTACGCCGAAGACGGCAAGATGCCCGGCAAGCGCGACGACATCGACATTCCAGACCCCTTGATGTGGATGGCTTTCGTCGCCTCGGTCACGTCGGAGATCAAGCTGGGAACCGGGATTCTCATCGTGCCGCAGCGCAACTTCGCCGTCACCGCAAAGGCCGTGGCGACGCTTGATCGGCTCTCGGGCGGCCGGGTGCTGTTCGGCATCGGCGCCGGGTGGATGAAAGAGGAGTTCGACGCGCTCGGCGTGCGATTCGAAGACCGCGGCTACATCACCGACGAGCATCTCGGCGCGTACCGCGCGCTCTGGCACCAGGACGTCTGCTCGTTCGAGGGCGAGCACGTCTCGTTCGACCGCGTGTATTGCCGGCCCCAACCGCGAGGGAACATCCCGATCATTGTCGGCGGCGACAGCAAGCGCGCCGCGCGGCGGGCGGGCGAGTTCGGCGACGGGTTCTTCCCGGTGTCGGGTGACCTTGAGGAGATGGCGATGCTCTTCGACCACGCGAAGCGCTGCGCGGAGACGGCCGGGCGAGACCCCGACAGGCTCGACTTCACGACAATCGGGGCGGCTACTCCCGAGTGGGTCGAGAAGTACGCAGCAATCGGCGTGACGCGGCTCATCACCAATCCGATGTCGCGGTCCAAGTTCGATGACTTCAGCCGGGACATCATCACCGCGTACGCCGACGCTTAGAGCCCGCATGCTCGAAGCCCTGTTCGACTACATCGAGGCGTCGCCGTCGCCGTATCACGCCGCCGCGGTGGCTGCGGAGCGGTTGAGGACTGCTGGTCTCGCCGAAGCCAGGCGCAGCGACGACTGGGGCGAACTCGACCTCACGGCTGGATTTGCAGTTCGAGACGGCGGCACAGTTGTCGCAGCTCGTGCTGGTGCCCGTGTCGATCCCGATCGTTTGCGCTTCATCGTGATCGGTGCGCATACCGACAGCCCCAACCTGCGTCTGCGTCCCGTGCCGGACGCAGACGCGCTCGGCTATCAACAGCTCGGCGTGGAGATCTACGGCGGAGTCCTGCTCAACTCCTGGCTGGACCGGGATCTGGGTCTGTCTGGGCGGATCGTGGTGCGCGACGGGACCGGCGACAGCCCGGCAACGGTGCTGTGGCGCTGCGACCGGGCGCTGATGCGCGTGCCGCAGCTCGCGATCCATCTTGATCGAGACGTGAACGACGGTCTGAAGCTGGACCGCCAGCAGCACATGACCCCGGTGTGGGGGCTCGGCGAGCCGAGCGCGGACGGATTCCGTGAGTTTCTTGCCGCCGATCTCGACGTCGAGCCCGACGCAGTGCTGGCGTGGGATGTCATGGCGCACGATCTCACCCCGCCAGCCCGGCTAGGCCGACACGGCGAGATGTACGCAGCCGCTCGGATCGACAACCTGGCTTCGTGCCATGCAGCTATCGAGGCGTTGGCCGGGCTCGAGGCCGTGCCGGCGAACACGGCAGCGGTCGTCGTGCTGTTCGACCACGAGGAGATCGGCAGCGACTCTGCTACCGGCGCCGGCAGCCCGATCTTGGCCGATGCGCTGGAGCGCATCGCTCACAGCCTCGGCGGCGACCGCGAGCAGTACCTGCGAGCGGTGGCCCGTTCGCTGTGCGTGTCAGCCGACGGGGCCCACGCCGTGCATCCGAACTATCCCGAGCGCCACGAGCCCGCACACGTGCCAGTGCTGAACGGCGGCCCGGTCATCAAGACGAATGCAAACGTGCGCTACGCCACCGATGCACGCACCCACGCCCGCTTCGCGGTGGCATGCGATGCGGCCGGTGTGCCGCACCAGGTGTATTCGCACCGTGGCAACCTGCCGTGCGGCTCGACCATCGGGCCGATAACGGCCTCCCGGCTGGGCATGAGCGTGGTCGATGTGGGCTCGCCGCAGCTGTCGATGCACTCCGCCCGCGAACTCGGCGGCAGTGACGACCCGGCGATGCTGACCGCTGCGCTCGGCGTCTTCCTCGCCAACGGCTAGCGCCGCGTCCCTGCGGCGGCCCCTCAGAGGCCGAGGATGGCGTTGAGTGCCCCCATCACCGCAGCGATGTCCGGATCGACGAACAGGGCCGCGAGCCCTGAGCCGTAGAGCGTGTCGCCGATGCGCACCGCGGCGCTGTAGCGGTTCACGGGGAATCCGGCCACGACGCCCGCGTAGTCGACTCCGAACGACTCGTCGCCGAGGCCGGGGTCTGCTCCTGGACTGAACGACCCCAGCGCCGTCGTGGCTGGATCCACGAACTCGCCGCATGCGATCAATTCGGCGCCGAAACTCTCAATGGCCGCCGAGGCCGCGTCGGCCGATTCGAAGCGGGCAACCCAGACATCGAGGAACGGTCCCGTCGTGGGGTCTCGGACCCAGACAGCTCCCGAGTACGCAATCGGCTCGGCGCCACCGAACGCCGCGGTGCCGGGGCAGGTTTCCGCAATGGGCGTCGTGGTCTCGCTGAACAGGTTGTCGAGACCCTCCGGTGCTGAGCCTTCGAGCAGCGTGCCGTCGACCGCCGCCGGTGTCTGCGCAGCCGCTTCGATCGCAGCGAGATCAGGATCGACATAGTCGCAGCCATGCGGCTCTGCGACGCCGTCGAGCCGGTCAGCTGCCCAGCCGAGCGTGTCTTCCATGGACGTGAAGGTTGTGTCGACATGCCCGCCGTTGGGGTACACCGCGAGCGTCACCTGGGTGCCCTGCGAGCAGTACACGCCATGCAGGTCACGGACGAGCTCCGGCAGAACGACGGCGTCGGCCCAGCCCTGCACGAACAGCACGGGCGCATCGGCGACGGGCGTCCCGCCGGGCTGATTGGCGGCGAGCACCTCGGCCAGCGGGCCGACCGGCTTGACGCCGTCCCAGCCGCTGGGGTTTCGCATCGCGTCGGCATCGAACTCAAAGAAGGTCTCGAAGACGGTGCCGAGGCAGGCTTCCTCGACGACTCCCATCTGGTCGATGGCGCCGGCTGAGAAGTAGTCCTCAAGATTCAATTCGTCATAGTTGGCTGCCATGGCGAAGGCCGCCATGACAGCGAAGCCTTGCGCCGTGGTGCCCACCGTGTCCATGAGACGGCTCATGCCGGTAGCAGGGGCGGCGGCGACGACCCCGGCGAGATCCAGTTCGGGTGCGTATGAGGCTGCCATCTGGCCGGCCCACAATGCGGCGTGGCCACCTTGGGACAAGCCCCACACGAGGTAACGCTCGCTGGCGCCCAGCTCCATCTGGCGCACGGCTCGCACGATGTCGAGGGTGCTGCGACCCTCGCTGCTGCCCACCAAGTACGGGTGGACGCCCGGCGTCCCCAGACCCTCATAATCGGTGGCCGCCACAATGTGACCCGCGCCGGCAATCGCCATCGGGATCTCAGAACCGACCGGATGTGTCGCTGATGGCGCGCAGACGTCTGCCACGCCGGTCGTGCCGTGGGCCCACGAGATGATCGGCGAATTGGCGGGCATGCCGGGCGGCGCGAAGACCAGCCCGCTCACCTCGACGAGGTCGCCCGTCATTCCGGTCGAGAGATACGTGATGCGCCAGCCGTTCAGTTGACCCGCGTCAATGGCTTCCGCCGACAGCAGGTCACCTGGGGCGGGCTCGTCGGGCACTGTGGTCGTCGACGGTGGTGCCGCTGTGGTCGTGGGCGACGGTGCCACTGTGGTGGTGGCAGCGACAGGCGCCGTCGTGGTGGGTGCGACGTCAGCGATGGTCGTTGCGGCGGCTTCGGCGGCCGTGGTTTCCGCAGAGGAGTCCGTTGAGGTGTCGCTGCACGCAGCAGCAACCAGCGCGAGCGCCACAAGCGGCGCGAAGAGGCGTTTCATCTTCGAACCCTACGGCTTTGGCTGTCGCCGCTCGGACGCGCCGACCATCAGGCGATCGGGATGATTTCGAGGCGGTCGGCTTCGCCTCAGCCGTGGTGCAGGTGGTCGTCGAGGTGTGAGCAGTCGTTGAAACGGCGCAGCACCCAGTCGCCGTCGCAGCGCACGACCTGGGTGACCGAGCAGTTGTCGGAACCGCCGAACGAGAACGGCGTCGACCCGGTGATGTGCGCCAGCACGGCACCGATGACGCCGCCGTGTACGCATGCGGCCACGAGCTGGTCAGGGTGCGCGTCGGCGATGCGGCCCAGCGCACCCATGCACCGTCCGATGAGCTGCTCGTTCGACTCAGCTCCCGGGATGACGTCCCAGCGCCGCTCGATGTGCAGCCGTTCGTACAGCGGATGGTTCTCGGCTGCAAACTGGCGGATTTTCCCGCCATCCCACTCCCCCAAGGCCACCTCGCGCAGGTCGGGCTCGACGGTGGGGGCCATGTCCAGCCGCTCGGCCAGGGGAGCGAACGTCTGGTGTGTGCGCTGCAGCGATGACACGTAGAGCGCATCGATCGGTTCTTCCGCCAGCCGGCGGGCCATCATCGCAGCCTGGCTATGCCCCGCCGGGGCCAGCGCCGGATTGCCCTGGGTGCCCAGCATCGGGAACGGCTCGCCGGGAATGAACGCCTGCGACGCACCGTGGCGCACCAACAGCACTTCGGTGGCGCCAGGCGGCCGGATCCACCGCTGCTGCTCGAACTGGCGCACCTCGGTGTCGGAGGCCGCTAGGTCGTAGTCGTCGTAGACCTCGCCGTCTGCTGCGAGGTTGTCCTCGAATTGGGTCACGGCGGCAAGCTAGCCCCGGCAGTGCCGTCGCCGGCGCAGGGACCGGCGGTGACTTGTATCCGACGCTCGATTGGCCCGCGATACGGGCTACTCGATCTGGTAGGCAGCTTCGCCGTGGTCGCTGACGTCGATGCCGGCCATCTCCACCTCCGCGGAGACCCGGATGCCCATGGTGGACTTGATCACCGTTGCGATGATCCATGTGGCCGCAAACGAGTAGACGGTGACCACAGCGATCGACAGGACCTGGTTCCACAGCAACACGCCGCCACCGAAGAACACCCCGTCGATGAAGTCGCCGCCGGGCACCGCAGACGAGTCAGCGAGGAAGCCGAGCAGGATGCCGCCGACGGCGCCGCCCACCCAGTGGATGCCGACCACGTCGAGGCTGTCGTCGAATCCGACCCGGAACTTGGCTTCGATCGCGAAGAAGCAGACGACGCCGGCGATCGCGCCGAACGCCAGCGAATGCATCGAGCCGACGAAGCCCGCTGCGGGCGTGATGGCCACGAGCGCCGCCACGACGCCCGAGGCGATGCCGATGGTCGACACCCGCTGGTGCCGTGCGTACTCGGCGAACGCCCAGCCGACCATGCCGGCTGCTGCGGCGATGAACGTGTTGACGAATGCCTGCGCCGCAGCGCCGTCGGCCGCCAGCGCCGAGCCGGCGTTGAACCCGAACCAGCCGAACCACAGGATGCCTGCGCCCAGCATGACGAACGGCACGTTGTGGGGCACCGGCCGGTTGTCGGGCCAGCCTGAGCGCTTGCCGACCACCAGCGCCAGCGCCATGGCTGCTGCGCCGGCGTTCACGTGGATGGCCGTGCCGCCAGCGAAGTCGTGGGCCGGCAGGTTGAAGATCCAGCCGTCAGCGCCGTACACCCAGTACACGACCGGCGAGTACACGAGCAGCGACCACACCGGGACGAACACCATCCAGGCAGAGAACTTCATGCGGTCCGCGACGGCGCCCGAGATGAGCGCCGGGGTGATGGCGGCGAACGTCATGAGGAAGGCGAACGTGGCGAGCCCTTCGGCGTCGTGAATGCCGGCCATTCCCATCAACGAGAAGTCGCCGATGATCGGCAGGCCGCTCTCGCCTGCCGCGAGGCTGAAGCCCACGAGCACCCAGATCACCGGCACGATGCCGAGGCACCACATGTTCATGTTGAGCATGTTCAGTGCGTTCTTGGCACGGACCATGCCGCCGTAGAACAGGGCCAGGCCCGGAACCATGAACAGCACCAATGCCGCTGCTGTCAGTACCCAGGCGATGTTGCCTTCCATCAATTTTCTCCTCGTCGCGCGTCAGCGCGCCAGCGGACACCCTGGGGCTGATCCGCACATCATGGCAGGTCAACCGCCCCGACACTGGCTTCGCCAAGGCCCAAGACTGTGCCTGCTCGTCGGGCCCGAATGACCTAGTCAGCGCCGACGGATGCGGTGTCTAGCGCAGCCCCGAGATCGTCCGCCAAGTCCGAGATCGTCTCGAGCCCGACCGACAGCCGGACCAAGTCGTCGGGCACCTCGAGGGCCGAACCGGCAGCCGACGCATGGGTCATGGCGCCGGGATGCTCGATCAGCGATTCGACCGCGCCCAGCGACTCCGCCAGCGTGAACACCCTCGTCGAGGTGACGACGCGCTCGGCTGCGTCACGCCCGCCGTGCAGCCGGAACGACACCATGCCGCCAAAGCCGCTCATCTGCCTGCAGGCGACGTCGTGGCCGAGGTGATCGGGGAGTCCCGGATACAGCACCGAACGCACTGCGGGGTGCCCTTCGAGTAGCTCGACGATTGCTTGCGCACTCGCACCGTGGCGGTCCATGCGCACGCCGAGGGTCTTGACGCCGCGCAGCGTCATGTAGCAGTCGAACGGGCTAGGCACGGCGCCCACGGCATTCTGGGTGAACACCAGGTGATCAGCCAGCTCGTCGTCGTTGGTTGCCACGAAGCCGCCCACGACATCGCTGTGGCCGCCGAGATACTTGGTGGCCGAGTGCACCACGGCATCCGCGCCGAGCGCGAGCGGCTGCTGCAGGTACGGCGTGGCGAACGTGTTGTCCACCACGACGATGCCGCCCAGCTCGTGCGTGACGGCACAGATGGCCTCGATGTCGAAGACCGTGAGCAGCGGGTTGGTGGGCGACTCCAGCCACACCATGCGCGTGCTGGGCGTCCAGGCGTCGCGGATCTTGTCGGGAGCGGTGAGATCGGCTGCCGCCATGCCGATGCCGGCGTTGCCGAACACCGTGTCGATCAGCCGGAAGGTGCCGCCGTAGGCGTCGTCGCCGAGCAGCAGGCTGTCACCGGGCCGCAGCACCCGAAGCAGCGCATCCGATGCCGCCAGCCCGCTGGCGAAGGCGAACCCGTGACGGGCCCCCTCCAACGATGCGACGCACACCTGGTAGGCGTGACGGGTCGGGTTGCCGGTGCGGCCGTACTCATAGCCATGACGGGGCTGGCCGACAGCTTCCTGGGCAAAGGTCGTGGCCAGCGAGATCGGTGTGACGACTGCGCCGGTGTACGGGTCGTGCGGCTGACCAGCCCGGATCGCCCGCGTCTCAAAACCGAACTCGTCAGGATCCTCGAAGCCCGACATCTGCGGGTCACCGCCCAGCATCAGCATTCCCCCTGTTCACCCGGCGGGCTGACGTCGACCTCGTGGCCCGGCTGCAACCCGCGGGACTCCAGCCAGTCGTCGTCGAAGACGCGGCTGAGGTAGCCGCGTCCCGAATCGGGAATGAGCGTGACCACCAGCGATTCGCCAGCGAGGCCCGCAGCGTCAAGCTCGGCGGCGACGCGCAGCGCGCCGGTCACCGCAGTGCCGCCAGAGCCGCCGACAAGCAGGCCCTCGGTGCTGGTCACTCGCCGGGCCATGGCGAACGAGTCGGCATCGGTCACCGGCAGCACCCGATCAACGATCTTGGCGTGGTAGGTGGTGGGCCAGAAGTCCTCGCCGATGCCCTCCACGAGATAGGGGCTCCCGTCGCCGCCTGCGTAGACCGACTCGGGCGGGTCGGCCACGATGACCTCGATCGCCGGGTTCTGCTCTTTGAGGAAGCGGCCGACACCGCTGACGGTGCCGCCGGTGCCTGCGCCGGCCACGAAGTGGGTGACCCGCCCGCCGGTCTGGGCCCAGATCTCGGGACCGGTGGTCTCGTAGTGCGCCCGGGGGTTGTTCTGGTTCGAGTACTGGTCGGGCGAGAAGGCCCGGGGTGTTTCGGTGCGCAGCCGCGCCGCAGTGGAGTAGTACGAGCGCGGGTCTTCGGGATCGACCTTGGCCGGGCACACCACGACCTCGGCGCCATAGGCACGCAGCAGAGCCACCTTCTCGGGCGCCACCTTGTCGGTGCACACGAACAAGCAGCGATAGCCCCGCTGGGCGGCCACAACAGCCAGGCCCACGCCGGTGTTGCCAGAAGTGGGCTCCACGATGGTGTCGCCGGGTTGCAGGCTCCCGTCAGCCTCGGCGGCGTCGATCATGGCGACAGCGGCACGGTCCTTCACTGATCCACCGGGGTTGGCGGTTTCGAGCTTGGCCACCACCGGGGTAGCGATGTCGGGCGCCACGCGACCCAGTCGCACCAAGGGCGTTTGACCGACGAGATCGAGCACCGAAGGCGCTATGTCCAGGCCCTCGAGGGCCCCGGGCATCGGACCGGAGTCAGTCACGGCGTCACAGCCTACGAAGGGTGAACTCGACACGCCGCTGCGTCGAGACTGGTGCGGGAACACCGCTCAGGACGGCCGGTTTGCACACAAATCGACATGCCCACCATCGCTGCGCAACATTGCCAGCGGGTCAGGCGGCCGGGGAAACCAGCTCGGCAAATGGGGACAGCTCGGTGTTGAGCAGCTCAACTCCGCCTTCGGGCAGTACCGAGACTTCGTGCCACAGGCGCAGCTTGGGCGGGCGGCCGAGGAGCTGGACCGTCGAGAGGAACGAGTGGAAGATCGCCAGGTGCGTGGAGTGCGAACGCGACCACGCCTCGAGCGACTCCAAGTCTTCGAACCAACCCACGAAGCTGGTCGACTCCAAGTCTTCGCCGTCAATGGTCTGCTCCCGCAGGAAGCGGCTGGAGATGCAGCCGGTGTCAGGGTTGCGGGCTAGGAAGTCGATGCCAGCCCGCAGCTTCGGCTCGATGTCGGTGAAGTACATCTCCCGCTCGTCGTCGAGGCATTCGTCCCATTTCTGACCCGACCGGATGAGGCACAAGTTGGCCGGCAGCGGCGACCCCGGCGCCGCCTCGAAGGGATCCTCAGCACTGGCCGCCATGCGATCGCGTGCGGCGCCCCAGTAGTCGTGCAGCTCGGTGAGATCCACCGAGGTCAGGTTGCGCACGCCCGGCAGCGGTCGCTTCGTCCCCGCAATCGTCTCCCAGCGCTCTGCGGGGATGATCGCCGTCTCGCAGTAGACACCCGGTCGGTCGAGCGTTTCGCAGCCGTCGCGCCAGCGCTCGTAGACCGCCGGGTCCACCCAGTAGGCCATGAAGACTGTCTCGATGTCGCCTTGGGCCTCCGCGGCGTCGTCGCCCTCGTCGGTGAAGTTGACGATCCGGGCACGCTCGAGGTGGTCAGGTCGATCTTCGTCATCGGTCAGCGCCGCGTGCAGCTCGGCCAATGTCTCCGCGTTGCCGGGCCCCTTCGAGAAGATCATCGAATAAGCCGTCAGCTCAGGAAAATCGACGACGCACCACGCGGGAGCACTCGGCGTGTGCCCCTCGGGCCGGTTCGCTGCCATCAGCCAGCAGGTGCCGTCATACTGCGGCGGCCGCTCGGCGAGTTCCGCTCAGGCGCCGAGTTCGGCGGCGCGGGCCCGGAACTGCTCGACGTTGGCTTCCTTGATGTCCTCGTAGCCGCGGATCATGTCGGGAAGCTCGGCAATCTCGACGGCACGGGCGTACGCGGCACTGTCACCGCTCGTCAACGTGTCGAGCGCCCGGGAGATCATCCCTCGGTACTCGTCGATCAGCTCCCGCTCCATCTTGCGATGAGCGGTCTTGCCGAAGATGTCGAGCGCCCCGCCGCGCAGGCCCTTCATCCGCGCCAGGAGGGCGAACGCAACGTCACCTGACCGGCCGAGGCCGATCTTCTTCTCGACGCCCATGCGCCGCATGATCGGCGGGTGCAGCTTATAGGTGACCTCGGTCTTGTCGCCGAACTGGTCGCGCACTGCCTGCTGGAAGGACTTGTTGCGATGCAGGCGGGCAACTTCGTACTCGTCCTTGTACGCCATCAGCTTGTGCAGGTACCGGGCCACGGTCTCGCTGAGCGCTGTGTCGCCGCCCGCAGCAGCCTCGGCCTCGCGCACCTCGGCCACGAACTCGGCATAGGCCGCCGCGTAGTCGACGCTCTGGTACCCCACCAGGTCGGGCACACGGATGCGCAGCAGCCGGGCCAGTTCCTCGGACGGATCGGAGACCGCGTCGATGAGCTTCTGCTCACGCTTCGACGGGCCACTGTCGCGCCTCACACGGCCGACACGGTCAACGTGGAGCGTCGCCATGAAGTCTGGGTCGAGCACGATCTTGCGGCCGATGCGGAACGCCTGGGTGTTCATCTCGACGGCAACGCCGTTGAGCTCGATGGCCCGCTCGATCGCCGAAGCGCTGATGGGCACCACGCCCGACTGGTAGGCGGCGCCGAGCACCAGCACGTTGGCCGGCATGTGCGAACGGAACAGGTTGTCCGACAGCGTGCCTGCATCAAAGTAGATATTGCGCTCGGGCGTGGTGGCATCGTCGATGGAACGCTGGAACTCGGTCCACTCCGGGAACTCCGCTGAGGTGTCGCGCACCATCGCGCTGGTCGGCACCTTCGACGAGGACACCAGCGCAACCGTGCGGCCAGCCTGCGCCTTTTCGAGGTTGACCGGGTTGGTGCCCGACAGCAGGTCGAACACGATGTAGGCATCGGCCTCACCGGTCCCGACTTTGTTGGCCGCTCCCGCATCACCGCCGTCATGACCGTTGGCGTCGGGAGTGCTGCCGAGGCGACGGATCTTCAGGTTCGACACCACCGGGCCGCCCTTTTGGGCAAGCCCCGTCTGGTCGAGCCCGTTGGCCTGCTTGCCGTCGAGCAGCGCCGCAGTGGCGAGCATCTGGTTGACGGTCACCACGCCGGTGCCGCCGATGCCCATCATCAGCACGTTGCCCTCGTCAAGCCGATCCGGCTCGGGCAAGTCGTCGCCGATCTCGTCCACGGCTGCGGTTGCCTTCGTGGGCACCTTGCCGCCGGGCACCACCTCGATGAACGCCGGGCAGTCGCCGTCAAGGCAGGTGAAGTCTTTGTTGCACGAGGACTGGTGAATCTGGGTCTTGCGGCCGAACTCGGTCTCGATCGGCTGCACGCTGAGGCAGCTCGACTTCTCGCCGCAATCGCCGCAGCCTTCACAGACCGCCTCGTTGATGAACACCCGCGTCTTGGGCTCGGCCACCTTGCCGCGCTTGCGGTCGCGGCGGAGCTCGGCCGCGCACGCCTGGTCGTAGATGAGCACGGTGCAGCCCTCGATGTCACGCAGCACCCGCTGCGCTTCGTCGAGACGGTCACGGTGCCAGACGTCGGTGTCGGGCGCGAACTGCGCGTCTGAGGGGTACTTGGAGGGATCGTCGGCAACGACCATCACCTTGGCCACACCCTCGGCATGCAGGGAACGAGTCAGCTCCGGCACCTCCATGCCGCCGTCCACGTCTTGGCCGCCCGTCATGGCGACCGCTGCGTTGTAGAGGATCTTGTAGGTGACGTTGGTGCCTGCCGCTATGGCCTGGCGCACGGCCAGCGAGCCAGAGTGGTGGAACGTGCCGTCGCCGATGTTCTGGAAGCGGTGATCCATCGTCACGAACGGCGCTGCACCGACCCACTGAACGCCCTCGCCGCCCATCTGAGTGGTGCCGCGGACGTTGCGGGTGGGCGTCATGGCTGCCATGCCGTGGCAGCCGATGCCGCCGCCGGCCTCGGAGCCCTCAGGAACCCACGTCGAGCGATTGTGCGGGCAGCCCGAGCAGAAGCCCGGGGTGCGGCCTGCGGCCTTGGCCCCGTCTTTGGTGGTCACCGCGAGCGGGATCGTGATGCGCTCGGGCACTGCAGGGCCGATGCCGTCGCCGCCGAAACGGTCCACGAGGAACGGGCGGATCTTGCGGGCGATGAGATCAGCGTCCATCTCGCCATGGCCGGGGAACCAGAAGCCGTCGGAGGCGTCGCGCTTGCCCAGGATGCGCGGGGCATCGGGCGTGCCGTAGAGGATCTCGCGCGCCAGCGTCTCGATGACCGAGCGCTTCTCCTCGACCACGACGATCACGTCGAGCCCGCGGGCGAACTCGCGCAGGCTGGTGGGCTCGAGGGGCCACACCACTGTCGGCTTGAAGATGCGGATGCCGCGGCGAGACAGCTCTGCCTCGCTGAGACCCATGCGGTCGAGCGCCTCGCGCAGGTCGTAGTAGGTCTTGCCGGCCGCGACCAAGCCCACCTTGGCGTCGGGGCTGGTGACGGTCTGGCGGTTGAGCTTGTTCTGCGCCACGAACTTGTCGACTGCAACCATGCGGCCCTCATGGATCTCGAGTTCCATGCGCACAGCATTGGGGCCGAACAAGGCGTCTTGCTGGGTGTGTGCCCAGGGCTTGCCTTCCCATTCGAAGGCAGGGCGCGTGGCACTCACCCGTCCTGGGCCGACTTCGACGGTCGAGTAGCCGTCGGCCACATTGGTGACGATCTTCAGCGCCGACCAGAAGCCCGAGTAACGGGACAGCTCGTAGCCCCAGCGGCCGTAGTCGATGACTTCCTGGACCGAGCCGGGGTACAGGATCGGCGTCTGGAAGTGAATGAGCACCGGCTCGGACTCCGACGCCAGCGTGGACGACTTGGAGGCCGGGTCGTCGCCCGCTACGAGCAGCACGCCGCCCTTGGGATCGACGCCGCAGACATTCGCATGCTTGATGGCGTCGCCAGAGCGGTCTACTCCGGGCGCCTTGCCGTACCACATGCCCAGCACGCCGTCGTAGATGCCTTGGAAGTTGCGGTTGGCGAGCTGGCTGCCCCACACGGTTGTTGCGCCGAGATCCTCGTTGAGCCCGGGCACGAAGCTGATGTTGTTCTGCTTCAGCTCCTCGGCATTGCCGGTCATCAGCGCGTCGATGCCGCCCAGCGGCGAGCCGCGGTATCCCGACACCATCGCCGCGTTGTTGAACCCGTCTCGGCGGTCGGCGCGCAACTGGTCGAGCAGCACCCGCAGCAGGGCCTGCACACCTGACATTGCGACATCGCCTTCGGCGCGGTCGAAGCGGTCCTCGAGCTTGAAGTCTGCGAGTGCCATCGAATCCCCCTGATCCGCCGTCATGGCTTCCTGCGGAGGCTACCCGTCAGCCCAAAAGCCTGCCCGGGAGGTGAGGGCGCCGGAGGCCGGGGCCCGAGCAGCCCGTGAGCGACAGCGAACAAGAGCGGGAAGCATGAGGCGTTGCGACGGCTCGCTGATTGATCAGCGCTTCGGCAGCAAGACCGGGCGCGGGAGCGTGAAGGCCAAGCCGAGCGCGCAGGCATTCGAGGCGGCAGCCATGGAGAACGTCCAGCCGTAGCCGCCGGTGGTGCCGAGCAGCAGCTGAGCGACGTAGGGGCCCACGGCGGCGAACGATCCGGCTGTCGCGAAGAAGCGTCCCACGATCGCGCCGGCGTTGGTGCGGCCGAAGTAGTCGGCGACCAGTGCCGGGAACACCGCCACGCTGCCGCCGTAGGACAGGCCGAACGCGATTGACGAGGCATAGAGCAGCACCAGCCCGTCGGACACCGCGATGCCGACGAAGGAGAACGTCTCCACTGCCAATGCCAGCATCACGGCGCGGCGACGGTCGATGCGGTCCGACAGCGGGCCGGTCACGATGCGCCCGACCAGCCCGCCGATGCCGATGGAGCTGATGACGCCTGCCGACCACAGCGGTGAGAAGCCGAGGCTTCGGGCGTACTGAACGCCATGCGCGAAGGGCACGAACACCACGACGAACGTCAGGGCGAACATGCCGAAGATGCGCCAGAACACCGAATTGCGCCACGCTTGGGCAGCGGTCCATGCAGTTGCGGGATTCTCGCCGTCCGGTTCGCTCGTGCGTTCGGCGTCCACGACGAATGCAGTCGGCTGGGATGCGACCCGCGACCGCCTGAGCGGGCGCCCGGCAGGATCGGGCGTGCGCCCATCGGGCCGCTGACCGATCGACTCGGGGTCGCGCACGAACACCATCGCGGTCGCCGCCATGAGCACGCCGCCCACCACCGCCATCACCGCGATGGCGGTCCGCCATCCGTATTGGGAGACGAGCCAGGCGGCGATCGGCGGCGCAACGATCCCTCCTGCGCTCCCGCCAGAGCCGACGATGCCGGTCGCCAGCCCACGCCGGTCGGTGAACCAGCGCACGACGGTGGCGTTCGCAGGCACCCACGACGACGACATCCCGAGGGGGGCGATCACCGCAAGACCGATGAACACCACGGCCAGGCTCCCTGCGGCTGACAGCACCAGGTAACCCGCTGCGAGCAGCGCCGCGCCCAAGGCAATGACCTTGCGCGGGCCGAACCGGTCGGTGAGCTGCCCCGTGAAGGCGCTGGCGGCGCTGTAGGCGAGGATGTAGGAGGCATACGCCAGCTGCAGCCACGTTGCCGACCAGCCCTTGTCTGCGCTGATGGCCCCCTCGAAGGTGCCGTAGCTGAACTGGATGCCGTAGACGATGAACAGCACCCAGAAGCCGGCCCACGCCACGCGCCAGCCGTGGAACGGCTGGCCGATCAGCATGCGTCGACCGGGGCGTGGACAGCCATCGCAGCTGCGCCAGCCGCGCACCGGCGCGACGCCAAGCATGCCGCTGCGTCAGACGGTGGGGCGGCAGGCGAAGTCACGGGGAAGGCTCTGGGGTGATACGAGCGCCGCAGCGGTCGGCTGCGGTCACATCGCTACATGTCGCCGGGCGTGATGTAGAACCAGATGGGGTGCTTCTCGCCGGCATCGGCCATGGACTTGCGGGCAGCCAGGATGGCGCGGCCGGCTTCCGTCGAGGTGAAGAACCACCGGGCGCCGGCCCACGCGGCGGGTGCGTGCTCGGCGAGTGCCAGTGCAGCCGTCTCGTAGTAGCCGCGGATGTCCTGGGCCACACGCGCGGGAATGCCCGGAATGCCGGCTTCCTTCCATGGGGTGCCCTCGGCAACATTGATGAACGACTGCACCGCTGCGGGAATGTCGTCCGCGCTGACGGTGCGGCCTGCGCCTGTCCTGTTGCCGAGCTTGGCCACTGCCCGGTCGTAGGCGGGCCGCAGTCCGTTGGCCTCGTCCACGGCGGGGTGCAGGCTGGGATCGTGACGCGGAGGCAGCTCGCACGACATGGTCTCGGTGCCGTCGTCGGTGATGGACTCGGCGAACTTCTCCACGACCGGTTCGGGCGAGCGCAGCAGCCCGAAGGCGTGGGCGAGGACCCGATGCTGGAAATCGGCGTCGTTGGGCTTGCCGAGCGGGCGGCCCAGCGGGAATTCGCACCAGAGCCCCCGGGGCGGGGCCGTGCCCTGGATGTGGGCGCCGATGGAGCCCAGCGCCACCGTGGCGATTCCGGCTTCCTCGAAGACGTGGGCGAGCGTACTCACGGTACGCGTGCACAACGGTCAGACAGGGGTGAACAGAGCGACGTCCACCTCCTGGTCGCGGAGGAACTTTGCGCCCGCAGGCCCGGAGTCCATCCGGACTGCCGAGAGGTCGAACTGGTTGCCCGCATAGGACAGGTGGATGTCGGAAACCTTGCCGATCGTGCCGTCGGCTGCGAGCTCATCGAGACGGTCGATCGGGAACACCGTGTTGAGGTCGAGCGCGATGCCGGTGGCGTCGAAGTTAGGGCTCCAGTGGCCGCACATGTAGTCGCGGCGGCTGCCGTCGAGCACGCGGTAGCCGGTGTCCATCGGTGCGAAATCGTCCTGGTCGGGATGGTGCAGCGAGGCGGAGGTCACGATCGCGACCGTGGCCTCGGCCAACGGTGGGGGCGTCGCGAACGCAGTTGTCTCGAAGTCGGGCATCTCGAGCCCGCCGGTCAGTGCCTTGACATCGGAATCGGCCATGGCGGCAACGCTAGGACTTGCGACAATGCCTTGCTCGGGAGGTGCGCCCGCTGCGGAGGCGGCAGGACCCTCTGCTCCAGCGATCCGGCAGGTCGCAACGTCGCAGAGTCTCCTGCCGCCTCCGCTGCTATGGCATCTGTGTCAATCGGTTCAAGTGCTAGGCGGGTTGTTCCAGGTTGAGGGAGCGTTGGCGGAGGCGGCGCATTCCTCGGAGCCAGCGGTCTGGGTCGGAGGCTTTGCGTTCTACGTAGGTCTGGGCCTCTGGGTGGGACAGGATGAGGAATCGCTCTTCGGCCATGGCCTCGGTGATGACTTCGGCAACGAATTCGGGTTCGACGATGCCGTCGGTACCGCCGTCGGCGAGTCGCTGCGGGGCCATGGCCGTGTTGACGCCTTGGGGGCACAGCACCGACACGCGGATGCCGTCGTCGCCGTGGAGAATTGCTTCCATCTCGGCCAGCTTGATGCAGGCAGCCTTGGTGACCGAGTACGGCGCCGAGCCCATCGCAGCCAGCAAACCGGCTGCGCTGGCGGTGTGGACCAGGTAGCCCTCGCCTCGGGCAAGCATCGAGGGCAGCACTGCACGAGCTGCGTACACGTGGCTCATGACGTGCAGCTCCCACTGGGACTGCCATGCGTCGTTTGACGCGACCACCCCGCCTTCGGCACCAGCGCCTGCATTGGAGAAGAACACGTCGATCGGGCCGTGTGCATCGAGCGTTTGCTCTACGAGGCTTGTGACGGCGGCCTCGTCGGTGACGTCCAACCCGACGCCTTCGCAGCCGAGTTCGGCTGCCACTGCGCCAGCAGCATCAGCGTTGTAGTCGGCGACGACCACATGGCGGGCGCCCTGCGCCAGCCAATGGCGAGCGGTAGCGGAACCGATGCCGCCGCCTCCCCCGGTGATGATCGCTACTCGATCGCGCAGTTCCATGCCCCGTGCTCCTGGTTCAGCCTCTCGGCGTTGTGAACCGGATCAGTGTCGCGCGGCGCAGCGGCTCGTGACGGGGTCTGGAGCCGTCTCAGTCGGCTGCGGCTGTCGCGGGCTCTGCGGTGCCGATGCCGCCGACTTCCTCGCCGTCGTCGATGGCCTTGATCCGAGCCGCGTACGCGGTCTCGGCGAGGCGCTCGGCGCCCAGGTGCCGGCCGGGGCTGGCGCCGTCGACATGGCCCATGATCCCCCGGTACAGGCTGAACCCGCACAGGGCTGCCAGCTCTTCGGGCATGTCGCGGACGTCATCGGGCGCGAGGCTGTAGTACTGATTCTGCTGCTGACGCATCCAGCCCCGGCAGTACTGCACGCTGATTCCCAGGCGCCAGTCGTCTTCGGAGGTGTTGGCGCCGCCACAGTGCCAGGTGCCGCCGTTCACCACCAGCACTGAGCCGGCCGGCATCTCGGCGGCGATGTACTCGGGCTTCTCGCCCGGCTGGGGCTCGTGGTCGAAGCGATGCGAGCCGGGCACCAGGCGGGTGGCGCCGTTGGAATCGGTGAAGTCAGTGAACGCCCAGATGGTCGTGACCATGAAAGGCGGGCGGGGCCGCGGCACGTCGATCTGATCCACGAGGCCGTCGTCGGAGTGCAGGCCCTGGTGCACCTCGCCGGGGCCGATGTGCATGCACGTGGTGCCCGACAGGATCGCCCCCGGCTCCATCAGCTTCTGCGGGAACGGCAGCACATTGCGGTGGATCGGCAGCTTCCAGAACGAGCGGTCCTTGTGCAGCAGGTTGTACATGCGCTTGGTGGCGAACCCCTCGATGCGGTTTCCCTTCGGTTCGACGTTCAGCTCGTCTTCGACCCGCGCGACGGTCTCGCGGATCTCGCTGACCAATGCAGGTTCGATGGCGTTCTCGACGATGCAGTAGCCGTTCTCTTCCACTTCGTCGAGATAGCGCTGAAGCTCAGTTTCGTTCGCCGTGAGGTCCAAGGTTCCGCTCATGACACCAGTCTCGCAGGATGGGAGCGCTCAGGCCTCTTCGACACCGGCGAAGCGCAGGTCGCAGCCGTCGCGCACCTCGCTGGCCCGTCCCAGGAAGTGGCTGTCCTCGACGTTCCAGGTGTGCTCGTCGCCGTGGCGCACTCGCAGGTAGCCGGCGCCGTGGGTCCAGTAGATGCGACCGCCGGCCAGCGTGACGTCGTGGGCCAGGGCGATGTCGACCCGGCGCGGCACGCGTCGCCAGCCGCCGGCGGCTTCGAGATCGTGCCTTGAGATCATGAGCACGCCGCCCGAGACCCCAACGAACGGGATGTAGCGCTCGGAGAACTTCTGGCGGTTCTGGTCGCGCACGGTCGTGTCGAGCCGTTCGAGGTACACGTACTCGGCGGACTTGCCGATCAGCTCGGCGCCGGAGTACTCGTGGGCGAGCACCAGGTCACCGATGTGCTCGGCGCCGTAGTAGTCGTCGTCGTCCATCTTGGTGACCAACGACCCGCCGGCCGCTTCCGCAGCAGCTCGCAGCACCCCGCCGAGAGTCTGCGCGCCGTCGACGCGGACGATCTGCAGGGAGTGGCCGAGGTCGCCGGCCAGTGCTTGGATCTCGGGGTCACTGTCGAAGCCGTCGCCGTGCAGGGCGAGCACGAGCTCGATGCGGGGGTAGGTCTGGCGGGCGACAGTCGTGATGACATCGGCCACGCGGTCCGGCCGCCGTGTCGGGGCCAGGATCGACACTTCGGGCGGCTGAGCGCTGACACCGGTCGACGCAAGGATCTGGCGGGCCCGGCTGCGCAGCGAGTGGTCACGCAGCGCGCAGCGACGCATCTCGATGCTGAGCTGCTCGCGGCGGTGGGCGTCGGCATCGACGACCTCGCCCGACGCCATCAGGTCGTGCAGCTCCGGCCCGAGCGTCGCTGCGAGCGCCGGATCCGGCGCGTCGATGTGCACCAGCACGCCGGCTGCGGCCAGCGCCGCCAGCGCACCTGCCCGTTCGGTGTGATGGCGATGATCGGCAGCCCGGTCGACCACGTGATGTCGGGAACGCAGCTCGCTGAGCAGCTCGCCGCCGATCTGCAGGCTGAACACCGATCCGCGTTCGGGCGACAGCACCGAGCGCAGCGCTGCGCTCTCGGGCTCGCACTCAGCGGACCAGCCGACCGGGTTGACTGCCTCTGGGTTGAAGGCCTGCACGCTGGCCCCCTCCGGCAGCTCGGCAAGCACCGCGACCACCGGCGGACGTTCGAGCGTGCTGGTGCGCAGAGCCGCCTGCGCCACGCGGTCCGAGTCAGCCAGCAGCACGTCGACGTGGTGGTCGCCGCCGTCGCCGACGTGAGGCGCCACTCGGGTGGAGGCGGCGAGCACCGAAGACGCGGTACGACCGGCTGCCGAGAAGTTGGCGCCGAGCGGGTAGCGCGCCAGGCGTTGGACGTAGCGCTGACTGCGGGCCTGCAGTCCCAGCCAGATCCTGATCGCCTTGCGCGCGCGACGGGGCCATTGCCTGCGCACGCGACGCAGCGTGAAACGCAGCCGGCGAACTCGCCAGCGGATGCCGCGTCCAATCCAGCGAAGGTTCCGCAGCCGCCAGCCGACGGCGCGAAGCACGGTGCCGACGAAAGAGGCGAAATCCTTCGGGTGGCGAATTCGACGCAGTCCGGCGCCCAGCGTCGCCAGGTGCCGGCGCGTTCGGGCCCACAGCCGCAGGAATCGCCTGGCGGGACCGTGCAGCTTGCCGGCAAGCCAGCCCTGGGGCTTGGCCTCTTGAGTGACGAGGAGGCTGTCGACGTCCAGTTCGATGACAGTGCCAAATTCGGCCACTGTGCGGCCCGAGCGGCGGGCACGGTGGATGGCCCAGCCGCGGGTGATGCCGACCCGGTGACCTGAGGCCAGGTCCGACTCGCCGGCGGCCGCGGTGCCGAGCTGGTTCTGGAGACGGCCGAGCATCCGGGGGCGGACCTGGGCGCCAGCAGGCACCCGCACGTGAAAGGCCGCTGCGGGGTGTGCGAGGGCTGCACCGCCGGCATCGCCCACGCTGACGCGCGGGTCGGGGTCGAGCAGGCGGCGGAGCCGTTCGAACGCCTCGCCGGGCCGCTCGTCGACCCACACGACCAGGTCGTGGATGTCGCTTGCCAGCACCTGTTCGACGGTGTCCAGCACGTCGGTTTCGTCGTTGTGCCCGGGCTCGACCGTCACCACGAACTGCGGGATTGTGTAGGAGCGGCCCGGGGGTGAGGTGCGCAGCCGACGGTCTGGGATGAGGTGCGAGAGCTTGTCGCGCTGCTGGGTGAGACTGATCGTTTCATCCTCGCTGAGCACCGCTCCAGCGCCTTGGTGCCAGCACAGAGCAGCGCGTTCGGGCACCAGCACCGCCCCCAACGCGTAAGCACGCCAGCCGAACTCGATGTCCTCCGAGCCCCATTGCGTGAACGACTCGTCGAAGCTCCCTGCGGACTCAAAGAGCTTCTTCGACACCGCGAAGTTGCCGCCGGTGACCACCCGGAACACGTCGTCGGCATCCGAGGCGAGGTCGTCGGTCACCTCCATCCGGCGCTCGATCCACTCGGGGTGCTGAATCGGCCGACCGGAGAAGAGATCGGCGAGCGTGCCGGGCCGGTCGCGCACGTCGGGCGCCCCGATGCCGTCCACTTCGACGTGGCGGCGGAATCCCAGCGTGAGCAAGTCGCTGGCGGCGTGGTGCCAGTGGGCGTGGGCGGCGAGCCAATCGGCCTCGGGGACCATGTCGCAGTCGAGGAAGACCAGCACATCGCCCTGCGCGGCACGGGCGCCGTTGTTGCGAGCCCGTGCCAGGCCGAAGCCGAGATCTTCCTGGTGGACCACTCGCAGGCTCAACCGGCTCGGACCCGCTGCGTCGGGGGCTCGAAGCTCAAGCGCAGCCAAGTCGAGGGGCGGATCGGACCCGTCATCCACCACGATGACCTCGAAGAGGTCCAGGGGGTAGGTCTGGCGCTCGAGTCCAGCCAGCGTCAGCGCGAGCGCCTTCGGCGCCTCGTAATAGGGGACGACCACCGTCACCGGCAGCAGCGGCTCGAACACGTCCAGCGGGGCCACCCCCAGCGAGCGCCAGTCGTTACCCCGCACGTCGGCGGGCGGCGGCGTGGGACGGTGTGGAGGCAGCGTGAACAAGGGCGGTCCGTTGCGGTCAGACATCCGTCGCCGGACATCACTCAGCGGCGTGAGTATGCCTCCGCTGACCGCCCCGCCCTGCACGGGGGCCACAGGAGGTCGTTCGTAGGATGACCTGCATGGACGCCGACGGCTCCGGTGCCGGCGATGCAACGGTGAGACCGCTCATCGACTTGACATCACGGCCGTCGACGCTGACCTATCTGCGCGAGGCGTGGCGGCGGCGTGAGTTCGCCATCGTGGTGCCCGCACAGGATCTGCGGGCCCAGAACATGGACACCACGCTGGGTCAGCTCTGGCACCTGGTGAATCCGGCGCTGCTGGTCGGCGTGTACTTCCTGGTGTTCGGCGTGATCATCGACACGAAACGCGGGGTCGACAACTTTCTGGGCTACCTCATCGTCGGCGTCGTGCTGTTCCATCTGACCCAACGCGTCACGCTGGAAGCGTCCGGCTCGATCACCCAGAACCTGGGCCTCATCCGTTCGATCCAATTCCCGCGCATCCTGCTGCCCGCAGCGTCGGTGAACGGCCAGACTGCGGCGTTCGTGCCCGCGCTGGTGCTGGCGCTGCTGGCGGTGCTGGCGACCGGCGAGCTGCCGACGCTGCGATGGTTCGTCCTGCCGGCCGTGCTGGTGGCGCAGTTCGCCTTCAACTTCGGGGTCGCGCTGTTGGTAGCCCGCATTGGGACGACGATGCCGGATCTGCGCCAGATCCTGCCGCACCTGTTCCGGCTGCTGTTCTACGGCTCGGGCGTGATCTTCAGCGTCGACGCGTTCGTGCAGAGCACAGCGTGGCGGCGGGCCTTCGCGCTCAACCCGATCTACGACGTGATCACTTGCGCCCGCTGGTGCCTGCTGGGCGAGCCGGTGGATCTGTGGGTTGTGGCTGGACTGGCGGTGTGGTGCATCGTGATGCCGGCTGTGGGGTTCGTCGTGTTCCACCGGTCCGAGCAGAGGCTGGGCGCGTGAGCGATCCGACTGTCACGGTCGAGGTGCGCGAGGCTCACGTCAGTTACCGGGTGTTCGAAGAGCCTGCCATGGGCCTCAAGCAGGGCTTCGCCCGGGGACGGATGCGCCGCCAGTACCGCATGATCCCGGCAGTTCAGGGCGTGACACTCAATCTGCACGAGCACGAGACCCTGGGCCTGATCGGGCCGAACGGTGCGGGCAAGTCGACGCTGCTCGCTGCGATGACCGGTCTGCTGCCCCTGCGCTCGGGCAGCATCCGAGGACGGTCGCGGCCGTCGCTGCTCGGCGTGTCGTCGGTGCTGCGGCCGGCATTGTCAGGCCGGCGCAACATTCTGATCGGCGGGCTGGCGCTGGGTTTCACCCGCGCCGAGGTCGAGCGCCGGATGGACGAGATCATCGACTTCGCCGGGTTGCGTGCCGCCATCGACCGCCCGATGCGGACGTATTCCGCGGGAATGCGCGCCCGGCTGCGCTTCGCCATCGCCACGGCGCGGATACCCGAGATCCTGCTGATCGACGAGGCGCTGACTGTGGGTGACGAGGAGTTCCGGCGGCTGGCGGCCGAGCGCATCGACGACGTGCGCTCAGCGGCTGGCTCGGTCGTGCTGGTCACCCACAACATGAACGAGATCCGGCGATTCTGCGACCGGGTGGTCTGGCTGGACGAGGGCCGCATCCGGGCAGTCGGCGAGCCCGCCGAGATCGTCGATGGCTACCTCTCGGCCCCCAGCTCCAACTCCCGCTGAAGACTCGGGCGGCTCGCAGCCTGGGGTGCGAGACTGACCCCGTGGCTGCGGGGGCGGGGGTGAACGGCTCGGGCCGGCGCATCATCCTGAACGCGTTCACGATGAACTGCGTCGGTCACATCCAGCAGGGCCTGTGGAGGCGCGACGACACCCGCCAGCGCGAATACACCTCGCTCGAGCCGTGGCTGGAACTTGCCCGCATCTGCGAGGCGGGCTGCTTCGACGCCATCTTCCTGGCGGACGTGATCGGGCTCTACGACACGTACCGAGGCAGCCCCGACACGTCGCTGCGCGAGGCCATGCAGGTGCCCGTGAACGACCCGATGCTGCTGATCCCAGCCATGGCAACGGTCACCGAGCACCTCGGGTTCGCCTTCACCAGCAACGTGCTGCAGGCGCACCCATTCACGTTCTCCCGCCAGATCTCCACGCTCGACCACCTCACCGGCGGGCGCGTGGCCTGGAACGTTGTGACCTCGTACCTGCAGAACGGTGCGCAAAGCCTCGGTTACCCCCGGCTGCCCAAGCACGACACGCGCTACGAGCGCGCCGAGGACTACTTGGACGTCTGCTACAAGCTCTGGGAGGGCAGCTGGTCCGACGATGCCGTGGTGGCCGACACCGAACGCGGCGTCTACACCGACCCCGACCGCGTCCGCCCGATCGACCACGAGGGCCCGTACTACTCGGTGGCCGGGCCTCACTTGTCGGAGCCGTCACCGCAGCGCACGCCGGTGATCTACCAGGCCGGTTCGTCGGACCGGGGGCGGGACTTCGCAGCGAAGCACGCCGAGTGCGCCTTCGTCGTGGGGGGCTCACGAGGCCTCGGACGCGTTGCCGAAGACATCCGGCGCAGGGTGAGCGCTGCGGGGCGTCATCCCGACGATGTGAAGATCATCGCGGGCCTGTCCCCCATCGTCGGCGGGACGGAAGCCGAGGCGAAGGCCAAGCACGCCGACTACCTCGAGACGCTCTCGGTGGAAGCGGGTCTGGCGCACCTGAGCGGCAATCTCAATGTCGATCTCAGCCACATCGACCCCGACCAGCCGCTCGAATCGCTGCGCACCGAAGGAGTGCGCGGGACGGTCAAGGCCCTGCTGGATTCCGCGCGGCCGGGCACCCGAACCTTCGGCGACCTCATCAAGCTGAACATGGCCGGGCAGTTCCTGGTGGGCTCACCCGAGCAGGTCGCCGATGGCATGGCGCGCCGGCTGGACCAAGGCGTCGACGGTTTCAACTTGGTGTATGCCACCACCCCAGGCACATTCGTGGACTTCATCGAAGGGGTCGTCCCAGTGCTGCGCGAGCGAGGTCTCGTGCAGCGGGAATACCAGCCGGGAACGCTGCGCGAGAAGCTCTTCGGCCGCAGGCGCCTGCCCGACACCCACTACAGCGCCGGTTTCCGCCAATAGCCGAAGCTGCGGCCCTCCATCAGGCTGCTGCGAGGGGATCAGCCGGCCTGCGTGGCCCGGGACGGTCCCCGCAACGTGACGCCGCCGTCCACGACCAGCGTGTGGCCCGTGATGTAGCGGGCTTCGTCGGTGCACAGGAACCGTACCGCTGCTCCCACGTCCCAGCCGTTGCCTTCGATGCGCAGCACGCTGGCCCGCCGGCGAGCCTCGGCAAGTTCGGGAGGCATGTCGTCGCCTCCGACGAGCGGTGTGCGCACGGGACCCGGCGCGACACAGTTCACCCGGACGCCGTCAGCGCCGTGGTCGACGGCCATAGCCGACGTGAGGGCCATGATCGCCCCCTTCGAGGTCGAATACGCCGTCATACCGCGAGGACGCAGGGCCGAAATCGACGAGATATTGACGACCGCTCCCCCGCTTGAGTGGGAGATCATCGCCGGGATTGCATGCCGGGATGCGAGCACCATCGAGGTCAGGTTCACGTCCATGACCCGCTCCCAGCGGTCCACGTCCTCGGTGACCACCGTTCCGCTGCTGCCGATGCCGACGTTGTTCACGAGAATGTCCAGCCGACCCCAGCGCTCCAACGCCGCCTGGGTCATGGCCTCGCAGTCGGATTCGACGGTCACATCGGCGCCGATCGCAATGGCGCCGCCGCCTTCGGCGCTGATCATGTCGACGGTGGCCGCGGCGAGATCGGGCTTGCGATCCACCGCCAGCACATGCGCCCCGGCCTCGGCCAGCAGGATCGCGGCGGCCCGTCCATTGCCGATTCCGTCGCCCCGCGCCCCCGCACCGGTGACGATCGCCACCCGCCCGCTCAGATCTGCGCTCGCCCGTACCCCGCTCATCTGAACAGTGTCTCATTGGCGGGCATCCCGAGACGGGCCCAGCAGTACGCTCGCGGCATGGCCGCTGGCGTCCGGGTGCCCGACATCCTGGCGAAGAAGCAGCAGGGCGAGCTGATCACGATGCTCACTGCTTACGACTTCAACATGGCCCGCCTGCTGGACGCCTCCGGAGTCGACATGCTGCTGGTCGGAGACTCCCTGGGCATGGTGGTGCTGGGTTACCGCAACACCATCCCGGTCACCCTCGACGACGTCGTTCACCACAGCGCAGCAGTGGCCCGTGGGGCCGAGCGGGCACTGGTCGTCGCGGACATGCCCTTTGGCACATGCCATTGCGGACCCGACGATGCGATGCGCGCCGCAGCGCGCCTCGTGCAAGAAGGCGGCGCGGCCGCGGTCAAGATCGAGGGCGGGCACCAGATCGCTGAGGTCGTTGCCCGCTTGACCGACGGTGGCATTCCCGTCATGGCGCACGTCGGGCTGCGGCCCCAGTCGGTGCACCAGCTCGGCGGGTTCCGGCGCCAAGCGCGCACCCGTTCCGACGCCGAACTGCTGCTGCATGACGTCAAGACGCTTGCGGAAGCCGGCGCATTCTCAGTTGTGCTCGAGGCGATCCCCGATGACGTCGCGGCCGAGGCCACCACAGCCTCGCCGATCCCTACGATCGGCATCGGCGCCGGCCCGCATTGCGACGGCCAGGTGCTCGTCAGCTACGACGTGCTCGGTCTGTACGACCGTGCCGTGCCCAAGTTTGCGAAGCAATACGCAGAACTCGGCCGTCACGTCACCCAGGCGGCACGGCAATTCGTAGACGAAGTGACTGCCCGGGAGTTCCCCCCGCCGCCAGAGCAACCGGTGTAGCCAACTCCATGGCCCTGCGGCGAGCCGACACCATCTCGCAACTCGACGATGCACTCAGCGACGCTCGGCGGGGTGGGCAGCGAATCGGATGCGTCCCGACGATGGGGGCACTGCACGCCGGCCACACGTCGCTGCTGGACCGGGCCCGCGCCGAATGCGACCTGGTCGTGGCGACGCTGTTCGTGAACCCGCTCCAGTTCGACCGAGCCGACGACCTCACCAACTACCCGCGCACGATGGAGGACGACCGCGCTATCTGCGAACGACACGGCACCGACGTGCTGTTCTGCCCGACGCCCGAGGTCATGTACCCCGGACCCCAACTCGTGACCGTGGATGCCACGCCGCTCGAGGGCTTCCTCTGCGGCGCCACCCGGCCGGGGCACTTCCGGGGCGTCGCCACCGTCGTGACCAAGCTGCTGAACCTCGTGGCACCAGAGCGGGCGTACTTCGGCCAGAAGGACTTCCAGCAGCTCGTGATCATCCGCACGATGGTGCGTGACCTCAACATCGGGGTCGAGATCGTCGGATGCGAGACCGTGCGTGACGATGACGGCCTGGCGCTCAGCTCCCGCAACGCGCTGCTCAGCCCCAACCAGCGAGCGGTGGCTCCCCTGCTGGCCGCTGTCCTGAACGACACCAGCTCGGCGGTCGCCGCTGGCAATGGTGACGCCTCGAAGCTCATTGCCGCTGCACGGGCCACGCTGAGTGCAGAGCCGCAGTTCGAGATCGACTATTTCGAGATCGTCGATCCAGGGACGCTCGAACCCGTGAGCACCGTCACCGCTCCCGTGCGGATCGCCGCAGCCGCATATCTGGGCACGACGAGGCTGATCGACAACGTCGCCGCATCGCCGCCGGATTGATCAGGCGAGGCTGATACCTACTCGCCGCCACGGCGCAGCGTGCTGCGATCGTCCAGCGGCGTCCACGCATCGGCGTAGCCGTCCTGCAGCTCATCGAGTCCGGCTGCCCAGGCCGTGGGGATCCACGCGTAGCGGGATTCGAGCATGAAGACGAGCATGTCCGCCATCCGGCGGGGCTCCAGATCGGCCGTGGTGCCGGCGTCGTAGGCGTCGATGTCGGGGCCGTGAGGCAGGAATGCGTTGTGGATGCTCACGCCGCCGGGCATGAAGCCCTCGAGCTTGGCGTCGTAGGTGCCTTCGATGAGCCCCATCAGCTCGCTCATCACGTTGGAGTGGTACCAGGGCGGCCGGAACGTGTGCTCCTGCACGGCCCAGCGCTCGCGGAACAGAACAAAGTCGACGTTGGCGGTGCCCGGAATGTCCGACGGCGACGTCAGCAGCGTCCAGATCGACGGCGCCGGATGGTCGAACAGCAGCGGTCCGAGCGGGCAGTAGTTGCGCAGGTCGTACTTGTACGGGGCAAAGTTGCCGTGCCAGGCCACGACGTCGAGCGGCGAGTGCGGCAGGTGCGTCTCGAGCAGGCGGCCGTCGTGCTTGAAGACCAGCCGCGTGGGCCGGTCCTCGGCTTCGTAGCCGGCGACCGGGTACAGGAAGTCTCGCGGCATCGCCAACGCGTCCACGCCGATCAGCCCCGGGTCCGGCAGCCGGAACGGCGCCCCGTAGTTCTCGCACACATAGCCCCGGGCGGTCTCCTCCATGAGCTCGACACGGAATTTGACCGCACGGGGGATCGTCGCCATTTCAGCCGGCCCGACGGTGAGCGTGCCCAACTCGGTGACGAGCCGCAGCGTCCCCAGCTGGGGCAGGATCAGCATCTCGCCGTCGGCGTTTGCGAACACTTCGTCTTCCATCGAACGGTTGGCGAAGTACAGGTGCGTGGCTGCGCCGCATTGGGTGTGGGCGTCGCCATTTGCCGCCAGCGTGCAGAGGCCCTCCAGCCAGGTTCGGGGCTCATCTCCGATCCCGACGGGGCTCCAGCGCAACTGCGCCACCGGCGGTGAGCCCTCGCGGCACGGAGAGGTGCGGATGTTGCCCGGGTCGATATCCGCGAGTGCGGTGATGTGGCGCACCGACGGGCGGATCCGGTACATCCACGTTCGCAGCGCATCGGCGCGTGCAACCGTGAATGCGCTGCCGGTCAACTGCTCGGTGTACAGGTCATGCGCGACGCGCTGGGGGCTGTTCTGGCCGATCGGCAGCACTCCCGGTTCAGCCTCGGTTGTGTGCTCGTTGCCGAAGCCGCTCTGATACTCGACGCCGAAATCATCCCCCATAGATGCCAGCCTAGAACGGGACTGCGAAGCCCCTTTTTCGGATCGGGGAATGCTGGGGTTTGCTCAGATGACCGGGCGGCGTCGGCGCATGGTCATCGCGAGCACCGATGCGCCTGCGGCGCAGACCGCAAAGGCCAGCCAGACCGTCTCGAAACCGCCTGTCCACTCGATGACGTAGCCAGCAGCCAAGCCGCCGATGCTGAGCCCGGACATGAATCCGAGCATCACGATGCCCGACGCCCGCCCCGCCAGCGCGACGGGAACACCGGTGATGATGGCCAGCATTGCCACGGCGTTCCACGACATCATCGTGAAGCCCGCCAGCAGTGACATCGCCCACATCAGCGAACCGTGGACCGAGGTGGCCCCCAGCAACAGTGCCAAGGCAACCACCGTGAACGCAGACTGGATCGCTAGCGCGCTGGCCGGGCGGACCCGCGTCTCGGTGAGACGGGCCCACCAGATGCGCGACCCCGCCGCGGTGATGCCCGCAAGTGCACTGGCCATCCCGGCCCAGAAGTTGGTCCAGCCCAGCGCCTGCTCAGCGAAGAGAACCTGGAATCGGCCGACGCCTCCGACGACGCCGCCCATCAGCAGCGAGAACCAGGTGATCTTTACGATGAACGAGCGCTCAGCGAGCGCCATTCGCACCGGTTGGGGGTGCATGGGCCTCACGGCGAACACTGCGTCGGGCGGCGAGTCGTACTCGGGCTCACCATCGGCGCTCGGGCGGGCATCAGGCCGCATCCACAGCCCGATGCCGAGCGCGCACGCCAGCGCAACGGCGCCGTAGACGCCGAACGCGGTTCGCCAACCGAACCAGACAGCCAGCGTCGGCAGCGTTGAGCCGGACAGGAAAATGCCGAACATGACGCCCGACTGCTTGAGACCGGTGATGGTGCCGCGGCGCCCTGGGGGCACGCGCTCGGCGATGAGCTTGTTGGTAGCCGGGTTGCACCAGCCTTGGCCGAGGCCGGCGAACGCCGCCGACCCCATCAGCAGCCACAGGTCGGTAGCGAACGCCATGCCGAACATGCCCACACCTGCGGTGCTGATCGTCAGCACCGTCGAGAACTTCGGTCCCACGCGATCGGTCAGCCGGCCTGACAGCGGCGCGAACAGGGCCGCGACGATCGTGTTGGCGGTGAGGGCCACGCTGAAAGCACCCGTGGTGATGTCGAGAGCGCCGATGAGATCGACCGCCAACACCGCCGGCAGCATCATGGGGATCGGGCCGAGCACCATCGTGGCGACCAGCACGAAGTTCAGGCCGAGGCGTTGCATCGGGCTGTCGCCGGTCGATCCGGGCGCTGCAGGCGCGTCTGACGTTGCCCTTGCAGCGTCGCCCGTTGTCATCGACTGGCACCCTATGTCTGCTGCCCGACAACCGTGCGGCCGCTGTAACTCGGCACAGTTGTGTCGCCAGCCACACCTCGGTCAGCGACGAGGCATCAGCCGCACATTCCCACGAAGGCAGCGGCCGTCCAGAGTGCATAGCGTTCCAGCGTGAATTCTCCCCAGGTGTTGATTCCCGCCGACGACTACGAGCGGCTCGCCGACCGGCTGTCGGCGCTTGACCACGACGTCGAGCCGCTGCTGTGGAGACGCGACGGAGTGAGCCTCCCTGACGGTTCGGCGATTGCAGACGCAGACGGAACGCCGATCGGCGAGGCTGGCTACGCACCCAGCGCCGCCTGCATCTCGATCGGGCTGCTGTTCGGCGGCGACCTAGCGCCCTTCGTCGAAGCCGCCCTCGCTCCGGGGACGCTGCGCTGGACGCAGGCATGTCTCGCCGGCACTGATGCGCCGCCTTTTCAGCAACTGCTGGCCGAAGGCGTGCAGCTGAGTCGCAGTGACGCTCCCAACGACGCCACCGCTGAGCACACGATGTCGCTGGTGCTCAGTACGTTCGGTGACTGGGCTGGGCGCATCGATCGGCGGCGGGCCGGAACGTGGCTGCAGGTGCCATGGCGGGAGGTGCGCGGCAGCCGCTGGCTCATCGTCGGATTCGGATCGATCGGCCGCAGGCTTGCCGCGCTCGCCCGACCCTTTGGCGCACTTGTTGTCGGCGCCCGCCGCAGCGTCGCTGATGACGCCGATCTCGCAGCCGCTGACGCGATGGTCACGATGGAGGCCGTGGCCGACGAGCTGCCGCTGGCCGATGTCGTCGTCCTGACCTGCCCGCTCACCGATGAGACGCGGGGGCTCGTCGACGCCGATTTCCTGGCGGCCATGCGCGGCGACGCTGTCCTGGTCAACGTTTCTCGGGGCCCCGTCATCGACGCCGATGCGCTGCTGGCGTGGCTGGACGCGGACAACGAGGCCACCGCAGCGCTCGACGTCTTCGACACCGAGCCGCTGCCCGCTGAGAGCCCACTGTGGAATCACCCCAAGGTGGTGATGACCACCCACATCGGCGGTGCCGGCAGCGGCATGGCGGCCCGCAACGACGACCTGTTCGTCAGCCAGCTCGAGACGTTCCTCGCTGGCGATACGCCGCGCCTGCTCGTTGCGGGCTGAACCATGAGAGCTGGATTGTTGAGGCCCTGACATGAAGACAGAGACGTTGCTGCCGTTGGGCAAGCTCGATCCGGGACTACGCGCACCTGACGTGCCGCTCGATGTGACGACGATCGGCGAGGCCGCAGCACAGGTTGAGTCGCTCGGCTACGACGCCCTTGTCGTCGAAGAGACGAAAGACGACCCGTACCAACTGCTCGCCATGGCGGCAGTGGCGACCTCGACGCTGGGACTCGGCACGTCGGTGGCGATGGCGTTCCCCCGGTCCCCGACAGTCACCGCGCTGTCGGCTTGGACATTGCAGAAAGCCTCCGCAGGACGGGCGATCTTGGGGCTGGGCTCCCAGGTGCGCGGCCACATCCGCCGCCGCTACGGCATGGACTGGTCTGCGCCGGGCCCGTGGATGCGCGACTACGTCGGCGCGGTGCGTGCGGTGTGGCGCTGCTGGCAGGACCGCACTCCGCTGGAGTTCGAGAGCGAGCACTACAACCTCAACTTGATGGTGCCGCTGTTCGATCCCGGCCCGATCGACCATCCCGATATTCCCGTCCACATCGCAGCGATCAACCCGAACATGTGCGGCGTTGCCGGCGAGGTCGCTGACGGCGTCCGGCTGCACCCGGTGTGCTCGCCCCGCTACATCACCGAGGTCATGGCGCCTGCAGTGGCCCGAGGCGCCGAACGCGCTGGGCGTGACGCCGACGAAGTGGACTGGTGCATGAAGCCCCTGGTTGCTACGGCGCCCGACGAGGCGACGCTGGCCGTGGTGGCTCGCACGGTGCGCGAGCGCGTGGGCTTCTACCTCTCGACACCCGCCTACCGGGCAGCCTTCGATGTGCACGACTGGACCGACGAGGCAAACCAGGCCGCAGTGCTGTCGAAGGCACAGCGATGGGACGAGATCTCGGCGATCGTGTCTGACGAGATGCTCCACACCATTGCCACCGTCGGCACCTACGACCAGATCGGCCGGCTGCTCGCCGAGCGGTACGGCGCTCACATCGACCGCATCGAGTTCTCGATTCCCGTCAATACTCCCGACGACGGCGAGCAGCTCTCGGCAATCCTGGTCGAATTGGGCTCCGCAACCCGTCCGTGAGCATTCGGTCTTCGGACGGCAAATCTCCGGGGGTCTAGGGTCTCGCCGTCGGCTCTTGCCAGTGGCAGGGCCACGTCAGTGGATGCAACAGCACAGCGATGGGGAGACAGCAGATGGGTGTCCTGGACGGACGGGTGGCGATCATCACCGGCGGCGCACGAGGGCAGGGCGCCATCGAGGGCCAGCTCTTTGCAGACGAGGGCGCGACGGTGGTGCTCACCGACGTGCTCGACGACGAGGGCGGACGGACTGCCGCGGAGGTGGGGTGTGAGTACCTGCACCATGATGTGGCTTCGGAGGCCGATTGGGATGCGGTCGTCACCGATGTCGTGAATCGCCACGGTCGCATCGACGTCCTGGTGAACAATGCCGGCATCTTCCAGGGTGCGGGTCTCATGAACACATCGGCTGCCGACTTCGACCGCATGCTCGCAATCAACGCCCGAGGCGTCTTCTTGGGCATGCAGAAGGTCGGTGCCGCCATGGCCGACGCCGAGACGGGCTCGATCGTCAACATCAGCTCGGTCGCCGGCCTCATGGGAACGATGGGATCGTTCGCGTACAGCGCCAGCAAGTGGGCTGTACGAGGCATGACCAAGTCGGCTGCGAAAGAACTGGGCCGCCGCAACGTGCGGGTCAACTCGGTGCATCCCGGCTACATCGACACTGAGATGCTGGCCCAGACCAGCGTGTTCACCGAGGACGACGACCGCACCCGCCGAGTGCTGCGTCAGGTGCCGCTGGGCCGCATCGCCGAGCCCGCCGAAGTCGGCCGGGTGGTGCTGTTCCTGGCCTCGGACGCCAGCAGCTACTGCACCGGCCAGGAATTCACCGTCGATGGGGGAATGTTCGGCTGAGCTTGCTCGGCCGAACCATCGGACACCTCGGCTGAGCTTGCTCGGACGAACCATCAGACACATCGGCTGAGTGGTCCCGGGGCTGAACTACTGTGACCCGCGGGTGTATCCCACGCGGCGAGGTCTGAGATGAACTACGACAGCGGAAATTTCCGTGCGGATCTCCGAGCCGGAATCGTCTCGGCGATTGTGGTGCTGCCCTTGGCACTTGCCTTCGGCGTGGTGTCGGGTCTGGGGCCCATCGCAGGTCTGTGGGGGGCGGTCGCCGTCGGCTTCATTGCCGCCGTCGCGGGCGGCACACGGGTGCAGATCTCCGCCGCGACGGCACCGGTGGCTCTGGCGGTGTCTTTCGTCCTCGTCAGGTATGCAGATTCACCGGTCGAGGCGCTGACCATCATCTTCATTGCGGGGATCATCCAAGTCCTGCTCGGGTTGTTGCGGATCGGCAACCTGTTCCAGTACACGCCCCACTCGGTGACGTCAGGCTTCGTCAGCGGTGTCGGGGTGATGGTGGTGCTGCTGCAAGTGCTGCCGTTCTTCGGCGCCGACCCGGTGCTGGGCAATCCGATCGACTCGATTCGCCACTGGGACGACGCGGCCCGCGACATGGACTTCCACGCGCTCGGTGTGGCAGTCGCCACCTTCGTGATCTGCGCCGGGTGGCCGAAGCAGTGGCGCAAGTACGTGCCCTCAGCAGCTGGCGCCCTGGTGTGCGGAACCATCCTCGGCGCGTGGATCTTTGACGGAGCGCCGCGAATCTCAGAGGTAGTGGAAGCGCCGTCGTTCTGGGCCATGGAGATGCCGGGCGGCGGTTTCTGGACAGCCGTCGCGGCCGCCATGACCATTGCCCTCATCGGCTCGCTGAGCAGCCTGCTGAGCGCCTCGGCAGCCGATTCAATGACCGGTCACCAACACGACCCGAACCGTGAACTGCTGGGCGTGGGCATCGGCAATGCGGTAGCCGCAATGTTCGGCGGCCTGCCGGGTGCGGGATCACCAGGTGCCACTCAGTCGAATATCCGGGCCGGAGCACAGACCCGTGTCTCGGGCGCCGTCTCCGCAGTGGTCGCACTCGTGCTGATCGTCGTGCTCTCCGGCCTCATCGACAACGTCCCCTACGGCGTGTTGGCGGGCATCTTGCTGTGGCTTGGGCTCAGCCTCATCGACTGGCGACTGATCACCCACCTGTACCGGGTGCAGCCAGAGCACATGCTGGTCATGCTGCTGACGCTGGGCCTGACCGTGTTCGTCGACCTGCTCGTGGCCATCGCTGCGGGGATCGTCGTGGCAGCACTCGCTGCCAGCCGTCGCTTCGAGCGGCTCGAGCTCGACAGCGTTCTGTCGGTGCCGATGCTCGACGCTGTGTTCTTTGCCGACAGCGACCGGGTCGACATCACCCAGTTCGATGCGTTTACCGCACGGGTCGGCATGGTGAAGATGCGTGGCAGCTTCACCGTTGCATCGTCGAACCGGCTGCGGATCGCCATCAGCAAGGACATCCAAGAGCACGAGGTCGTGATCCTCGATTTCTCCGAGACCAGCTACATCGACGACAGCGCTGCACTGGTAGTCGAGCAGCTCATCGACGCCGCCATGGAACACGACACCGAGTGCATCGTGATCGGGCTCGACAGCCTGCCCTCGGGAAGCCTGCAGTCGCTGGACGTGCTCCACCGGGTGCCCGGCGACCACTTCGTCGCAAGCTTTGACGACGCCCGCTTGATCGCTGCACGACTGCTCGAGATCAACATGGAGACCAGCTCGGACACCTGAGTCCCCGCGCCTCACCGGCGACCGAGGCGCTCAACGCCTCAGTCGAGGGCCTAGTACAGCTCGGGAACGAAGGTCTGGTCCGACATCGGCGGCCGCACGTAGCCGCCCGATGGGTTGCGCTCGGGCAGCTCAACGTGCTCCCACGGAACGGCTTCGTAGGGAATCTGCGACAGCAGGTGGGCGATGCAGTTGAGCCGGGCTGCCCGTTTGTCGTCAGCATCGACGACGAACCACGGCGCCTGCTTGATGTCGGTATGCGCGAACAGCGTGTCCTTGGCCCGAGAGAAATCCACCCAGCGCGTTCGGGCTTCGAGATCCATCGGGGACAGCTTCCAGCGCCTTGCGGGATCGGCGATACGGCTCTGAAAGCGGCGCTCCTGCTCCTCGTCGCTGACCGAGAACCAGTACTTGATCAGGACGATGCCCGAGCGCACGATCATCCGCTCGAACTCGGGGCACGAGCGCAGGAACTCCTCGTATTCATCGTCGGTGCAGAAGCCCATGACCGGCTCGACGAGCCCGCGGTTGTACCAACTGCGGTCGAAGAGCACCATCTCGCCAGCCGCGGGCAGCTCCTCGACGTAGCGCTGGAACCACCATTGGGTCTTCTCACGGTCGCTGGGCGTCCCGAGGGCGACCACACGCACCACACGTGGGTTCAGCCGCTCGGTGATGCGCTTGATCGTGCTGCCCTTGCCAGCCGCGTCCCGTCCCTCGAAGATGACGACGACCTTGAGCCCCTTGTGGCGGATCCAACGCTGGAGGCGGGCCAACTCCTGCTGCAGCAGCTTGAGCTCCTGCTCGTACGTGCGACGAGACAGGCGACTCTTGCGCTTCGGTGGCCGTACAGGCGCCTCATCTTCCGGCTCGTAAGCGGAATTGACATCAGGCCCAGTGCCGGTCTCGCTTTGCGACGCAGCGCCTCCCGGTGCGGCCGTCGTCCCCATAGGTTCGGACAGTATCCGAGCGGCTCGCAGGACGAGGACCCGGGCGCTCAGAAGGGCTTGGCCGGCGCGTGCGCCTCAGTCGCTGCCGAACGCCACTGCGCCTCTGCGGTCGAGCACCGTGGCATACAGCATCCCGAAGATCACGACGACCGCACCCGCCACGGTGATGAACTCGGGATATTCGCTCAGGAATACGGCTGCCCAGAAGATGCCGGCCACGGTCTCCACCGGCGCGAACAGAGACACTTCGCTTGCGGGTGCGTACCTGGGTGCGTAGCTGTAGGACAAGCGGCCAAGCGGGTTGCAGACCAGGCCCATGACCAGCATCGCGGCAAGCGCCTGTGCGTCCAGCGAGGTCGGATTGGCGACGAAGGCCGTGGGGATCACCAACAGAACAGAGGCCAGGATCAAACCGACGACGCGACTCATGCCCTGATAGCGGCGCCAGATGACTGTGCTGGCGGCGAAGCAGATCACGGCGATGAGGGCCAGGAAATCACCCAGCAGGTTCGGCGAGCCCACCGATGTCGAGACCACCAGGCCGATGCCGACCACTGTGAGCACAATGCCCACCGCGACACGGGGAGACGTCCGCTCGCGCAAGCCGATCCATGCGAAGCCAGCGGCCAGCACCGGCGCGGATGCCACGATCGCGACCACGTTGGGGATCTCGGTGTGCGTGATCGCCGAGATAAAGGAGAGCTGGCTGACCGCGCCGAGCACGCCGATCGCCAGCAGCGGCTTCTTGTCGGCGCGAAGAGATGCCAGCGACTCTGCCGATCGGCGGATCGCCATCGCGCCGTACAGCACCAGCGACAGCACACCGACAATGAAGGCGATGTCGAGCGCGTCAGCCCCCGAGGTGCGCACCCACAGCGAATCGGTGGAGACCAGCAGCATGCCGAGGGCCGCGAGGCCCCAGCCAAGGCGTCGGCTGCCGTATCGGGCCATCACGAGCGTCGGATTCCAGAGCATGTGGTGCCAATGCAGGGTTTCACGTCATTCCACCGCAACTGCGGCCCAAAACTTGGTCACGAGGCCGGAGTGCCCAGATTGTGTGCCCCCAGCGCGCCCGTGGAAATGCGACGGTGTACGAGCCTGGCCGCAGCCAAGTCTGACAGTGCAAAACCGACCGATTTGAACAGGGTGATCTCGTCGTCGGATGTGCGGCCCTGATGGCGGCCGGCGACGAGTGACGCCAGGTCAGCGGCGATATCGCTGGCCGAGATGACCCCGGCGTCGAGCGGTTGTGCCAGGTCTCCCGCCCCGACAGCGCCGTCAACGGTGTCGACGAACAGTGTCGCCGCCATGACGCTCGCATCGTCGGTCTCTCGCATGTCGGCCCGGAAGGACCCGACCAGATCGACGTGGGTTCCGGGCGCCAGGAGGTCGCCCCGCACCAGTGGGCTGGTGGAGCCAGTACCGCAAGAGATGACGTCGGCACGCTCGACGGCGTCGTCCAGCGATGTGGCCGGCTGTGCCGGCAGGTCGTGGTCGGCGAGTTGTTGTGCCGTGGCGGCGGCCCGCCGCGGGTTGCGGCCCCACACCTCGACAACTTCGAAGTCCCGAACGCCGGCGTGGGCGAGCGCCAGGTTCGGTGCGAGATTGCCGGTGCCGACCACAAGCAGGCGACGGGCGTCGGACCGGGCGAGGCGGTCGGCCGCGAGCGCCGAGACGGCTGCGGTGCGCCGCAGCGTGAGCTCGTCGCCGTCCAGCACTGCGCTGAGCTGCCCGGTCTGGCCGTCGAACAGCAGGTAGCCGGCGTTGATGGTCGGCACGTCGGTGCCTGCATTGGAGGGGTAGTAGGTCACGGCCTTCACCCCGAGAAGCTCGCGGTCGATCCAGGCGGGCATGACCAGCAGCGAGCCGGTGTCGCCATCGGGCAGGCCGACGTCGTGGATCTCTCGTTGCGGCACGTGTGCGGCGCCGTCGCCGAGCAATTCGGCGACGGCAGCCATCAGCTCATCCCACGGCGTGGCCTCTCGCACCGCCGCCGCGTCGAGCTGCAGCATCACCCAGATCCTGGACCTGGGCCATGCCAAACGACGCGCGGCAGCTGCTTGTCTTTGTCGACGAACGGCAGGGTGTCGACCGTCGCCGTGTGCGGCATGCCGTCGTAGTCGTGCAGAGACACCGACTTGGCGAACCAGTCGTCGCCGCCGAGCGGTTCGTCGAAACGCACGTAGCCGACGCCCATCTCCAGCGTGGGCGACCAGGTCCCGATGGTCACGTGGCCGACGTGCTGGTTCTCATAGCTGACGCCCATCTGGGGCTCTGGCATCGCTGTGGGGCACACGAGGCCGAACAGCAACTGGCTGCGGTCGGCTCGCTCCAGCGCCGCCTTGCCGATGAAGTCGTCTTTGTCGAGCCGGACGAATTGGCCCAGACCGGCGCCGTAGGGCGTCAGGTCCCGTTCGATGTCGCTGCCGTTGTCGAGGATTCCGGCTTCGATACGCCGAATCCCCATGGAGGCGCCGGTGCTGAACTCCATGCCGAGCGGCTCGCCGCAGGCGAACAGGCCGTCCCACAGGGCGTCATAGTCGGTGGGCTCAGGCCCGCTGTTGGTGTAGATCTCGATGCCGACTTCGCCCGTCCAGCCGGTTCGAGACACCCACAGCGTCTGGCCGCAGATCTCGAAGAAACCGGCGCGGAAATACCGGAAGTCGGTCGTCAGCCCGCCGCCGATCGCTGCATCCAGCACGTCGAGCGACTTCGGCCCTTGGATCTGCAGCACCCGTGAATTGGGGTCGAAGACCTTGACCTCGAGCCCGATAGCGAGGGCGCCCAGCCAGCTCAAGAACTCGCCGTTGGCGATGACGTACCAAAAGCGGTCGTAGGCGAGGCGCATCAGCACTCCGTCCATCAGGATCGAACCGTCGTCGTCGCATGCGAGCCCGTAGCGGCAGCGGCCGATGCCCAGATCGGCGACCCGGCACACGAGAACGCGCTCAAGCAGCTCGACCGCATCGGGACCCTCGATCGCCAAAGGCTTCTCGGGGACGTCGTACAGCATGACCCCGCGGCGCAGCTTCCAGTAAGCCGGGATGGGGTCCTCGTCGGGGCTCGACTTCATGGGGTACAGCCGGTTGCAGTACACCGCGTGGACGGTCTGATCGGTGGTGTAGCGGTGCGCGAACGGCGACCGGCTGATCCGGTAGGGCGCCAACGAGATCGTGTCGAACGACTCGACGTAGTAGTGCCGGCTAGTCCTCACATCAGATCCTCCGCACGAGCCCCGAAACTGCGAGGAGACCGGTAGACGCCATGGCTGACGGTGCCGTCGACGACGTGGAGTTCCCAGATGGACGCCTTCTTGCAGCGTGCCGGGTTCACGTCGATGCCGCCGTAGGCAAGTCGCCAGAGCACCTCGGGAATCACGTCGCCGTGGCTGCACAGCACGCTGTCGCCCGCCTCGCCGCACAGACGCTCCACGAAGGCCTCGCTTCGCCAGCCATCGGCACCTTCGGCAAGCTCGGCGGAGATCTCGATGTCCAGTCCGAGCTTCGCTGCGAGCGGCTCGATCGTCTGGACACAACGAACGCTGGGACTTGTGAGCACGCGCTGAATCGGTGCGGAGGCGAGCGTCGCTGCGATGGCCTCGGCTTGGGCGTGACCCATCGGGTCGAGCGGCCGGTTGCTGTCGTCGCCCTGCCAAGCTCGCCGGTCGCCTGCCGAGGCGTGACGGACGAGATACAGCACGCCCGAAACGCTAGAGCCGCGCGGGAGTGTCTGGCGTCCCCGCGCGACTACGGGACCCCAAGCACCGTGTGCGACGATGAGCGCGAGTCGAACAGGGGTGAGCGATGAGCGACACATCCCAGCATCCAGAAGCCACCGATGACGTTCCCGGTGCGGCAGTGCCCACCACTGCGGTGCCCGCACTGCCTGCCGGGGAGTTCTCCTGGCACCGCCTCATCGGCGTCGACGAACTCGACGTGGGCCGGGTCACGACCGTCACTGTTGAGCGCGAGAGCTTGTGCGTCACCCGCACCGAGGCAGGCTTCGGCTGCCTCGCGAACGCATGCCCGCACCAAGGCGGTCCGCTCGGCGAAGGCAGCATCGAGGGCGGCTGGCTGCGTTGCCCGTGGCACGGCTACGACTACTCGCCGCACGACGGCAAGCCACCGCCGCCATTCGACGACGCACCAGCCGCGTTTCGCACCGAAGTTCGCAGTGACGGTGTCTACGTGGCGCTGCCGCTCACCGACCAGCGGATCCGCACTGTGTCTGACCAGCTCGTCGAGACGATGACGGCGTGGGGCGTGGCGTGGGTGTTCGGCATGGTCGGACACTCGAATCTGGGCTTTGCCGATGCCCTGCGCGTGGCCGAGGCGGACGGCTCGCTGCGCTTCATCGGCGTCCGCCACGAGGGCGCCGCTTCGTTCGCTGCCACGGCCTACGGCAAGTTGACAGGCGGATTGGCTGCGTGCTTCGCCATCGCCGGGCCGGGCAGCACCAACCTGCTCACGGGGCTCTACGACGCCAAGATGGATCGAGCGCCGGTGCTCGCGCTCTGCGGTCAGGTGCCCTCGAGCGTGCGGGGCCGAGGCGCCTTTCAGGACACCGACCTGTCAGCGGCGTTCGCCGATGTCGCCCGGTATTCGGCGACGGTCCAGGCCGGCTCCGATGCGGCAGAACTCATGAACCTGGCCTGCAAGACGGCCCTGGTGGAGCGAGACGTGGCGCACCTTGTGCTGCCCGACGAGGTGCAGGTGCAGCCGGCGCCCGCCGGCGAGCGCGCTGCCGGTTCGCCGCAGGGCCGCACGGGCGATCGCGGCATCTCGCCGGCGGCCAGTGCGCTCGACGCGGCGATCGAGGTGCTGTCGGTCTCAGCGCGACCGATGATCATTGTGGGCCACGGCGCCCGCAGCGGCATCGACGACGTCGTGGCACTGGCCGAAGCGATCGATGCGCCGATCGCCACGACGTTCAAGGGCAAGGGTCTGATCGCCGATCAGCATCCGCTCGCCTGCGGGGTGCTGGGTCGTTCGGGCACGCCGATCGCCAGCTGGTTCATGAACGAAGCCGACGCTCTGGTGACCTTCGGCGTGTCGTTCGCGAACCACACCGGGATCGCCTCGTACAAGCCGATCGTCCAGGTGGACTTCGACCCTATGGCGCTCGGACGGTTCCACGCAGTGACAGTGCCGATGCTCGCCGACGTGGGCGTTGGGGCCCGGGCGCTCGCCGGGGCGCTGCGAGGGCGGGCCGGCACCGGCAGCGCCGCAGCCGAGGTGGCAGCGCGCTGGGACATCTGGCGCGCCGAGAAAGAGCGCCGACAGGTCGACGACCGAGGAAGCGGGGTGAACTCGGCGATCGTGTTCGAGGCCCTGAGCCGCCTCGTTCCGGCTGACGCCATCATGACCGTGGATGTCGGCAACCACGCATACTCGTTCGGCCGCTACTTCGAGCCGTGCGGGCAGGCGGTGCTCATGTCGGGCTATCTGGGATCGATCGGGTTCGCGTTTCCGGCCGCCATGGGCTGCTGGGCCGCGACCCAGCATGGGTCGGGCGCACAGGCGTCCCCTTGGTCAGGCCGAGCGGTGGTGTCGGTGTCGGGCGACGGCGGCTTCGGCCAATACGCCATGGAGCTGACCACCGCAGTCAAGTACGGCATGGACATCACTCACGTGCTGCTCAACAACGCCGAGCTGGGCAAGATCTCCAAGGAGCAGCGAGCGGCCGAACTCGACGTGTGGCAGACGGCGCTGCACAACCCGAGCTTCGCCTCCTTCGCCGAGCTGTGCGGCGCAATGGGCCGCCGAGTGACATCGGCGGACGAGCTGGACACGGCGCTCAGCGACGCGTTGGCGCACCCGGGCCCGGCCCTGGTGGAAGTGTTGACCGACCCGCTGCTCGTCTGAGGGAGTGACGGCCGGCGCTCACTAGGGTCTCGCAGCGATGAATGAGCAAACGGCAGAGGAATCAGCCACAGCAAGCATCGGGCTCGAAGACGCTTACGCAGTCGACGGGCCCGAGGCCAACCGGGAGCTGTACGCCTCGTGGGCGGAGACGTACGAGTCGGTCTTCCTTGCCAAGAACGACTACGAGTACCACCAGCATGTGGCAGCAGCGTTCTGCGCCGCTCAAGGCAATCTCGACGAACTCGACGGGCCCGTGCTCGACGTGGGCTGTGGCACAGGCGTCGTCGGTGCCGAGCTGGCACGGCTCGGCGTTGGAGTGATCGACGGCATCGACATCTCGCCCGAGATGCTGGCGAAGGCTGCCGTCAAGAACCACGACGGTCACTCGACCTACCGCTAGCTCCTCGAAGCCGACCTCACCGAACGGCTCGACCTCGAGGGCGGGTCCTACGCCGGCATCGTGAGCGCGGGCGCGTTCACCCACGGCCATCTCGGCCCCGAATCGGTCAGCGAGCTCCTGCGTGTGGCGCGCCCCGGTGCGCGCTGTGCCCTGGGCATCAACTCGGCGCATTTCGCCGAAGTCGGCTTCGGCGACTGGCTCGCCGAGCGCGCCGAGGCCGGCGTGATCAGCGGGCTCAGTTTCGAGATGCGACCCATCTATGGCGGCGCCGACCCTGACGACCCCGACCGGTGGACACGCATCGCCGTCTTCACGGTCGCGTGAGCCCCTCTGTTCGAGCGCCGGGCACCGGGCGCCTGATGCTGACCAGCCGCTACTGGCGGTAGGCGAACGTCTCGTTGAACCGGGATTGCAGGTAGGCGCCCGAGGTGGTCGTGGGGTACTTCGGCTGCTCGCCCTCGCCGAGACAGCTCGGCAGACACTCGACGACCGTGTCGTAGGACGGGTTGACGAACGTCGGCACCGAATAGCGGTCTCGGTTGCGCGGCGACTGCACCCGGTGAACGGTGGCGCGGTACCGGTCGTTGGTCCAGCGGGCCAGCATGTCGCCGAGGTTCACGACGAAGCTGCCTGGCGGCGCGATGACGTCGTGCCATCGGCCGTCGATGTCCGCCAGCTGCAGGCCGGCTGTGCCGTCGATGTGCAGCAGTGTGACGCAGCCGTAGTCGCTGTGGGCGCCGCAGCCGAGCTGGTCGGGTCGCGGTTCGCCCACCGCCGGGTAGCGGATGAGCCGTGTGCCGACGAGGGGGCGCACGAATCGTCGATCGAAGTAGGACGGCTCCTGGCGGAGAGCCTGCGCGACCAACCGCAACAGACACTTCGCTGCTACGAGTACTGCAGCTTGGTATGCCTCGAGCGTCTCCCGGAATCCCGGCAGGGCCGGCCATTGGTTCGGCCCTTCGAGGGGCGACCGGTGAGGGTCGTCGAGCGGCACCTCTGGGCCGAGATCCAAGGTTTCCTTGAAGTCGGCTCGCATGCCGGGCTCGAGCAGCTCGCCCTCGACGCCGGCGTAGCCCCGGTGATGATCGGACAGCTCGATCGCCAGCGACTTTTTGTCGGCGAGCGGTTGGGCGAAGAACTCCCTGGTCACGTCGAGCACGCCATCGAGCAACTCGCCCGCGACACCGTGGCCGGTGATTGCAAAGAAGCCGATGCCCCGGCAGGCCGCGTCGATCTGCGCACACACGTCGTGCGCAGGCGCGCCGGGTGAGATGTCGATTACCGGGATCGCTGTGCCGTGCTCGCCGGTCATGGCACGCAACGCTACGGGTGCCGGGGCGCGCCGAAGCGGGCCGACGGAGGGGGCAGCCGGCCCGCTTCGGGTTGGGGAGGACTCAGGTGGTCGAGAGGGAGCTGTGCGATCCGATGTGACCGCCCCAGCGGTGAAGACCTCGGCGGTCCTTCCAGCCGTCCTTGCCTTCGGGCCGCTCGGGATGCTCATCGTTCACCACTGCGGTGACCTTCTCGATCAACGCTTCGGTATCGATCTCGCGGCCGTGCTCTGCAGCGTGCTCGCTGATGGCAGCCACAATCGCATCGACCAGGTCAGACACCTCGACGCCTTGCGCGGCTGCGATGTCAGCCAGCGTCTCGCCGTCCACCATTCTGTCGCGCAGCGCCTCGGGCTCCAGGCCGAGCAACTCGGCGACTGAGTTCACCGCAACGCGGTGTCCGAACTTGCCGCGGCGATGATCACAGTCCTCGTGATGCTTCCGGGGTTCGCCGTCATGGTGAGCCCGAGTGGCCTCATCGTGATGATCCCGGGGTTCGCCGTCATGGTGAGCCCAGATCGCTTCATCGTGATGAACCCGGGGTTCGCCGTCATGGTGAGCCCAGATCGCTCCATCGTGATGAACCCGTGCGAGGACCTGGCCTACGTTCGTTTGCTGCTGTTCGGTGACACCGCTGGAGTCGCCGCTCTGGGCGCCCGCCGAGCCGATCGTAAAGGTCAGGGCAAGCACGCCCGCCATCGCGGCAGCGAGAAGTGCAACCAGCAATCGGCCTCTGCGTCCCCTGACGGGAGTTCGTCTGCGTCGATGATTCTGGATCGGTGCTTCTACTTCGTTGTCAGCCATGCCGTCACTCCTTTCGGGAGGGGGAAGTCGGGCACTTCAGACTCTGACGAGTGATGCTGAATACCTCCTAAGACAAACCTGAAATTACGTTGAGATTCACTCACCGCTTGCGCGACAAAGCAAACAACCCGTGAACATTTGGAGTCATTGAGGCGCTGTGTTCAGCCGGCCTCGGAGTGGGTGACGGGCTCTTCGCCCATCCACTCACGCAGGGTGTTCTTCAGCTTCGTCTGCTGGATGAACAGGTCGTGCTCTGGACCGGCAGGATCGTCCGACTGGGGGGCCTTCAGGTAGAACGACAGCCACTCCTGCACGCCGCCGTGGCCGGCGCGCTGGGCGAGGTCCAAGAACAGCGCCAAGTCGAGCACGATCGGTGCCGCAAGGATCGAATCACGGCACAGAAAGTCGATCTTGATCTGCATCGGGTAACCGAGCCATCCGAAGATGTCGATGTTGTCCCAGCCCTCTTTGTTGTCGCCGCGGGGCGGGTAGTAGTTGATGCGCACCACGTGATCGATCTCGCTGTAGAGATCGGGGTAGGTCTCGGGCTGCAGGATCGTGTCGAGGACGCCCAGTTTGGACGTCTCTTTCGTCTTGAAGTTCTCGGGATCGTCGAGCACCTCGCCGTCACGGTTGCCCAAGATGTTGGTGGAATACCAGCCGCGCAGGCCCAGCATCCGGGCCTTGAGGCCCGGCGCCACCAGCGTTTTCATGAGCGTCTGGCCGGTCTTGAAGTCTTTGCCGGCGATGGGGACGCCACGACGCTGCGCCAGCTCGGTCATCACCGGAATGTCGACCGCCAGGTTCGGGGCACCATTTGCGAATGGCACGTCGCTCATGAGCGCCGCGTAGGCGTAAAGCTGACTCGGCGAGATGTTGTCATCGTCGGCGGCGAGCCCCGCTTCGAATGCCTCAACCGTGGCGTGCACCTCGGTGGGCTCCTGATAGGCCTCCGTCGAACCGCACCACACCATCACCAACCGGTCGCATTCGTTCTCGGCCCGGAAGCGCTCGATGTCATCCATCAGCGCCTGTGCCGCGTCCAGCTTGCTCATCGGAGGCTTCGTGCGGGTGCCTTCAAGCCGGCTCACCCAGCGGGGGTCGAACACGGCGTCCATCGCCACGATGCCTTCCAGCTCACGCGAGATCACGCCGAGATCACGTTCTTCCAGCACCCCTGCTGTGCGGGCGCCCTCGAGTGCGTTGGGCGTGATGGGGTCCCAGCCGCCGAAGACGAGATCGTCGAGCTCGGCCAACGGCACGAAGTCGCGGATCAGCGGATTGCGGCCGTCGGCCCGGCCGCCGAGGCGGATATGGGCCATCTGGCTGACCGAGCCAATGGGCGCCGCCAGCCCGGCCCGTGCAGCGAGGACTCCCGCGATGAACGTGGTGGCCACCGCGCCCATGCCGGGCGTCAGCACGCCGAGCTTGCCCGTAGCGGGCGCGATCTGAGGTTGGTTCATAGCAAGAACGCTACGTGCAGCCGGGCCGGGCGGGCTCAGGCGGCCAGCGGGGCCGTAGGCGTGAATTCGACGTCGAGGTGCTTGACGCCGTGGATGAACGCCGCCTGCAAGGTGTCGGGCTCGTCGACCGCGACGATGTCGGGCAGCCGGTTGAACAGCTCCCGGTACATCACCGTCATCTCACGACGTGCCAGATGCGCGCCCAGGCAATAGTGCGGGCCAGGACCGCCGAAGCCGTACTGGGGGTTCGGGTCTCGCAGAACATCGAACTTGAAGGGGTCGTCGAATACAGCGGGGTCGCGGTTGGCGGCGACGTAGAACATCGCGACCTTTTCGCCCTCTTGCATCTCTCGCCCCTCGAAGACGAAGTCGCGGGTGACGGTGCGCCGCATGTAGCCCACCGGGCTGGACAGCCGCACGATCTCTTCGACAGCAGTCGGCGCGATGCCCTCGAAGTCTGCGGCCCAGATGGCCCGCTGATCGGGATGTTCGGTGAGATAGCTCAGCCCCCATGAGATGGCATTGCGCGTGGTCTCGTTGCCGGCCACCACCAGCAGGACGAAGAAGCTGGCGAGGTCGGCGTCGCTGAGCTGATCGTCGGGCAGCTCGGCATTGACGAGCACGCTGGTGAGATCGGTGCCGTCACCGCCGCGTTTCGCCTGGGCGACCTCCTTCATCAACTCGGCCAACTGCCCGCCGGCGGTGAGCAATGCGGTCAAGAAGTCGAAGTCCTCGGGCTGGTACTCAGGATCGGAGATGCCCAGGATGACGTTGCTGGCCTCGAACACGCCCTGGTACTCCGACCGCGGTATGCCCATCAGGTCGCACACGATCTTGAGCGGGAGCGCCGCGGCCACCTCGGTCACGAAATCGCAGCTGCCCTTCTCGCACACAGAGTCCACGATCTCCGCCGCTGCCGCCTGAACCCTGCCGTCGAGATCGGCCAGCATCTTGGGCGTGAAGCCCTTGGCGACGAGGCGCCGCAGCCGGGCGTGGCGCGGGTCGTCCATGGCGATCATGGAGCTGAAGAACTCGGTGAACTCCGGTGGCGCATCCAGCATGGTGATGCCGGCAGCCGAGCTGAACACCTCGGTGTTGCGCGAAACCGCGGCGATGTCGGCGTGCCTGGTGACACACCAATAGCCAGGACCCGGCTTGACGACTTCGTCGTCGTAATCGGGCTCTTCGAACCAGTCCAGCGGGGCCTCGGCATGGTGTCGAGCGATCACCGCATCGATGACATCGGCGGGCTGCTTCCAGAACCACGCCTCCATCATGTTCGGCACATCGGTGTTCCACTGGCGCATGGCAGCACGGTAGCGCCGCGCCGCGAACCGCAGGCACGGCCCGCGCGCCAAGGCGCGACAGTCCGGGCCGCACGCGGGGCCATCTGGCACGATGTACCGCCGTGACAGCCCAGCCAATACCCCGCGAAAGCCCGCAGCTGAACTACATCGTGCACGGAGCGGGGGCGATCGGATGCGTACTGGGTGCCCGGCTGACCCAGGCAGGGCGCTCGGTAGCACTCATTGCGCGAGGCGACCATCTGGCCGCTTTGCAGCACACGGGGCTGCACATCTCGGGTTACACCGAAGGCCACTTTCGACTGCCTGCGGCCCGCCGAGCCCACGAGCTGTCGATCGATTCGAACACCGTCGTGCTGCTGGCCATGAAGACTCAGCACACCTTCGAGGCGATCGAACAGCACCGTGAGCTGTACGACGACGTGCCGCTGTTCTGCTTTCAGAACAGCGTCACCAACGAGGAATGGCTGACTGAGCAGGGCTTTCGGGCCTACGGCGTCATGGTGCGAATCGGTGCTCGTATCGACGAGCCAGGCGTGGTCACCCACACCGGTGCTCGCCGGGCTCAGATCGGATGCTGGCCCACCGGCTCCGACGAACTGTGCGCGGCGGTGGTTGACGACTTTGTTGCGGCAGACATGCGCGCTTCGGTCGACGACAACGTTTCTGTCGCCAAGTGGGGAAAGCTGGTGCTGAACCTCACGAACGCGTTCTCGGCGCTGATCGACCTGCCGGTGCAGGAGTGGTTCTGCGACGAAGAAACCCGCTTCTTCATGGCCGACCTGCAAGAAGAAGCAGCAGATGTGCTGGATGCGGCGGGGATCTCGCCGATCATGGACGACGGCAAGGATTTGCGCGCGTGGATCGAGCGCATGCGCATTCCGGGCCGGCGCGAGCCTCGCGGTGATTCAGATCCGGTGATGCACAGCTACCCGTCCACCTGGCAGGACTTGCATTTCCGGCGTCCCACCGTCGAGGTGGAGCACTTCAACGGCCGAATCTGCGAGCTCGGCGAGAAGTTCGGCATTGACACGCCGCTGAACCGGACGCTGAACGAGCTGTGCCAGGACGCCGCCGCCCGCCGCCTGGGACCGGGCACTGAGACCGTGGCATCGCTGCGCGCCGCCGCCCTGCGCTGATGCCGGTGCCCGGGGCGGGATTCGAACCCGCACGCTCCCGAGGGAGCCGAGGGGTTTAAGCCCTCTGCGTCTGCCAGTTCCGCCACCCGGGCCAGCCAGCGCGGCCGCTACGTCCGCACCTCCCATCATGCTCGCTCGCAGACCCGATCACGATGCGGTGTCGCTCAGGCGGCCTCGGCTGCCCGCCACAGCTCGTCATACACCGGCCCGGCGGTTTCGGCTTCCCGCCACAGTTCATCGCGCACCGGCCCGGCGGCATCGACGCCCAGTTCGTTGCTGACCACGATGCCCTCGATGGCATCGGCCACGACAGCGCCGAACGGGCGTCCTCGCACGCGCACGGCGACCACGCAATCGCCCGACGGAGTGCGCTGGATGGAGCGGTCGAGCTCGTCGGAACGGGGCGGGCTCTGAAAGCTCGGAGCGGTGAGACCCAGCGAACGAGCCGTCATGGCGAGCGCTCGCACCGTCAAGACGAACCGGCCGGAAGGGTCGGGGGCAGGGCCGCCGGCATCTCGCTGGGCGCGCACTGAGGCGCTCCCGGCACGGTGCGGCCGGCTGCGGGCGGGCGAGGCATCGACCAGCCGGAGCGGTGCGGGTGGGTGGGTTCGGGGTGTAGCTGGCATGTGCCCAGCATCACCGGGGGGTGTGACATCAAACGGGCGACACCCTGTCAGCGAGTCGGGTGAATGCTGCAGCCCCGCGGCTACGGCCACAATGGACCGAGATGGCAAACGCCGCCCCCGGAATGCTCCCTGCCCAGCAGGTCACGCTCGACGCGATCCGCACGCCCGGACCCGAACGCCCGACGTACGCCGGCGATTTCGCTGCCGAATTGCGAAACCGGGCTGAGTCTGCGCTGGCCGAACTGGTCGACCCGGCTCACGACATCAACAGCCGTGGATTGTGGGTGCGCAAGCGAGATCTGGCGGGCGTCTTCGGCTGCGAAGCACGGCACCTCGCCGAAGCCGACGCCCCCTTTGCATGGACCGTGCCCATCGCCCGCGGCATCGTGCTTCACAAAGCAGTCGAGCTGTCCACCCATCGGCGATTCGAACCCGAAGACGCCGTCGACGCCGCCCTCGAACGTCTCGTGGCCGACAACGACAACCTCGGCAGCTTCCTGGCCGATGCATCCGACGGTGAGCTCGCGGACCTGACGGCCAACTGCGTCGCGCTGCTCACACGCTTCAGCGAGACGTTCCCGCCGATGCAGCGTGCATGGAGGCCCACCGCCGAAGTCTCCGCCCGCGCCCGGCTGTGCGGCGGGGCCTTCGTGCTCGTCGGCAAGTACGACCTGACGCTGGGATCGCCGGCGCCGCTGGGCGGACCCGACGGCCGCCAGCGCGCCGGCAAGGTCATCATCGACCTCAAGACCGGCTCGCGATCACCGACCGACCCCGAGGACCTCCGGTTCTACGCACTCGTCGAGACCCTGTCGATCGGCGTGCCCCCGCTGGGCATCGGCTCGTTCTACGTCGCCGAGGGACGCCTCGAGCACGAGACAGTCACCGCAGGAGTGCTCGACAGCGCCCTGCGCCGGACAGTCGATGGCATCGGCCGGCTCATCGCTCTCCGCCGAGGCGATCACGAACCCAGCCGGGTTCCCGGGCCGCCATGCCGTTGGTGCCCGATCTCAGCCGAATGCAGGCCGGGTCAGGAGTGGTTGTCGGACCCCGACGACTGAGCGATGCCGCCGCTGCGGGCAGATCGCAGCCCTGCCGCCATGTCATCACGGCGGGCTCGCCATTCTTCGGTGGTCAGGCCGAAGCGCACATGGTCTTCCCAGACTCCGGCGATCTGGATGTATCCCTGCGCGATCCCTTCCGAGCGCAGCCCCAGCTTTTCCACCACGCGCAAACTGGCAGCGTTGCGCGGCATGATCGACACCTGCACCCGGTGCAAGCCCGCCTGATCGAAGGCGAATCCGAACACCGCCAGCAGCCCTTCGGCGACCAGTCCCTTGCCCGCCAGCCGCTCGTCGATCCAATAGCCCACATGGGCGCTCTGGAACGCCCCGCGCGCCACGTGCGAGATGTTGATCTCGCCGCAGAACCAGCCCTCATGCCACAGGCCGAAGTCGAACGCCGTCCCCAGCGAGCGTTCGCGTTCACGCACGCGGCAGCGATTGGTAAACGCCTGCGGGTCGCGCGACGGATCAGGCACGCCTGCGGGCGGCCGGGGCTCCCATTTCACAAGCCAGTGACGGCAGCGTTCGCGGACTTCGTTCCATTGGGCGAAGTCCGACGGCACGAGCGGGCGAAGCTCGAGCCGCTCGGTACGCAGACGACTCACGCCTCGCACAGTACTGGCGCGCCGCCGCCGCTCACCGAGCGGCATCAGCGTCTCCCCCGACATCTGGGTTATCCAGCGCCAGACGGAGTTCGGCGGCTGGGCTGGCCTGCGCTTCGCGGAGCTCAGCCGCTGGGCTGGCCTGCGCTTCGCGGAGCTCAGCCGCTGGGCTGGCCTGCGCTTCGCGGAGCTCAGCCGCTGGGCTGGCCTGCGCTTCGCGGAGCTCAGCCGCTATGCCGTCGAGCAGGTCGCGCTCGCGCACCACGCACTCGTCGATCTCCCAGTGACGCATCACCGCCACCAGAATGCAGCAACCGCCCACGATCACTGGGGCACGGTCGACATGCAGGCCCGGATTGTGCACGCGATCAGCCAACCGCTCGGTGGCCAGCGTGCGGAAGACGTCCTCGGCCGCGGCCCTCGTCAGCACGAACCCGTCGATGATCTCAGGATCGTAGGGATCGAGGCCGATCTCGACCGCGGCCACCGTCGTGGCAGTCCCGGCAACGCCAAGGAGCGTGGCCCCCGAAGCGCCCCGGCCGATGACCGGATGCTCCCGATCGATGTCGTCGAGATGCAGGCGAGCAACCGAGATCGCTGAGCTCAACTCTTCAGGCCGAGGGGGATCCGACGCCAGGAACCTCTCGGTCCACCGCACAGAGCCCATGTCGACTGAGGTCGCGGCCTGCACCCCAGCGCTCGCAGAAAGCGCGCCGTAAGCGAATTCCGTCGACCCCCCGCCGATGTCGAGTACGAGTGCAGCGCCATGTTGGACGGCCTCGAGATCGGTCGTGGCGCCGGCAAATCCGTACGCTGCCTCGCTCACGCCGTCCAGCAGCTCGACCTCAGTGCCGAGCGCCTCGCTTGCCCGCTGTAGGAATTCTCCGCCGTTTGCAGCATCGCGGGCAGCGCTGGTCGCCACGGCCCGCACAGCGGTTGGGTGGCGGTGCTCAATGATCTCGCGGTACTCCCCCAGCGCGTCAACCACACGGCCAATCGCGTCGTCGCGAAGCCGACCAGCCGCATCGATTCCCCGCCCGAGTCCGGTGATCCGCTGCAGCCGCTGCCCCAATCCGTCCCCGTCGTCGATGAGCAGGCGCGTGGTGTTCGTGCCGCAGTCCACGACGGCGACCGGGTCGGGCCCAACGCGGCGGGATGCAGCCCCAGCGGTCACCAGACCGGCCCGTCATCGCTCAACCGTTCCAGCACCCAGTCGCCGACGGGGTCGTCGCCGCCGGCCAGCCGGTAGGCGAGGTGGGCGTGAAGACACTTGACGCCTCGCGCCGTTCCCCCGACACCGCCGGTCGGGCGCGGTCCAAGGTGGTCGCCGGGCATCAGCGCGTCCCGTTCGGCGGCATAACGGCTGTGCGCCGCGGCGAGCGACTCAGCGTCCACGGCGGATTCGGCCGCCCTGACGCCGCCGCCGCCCTCAAGCTGGGACACCCGCCGGCGCAAGTCGACATCGACCAGCCAGTAGCGGGTGGGCATGGGACGCCCGTCGTCGAGCAGCGGAGCATTGGCGATCACCGCCGGTCGCCCGTCGTCGTGGGCAACGACCACATCGAAGGCGCACTGGGGCAGGCGGCCGAGCAAGGCCGCAACCGCGTCTACTTGAGCGGATGTCTGGGGTGCGCCGGGGGCGCAACGGACTAGCAACGCCCGAGAGGAGTCGCGACAGCGAGCCCTCAGCCTTGGCGGCGCTTGCGCCTGCGACGACGGTTGAACAGGAAGAGGGCCACCACCGCAACCGGAGCCAGGATGCGCTTGAGCATGGGCCTGCCCGCCGTTTCGAGCAGGTCGACCGGCTCCGGCTCAGCCATCTCGATCTGGCGCGGTCCGGACGACGCGGGCGCATCTGCGGCCTCGGCATCCGTCTCGGCACCATCGGAAGAAGCACCGTCAACCGAAGCGTCGGCATCGTCCGACTCGCCCATCTCGGACAGTTTCTGTTCGAGCGAGTCCACGAACTGACCGATGAGCTTCTCGGTGACGTCGGCCATCACGCCGCGGCCGAACTGCGCCACCTTGCCGGTGACCTTGAGGTCGGTGGCGATCGACACGACTGTGCCATCGCCGTCGGGAGTCATCTCGGCGGTCACTTCGGCGGCTGCATTGCCTGCACCGCGCGAATCGCGGCCAGTGGCTTCGAGCACGATCCGGCGGTTGGCCTCGTCGAGCTCAACGAATTTCGCCGAGCCCTTGTACTGCGCCGTGATCGGGCCCACCTTGATCTTCACTCCGCCCTTGAACTCATCGCCGTCGACCTCGGTGAGCTGCGCGCCCGGCATGCACGGCGCGATGAACTCGACGTCGGTCAGCGTGCTCCACGCCTGCTCGACAGGTATGCCGACACGGAATTCACTCTTCAGCTCCATCGGCGCAGATCCTCCACGGTGTCGATGTCATCGGGTAGCCCTTCGCAGGCTACCGGCACCACGATTTCCGGAAATCGCCGAATCAGCGTCCGTGCGCCCTCGTCGCCGTCGCACAGCAGCAGCGGCCAGACCTCGCGTGCCAGCCTGACCGGGTTACCCCGCCGCCCTCCGTAGGTGGCAACGGCGATGCGGCCCTCGCTGGCAGCAACAGCCCGCCACGCGGCAGACGTCACGAACGGCTGGTCGGCGAGCCCCACGACCACTGCCTCGTGGCCTGCATCCCACGCCCAGCGAGCAGCACAGTGCACCGACGAGGCGATGCCCGTTTCCCAGCGCTCGTTCGCAATCACGGCAATGACGCCGCCGGCCTCGGCCAGCACTTCGGAGAGATCCACCGCCCCGGTCACGACGACGACTGCGTCAAGCCCCGCTCCGCACAGCGCGTCCAGCGAACGGCTGACGACGCTGCGGCCCTCAATGGTGGACAGCAGCTTGTGCTCCGACCCAGCGAACCGGGTCCCCGCACCTGCAGCCAGCATCACCCCCGCCGTAGTCACTGGCCGACAACCCCGAGCTCGACTAGTACGAGCGCGGCAAACCGAGCACCTTGGACGACACGAAGTTCAGGACCATCTCCTGGCTGACAGGAGCGATCTTCATCAGCCGCGCCTCTCGCCAGTAGCGCTCCACGTCGTACTCCTTGGCGTAGCCGAAACCGCCGTGGGTCTGCATTGCCCGATCGGCGCACTCGAACGCCGCCTCCGAGGCCAAGTACTTGGCCAGATTGGCCTGCTCGCCACAGCTCAGGCCGTTGTCGTAGCGCCACGACGCATCGCGCACCACCAGTTCGGCGGCGTGCAGGCGGGCGTGGCTGTCGGCCAGGGGAAAGGCGATGCCCTGGTTCTGACCGATCGGGCGCCCGAAGATCACTCGGCCTTTCGCATACTCCGCGGCGCGGCGCAGCGCGACGCGGCCGATGCCCAACGCCTCACCGGAGATCAGGATTCGCTCGGGATTCAGGCCGTCGAGGATGTAGCGGAAGCCTTCGCCTTCCTCGCCGACGCGGCGGTCCACCGGCACCCGCAGGCCGTCGTAGCGGACCTCGCACGACACCACCGCGTTGCGGCCCACCTTGGGGATCGGGGTGATGTCGACCGCCGGGTCCTGCAAGTCCACCAGCAGCAGGGTCATGCCCTGAGTCGGGCCGTCGCACAGCTCCTTGGGCGTGGTGCGCACCAGCAGCAGGCACACGTCGCAGTAGGGCGCTTTGGTGGTCCACACCTTGGCGCCGGTGATCACGTACTCGTCGCCGTCACGCTCAGCGCGGGTGCGAATCGATGTGGTGTCGGTGCCGGCGTCGGGCTCGGTGACCCCGAACGCGGCGTGAATGGAGCCATCGGCCACCCCTGGCAGGATCTCCTTGGCCAGAGCCTCTGAGCCGTATTTCCGCACCGGCTCCATGCCGAAGATCGACAGGTGAAGCGCCGAGCAGCCGTTCATGGCGGCGCCGCTGGCGGCCACCTCCTCGAGCACGATCGACGCCTCGGTGATGCCTTGGCCGCCGCCGCCGTATTCCTCTGGAATGGCTATGCCGACCCAGCCGCCTTCGGCCATGGCGTTGTAGAAGTCCCAGGGGAATTCGTGCTGCTCGTCGCGCTCGCGCCAGTATTCATCGGGGAAGTCGGCACAGACGCGCCGTACGCCCTCGCGGATTGCCTCGTGGTCCTCGTTCTGCGTGAAGTCCATTTCGGTGACGCTACCGGGCGGTCGTGGTGCGAATCCGAGCCCGGGATGGACGGGGGCAGGCGCACCCATGCTCGGACAGGCGCAGCGCCGCCCGCTGCAAGGTGGATGGGCTTTGGCGCTGCGAACTGCGCGTGGGCACCCCTGCCCCCGCCCACCCCTCACACCGTCGGCCCTATTGATCAGTGGATGCGGCCTTGGCCGTCTCTTAAACGGGGCGCTTGGCGGCCTGTGTGTGCGGCGATGATCTCTGCCACGATCGAGACGGCGGTTTCCTCTGGGGTGCGGCCGCCGATGTCGAGACCAATCGGCGCCATGACTCGTTCGAGTTCGGAATCGGTGACGCCGGCTTCTCGGAGGCGCTCAGTTCGCTTCTCGTGGGTCGTTCGGGAGCCCATGGCGCCGAGGTAGCCGACCCGGGTGGGCAGGGCGCCGACGATGGCAGGCACGTCGAACTTGTGGTCGTGGGTGAGCACGCAGACTGCGTCTCGTGGGCCGAGATCTGCACCGATGCGGTCGAGCAGGCGGTTCGGCCAGTCCACGACGACCTCGTCGGCCATCGGGAAGCGGCGTTTGGTGGCGAAGACTTCGCGCGCGTCACAGACCGTGACGCGGTAGCCGAGCAGCTTGGCTTGGGAGGCGAGTGCCCTCGTGAAGTCGACGGCGCCGAAAATCACCATGTGGGGGCGGCGGGCGTGGCACTCGACGAACACGCTGAGATCCATCTGGCGGGCCTCGCCGTGCTGGCCGTAGTGGCGCACCTCGCTGATGCCGGCATCGAGCATGCCCAGCGCGTCGCGTTCCACGACGCGGTCGAGGTCCGGATCGCCGAGCGTGCCCAGTGTCGGCGCATCGGGTCGCACGAGCAGCTTGGCGCCCGGATAAGGGCGCACATCAGACGCAGCGCCCGGGTGAGGGCGCACATCAGACGCAGCGCCCGGGTGAGGGCGCACATCAGACCCAGCGCCCGCATCAGGGCCCTCGATGATCGTCGCGAGTGCAACCGGCTCCTCAGCCCGGATGGCGTCGCGGAACTCCTCGTAGATGCTGGTCACCAGTTGAGTTCCTCCACGAACAGGTGGATCGTGCCGCCACAGGTGAGACCGACGGCGAATGCCTCGTCGTCGCTGTAGCCGAAGGTGGTGATACCCGGGTCTCGTCGTCCGCCCAGTAGCTCCAGCGCTTCGCCTACGACGGCGCCCTCGACACATCCGCCCGAGACCGAGCCGGCGACTTCGCCTTCTTCGTTCACGGCCATCGCAGCCCCTGGGTCGCGTGGCCCCGAGCCCTCGATGTCCACCACCCGGGCGACGGCCACTCTCTGGCCTGCGGACCGCCATCGGTCGATGTCATTCAGGATCTCGTCCATCTGTCCAGTCTCGCCTTCTCGGTGAGTGATCCGTCGGGTGAGGTCGCGATGCTGCCCGACTCAGGCCGCGATGGCGGCAGCCAGATGTTCGAGCGAATCGAAGGAATGACCTTCGATGAACTCGTCGACATGCGGCAACGCCGCGGCCATGCCACGGGCCAGCGGCGCATAGCCGGGAGTGTGCTTGAGCGGGTTGACCCACACAAGCCGGTGGGTGACCAAGTGCAATCGCGCCATCTGCTCGGCCAGTTCGTCAGGAGCTCCACGGTCCCAGCCGTCCGAGCAGATCACCACGATCGCACCGCGAGCGTGGCCTCTCACTCCCCAACGATCGTTGAACTCATGCAGTGTTACACCCAGCCGGGTGCCGCCCGACCAGTCCTGTACCGAGTCGGAGGCGGCCCGCAAACCAGCGTCGGGATCGCGGGATGACAGCTCTCGGGTGACCCGGGTGAGCTGGGTGCCGATCGTGAATGCCTCCACCCGAGTGCGGCCGACCACCGCGGCATGAGCGAAACGCACGAGCGCACGGGCGTAGGGCTCCATGGAGCCAGATATGTCGAGCAGCAGCACCAGGCGCCGCGGCTTGCGGTCGCCGGTCAGGAACTCGCGGCGGATGGCCTCGCCTCCCGTGCGCAGGGCACGGCGGATCGTGCGGCGAAGATCGGGTCGCCGGGAGACGCGCTTTGCCCGAACGGCGCGCCGCGAGCGCCGGGTGACCGCCCGGAAGCGCAGTTCGCCCATCAGCGCATGAAGCTCGGTCAGCTCTGTGTCGTTGCAGTCGGCGAAGTCTTTGTGACGCAGCGTCTCGACATCGCTGTAGCGGACGCGCAGCGTGGGGCCGGTGTCGGGCTCATCGCCACCGGCTGGCGGCGCTGCGTCGCTGTCGTCCTCAGTGTCCGTAGCCAGCGTCACCGAGATCGGCGGCAGCTCCACGACGATCCCGCTGGGCGTACGGCCCTCCCAGAAGACGGCGAATGCGCGATCGTAGACGCCGATATCGGCGGGACTTCCCACCAGCGTCGCCCTGCCTGCCCAGTACACGTCCTCACGGTTGGCAACACCGAGCAGCCGGAGCGCTTCGGTGAAGGCCATGACCCGCCGGATCGTGACCACCAGCCCTGCGCCGCGCAGGATGGACGAGAACGCCGAGGCCAAGCGCTCGGGCTCGTTGACGTGACCGTCGCTTGCCGACGCGGGGGCACCCAATTCAGTGCCGGCGGCGCTCATGGCTCGCTCAATCAGGCCTCGGCCACGGCGGCCATGATCATCTCCATGCCCACCGAGGTGACTCGCTGCTGGTCCTCGCGATACTTCAGCACCGTGCCCAGCGTGGCTTCCAGCATGGGGGTATCGAGCTCGGCAGCTCCGAGACGTCCCAAGGCCGTTGCCCAGTCGATGGTCTCGGCCACACCGGGCGGTTTGTACAGCCGCATGTCGCGCATGACCGACACAGCCGACGCCACTTGCCGAGCGAGCGTGCCGTCCACGTCGGGCAGCTTGAGCTTGACAATCTCAACCTCCCGGTCCACCGATGGATGCGACACCCAGTGGTACAGGCAGCGTCTCTTGAGGGCATCGTGCACGTCGCGGGTGCGGTTGGAGGTGACCACCACAAGCGGCGGCTGGGCCGCCGTGATCGTGCCCAGCTCGGGCACGGTGACGGTGAAATCCGACAGCACCTCGAGCAGGAACGCCTCGAATTCGTCGTCCGCGCGGTCGACTTCGTCGATCAACAGCACAGCGGGTGTGGCGTCGTCGTGGTCGATGGCCCGCAGCAGCGGCCGGCGAATCAGGAAACGCTCCGAATACAGCTCGTCCTCGATGGCCTCGGCGTCGGCCGCCGCACGCCCTGCGGCCTCCGCAGTGCGCAGGTGGAGGAGTTGGCGTGTGTAGTCCCATTCGTAGAGCGCTTGGGCAGCATCGATGCCCTCGTAGCACTGCAGGCGAATGAAATCGCCTCCGATCCAGGCCGCAAGCACCTTGGCCAGCTCGGTCTTGCCGACTCCCGCGTCGCCCTCGAGGAACAGCGGTCGACCCATCGTGAGCGAGAGGTAGACCACCGTCGAGAGGCCTTCATCGGGCAGATACCCGTGCTTGGTCAATGCCGCGGAGACATCAGCAGTGGTACTGGGCGCCGTGAACACAGCGGCCAAGGCTACGCCCTGGCATTCACCCCGATGCAGCAGCCTCCAAGCGGCAGAAGCAGGACGCTGTGATGGGCACATCTGCCCGTGCAATAGCGAGGTCGAGACGCTGGCGGATCAGCGGCTCTTCCACCCTCTCGTTGCGCCGGACGAGGCACTCGTGCAAGCCGTGGAGGCTCCAGACGTTGTCGGGATGCTGGCAGGGGCGGCGCAGCTGGTCATCGAGGCCCAGGTCGGCTCGGTACAGCGCCTCGGCCTCTTCGAACTGGCCCTGTTCTGACAGCAACGCGGCCAGGGCGTGACGCGTCGGCTGCATCCAGCCCCAAGGCTCGTCGTAGGGCAGGTTGTCGTCGAGTTCGACCGCCTCGCGGAGATGGGCGAAGGCGACGTCGAAGTTGCCGAGCCGGTACTCGACCTCGCCGTGCAGCATGGCCTCGGCCACGGCCAGGATGTCGAGGCCGGTGTTGTTGAACAGCGTCCGGCTCGGCAGCACATGAGCCTTGGCCGTGATGAACGCCTCGCGTTCGGCCAGCGCCTCGTCGACCTGGTTCAGCGAGGCGTAGGCAACGGTGCGGGCGTAGCGCATCATGGCCGTGGTCACGCAATAGAACTGCTGGTCGAATGGCAGGTGCTGATCGAGGATCTCGTGCCACTTGCCGAATCGCACGAACACGTGCTGCTTGATCGCCACGAATCCCTCGAGCCAGTCGGCCATCGGCGGCGAGCCCTGACGCAGCAGTTCCTCGGGCAGCGTGCGGTTCATCTCTTCGGCCGCTTCGAGGGCCGGGGCGTACTGGCCGGCCAGCATCGCCCCGTACACCTTGAAGTGATAATCGTGGCAGCGGTAGGCGGAATAGAAGTTCATCGGACCCTTGAGATCCAGGTACTTCCGATCGGCGACGATCGCCGCTGAGTTGCGGGTGACGACGTTGTGGTAGTGACCGCACAGCACGTCGATATGGGTGGGCATGTGCACCAGGTGCCCAGCATCGGGCGCCAGCTCGACGAGCCGGTCGCCAGCAGCCAAGGCCCGCTCGGGATGCGGCGACATCTCCATGAGATGGATGTACATGTGCAGCAAGCCCAGGTGACTGTTGGCGCCTTTGGCATCGAGGACATCGAACGCCGACTCCAGCACGTCGACTGCTTCGAGTGTTCCCGCGCCCTGCGCCGGCTCGCGGGTCACCAAGTCCCAGAGCCCCCATGGGGTCCGGTTCATGATCGCCTCCGCGAACAGCGAGCAGACATCAAGGTCGTCGCCGTAGGTCCGGTACACCTCGCGCATTGCATCCGCGTATGCGTCATTCCAGCGCCGGAAGTCGTCGGGGCCGGGTTCGTGGGGATCAGACGGGTAGCGATGCGCCAGCGCGCCGATCAGCGCCTGCTCGAGATCGCTGATGTCTGCGCAAGTCGATACAGCCAGGGCCGTCTCGGCCCGGGCCCGCTTCAGTGACGTGCACAGGTCGTCTTCGTCGAACTCTTCCCACGCCTTGTTGTAGTTGGGGCCGACGGCGTACGCGATACCCCAGTGGGCCATCGCGAAGTGGACATCGTGCAGCAGCGCACGCTCGAAGCAGGCAATCGCCTCTTCGTGGTGGAAGCCGTAGCACCAAGCCATGCCTCGGTCGAACCAGAGCTGGGCTTCAGCGTCGGGCGTCGTCACCGGCCAGCGGTACGAGCCCAAATCGAAGTACGCCATTGCCGTTTCCCGAACCCCCTCAGCCGTGTAGCTGCTTCCCAATTGCACAGTATCTCTCATGAAACTGGCCTAAACCATGCGAGTTGTTCACATCACGAATGCGGGCATGTCCGCGACGCGTAAGCCTGTCGTGCTCAGCCCACGGCGATCATCGTCGTGCCGGTCAGCGCAGTGGCGATGCCGGCGGCTTGCCACCAGCGCAGCGTGTCGTCATCGAAGAGCACCGCCAAGGCGATCGTCACCACCGGGTAGAGCGACGCCGCTACCGCGACCTCACTGAGCGGGCCTCGTTGCAGTCCGGCGATGAAGGCGCCCATGCCCGCCCCGCCAGCGACGCCCCCGGCGAAACCGGCGAGTCGGAGCGACGGGGGCAGCATCTGGGGTATCCGTCGGATCCTCGTCACTGCCAGCATGCAAGCCAGAGCCGCCATCCGCTGCGTGACCGCTGGCCACATGCCGCTGTCGGCGCTGGTCTCGCTCAGCAGCACGGTGGCTGTCGCAAACGAGACGCCGGCCAGGAGTGCGAACGCGACGCCCCGCCCAACGTCCCCACGCAGATCCGGAACGATGACCGCCGCCAGCAGCCCGGCGATGGTCACTGCGATGCCTGCGGCTGCCACTGCCGAGGGCCGCTCGCCGGCCCCGAGCCCATATGCCAGTGGCCCCAGCGCGGTGGAGGCCGCCACAACGGGCGAGGCAATCGCTGCGGAGGAAACCGCCATGCTGTGCCACATCGCCGAGAGCGCAAGCGCCATCAGTGCTCCCGAGACTGCCCCGAGCGCGAGGGCGGCGCCGTTCGCAGAGCTCGGCACCGCCAGCAACAGCACAACCGTCACGACCAGGCCGCCCATGAAGGCGGTGCCGACGGCGGTCATGGCCCGAGCGCGCCGACTGCAGTAGCGACCGAAGTAGTCGGATACGCCGATTAAAACCGACGCCGCAGCACCCAGCAGCACCGGCATGCGATTCGCACGCTAGTGGTGCGTCTCGGGCGACCCGCTGGCCGCTGCAGACGGTTCAGTCGCGAATAACGCTGCCAGTCGCCATATCGAAGAAGTGCAGCGCCGACACGTCGATGGCGATCTCGATGCGTTGACCGACGCGCGCCTCGCTCTGCTGGGCAAACCGGCCCAAGAAGGCGCTGCCGAGGTCCTCGGAATCATCCGCATCGGTCGTCGGGCCGCCAGATTCGACACGTTGGACACCGATGTCGAGATGCGCCACGATCTCAGATCCGAGTTCCTCGAGCAGTTGCACATTGGCGCTGATCCGCTGGCCCCCCTCCGGGGCCAGTGCAGCGTCGTAGACGTCATCGGGCCGGATGCCACACACCAGGCGCCTGCCTTCGTGGGCGCGCAGCGCCGGACAGTCATCAAGAAACGAGAGCGGCATTTCAACCGTTTGATCAGCCATCTCCACGGTGATCGCGGCATCGCCGATCGAGATCACCGACTCGAAGAGATTCATCGCCGGTGATCCGACGAATCCTGCGACAAACATGTTCTCGGGCTGGCGGTAGAGCACGGAGGGTTTGTCGACTTGCTGGAGCACGCCGCCGTTGAGCACGGCCACCCGATCACCCATGGTCATCGCCTCGACCTGATCGTGGGTGACATAGACGGTGGTGACGCCGAGATCTTGCTGGATTCGGGAGATCTCGCTGCGCATGTACACGCGCAGCTTCGCATCGAGATTTGACAGCGGCTCGTCCATGAGAAACACCGCCGGTTCGCGCACAATTGCCCGTCCCATGGCGACGCGCTGGCGCTGTCCGCCTGACAGCGCCGCCGGTTTGCGGTCGAGATACTCCGTCAGATGCAGCACTTCGGCTGTCCGCTGAACCCGCTCGTCGATCTCGGGCTTTGGTGTCTTCGACAGCTTCAGCGGATAGGCGATGTTCTTGCGCACCGTGAGATGCGGGTACAGCGCATAGTTCTGGAAGACCATGGCGATGTCTCGGTCTCGCGGATGCACCTTTGTCATGTCGGCATTGCCGATTCGCAGGGTCCCGCTGGAAATCTCCTCGAGACCGGCGACCATGCGCAGCGCCGTCGATTTGCCGCAGCCCGATGGACCGACAAACACGACGAACTCGCCGTCATCGATACTCAGGCTCATGGCGTTCACGGCGGTGACGCCGCCCGGATACACCTTCGTCAGCTCAGCGAGCTCAACCGTCGCCATGTGCATTCTCCTTCGCTCTTGTCCGTGGGCTTTGTCCGTCTCTCCAGCGCGCGAACGGCACGACCCACGGCGGTTCGAACAGCTCTCCGTATCTCGCCCGGTTCACAGAAATCGCGATCATCAGCAGCCAATTCAGCCACAGCAGTGACAGCAGCAGCACGCCGACCGGCACGAGGATGCCGAGCAACTCGATTCGTGTGCCAAGTTCCAGAACTCCCCACAAGACCAATGCAGCGAGCGCGACGTTTGCGTTGAAGTCGATGGCCCGAATCCGATGCCTCCTGCCGACATCTCGCCCTCGCGTCAGGATCCCGCCGACAACCAACGGTCCCAGCACAAGCACCGGCGCAGCCCAGGGCGCAGGCCGGCCGATCACCACCACAGCCGCGGCGGCCGGAATCAACGGTGTCACGTGCACTGCGGCATCTCGGCGACGATCGGCCGACGAGCCTGGCTGCACGGAGTACTCCCGACTCATCGCTGCACTTCCCCTGCCGAGCGGGTGATGGAAACGTGGCGATTCACGTCGATGTCGCCGACCTTGGCGACCGCGCCGTCAGGCCACGTCACCTCGATCTCGACAGGTCCCCTTGTATCGCCCACGCCGAAATGCAAGACCGCAGATGCGCCCGAGAGGTAGCCACGCGCCGATTCGACGGTACGCACGAGCGTGCCGCCGTCTCGATCACGAAGCCTGACGACAGCCCCCCATGCCGCTGCGTTCCCCGTGCCGGCCCACTGCAACGCCACTGTGACGGCGTTCCCTGCGCACAGCCGGTTCTCGTACAGCCTCGACGGTGCATTGAGGTTGTTCACGACAATGTCGAGATCTCCGTCGAGGTCGAGATCGGCCAATGCCATGCCTCGGCCGCCCGTCGTGTCGTTCAGTTCCCAGCTCGGGGCCAGCTCAAATCGCTCACCGTCAACATTGCGGAATGCCTGGTTGGGCTCGACCAGGCTGGCATCGGGAAGATGCCCGAACAGATTCTCGGCCACCATCCCGTTCACGACGTAGAGGTCCTGGAACCCGTCGTTGTCGAGATCGCCGAAGAGACCGGACCAGCTCCAGCCGGTGGCCTCGACCCCGAACGAGGGTGCGTCGCTGTCATAGCCATCGCCCCTCGACAGCAGCAGCACGTTCTCCGGCTTCTGGATGTCGTCTGTGGGCGAGGCGTCGATGTCAGCTTGGACCCCCGCATACGCGTCGAGGGTCTCAGGGCGATCATCCATGGGCTTCATGTCGGTGGCGAACAAGTCCAGGTCGCCGTCGTTGTCGATGTCGCCGGCGTCAACGCCCATCGTGCTGAATGCAGTCTGGGAGAACGGCGATGCCTGCTCCCACGCTCCGTCGGATCCTGCGAACCATACGTAGTCGGGTGTCGCCAAGTCATTGCCGACGAAGATGTCGGCCTTGCCATCGCCGTCGATGTCACCGATGCGAGTGGCGAGCGCCTGAGACTCCGGCGCGAGCTGTGTGTGGGCGAAGGCACCATCGGCGCGCTCGAACAGTCCCACGCCGCCCTTGTCGCCGAGGTTCAGGCGACGCTCGGCAGTGAGCTCAGCGTTGTAGGCGCCGGTCACTGCGTCGAGATCTCCGTCGCCTCCGAGATCGCCCCATGCCATGGAGTAGGTGTAGGCATCGAGGCCGACGATCTCATGCCGCTCGAAACGCTCGGCAGCTGTCGATCCCGTCCCCGTATTGCGCATGGCCAGCGGACGGCCGACACCGGTCGTGAGCACAACGTCATTGCTGCCGTCGCCGTCGCTGTCGACGATCGACACCTGTCGGAAGCGGCCCTCGATGAGTGAATCGCGGCGGAAGCGCAGGTCGCCTTCATTCCACAGCAGGGAGGTTTCGCCGCTGATGTTGGCCAGCACGATGTCATCGTCTCCGTCGGAGTCCACGTCGCCGACGGCGAGACCGGCACCCATCCCGTCGAACATGGAGCGGCTCGTCCCGGGGCCGCGCGTGTGGTGATCGAGATCGAGGGGTGCGAATCGACCATCACATGTCCCGCGATCACCATGAGGCGATGCTTCGACACTCATCTCGGGGACCTGCGTGGATGGGCCGCAAGCGCTCCCGATCAGTACTGCCAGCGCCAGCGCCGCGCTGATGCCGCCCGGGCGCCACGTCCGTCGGGGACGGGCGCTCGGGCCGGCATCAGCGCGCAGGCGGACCGGAGGTCGCCGGGGCGTCGAGGAACACGGGAGGCGACTCCTCAACAACACTGGCACCTCCGATCCGAACTCAGCTGGGAGGACTGACGACCATTAGGAACCGAGGACCGTGTTGACCTCGTCGGAGGCCTGTCCGAGACGCCCCGCGGCGTCGGCCTGGCCGCGCAGGATTTCCTGCATGGCGGGGCCGACGATGGCCTCGATCTGGCTGGCGCTGTCGGTGATCGGGAACAGGAACGTGGTGCCGTCGTCAACATGCACGGTGAACGCAGTCACGTCCACACCGTTCGCCTGATGCGCAGCGATCGCGATCTCCGCAGCCGAGGGGATGGCCGGGAACACGACTGCGCCCTCACCGATGACGTTCTGGCATTCAGCCGACGCCATGTGCTTGACCCACTGCCAGGCCTCCTCTTGGTGCTCGGAGTGCTTGTTGATGGAATCGGCGAGGCCGTTGAACATCGAGGCGCGCGAACCGCTCGGTCCGACCGGGAGGGGAGCGAACTCCACGCCGAACGGCGTATCGGCGCCGACGTAGGTTCCGATCTTCCACGAGCCGTCTGCCATGACAGCGGCTGAGCCGTTCTGGAACACGGTGGTGCCGCCGAGCGACTCAACGTCTTCGATGGGCACGACGTATCCGGCCTCGATCATCCGTGCAAACCAGTCGATGGTGGCCGCCAAGCGCGCGTCGTCGTAGTTCGCCGAGTCTCCGAACGGATTCACGTCCAGGAATTCGAACCCGGTCGACGCAGCGAATGCCGAGAAGGTCGTCTGGCCGAATGCGCCAAAGTTGCCCTCGAGGCCGAGGCCGTACACCTCGACGTTGCCCGGATCGAAGTCCGCCGAGTCGCCGGTGTTGCCGTTGGCATCGACGCTCAGCTTGCGAATGAGTTCGCCGAACGAGCCGCCGTCGTCGGGGTTCCACTCGGCTGCTGCGAAGTCCGCGGCGCTCACGCCTGCGCCGGCAACGTGGTCGGCATTCATCACGAGCGCGATCGTGTCGAAATCCTTCGGCAGGCCGTAGCGGTTGCCATGGTTGTCTACCCACAGCTCAGCAAGACCCGGGAAGTAGGCGCCCGTATCGACGCCGTCACGCTCGACGAAGTCATTGAGCGGAACGAGGACATCGCTGGCCACGAACTCTGGGTAACGGGCGAGGTGATCGGTGAAGACGTCGGGACCGGAGCCGGAAGCGAATCCTGCGGTCACATTTGTCCAGTAGTCGCCCCAGCCGAACTGGGTGATCTCGACGTCGATGCCGGGATTGGCGGCCTCGAAGTCGGCGGCGCACTGCTCGTAGAAGGGCTGCTGGTTGCCGTCCCAGAGCCAGTACTCGATGCCGACTGCTTCTGCGGACATGTTGTCGTCAGCGTCGGAGTCGGCGTCGTCCGCCCCGGGGGCCTCCGTCGCCGCAGGAGCGTCGGCTTCGTCGTCGTCGCCGCCGCACGCTGCGGCGACTAGCGAAAATGCGAGAAGGACTGCGAGCAGCCTCCAGAGCGCTTTTGTCATCTGGTTCTCCCTCCCAGGAGTAAGCGGCGACCCACATCGGGCCCCCGACTGTCGGTGGGGATCACTTGATCCCCGAGAAGCCGATCGAGTCGACAACCTTCCGGCCGAAGGCCAGGAAGATCACGATGATCGGCAGGGCGGCGAGCAACGTGCCCGCCATCAGGCCAGACCAATCCGGGGAGGTCCCGGGCTGCTGAGCCGTGAACTGTCCCAGCGCCACCGTGAGCGGCTGGCGCGCCGGGTCCCGAGCCACCACCAAGGGCCAGAGAAACTCATTCCACGAAGTGATGTAGGTGAGGATCGAGAGTGTCGCGAGCGGAGCGGCGCTCACGGGCACGATGATCCCGAAGAACGTCCTGAAGTGCCCGGCGCCATCGAGCAGCGCCGCCTCCTCAACCTCGCGACTGATGCCCAGGAAGAACTGCCGCAAGAAGAACACCGCAAATGGCGTCATGAAGAAGAACGGCGCAATGATCCCTGGGTAGCTGTTCAGCCAACCCAGGTTCTTGACCAGGACGAGATTCGGAATGAGCGTGAAGATCGGCGGGATCATCAGCCCGCTGAGGAACAGGAAGAAGAGCTGGTCGCGGCCCCGGAACCTCAGGCGAGCGAACGCGTAGGCCGCCATGGCAGAGAACGCCACCTGCCCGACGGTCACCGCCGTCGACACGATGACGCTGACCTGCAAAGACTGCAGGAAGTCGAACGATCCGGTGTTCTGGCGTCCGAGGCTCTCGAGGATCTCCTCGTCGCTGGCGGTTCCGAGCACTCGTTCGAAGTTGTTGTCGGTGTAACCGACCGGCAGCAAGCTCTGCTCGCCGGCGAAGAGCTCACCATTAGTCGACAGGCCAGTGCGCAGGGCCCACCAGAACGGGAACACGCTGACGATCAGGATGGCGACCATGAATGCCCATGCCGCGGCACGTCCGATCCGCGGCTTTCCCAGCCGAGCGGAGGGCTGCGCGAGCGGTTGCGGTCTCGCAACGTCGGCCGCCACGTCTTCGACTGCCGGCGTGCTCATGCCAGGTCGCTCTCGCCGGCCCGCAGGAGCTTGAGCTGCAGGAAGGTGACGGTCAGCAGGATGGCAACCAGCAGTACGGAGATCGCGGCCGCGTAGCCGAGTTGGTTGAAGTCGAAGGCGTTCTGGTAGATGTACAGATAGATCACGCGGCTGGCGTTGGCCGGTCCTCCCGGCTGCCCGCCGAATCCGCCGGTGGCAACGAACACGGTGTCGAACACCTGCAACGAGCCGACGATCGTGATGACCAAGACCAGCGCCAGAATTGGCCGCAGCAGCGGAATCGTGATGTCACGGAACATCTGACGCTCGGATGCACCGTCGACTGCGGCCGCCTCATACAGGCTGCGAGGAATGGTCTGCAAGCCGGCGAAGATCAGCAGCGCTGTGTAGCCCATATGGCGCCAGGTGTTGATTCCCGCCAGGCTCGGAATGACCTTGCCGGTGTCGGTAAAGAACCTGACGGGATCCATCCCGAAGAGCCCCAGGAATTCGTTGACGATGCCCAAGTTCCCGTCGAGCATCCAGACCCAGAGCAACGCCACGATCACGTTCGGGATCAGCCACGGCAGCAGCAGGATTCCCCGGATCGTGACCGACTTGGTGAGTCGATCCATGAGCACCGCTATGGCGACCGCCAGGATCGTCTGCGTGACGATGTTGATGACCGTGTACTTGAACGTGATCTTGAGCGACTCCCAGACCTGACGGTCGTTGAGCAGCCGGTCATAGTTGTCGGCCCCCACCCAGCTGCCCCGGTTGGCGATGAGATTCCAGTCCGTGAAGCTGATGTACACGCCCCGCAGCGCGGGATACAGGTAGAACGCCACAAACCCCACAAGGGCGGGAAGCAGGAACCAGAAGGCCGACCGCCAACCACCGTGCAGGTTGGACGACCCGAACAGCGGGCGCCGGCGCGACACCTGCGACGACGCCGCGGTCTGTATCACGCGTCTGCCCCCCCAGACTGCGTCACGCGTCCGCCTCCGGCGGGCTGCGTCACGGGTCCGCCTCCGGCGGACCGATGCTCGAGCCGGAGTGATTCCGGAATGAACTCGCCGTGCGCTTCGATCAGCTCGCTGGTCAGCGACCAGATCTGGTCAAGATCGAGTTCAGCGGCGGTGTGCGGATCGAGCATCGCAGCGTGGAACACGTGCTCGATGCGACCGGTCCGAAGTGCCTCGACGGTGAGTTCTTGGGGACCGATGTTGGTCTGCATCAACGCAGCCAATTGCGGTGGCAGCGCACCGATCTTGTGTGGCGTGATCCCAGTGGCTCCCACTGTGGCCGGTACTTCAACCGTGCAGCCCGCGGGCAGGTTGTCGATCAGGCCTTGATTCGGCACGTTGACGTACACGGAGCGCTCGGTGCCTGTCGCGATGCTGTGGATGATCTGAGGTGCGTATTCGTCGCTGCGGGGAACTTCCAATGGGTGTTCGGGGTCTTCGAGGCGTCGCCGAAGCTCTTCCCACTCGGCGATCTGTTCCTCGCAACGCCGCACGTATTCGCGCACCGGAATCTTGAATCGCTCGATGAGGTCCGGCCGGCCGTCCTTCAAGAAGAAGGGCGTGTATTCGGCGAAGTGCTCGCTGGACTCCGTGACGAAGTAGCCGAGACGCCGCAGCATTTCGTAGCGGACAGCATCATGCAATCCCCACTCACCACGCCTGGGCGAGTCTTCCGGCTCCCGATGAAGGGTTCTCAGCCTCGGGTACAGGTCTTCCCCGTTGTGCTCCAGCCGCAAGAAGAAGCACATGTGATTGATGCCTGCAGCTTCGTAGTCCAGTTCGGCGATGCCGATGCCCAAGTCGGTAGCGAGGTGCTGCGCTGTGATTGGCACGCTGTGACAGAGCCCGTAAGCCTCGACATCAGTCATCGACGACAGGCCCCACATGTTGATCGCCATCGGATTTGCGTAGTTGAGCAACCGTGCGTGGGCACTGAACTCGCTGATGGCTCCGGCCACTTCCAGCAGTGCAGGCACGGTCCGCAGCCCGCGCATGATTCCGCCGATTCCGATGGTGTCCGCGATCGTTTGCTGGAGGCCGTATCGCTCAGGGATCTCGAAGTCCAGGACGGTCGCCGGTTCAAAACCGCCGATCTGGAACATCGTGACGACGAAATCGGCACCCTCGACGGCACTTCGGAGATCCGTCGTTGCCATGATCTTGGCGCGCGCACCAGCCGCCTCGACCAGCCGATGGCCGACGATCTCAGAAGTGCGCAGTCGATCGGGGTCGATGTCGTGGAGGCGGATGTCGAGGTCGTCGCGCAGGTCGGGGTACGCGAGCAGGTCGCTCATCAGATTGCGCGAGAACACCGTGCTCCCCGCCCCGATGAATGCGACTGCGACCATCTGCCCCCCTGGCGTGCTTCGATCGTCCCCTGTGACCGTCCCGCCTCTGCGGATGTCGGCAGCCGAAGCACTCGGCGAACCCCGGGCCGATCAGTCCGGTCGAACGTAGCATACGTCAACGTTGACGTCAACGTTGACGTCAACGATGACTTGGCACTGGTGCCCGCTCCGCTTGAGCCGGTAAGTTCGCGCTGGCACTGATCCGGTGATGTTCGACGGAACAGATCAGATCAAGAGTTCGCCAGCGGAGCGCAATGGATCGCGAAGCAACACTCCACGACGTGGCCGGCAAGGTTGGCGTTTCGCCGCGCACCGTGTCGCGCGTCGTCAATGACGAGGGTGGCTATTCCGAGGAGACTCGCCTCAGGGTGATGGCGGCCGTCGAAGAACTGCGCTACCGGCCCAACATGGTTGCCCGAGCACTCATCACGAAGCGCAGCGGCACGGTCGGTCTCGTCGGGGGCGACATGACCGACCCGTTCTTCCCCGCCCTCGCCGAAGGGATCCAGCAGCGCGCCCGTGGAGCCGGACAGACCATGTTCTTCGCGAGTACTGGCAGCGACCCCGAGCGGCAGGCCGAGGTGCTCAGGTCGTTCTGGGTGCGCGCCGTGGACGGTGTCATCGTCTTTCCCGCGCTCGACTCGATCGACCAACTCACCGACTACGGAGAGCGCGGGCTGCCGATCGTGGTCGTGGACGACTATCTCGAGGCACCAAACGTCGCATGCGTGTCGTTCGATCTAGAGGGCGGAGGCGGGCTCGCTGCGACACACCTACTCAAGCGTGGTTGCCAGCAAATGGGCGTCATCAGTGCCACGGTGTCCCCGCCCCGGCGACGTCACCGCGAGCGCGGCTTCCTGCGAACCTTGGCGGACACCCGCGGCGACCATCGGCCGCCGGCCATGGCGCAGACAGATCCGACGGTGAAAGGGGGCGAAGCGGGTCTCGCCGAGTTGCTGGCCCAAATGCCAGACCTGGACGGTGTCTTTGCGTACAACGACCTCGTCGCCATCGGAGCCGTTCGAGCGGCTGTCGCAAGCGGTCGTCGAGTGCCCGAGGACATCGCCGTCGTGGGTTGCGATGACATTGAGATGAGCTCCTACGTGACGCCGGCTCTCACGACCATTCGACTCGATCGCTCACGGCTCAGCGCAGAGGCCGTGGCTGCCCTCAGCGACCTGATCGGATCGCCGGGTGCGCAGAGGGAGACCGTGGTGCTGCCCGTCGAGTTGGTTGTGCGCGAGTCGGCGTGACCAATCCAACGCCAGCGGCTCAGCGCGCCATTGCGCTGCATCGCGAGAGCTGGGGCGAACCGGCTGTGGTGAGCAGGGCCCCCGGTCGAGTCAACCTGATCGGCGAGCACACCGACTACAACGACGGGTACGTACTTCCGATGGCGATCGAGTTCGACACGGTCGTCGCACTGAGTCCCGCTCGAAGCGGTCGCCGCAGCACAGTGATCTCGGAAATCTTCGGCAAGGCAACACTGGACAGCAAACGCGAGTCGATCGATACGACGCATTGGGCCTCGTATGTCTTCGGCGTCAGCCACTTGCTGGATGGACACGGCATTTCAACCGGTTCATGGAACTGCTCGATAGCAACGGACGTCCCGATCGGGGCGAGCTTGTCGTCATCCGCGGCTCTGGAAATCGCTCTGGCAAGAGCACTGCTGCGACTCGCAGGCGAGAGCTGGGAACCTGCGGAAACTGCCCAATTGTGTCAACGAGTCGAGAACGAAGTCGTCGGCATGCCCTGCGGAATCATGGATCCCCTGATCTCCGCATGCGCAATCGCAGATCACGCTTCGTTGATCGATTGCCGGTTGCTCGATGTCCGGCCTCGGCGGCTTCCAGACGGAACTGTGATGGCAATTCTCGACACGACGACTCGGCGAGAACTGGTCGACTCGGCCTACGCCGACCGTCGTTCCGCCTGCGCTCGGGCAGCGAACTGGCTCGAAGTGTCCGCGCTGCGCGACGCGCAGCTCGATGAGATCGAGCGCTTGCCAGAGGAACTCGCAACCGAGCGACGGCGAGCGCGACACGTCGTTGCTGAGAATGAGCGAACGCTCGAAGCTGCGCAAGCCATGGAAGAGAACGACGCTGAGGTCCTCGGGTCGCTGATGAACGCAAGCCACGTCAGCTTGCGAGACGACTACGAGGTCTCAGGACCTGCGCTCGATGCAATCGTGGAGATCGCACAGGCCAGTCCCGGATGCATCGGTGCCCGCATGACGGGCGGGGGTTTTGCCGGATGCGCTGTGGCGCTGGTCACCGCCGACGCCGCAGGTGCCTTCACCAACGCTGTCCAGGAGAGCTACCGGGCCACCTCAGGACTCGACGCGAGTGTCTGGCTGTCACGGCCAGCGGCAGGAGCCTCGATCATCGACCGAGCCGAATGGCATGCCGGGTGACACCCGCAGCTCAACCCTCGAACGCGGCCAGAGATGCCACGATCTCGTCAAGCGTCGAGCGCGACGGCTCCCAGTTCAGGGTGCGACGAGCCAATGCCGGCGAGGCGATCAGCTCGGCTGGATCACCGGCGCGACGTGGCCCAAGTTCGTACCGAACTGTTCGTCCGAGGCCACGCTCGACTGCTGCGACTACCTCGAGCACTGAGTGGCCCGTTCCCCCACCCAGATTCAGCGCCGTGGTCGCACCGCCATCGCGAAGGTATTCAAGCGCCAGCAGGTGCGCGTCAACGAGATCGCGGATGTGAATGTAATCCCGGATGGCGGTGCCATCGGGAGTGGGATAGTCCGAACCGAACACGGTCAACGGCTCTTGATGCTGCGATGCTGCGCGCACGGCCAAGGGCACTAGATGCGTCTCGGGATTGTGCCGCTCGGTCCGGTTCGACGTCGCACCAGCAGCGTTGAAGTATCGCAGCGACACCGATCGGAGGCCATCGCCGGTGTCATGCATGCGCAGCATCTGCTCGACGAAGAGCTTTGTCCAGCCATAAGGACTTGTCGGCTGCAGCGGAGCGCTCTCGGTGATCGGCTGAGTCGACGCGTTTCCGTACACCGCGGCAGACGAGGAGAACACCACGAGTTCAACGCCGCCGTCGAGGAGCGCCCGGATCAGCCGTGCCGATTGAACGACGTTGTGCTCGATGTACGCACCCGGGTCCCGCACGGACTCTCCGACGGAGATCAGCCCCGCAAGGTGGATGCACGATGTGATGCCGTGCTCGATCACAAGACGGGAGATGGCCTCGCTGTCACCCACGCTGGCGGACTCGAAGGTGACGCCCCGCGGTAGCGCAGGGAACGAGGACCGAGACAAGTTGTCAGCGACAACAACGCGCTCACCGCGCTCAGCGAGCGCATCAACCACAACCGAGCCGATGTAGCCCGCGCCACCGGTCACGAGCACGGTCATGGGTTTGCCATGGGCACCTGCTGCTCAGCTCATGCCGATGGAGAGCAGGTTCTCGACGGGCTGGTAGAGCTCTTCGAGGTAGGCCGTGTCGTCGGCGCTGAGCTCGATGGTCGTTGCTTCGACGAGCTGGTCGAGCTGGCTGATCTTGGACACACCGACGACCGGGGCGGTGATCTCGGGCTTATTCGCCAGCCACGCCAAGGCGATCTGGGCGGGGCGCACATCGAGCCGCTCGGCCACTTCGGACACCCGCTCGGCGATGTCGAAATCGCGCTCGCCCCGGTAGAGGCTCTCGGTGCGGGCGCGGTCCTGGCCCTTCGAGCGGTCGGTCGTGCCGGCATCGAGGCTGCCCCGGTACGAACCGGTGAGAATGCCACGCGCCAGAGGCGACCACGGGGTGAGCGCCACCCCGGTGCTGGCGCAGTATGGGTTCATCTCACGCTCTTCCTCGCGGTAGATGAGGTTGTAGTGGTTCTGCATCGAGACGAACTTCGTCCAGCCGCGCATCTCCGCAGTGAACTGCAGCTCGGCGAACTGCCAGGCGAACATCGACGAGCCGCCCAGGTACAGCGCCTTGCCGGCCTTGACCACGTCGTGCAACGCCTCCATCGACTCGGTGATCGGCGTCTCAACGCTGCCGGGGATGCCATGGGGATGGCGGTGGATGATCAGCTGGTCTACGTAGTCGACACCGAGGCGCCGCAACGAGTTGTCGATGCCCTCCATGATGTGCTTGCGGTTCAGGCCGCCCTCGTTGGGGTTGCGGCCCATCGGCATCGAGATCTTGGTGGTCAGCACATACTGCTCACGCGGCAGCATTTCCCGCAGCAGCTGCCCCACGACCTCCTCGGAGGCGCCGACGCCGTAGATGTCAGCGCAGTCGAAGTAGTACAGCCCCCGCTCAATGGCGGCCTCGAAGATGGGACGCGCTTGGTCGACGCCGAGGGTCCAGTCGCCCTGGTGTCCCCGACCGGGGATCCCGAAGTTCATGGTTCCCAGGCAGAGCTCGGAGACCTGGAGTCCGCAGTTAGAACCGAGCTGGGTGGATTTCAGTCGCGACATGGCCCCGAAACGTATTCGACGGCGGCCCTCACCCGTCGGGTTGCCTCGCCGGCGATCGGGAATGGGGGCTACGCGGGCTCCGACAGTCCGCCGACAGGCGAGCCGTTGCGTCGGTAGACCTCTTGTTTCCCGCTCTTGTTCGCTTCGCTCACGGGCCGCTCGGGCCACGGCTTCGCCTATCGGCTCAGCCTCTGCGGCGAGCCGGCGGCAAGGGAGCGCCAGAGGGCTCGGTAGGTCGGCCACGATGCTGCGGCGGGCAGGTAACCGTCCTCTTCCAGTGCACGCTGCAAGCGCGACAGGTTCCGGGCCGGCACACCCGAATCGACGTGATGGGCCAGGTGATAACCGACGTGGTATGGCACAAACAGCACACGCGCCAGCCAGCTCTGGCGGATGTGGTGCGTCGTATTTCGGCGATCAGAGGTGCGGGTCATGCCGCCGTGCTCTGCAACGGCGCGCAGGCGATTGATGAACTGGTACCAAGTGAACCACGGCAGCACCCACAGCAGCAGGTACAGCCATGGGTGGCCGGCCAGCCAGCACAGCCCGAACACGATCGCCTGCCCGCCGAAGAACCGCAGGCTGAGCGGCACGTACTGCAGCTTCACGAGCCCGGTGAAGCGGGGCTTGGTGATGCGCCACGCCGACACACCCACGAGGTCGCGCAACAGCTTCCGCCACAGCGACCTTGCAGATATCGGGTAGAAGGAATACAGCAGGAAGTCGGGCTCTTTGGGTCCGAATTCGTCACGATGATGGTTGGCGTGGCCCCGCCGGTAGAAGTGCGAGCCGGTGCCCATCGGCAGCCAGCCCAACAGGTTGATGCCGATGCGGTCATTCAGCCAGCGGTTGGAGAACAGCAACCGGTGGGCCGCTTCGTGATGAAGGATGAACCACCGCAGCTGCAGCGTTCCGATCACGGGCACCGCCGCGACGACCGCGAGCGGGTGGCCGATGGCGATCACCGCGGCGATAACTGCCACGGGCGCTGCCAACGTCGCGATGACCTCGACTGCGTTGATCACGTTCGGGACTCGGCGCAACTCTGCTCGGAACTCAGGCCGAGGACGGCCGTCAGGGCGCAGCCGTTCCGAGCCCTCGAACCGGGGCAGATCGGGGCGCGTCATGCCACCGGTCATCTTCGCCACAAGCTCGTCGTGGGTCGGCGGCGCGTCGGTCACGCTCACGCTTTGATGCTACGGCGCTCGGACAGCACGAGAGAGTCGTCACGGCACTGGGCTGGTCCAGACCGCTTCCGCAGGCTTGCCGACTCGCTTGGGCTGGCCGGGGGAGTCAGTCGTTAGCTACGGTTCCGGGCGACCACCGAGTGGCTGGATCCGTTCACAGCCGGCTGAGACAGGGGAATCGACGATGGATTTGGGAATTTCAGGACGAACAGCAGCGGTTGCGGCGGGATCCGCAGGGCTCGGGCTGGGCTCGGCCAAGGCACTCGCGGCCGAGGGCGTACGCGTGGCCATCTGCGGCCGCGACTCTGAGCGCCTGGCCGCGGCAGCCGCGCAGATCGACGGTGACGTGCTCTCAATCGCCGCCGATCTCGGCAACCCTGACGAGGGTCGCAGCTTCGTGGAGCAGGCCATTGCAGGGCTCGGCTCCGTCGACATCTTGGTGACGAACGCAGGCGGACCGCCGCCGGGCATGTTCGACACCACCGAGATGGATGCCTACCAAATGGCATTCGACATGAACTGCAAGGCCATGATCGAGATGTGCCGGGTGGCCATCCCGCCAATGCGTGAGCGCGGCTGGGGGCGGGTGTGCGCCATCACCAGCGTCGGCGTGAAGCAGCCGATCCCGTTCCTGTTCGCCAGCTCGGTCGCACGGGCCGGCTTGACCAGTTTCCTCAAGCTCACCGCCCGAGAAGTGGCAGCCGACGGAGTGACGGTGAACTCAGCTCAGCCCGGTACGCATTGGACCGACCGGGTGTCAAAGATGATGGACCAAGAACAGGCCGGTCAGAGCAACCCGATGGGCGTCTGCGGCGACTCCGATGACTTCGGCGCCGCGGTGGCGTTCCTGTGCAGCGAGCAAGCCAAGTTCGTCACCGGCACAGGCCTGCTCATCGACGGCGGCCAGGCCACCGGGCTCCTGGACTGATCGCGGAAGTCTCGGCTAGGAGACTCCGGCGGCTTCGAGTGCTCGGCGGGTGAGCACCCGGGCGAGGTGGTTGCGGTAGTCCGGTGTGGCGTTCAGGTCGGTGGGGGCTTCGGTGCCCTCAGCGGCCTGCTCGGCAGCATCGGCGGCCGACGCTCCGCCGGCCAGTGCGGCTTCGACCGCACCCGCACGCAGCGGCGTGGAGCCCATGTTCACGAGCGCGACATTGGTCCCACCGTTCACCTTCACTGCGGCGACGCCCACGATCGCCCAATCCTGGGCCCGCCGGTTGAACTTCTGATAGTTCCAGCCGTCGCCCGGCGCCTTGGGCACCCGGATCTCGGTGAGCATCTCGTCGTCGGCCAGGGCCGATTCGAAGTAGCCGGTGAAGAAGTCGCCAGCGGTGATCTCGCGGCTGCCGTTCGGGCCCTGCGCGACGAGGGTGCCGCCCAGGGCCAACACGGCCGCCGGCAGATCGGACGCCGGGTCGGAGTGCGCCAGCGAGCCGCCGATGGTGCCGCGGTGGCGGACCTGCGGGTCGCCGACCTCGCCGGCCACATGTCCCAGCAACGGGCACTCGGCAGCCAGCAGGTCGCTGGTCTCCAGCGCCCGGTGTCGGGTCAGCGCACCGATGGCGATGTGATCGCCGCCGTCGTTGATGTAGCTGAGATCGGTAACGCGGCCGATGTCCACAACCACGCTGGGTACCGCCAGGCGCAGCTTCATCATCGGCAGCAGCGAATGGCCGCCCGCCAGCAGCTTGGCCTCGTCGCCATGCTCGCCGAGCAGCGCTATCGCCTCTTGCGCGGAGCCAGCTCGTGCGTAGTCGAATGCTGCAGGAATCATTGCTGTACCCCCCTCAGTCCGATGTCTCGCCGGCGGCGCAGGCCAGCACCGACTTGACGATGTTGTGGTACCCCGTGCAGCGGCACAGGTTCCCTTCCAGGCCCAACCGCACCTCACGCTCGGATGGGTCGGGGTTCTCCTCGAGCAGCGACACCGCCGCCATGACCATGCCGGGAGTGCAGTAGCCGCACTGCAGCCCGTGGTTCTGGCGGAAGGACTCTTGCATCGGGTGCAGCTCGTCGTCTGACGGTGCCAAGCCCTCGATGGTCAAGATGTCCTCGCCGTCGGCCTGCACCGCCAGCATCGTGCACGACTTCACCGATTCGCCGTTCACATGCACCGTGCAAGCTCCGCATGAGGACGTGTCGCAGCCCACGTTGGTGCCGGTCAGCCGCAGATCGTCCCGCAGCCAGTACACGAGCAACGTGCGCGGCTCGACGTCGCCGCTGCGAGTCTCGCCGTTCACAGTGACGCTGATCTCCACAATGACCCCTCTTCTCATCGGCCGCGTGGCCGAGCAAACTCTCGTCGGCCGCGAGGCCGAGCGAACTCCCGGCCTAAGCCGAGTGTCTGTCTACACGGCCCGCAAGGCCGAGCGCGCACCATCATGCACCATTCGGCAGCGACGCGCAGACACGAGGACAAGCGGTCTGCATGCGCGGCAGTAGTTTGACGATGTGGCCGGCGAAGAGGCCGTAGCGGGTACTGGCGACACGCCAGAACGCGCGGGCGAACCGACGCCGCCGGACACTCGGGACTTGATCCTGCGCAGGGCGCGTGACCTGTTCGCGCGTCAGGGCTACCGCGGCACATCGATCCGCCAGCTCACCTCGGGACTCAATCTGACGCCGGCTGCGCTCTACTACCACTTCACCGGCAAAGAGGACGTGCTCGCCGGCGTTCTGGCACCGATGGAACGCGACGGCGAGACGGTGATCGCCCGGATGGCCGAACTCGAGCGAGGTTCCGAGGCCCTGCGGGAAGTGCTCGACCGCTACTTCGACCTGCTCGCTCGCGACATCGTGGTGTTCCGACTCGTCGCCGACGACGTCGACGTGCAGCAGAGCGCCGTCGGTCAGCGGCTGCGCGTACAGGCCAGGGATCTGTTCGCATGGCTCACAGGTGCTTCGCCGGAAGTCGAGGATCGCATTCGTGCAGCGGCCGCAGTCGGCACGATTCGCCGGTCGCTCGAACAGAGCGGCGTGGATCCCGAGGTTCACCGCGATGCGATCATCGGTCGCGCCCTGCGCATCATGACTGACTAGAGGCTCGGTCAGTCGGTCAGCGATCGCCGTCGCCGAGCAGATGCGCCACGCCTGGCAGCGGCCACGCCGACGGCAGCGTGATGACCTCGGCAGGATTCACGTTCAGGCGATACAGCGTGTCACCCTCACGCACGAGCGACAGCTGCTCACGTGCGATCCGCTCCACGACCACTGGGTCTCGGGCATCGGCCACCTGGTCGGCCAGGTGCGCAGTCTCCGCCTGAAGCCGTTCAAGCGTGTCGGCGGCATGGTCAATGTTGCGCCGCTGCGAATTCAGCGACTGCCAAGGAAACAGCAGCACTGCGAGCAGGCCGACGGCACTCACCACGATCGCCAAGCCGACGAGCATCGCCATGACCCGTGCCCGCCCCTCCCGTCGGCGGGAACGCGCCGGTGCATCGATGGGTGCCTCGTTCACGGGCTGTGGATTCATGAGCCTCTGGCGAGCGAGCTGCCTCCCCGGTAGGCAGCATCTTCGCCGAGCTCATCCTCGATGCGCAGCAGCTGGTTGTACTTGGCAACCCGATCGGAGCGGGCCGGCGCGCCAGTCTTGATCTGCCCGCAATTGGTCGCAACAGCCAGATCGGCGATGGTGGTGTCTTCGGACTCGCCTGAACGGTGCGACATGACTGCGGTGTAGCCAGACCTGCCCGCCAACTCGACCGCATCGAGCGTCTCGGTCAGCGTGCCGATCTGGTTGACCTTCACCAGGATGCTGTTTGCGATGCCGGCATCGATGCCGCGCCCGAGCCGCTCGATGTTCGTGACGAAGAGATCGTCGCCGACGAGCTGGACCCGGTCGCCCACGAGGTCGCCGAGAGCGGACCAGCCGTCCCAGTCGTCCTCGGCCATGCCGTCCTCGACCGAGCAGATCGGGTAGCGGTCGCACAGGTCGGCGAGGTAGCCCGCGAACGCGGCAGCGTCGAGCTGGCGGTCCTCGCCGGCCAGGGTGTACAGGCCTTCGGCGTAGAACTCGGTGGACGCCACGTCGAGCGCGAGCGCCATGTCGACGCCCGGCTCGAAGCCGGCCTCGGTGATGGCTTCGATCAGCAGCGCCAGCGCGGCCTCGTTCGAGGACAGGTCGGGCGCGAATCCGCCTTCGTCGCCGACTGCCGTCGACAACCCCCGCGAGCGCAGTACGCCACGCAGAACGTGGTACGTCTCGGTGCCCCACCGCAGCGCCTCGGAGAATGACGCCGCGCCGACGGGGACGATCATGAACTCCTGCAGGTCCACGTTGTTGTCGGCGTGCTCGCCGCCATTGATGACATTCATCATCGGCGTCGGCAGCACATGCGCATTGGCACCGCCGACGTGGCGGTAGAGCGGCACGCCCAGCGCCGCCGCCGCGGCGTGTGCTGTGGCCAGCGAGGCTGCCAGTACAGCGTTCGCCCCCAGGCGCGCTTTGTTCATGGTGGCGTCGAGCTCGATCAGCGTGTGATCGACGAGTCGCTGATCCACGGCATCGAGACCCGCAAGCGCCTCGGCGATCTCGCCGTTCAGGTGCCCCACCGCAACGGCGACGCCCTTGCCGCCGTATCGCTGCTCGCCGTCGCGCAACTCGACGGCCTCGAACTGGCCCGTCGAGGCGCCTGAAGGCACGATCGCCCTTCCCGCAGCACCGCCTGCGGTTCGTACTTCGGCCTCGGTTGTGGGATTGCCGCGGGAATCCAGAACTTCGCGGCCGGTCACCTGAACGATCTGCGTGGACGCGCGTGCTGTCACGCAATGCCACAGTACCGAAGCGCGCGACGGGCACGGCCAGCGCGCCAGACGACGCCGCGTCAGGAGTGGCGCGTTTCGCGAGCCTTGATGCGGTCTGCGCGGGCAGCGCGTTCGGCCGCCTTGATCGTCTCCCACTGCACCGAGAGCTCGTCATCGCTGGGCTCGGGAGCATCGGGATCACGCAGGAAGACGTGCGGATGGCGGCGCAGCATCTTGGCCTCGACCGTCTCGAGCACCTCAGCCAGGGTGAACGTTCCGGCCTGCTCGCCGATCGCGGCATTCATCATGACCTGCAGCAGGACGTCGCCGAGTTCTTCGACCAAGTCCTCGATCGCTGTGGCCAACTGGGCTGTGTCACCGGATTGAGCCTCGGTGGCGGCCTGCAACGCCTCGGCGAGCTCCGAGGCCTCATCGAGCGCGTACGACGCGAGCGTCGCGTGCGTCTGCGCCCGGTCCCACGGGCATTCCCGACGCAGCCGGGTGATCACCTCATGAAGCGAGACGAGGCGCGGCCCGAGATCCGGCTGGGGATCGGCGGGATGCTCAGCAGCCATGGCGATCCCCACACCGACGGCTCACGGCAGGAGCGGCAGCGATATCCGCAGGTTGCCAGCGATCCAGTCGCCGAGTTCGGGGGCGACATCCACTTCATAGGACGACATGATCTCGGTCAGCACGTGGCCCGCGAACGGTCCGATCGAGGAGAGGTCAGTTGCATCGGTGCGCAGCGAATCCAGGTGCAGCACTACCCACAGCTCACCAGACGGGCTCGACGCGGACGGCAGCGTCAGCGGTTCGCTGAACTCGCCGGGCTCGAGGTCGAGCAGCACCAGCGCCAGCTCACCGCCGCCGAACAATTCGAACGGCCGATCGCAGCCGATGACGCCGTCGACTCCGGTGAGCCCCGGCAGATTGACCGCGGCAGCTACGTCGGCGAGCGGTTCGCCGCCCTGCACGCGACCGGCGGCGGCGATGACGTCGGATTCCGACGTCACCACCAGCCCACTCACACAGTGAGGCGTCGCCAGCCGCTCGATGCTCGGGTCTTCTTCGACGGCACGCTGCTGCGCGAACTCTTCGAAGGGGCCCTCGAGGTGCGCTTGGACCTGCCCGTTGATCTCCGCGTCCGGCAGACCGATATCAACCGTGAAACCCAGCCCGTTCAGTGCGACGCCCGCGAGGCGCAACTGAACCATGGAGGTCAGGCGGGATACGTACTCCTCGTGAGTCGGGTTCTCTGGGTCGTCCATCAGCGTGACCGGTGACTCCACGATGTTCGCAAGGACATCGCCGACCAGTACCTGCCCGCCCGGGAAGCTCGCGGCGACGGCGGTGCCGTCGGAGAGCAGTGCTCGGTACGCGGCTTCTTGGACTGCTCGCGCAGCATCGCGTTCAGCCCGCTCGGCCTCGAGCTGAGCTTCCTGGGCGGCCTCCTCTGCTTCGACTTGCGCTTCCCGTTCAGCAGCCTCGACCGCATGCCGTGACACCACACCGTCGCCATCGGTGTCGGCTGCTTCGACGAGTTCGGGGTCAAGCCCCGTTTCGATGGTGACGACGTTTCCGTCGTCGCTGCACGCGTACGACGCGAGCACCAGCGCTGCCAGCAACACAGCTCGTCGAATCATGGAACTCCCCCGGGCACGCACTGCGGGCAGGCTAGGTGGTTGCCGCTTCGGCAACGTTGCACGCCTGCAGCAAATGCACGGATAACTGAGCCTTTGGCAGTGCGACCGGTTGTCTCCCGCTCTTGTTCGCTCCGCTCACGGGCCGCTCGGGCCACGGCTTCGCCTACCGGCTCAGCCTCTCACCGGGGGGCCGCAACTGCTGGCAGAACGAGAACAGGTGCCCGACCATGGCCGGCTTCAACGCGCGAACCGACAGCTGCACTTCGCCGCCGCCTGCACCTCCGTCCACCTTGTAACGCGCCGCGCTGAAGGGCGTACCTGCACAGATACGCCGCATGCGTAGTTCCTCGCTCGCTGTCAGCGTGAGCGGCCCCAAGCGCACCCGCCCGCCGTCGTGGCCGGGAGCGAACGCCACAGTCCGCATGCCGAGCCGGTGACATTCGGCGCGCACCAGCGCAATGTGCAACAACGTCCGCGCGGCATCTGGGATCGGTCCGTAGCGGTCGGTCCATTCAGCTTCGATGTCGGCCACCTCGACGAGCTCGGTGACAGCACCGAGTCGGCGGTACGCCTCGAGGCGGCCTGTCGCGTCGGCCACGTAGTCGTCGGGAAGGTGTGCGACGAGCGGCAGATCGATGACGATTTCGGCCGGCTGTTCGGGCGTCTCGCCGCTCAGGGAGGCGACTGCCTCGCTGACAAGTTCGCAGTAGAGGTCGTAGCCGACGGCGGCGACGTGTCCCGACTGCACGCCGCTGAGCAAGTTCCCGGCGCCGCGCAGCTGCAGGTCGCGCATCGCGATGCGGTATCCCGAGCCCAGCTCGGTGGATTCGCCGATCGTGCGAAGGCGCTCGTAAGCCTCTTCAGAGAGCGAACGGCCCTCAGGGTGGAACAGATATGCGTAGGCGCGCTGACCCGAACGGCCCACACGCCCGCGGATCTGATGCAGTTGACCGAGGCCCAGCAGATCGGCGCGATCCACGACCAGCGTGTTGACGCTCGGCATGTCGATGCCCGACTCGATGATGGTCGTGCAGACCAGCACGTCGTAGGCACCTTCCCAGAAGTCGATGACGACCTGCTCCAGGGTCCCCTCGTCCATCTGGCCGTGCGCCACGGCGATGCGCGCCTCGGGCACCAGTTCTGCCAAGCCCGCCGCCACCACGCCGATGTCAGCGACGCGGTTGTGCACGAAGAACACCTGACCTTCGCGCAGCAGCTCTCGCCGGATGGCTTCGCTGACGGCACGCTCGTCGTAGGGGCCGACGTGGGTGAGGATCGGCTGGCGTTCCGCAGGAGGCGTCTGCAGCAGCGACAGGTCCCGGATGCCGGTGAGTGCCATTTCGAGCGTCCGGGGAATGGGGGTGGCCGTCAGGGTCAGCACATCGACCTCGGCGCGCAAGTGCTTGATCGCCTCCTTGTGGCTCACGCCGAAGCGCTGCTCCTCGTCCACCACCAGCAGGCCCAGGTTGGCGAACTTCACGTCGCCAGACAGCAGCCGGTGGGTGCCGATCACCAGGTCGACCGTGCCTTCTGCCACACCGGCGACCACCGCTCGCTGTTCGGCGGGCGTGAGGAAACGGCTCAGCACCTCGACGCGTACGGGAAGATCGGCGTAACGCTCCGCGAACGTCTGGTGGTGCTGCTGGGCCAGCAGCGTCGTCGGCACCAGCACGGCTGCTTGCTTGCCGGCGCTCACGGCGCAGAAGGCGGCCCGCACCGCCACCTCCGTCTTGCCGAATCCGACATCGCCGCACACCAAGCGGTCCATCGGCGTGGGCTCAGACATGTCCGCCAGCACCTCGTCGATGGTGCGGCGCTGGTCAGGCGTTGGCATGTAGTCGAAGCTCTCGGCCAGCTCGGCCATGCCCAGGCCTTGGGGATCGAACGCGTTGCCCGATGTGGTGATCCGTCGCTGGTACAGCACCACCAGCTCTTGGGCGATCTCGGCGACCGCCGCGCGCACCTTGGCCTTCTGGCGCTGGAAGTCGCTGCCGCCCATGCGACTGAGCCGGGGCGTCTCCCCGCCGATATAGGGGCGGATGAATTCGATCTGCTCGGTGGGCAGGTAGAGCCGGTCGGTTCCCCGGAATTCCAGCTCGAGGTAGTCGCGCTCGTCGTCGCCGAAGGCCCGGCGCACGAGCCCTGCGTAGCGGGCGATGCCGTGGTGGTGGTGAACGACGAAGTCGCCGACGCTGAGATCTTCGAACGACGATGTGACGCCGGTGCGACGTCGAGCTGCGCGATGGACTCGGCGGCGGCCGGTGAACTCTGCTTCGGGCAGCACCGCAACCCCGGCTGCGGGCGCAATGAAACCCTGTTCGAGCGGTGCGACCACCACGTGACCGCCTGGCAGCGGGGCGAAGCTGTGGAGCCCCGAATGCAGGCGCAACGGGACTTCTTCCGCGCTCAGCGCGTCAGCGAGCCGAGCGGCCGAGCCGTCGCCTTCGGCCGCCACGACGACAACGGGTCGCTCCGCGCTGTCTCCGACTCGTCGCTCCGCGCTGTCTCCGACTTGTCGCTCCGCGCTGTCTCCGACTCGTCGCTCCACGCTGTCTCCGACTTGTCGCTTCGCTCCGGTCACCAGCCGGCGGAGCTGGGACACCAGGCGGCTGGGATCGCCGGCGGCGGGCACCCATGGATCGGTGGCGATCTGCGGCCCAGGATCGCCCTGCGCTGTGGGCGCTGCGGTGGAGTCCACCGACCACACCGCGGCTTCGCAGCGAGCCAGCAACCGGTCGAACGCAACGTGCAGCCGGGGGAATGCCAAGCCAGCAGCGTCCTCACCATTCTCGTGGTGGTCGCCCGATTCGCCCGGACTCCGCAGACCCCACGTCACCGCCAGCGACCGGGTCAGATCGTCGGTTTCTGCGGTGATGTCGGCAGCTCGGTCTGCGAGCCGCCGCGGCTCGCACAGCAACACCAGCGCGTCGGGGCCGAGCAGGTCCGGCAGCACGATCTCGTCAGGAGCGAGCCATGGCAGCCACGACTCCATCCCGTCGAACAGCTCACCCCTGCTGAGACGCTCCATGTCCTCGCGGCACCACGGCTCGCTGATCGCCAGCGCTGCGGCACGTTCCCGCATGGCAGCATCGGGACGCATCTCGCGCGCTGGGTACATCTGCGTCTCGGCAAGCTCTGAGACCGAACGCTGATCGGCGATCGAGAACTCCGTGAGGCGGTCTACTTCGTCGCCCCACAGGTCGATGCGCACCGGCATCTCGGCCGTCGGGCAGAAAACGTCCACGATCCCGCCGCGCACTGCGATCTCGCCGCGGTGCTCAACCTGATGTTCACGGCGATATCCCCAGGCCACCAGCTGCGACACGAGTTCGCCGAGGTCGCACCGATCGCCTCGTGTCACGCGCATCACCGACGCTGCTGGGGCAACTGCGTCGGGGCTGAGCCGCTGCAGCAGCGCTCGAATCGGGGCGACGATCACCTCGAGGTCGCTCTTGCTGGCGCCAGCGGGGGATCTCAGCGTCTCCAGCACTGCCAGCCGGCGACCCATTGTCTCGGTCGCCGGGCTCACTCGTTCGAACGGCAGCGTTTCCCAGGCTCCGAACAGTGCTACGTGTTGCTCCCCGAGCCAGGTGCGGAGGTCTTCGGCGTAGCGCTCGGATTCATGGGCCGTCGCCGTCACCACCAAGACCGGCGCCCGCGATCCCAATGTCGCCAAGCCGGCGGCGACGAACGGCCTGGCTCCCTCGGCGACGGCAATCGAACCCGACGCCCGGCCCAGCATCGAAACGAAGCCGCGGTCGTTGGCAAGTCGCTCGGTCAGCACCCGCAGCGGCGCAGCGCCCGCCGAGCCTGCCGCGCTCACCGCCCTTGGGGATCGGGTCCCCGCCGGCGGGTGTTCGCGACGTTCATGGCCGCCTCGATGCCGTCGCGCACCAGCACCTCCAGCCCCTCTACGGCACGGTCCAGCGCCTCGTCGATCTGCAACGCCTCGGAGCGCGCCGGCCGCTGCAACACCCACTTACGGCCCGCTTCAGGCCGTGGCGGCTTGCCGATGCCGATGCGCAGCCGCACGAAGTCACGGGTCCCGAGCTGGTTGGCGATCGACGCCAAGCCGTTGTGGCCGGCGATCCCCCCGCCCGCTTTGAGCCGCACCTGCCCGGGCTCGAGGTCGAGCTCGTCATGCACCACGATGAGCTGCGACGGCTCGACGATGCCATGACGCTTCACCAGCACGCCCACACTGCGGCCGCTCTCGTTCATGAACGTGGTCGGGCACGCAAGCGTGACGCGGCGCTCGCCCACCGTCGCCTCCCCGACGCGAGCGTGCTCGCGCCGCTGCACCGCCAAGTCGCACCGAAGCGCCGATGCCCACCGTTCGGTGGCCTCAGCCCCGACATTGTGACGGCTTCCCCCATAGCGCTCCGGAGGGTTACCGAGGCCCACCACCAGCCAGTCTGCGGCTGTTCCCCGCCGCGCGGCCGCCCGGCGGAACACGGACACCGGGTCGGTCAGTCCTCGTCGTCGTCGTCGGCGTCATCGGCTTCTTCAGCGTCGATGAGCTCGCCTTCTTCGTCGATCTGTTCGGCGGCAACGGCAGCACGTGTCCGCTGCGCAATCGCCACCAGCGTGTCGCTGTCGAACAGGCTGACCATGCCCTCAGGCAGGGCGAGATCACTGACGCGGATTGGATTGTCCAGCGAGAGCGTCTCCACGTCGACGTCGAAGGCCGGCGGGATCACACCCGCAGGTGACTCGACGTGCAGCGACATCAGCTGCTGCTGCACCACCGCACCTTCGCGGCCGGCTATCGCGGCCTCGCCGACAAGGCGAATCGGCACGTCCACCACCAGCCGCTCGTCGAGGGAGATCAGCACGAAGTCGACATGAGTGACGCGGTTGGCGATCGAATCACGCTGCATGTCCTTGACCATGGTGAGATGGTCCTTGCCGTCGACCTCAAGGGTGATGATCGCGTTCGGGCCTGCAGCGTTCAGCGCAGCCCGGAACCGCAGGCGGTCGAGCGTGATCGACACGGGATCGCTGCCGTGGCCGTACATCACCGCGGGGATCTTGTCGGCAGCGCGCAGACGCCTCGAGGGACCCGTGCCGGTCGCGTGACGAGGCTCGGCGATGAGCTTCAGCTGTTCCATGCTGGCCCTTTCGGCAGTTGGGCCCCGTCAGCTCACGGGCTCTTGGGCGACGGGCGTCGAGTCGATCAGCGACGAGGAATCCTACGGGTCTCAGAAGAGGTTCTGGCCGTCGAAGATCTCCGACACAGATGCGTCCTCGAACACCGACTCCAAAGCGTCGGCGAACACGCCGGCAACGCTCAGCACGACGAGCTTGTCGAACTGCTTGGAGCTCGGAATTGGCACCGTGTTGGTGACGATGACCTCGCTCAGCGAGGAGTTCTTCAAGCGGTCCACGGCGGGTTCGGAGAACAATCCGTGCGTGCTCGCGCACATCACGTCGGAAGCACCGTTGGCAATCAGCGTCTCGGTGGCCGAGCAGATGGTTCCGGCCGTGTCGATCATGTCGTCGATGATCACGCAGGTGCGGCCCGCTACTTCGCCCATGATGCCAAGCGCCTCGGACTCGTTGGCGTTGTCGGTCGCGCGGCGCTTGTAGATGGACGCCACATCGCAGCCGAGTCGAGTCGCGTAGCGCTCAGCCACCTTCACGCGGCCGGTGTCGGGCGACACGATCACCGAGTCGGGCCCCATGACGTCGGACAGGTAGTCGATGAGCACCGGCGCCGCCGTCAGATGATCCACCGGACCGTCGAAGAAACCCTGGATTTGGCCGCTGTGCAGGTCGATCGACACCAGGCGCTCTGCGCCTGCGACGGTGAACATGTCGGCGAGCAGTCGCGCAGTGATCGGTTCGCGGCCCGCGGCCTTGCGGTCTTGGCGGGCGTAGCCATACAGCGGCGCGACCGCGGTGATGCGCTTGGCTGATGCACGCCGGGCGGCATCCACCATGATGAGCTGCTCCATGATCGCGTCGTTGAGGCTCATGGTCTCGCAGGAAGCATGGCTTTGGATGATGAACACGTCGCCGCCGCGAATCGATTCGGCGAACTTGCACTTGATCTCGCCATTGGCGAAGTCGATGAGACCGGGGTCGCCGAGTTCCACGCCGAGCTGGGCGGCAATCTCGGTGGCCAACTCAGGATTTGCTCTGCCGCTGAAGAGGTGCAAGCGCTTCTTGGTGACCAGCTCCATTGCGTGTTCCTTTCTCAGCGGTGCGGGGGGCGCCGTGCTCGACGCAGACGCGCTCGAAGCAGCACTAGCTGAGGGCTGGGCGGAACGCTCGGCAATGGGTTTTGACGGCATGTTCAGCAGTCCGGCGACAGGTCCGAGACTACCCGACTGCACCCCAATCACCCCGGGGTTTCCCGCCGTGCGATCAGCACTGCCTCGCAGGCGGCGAGCTGATTAGCGTCATTCACGCCCATCGCTTCGGCCGGGTCGGATGCAGCGACTGTCGTGATTCCATGATGGGCGTGGGCGAGCAGTTCGATGGCTTGGGTGAGGTAGTACTCGCCTGCTGCGTTGGCCGGGCGAAGGTACGGGAGCACCTGGCGCAGTCGTGCGATGCCGAAGCAATACACGCCGACGTTGATCTCGTCGATGGCGATCACATCGGGCGAGGCGTCGCGCTGCTCGATAATGGTCACGCGGGCGTCGTCGCGCACGATGCGTCCGTAGCCGGTTGGGTCGGGAACGTGAGCCGTCAGCAAGCTGGCTGCGGCATCGACGCGGCGGCGCTCCGAGACGACCTGGTGCAGCGTCTCCGCTCGCAGCAAGGGCGTATCGCTGGACAACACCAAGACGTCTGGGGCCTGCCGGAACTTGCCGAGCGCAGAGAGGCCGACCCGGGCCGCATCGCCGGTTCCCTGCTGGTCTGGCTGAGTGGCGAACACCACGCGGTCGGGCTGGGGCGCGTCTGCGCCCACCTTGGCTCGCACCTGATCAGCCCCATGTCCAACGACTACGACAATCGGGCCTGCATCGATGGCGGCTAGGGCGTCGAGCACGCGCAGCACCATGGCGCGGCCCGCAAGGGGGTGCAGCGGCTTCGGCAGGTCGGAATCCATGCGGGTGCCGGCTCCGGCTGCCAGCACGATCGCTGCGCAGGCCGGCTCTACGGGGTCCGGCGACATCGTGCTGACTCGACGTGGGTATGGCGGGGTTCGGGGAGGAGGACTCGAACCTCCATTGCCGGGACCAAAACCCGATGTCCTACCAATTGAACGATCCCCGATAGCGCCTGTCACCGCAGGCGGCTTGTCTGTGGATCGAGGGTAGCGACCTGCGGAGATCAGGTTCTTCGAATTTCGACAGCCAAGGGTGTGTCACGTGGCCCGAGCCGAAAGGATCTCGTGGGATGCCGCCGATGAGGCGATAGGTTCGTGCCTTCATGGGATCGCTGGTCAAGAAGCGCCGCAAGCGGATGCGCAAGAAGAAGCACCGCAAGATGCTGCGGCGCACGCGCTACCAGCGCCGCAACCGCTGACCGAGCTGTCGCCCCTACTGCTGGCCGCTAGAGCCGGCCAACAGCGCGCGCCTCGGTGGTGCTGGCACCGTCGCGCGATGGCAAATCCAAGCGTGCGCCGAAGCGTGACATGACGAACCATGTGCCGCCGCTGCCGGCTAGCTGCGGCGTGCGCCCGCTGGCTGCAGCGAGCTCACCTCGCCAGGCGGCGAGCTCGGGATAGGCGGTCAGCGCCGCAGGCTCGAGGTCGTTCGAGTTCTGGCCAGTTGGTCCGCCCAGTTCATCCCAGGTGCGGTACACCGTGGCGGTGTCGACTCCAATCGGCGGCGTCCACAGCACGTAGGACTGGTCCCGGAACGGGAGCGGCTCGATGATCTCGCCGATGCCCGTGACGCGGGCACGACCGCCGACGAGGCAGAAGGCCACGTCCGCACCCAGCGACGCTGCCTGTAGCGGAGTGACGACGGCTGGCGACTCCGCATGCGGTGCCGAGCCGGCGGCCGCGATGTCAGAGGTCTCGACGGCAGCCAAGCGATTGGCCCAGCGCAGCACTGCCGCGGCGTCGGCCGATCCCCCGCCCAGTCCGGCACCGGGCGGGATGCGCTTGCGGATCTCGACGTGGGCGGTGCGGCCTGTTAGCTCGAGCGCCCCGATGACGAGGTTGGAGCGGTCGGCGGGAATATCCCAATCCGGTCGATCCGCGCCGGCACCTCCGTCACCGGGCAGTCGCACGACCTCGACGGACGACTCCGAGCTGGGGTGCACGATGACCTCGTCGCACAGGTCCAGCGTCACCATCTCGGCATCGATGAGGTGATAGCCGTCGGCCCGGGTGCCGGTGATGCGCAGCCGCAGCGTCAGCTTGGCCGGAGCCAGCAACCGAGTCGGTTCAACGTGGGAGGCCGAGCGCTCCGCCACGGCAGCCTCAACCCTGGGTCTGGGCCACGAGGGACACCTCAGCGAGGCGAGTCCACTGTGCGAGCCCGAGCTGCTCGGGGCGGTCGGTGGGGTCGATGCCTGCGCTCGCAAGCGTCGCGTCGACGTCGTCGAGGGCGCTCCGCAGTGTGCGGCGCAGCATCTGGCGGCGATGCGCGAACGCGGTGCCGACCAAGCGGTCGATCTCGCTGCGCAATACCGGTTTCATCCCGGGCGCCCGCCGGGTGATGCGCACCAGCGCGGACTCCACGTCGGGGCGGGGGTAGAAGACCGTGGCGGGCACCGCGCCGGCCAACTCGGCATCGGCGTGGGTTGCGACTCGCACCGACACCGCGCCGTACGTGCCGCCCCCCGGAGCCGCCGCAAGTCGCTGGGCGGCCTCCTTCTGGCACATCACCAGCATCTGGGTGACAGCCGGCACATCGTCGAGCACCGTCAGCACCAGCGAGGTGGCGATGTTGTACGGCAAGTTCGCGACTAGGTGCCAGCCCGTCCCGCACAGCAGTGCACCCCAGTCCATGCGGCGAGCGTCGGCGTGCACCACGGAGAGGGGGCCAATCGGGTCACCGGCCTTTCCATCGGCCACTTCGGTTGCCGTTGTGCCGGCCGTTGCGCCGGCCAAATGGCTCGTCACTTCCTGCAGCAACGGCACGAGCCGTCCGTCGGTTTCTACCGCCACGACCTCAGCGCCGGTCTCGGCCAAAGCCAGCGTGAGCGAACCCAGACCCGCGCCGATCTCGACGACACGATCGCCGGCTCCCACTCCCGCCAGGCGAGCAATGCGCCGCACCGTGTTGGGATCGACGACGAAGTTCTGACCCAGGCTGCGGCGAGGTGCCGCGCCAGCCCTGGCCAGCAGCTCCTTGACCGCAGGCAGGGTCAGCAACTTGCCTGTCATCGGGCGTCGGTGGGACCGTCAGATTCGCCAAGACCGAAGATGCGCATCGCATTCGCGGTGGTCTCTGCGGCCGCCTGGCTCGCTGGGATGCCGCGTGCGGCAGCGACTGCCTCGCCCACGAAGCGCACCCAGCTCGGACGGTTCTGCTTGCCCCGCATCGGCACGGGTGCCAGGTACGGCGCATCGGTCTCAATGAGATAGCTGTCGGCGGGAACGAGTGCAGCGGCGTCGCGGATCTCGCCCGCGTTGGCAAACGACACGATGCCGCTAAACGACACTGCAGCGCTCCGGTCGAGCGCTGCGCGCGCCTCGTCGGGCCCGCCGGTGAAACAGTGGAACACGGTGCCCTCGGGCACGCCCTCGGCGTCGAGCACGTCGAACGTGTCTTCCCAGGCGTCGCGGCTGTGGATGACCAGCGCCAGCCCATAACGATGCGCCATGGCGATCTGCGCAGCGAATGCCTCACGCTGGCTCGCCCGGTCGGAGTGCTCGTAGTAGTAGTCGAGCCCGCATTCGCCGATCGCCACCGGCGAGTGACCGGCGGCTATCAGCTGCTCCAACTCTTCGAGAGCCGCCGGGCCTTCGTCGGCATCGTGGGGGTGCAGCCCGATCGTGGCGGCGACACCCTTCAGCGTTCGGGCCCGCTCCAGTGCAGCGACACTGCGCTCGACATCAGTGCCGATGTCCACCAGCCACGCGACGCCGTCTTGGTGGGCCTCCGCGACCAACTCGGCGCCGCCGTCCCACAGGTGGCAGTGACTGTCGACCCAGACCTCGGCTTGCGGCGCTGAGTTCATCGCACTGGGCTCATCGCCTTGGATCACTTCAGGCGCGGGTACAGCGGATCGCCGGTCGCCACCGCCACGCCGCCGGGGTAGCCCCCCCACGTCGCGGCCTCGGGCAGGCGCTGATCGGCCACCGAGCCCTCCATGCCGATGCGTCGCCACACCTCCTCGCAGCCCCGCGGTGTCGCCACCGATGCGAGCACCGCCACGATGCGCAGCGCTTCGAGCGCATCGCCAAGCACGGCATCTACCTCGGGTCCGGGATCTTGCTTCCACGGCTCAGCCGCTTCGAGCATGGTGTTGGTCTCGCGGATGATGCGCCAAGTGGCGTCGAGGGCTTCTGAAGGCGCCAGCCGCTCCCAGGCCTCTGCGGTGTCGGCGAAGCACTCGGCCACAGCACTGGCCAGCGGGCTGTCGGGGCGAGGCGCCGGGCCAACGCCGTCGCACTTGCGGCTGACCACGGTGGCAACCCGGCTCATGAGGTTGCCCAGGTTGTTGGCCAGGTCCGCGTTGTAGCGGGCAACCATCCCCTCATAGGAGAAGTCGCCGTCGGGGCCGAAGGGCTGATCGTGCAAGAAGTGGTGTCGTACGCCGTCGCTGCCGAAGTCGTCGACGAGGTCGCCCGGCGCGATCTGGTTGAGCGCAGATTTCGCCATCTTCTCGCCGCCCACCAGCAGGAAGCCGTGCACGTGCACCCGCCGGGGCGGCAGCACGCCGCCGCTCATCAGCATCGCCGGCCAGTACACGCAATGGAACCGGAGGATGTCCTTGCCGATCAGGTGCACGCCGGGCCAGCGATGCGCGAACTGGTCGTCGTCGCTGGCGTATCCCGCGGCGGTGATGTAGTTGGTCAGTGCGTCGAACCAGACGTAGGTGACATGCTGCGGATCCCAAGGAATGCGTATGCCCCAGTCCAGCGATGTGCGGCTAATCGAGAAGTCCTGCAGGCCGCCGCGGATGAATCCCAGCGCCTCGTTGCGCTTGGTCGCCGGCACGACGAAGTCGGGATGAGCTTCGTACCAATCCAGCAGGGGCTTCTCGTAGCGGCTGAGCGCAAAGAAGTAATTCTCCTCAGTGACGTGCTCAGCAGGGCGCCGGTGGATGCGGCAGTTGCCGTCGTCGAGATCGTCGTCGGTGTAGTAGGCCTCACAGCTCACGCAGTACAGGCCCTCATAGGTCTGCAGCGTGATGTCGCCGTTGTCGTAACAAGCCTGCAAGAGCTGCTGGACCGAGTGGTGATGACGGGGCTCGCTGGTGCGGATGAAATCGTCGTTGGAAATGTCGAGCTGGCGCCATGCCTCCTGGAAGCGCACCACCGTGCGGTCTGCCCACTCGATGGGCGTGCAGCCGTTTTCCTGTGCCGCCCGCTGGACCTTGAGACCGTGCTCGTCGGTGCCGGTCAGGAACATGACGTCGTCGCCTCGCAGACGATTCCAACGAGCAATCGCATCTGCGGTGATCGTCGTGTACGCGTGCCCGATGTGGGGGGCATCGTTCACGTAATAGATCGGCGTCGTGACGTAGTAGGAAGCCACGCCTGCAGGGTAGTGAGGGGCGACGCAGCCGCCCTCAGAATTCTGTCGGCCTGCGCTTCCCCGTTGCGCCCGCGGCGAGGGCGGCGGCGGCTTCCGCTCCAGCGATCCGGCAGGTCGCAACGTCGCAGAATCCGCCGCCGCCCTCGCCGCTATTGCATCTTGTTATCGAGTGCGCGGGCCAGTTCGGTGGAGATGTTGTAGGTGCGGTTGCGGCCCACACCCAGTCGCTGTGCGACGGCTGCTGCAGCGTCACGGGCGCTGCCGCCGGCTGCCAGCTCGCCGTGCAGAGCCGCTCGAATCTGCTCATCGGACGGGGGTCGGGAGATCGCTGGGCCGAGCACGACGACGATCTCCCCTCGTGTCGGCTCGGCGTAGCGCGCTGCCAGCTCGGCGATCGTGCCGCGCGCGACCTCTTCGTGCAGCTTGGTGAGCTCACGGACGACGACTGCTGGACGGCCGGCGCCGCAAACCTCGGCCAGGTCTTCGAGCGTGGCACCAAGGCGTTTGGGTGATTCCAGCAGGACGACGGTTCGCTGTTCGGCGGCGACCGCTTCGAGTCGTTGATCGCGGACCTTGCCCTTGCGGGGCAGAAATCCTTCCATGACCCAGCGATCTGTCGGCAGGCCGGAGACAGCGAGTGCGGCGACCGGTGCAGAGGGTCCGGGCACCACGCTGACGGGCAGACCTGCCGCCGCGACTGCCCCCACCAGGCGCTGCCCCGGATCGGAGATCGTCGGCATGCCCGCGTCGGTGATGTACGCAGCGGTCTCCCCCGCCGTCAGGCGCTGCACTATCTGCGCGGCGACGGCGGCCTCGTTGTGTTCGTGCATCGCCACCAGCGGCTGCCCGCCGATGCCCAGCCGCTGCAGCAGCAGGCCGGTGCGCCGGGTGTCTTCGCAGGCCACGAACGACACCGCCGTCAGTACTTCGACCGCCCGCGGGGCGATGTCTGCGAGATTGCCGATAGGCGTGGCCACCAGCCACAGTCGAGCTTGCCCTGCTGTGGCAGCACCCGCCTGATCGGTCATGCACCTAGGCAATCAGGCTGTGCCAGCGCAGCCACGCTCATGCGTCGAGTCGGATCTCGAGGGTGTCGCCCACGGTGAGGCCCCAGCGCTCGCACGCGCCCGCCTGGGCCTCGACGACTGATCGTGCGCGCAGCCTCGGCCGACCGATACGGCCCGGTCGCATCCTCACCATGTCTACGACCCGCCGCCGCGCATCCAAGAACATCACGTCGATATCGAAGCTCATTCCGATGGTGTGCACGCAGCGGCACCGCTCGATCAGTAGCGCCCCGGTCAGGTCGTCGCGCCCCAGCAGACCACGCCGGCGCTCAGGACGGGTACGAGCGACCTCGAGGCTCGCCACCACTCGATCCCCGCACGCAAGCCACGGCATGGCTACACGTTGAAGCGGAACTCCACGACGTCGCCGTCGCGCATCGGATAGTCCTTCCCTTCGACGCGCAGACGGCCTGCGTCACGCGCTGCAGACCACGAGCCTAAATCCAGCAATTCGGCCCAGTCGATCACCTCGGCCCGGATGAAACCGCGTTCGAAGTCGGTGTGGATCCGCCCGGCGCACTGAGGTGCCCGCCAACCGGCTCGGAACGTCCACGCCCGCGATTCCTTCTCACCCGTGGTCAGGAAGGTCCGCAAGCCCAGCAGTCCATGGGCAGCCGCCACAAATCGCTCCAGCGCGCCTTCCCCCAGGCCGAGCCCTTCGAGCAGCTCGGTTCGTTCGTCGCCGGTGAGCTGCGCTGCCTCTGCCTCGAGCTGCACGCTCAGCGGCAGCACGGTGGCACCGGGCAGCTCCGCTTCGATCGGCGCTGCGAGCTCGGCGGCTGCGTCCAGCTGGTTCTCGCCGATGTTCAGCACCGCCATCACCGGCTTGTCGGTGAGCAGGAAGTGGCTGCGCAGCGCAGCCCGATGCGGGTACTGCTGCGGGTTCTGTTCAGAGCCGTTGCAGTCGCCGCTGAGCGGCCAGGCCCGGTACAGCGGCGTGCCGGCCGCCAGGTGGTCGAGCGCTGCGTCGAGCGCTGCGACCTCCTCGGCCAGTGCGGTGTCGGACGGCTGGCTGCGCGATGCCTTGCGCCTGCGGTTGATGCGCGACTCCACCGACTCCAGATCGGCCAGCGTCAACTCGGTCTCGACGATGCGCAGGTGTTCGAGCGGATCGGCGGGGCCGGGCACATCAGCGTCATCGAACGCGCGCAGCACGAACACGATGGCATCCACCTCGCGGATGCCTGCCAGGAAGCGGTTGCCGAGGCCTTCGCCCTTGCTGGCACCTTCCACCAGCCCACCGATGTCGATGAACTCGGTGGTGGTCGGCACCACCTTGCGGCTGGCGCTCATGGCGGCCAAGGCATCGAGCCGGGCATCGGGCACGCGGGCCACACCGATATTCGGATCGGTCGTGGCAAAGGCGTACGGCGCCGCCAACGCCCCGCCGCCCGCGAGGGAGTTGAACAGCGACGACTTTCCCGCATTGGGCAGGCCGACGAACCCAAAGCGTTCCATCGCCGGGCGAGGTTAGTGTCGCGCCCGAGGCATCCACTGAAGGGGAGGAATCCATGGGACCGCTGCAGGGACTGAAGGTGATCGAGCTGGCGGGCATCGGCCCCGGGCCGTTCTGCGCAATGCTGCTCGCTGACCTGGGCGCGGACGTCATCCGCGTCGATCGCATGACGCCCGAAGACCTGGGCATCGACCGTGGACGCAAGTTCAACGTGCTCAACCGCGGCCGTCGCTCGGTGGCGGTCGACCTCAAGTCGCCTGACGGCGTCGAGACGGTGCTGAAGCTGGTGGAACAAGCCGATGCGCTGATCGAAGGATTCCGCCCAGGTGTGACCGAACGACTGGGCCTCGGACCCGACGAGTGCATGGCTCGCAACCCGAAGCTGGTGTACGGGCGCATGACCGGCTGGGGCCAGGAAGGCCCGATGGCGCATGCCGCCGGCCACGACATCAACTACATCGCCCTCACGGGCGCTCTGCACGCCATCGGACCGGCCGAGGCGCCGAGCCCGCCGCTCAACCTGGTGGGCGATTTCGGCGGCGGCGGCATGTACCTGGCATTCGGCGTGTGCGCAGCGCTGCTCGAGTCGCGCGACTCGGGGCAGGGCCAGGTCGTGGACGCCGCCATGACCGAGGGCGCGGCGTCGCTGATGGCAGCCATCTACGGCATCTACGGCTCGGGCGGCTGGGCCGACGAGCGGGAATCCAACTTCCTCGACGGCGGCGCCTACTACTACGGCGTGTATGAGACCTCCGACTCCAAGTTCGTGTCAGTCGGGTCGATCGAGGGCAAGTTCCACGATGAGCTGCTCGAGAAGACGGGCTTGGCCGACGCTGCGACCGTGGACCGCAACGACCGCGATGCGTGGGCAGACAAGCGGGCGCGTCTCGCGGAGGTCATCAAGACCAAGACCCGCGACGAGTGGGACGAGATCATGGCCGGCTCAGATGTCTGCTATGCGCCAGTGCTGGACCTCTCCGAGGCGCCACACCACCCCCACAACGTCGCCCGCGGCAGCTTCGTGGAGGTGGAGGGCGTGATGCAGCCGGCGCCTGCGCCCCGCTTCAGTCGCACCCCAGGCGAGGTCGCCCGACCGCCGGCGTCGCCGGGCGAGAACACCGATGAGGTGCTGGCCGACTGGGGCTTCGACGCCGACGACATCGAAAAGCTCCACGAGGTCGGTGCAGTCGGCTGAGCCGATCTTCCCCAGCTCGGCCACCAGCCTGAACCAGCGCCGCCGGACTGATTCAGGGGCGGCCTCGGTAGCCTGCAACGTCTATGTCGAAGCGCACCAAGAAGCGGAAGCTCCGGGCGCGCCGCAGCAAGGCCAACCACGGCAAGCGCCCCAACTGCGGCCGCGGCTAGCCCGCGGGCATTGCTCGCCGCGGCGGCCGGCGTGAGCAAGCTCGTTTGCCGCTGAGTACGCCCGCAGACCGGCCATCATCAGGGAGTGCGCAAGTCCTGCACCTCGGCATTGGTGAGTGCGCTCTTCCTCACAGCAGTGCTGGGCAACGCGTGCCACGTTCGACAGGTCAGGGACGCTGCGCCCGAACGCGCCGAGCTTGGCGTCTCAGAACGGGCCGCGCAAGCTGGCGAATCGGGTGAGGCATCGTCGACGGTGACACTGGTCTCACCGACCCTGACAACAGCCGCGGCACAACCTGGTCGTGCAGCACCAGCAAGCCAGGCTTCTGACGAGGACGGTCCGGTGCAGGCGGCCGATGCCGCGCCGCCGGCCGAGTCGGTGCAGTTGGGCGATCTTGTCGCAGGCACCCAGGACCAGGCAGCCGCCAAACGAGATGACGATCCGAACCTCGTGATCGCGAACATCACCGATCTGGACTGGCTGCCCGCAGGTTGGGAAGCCATGTTCCGCCACTGGTACCCGGAGCGAGCGTTCGTGCTGCACCCCCAAGCGGCCCAGGGCGACCTCGACGGCGACGGCGACGTTGACGCCGTCCTCCATGTCCAGGCACGGTCTGCCGATTCGCCTCAGGCACAACTGCTCGTGCCCGTCATCGACACCGGCGAGGCCATCGATGTGCGACCGCCAGTAGATCTCGGCCAGCGCGTCATCATCGACTCGATCGACATCGCGGACGGCGCCGTCGAGGTGTCCCTCTTCGACCGCTCCCCCGGCGAGCCGCTGACAGTGATCACACGCCGCACCACGCTGTCCGTCGTTGTTGGCAGCCCAGCCGCAGCAGACGCGGATAGGGCCGAGCCGGTCGTGATTCCCACCAGTGTCGAGCCCATTGACTACGTACCGGCACTGCAGATCAGCCGCCCAGCAACCACGCCGGCGTCGGAGCTCGATGGCGTGGGCACGGCCATGTCGGATCGGATCGAGCTGCGCGAGCGACACCGGTACGGCATGCACGCCAGCGAGCGCGACGTCGTCGTGGCGACGCTCGATGCACCAGCAGGAGTCTGGCTGGAAGTCCGTCTCAGCGACGGAACGTTGCTGGTCCCCAGCGCCGAGCGCGCTCAGAGATTTGCGATCCGAGCGCCAGCAGACGGCGAGTGGACCATCACCGCCGCGTCATCGCGCATCGAGCCGGCCGACTACCGGCTCGCGGTGGAGGTGTTCCCGCCCTCGCGCAGCAACGGCATCGGGACCCGTGACCTCACCGGCTTCTGGTCCAGCACTCGCACATCCCCGCCCGCTCTGCCCGACGACGGCGACGTGGCGTACCTGACCTTCGATGACGGACCCCATCCCGTCTATACGCCGCAGGTGCTCGACGTGCTGGCACGCCACGGCGCCAAGGCGACGTTCTTCGTCGTGGGATCGCTCGCTGAGCGCTACCCGCTGCTCGTGCAACGGATCGCCTACGAGGGCCACACGCTCGCCAACCACTCCTGGAAACACGAGTCCCTTGCTCGGGTCTCACGGGCGGCGTTTGATCGGTCGGTCGGGCGCACCCAAGAGCTCTTGGGGCCGCTCGCCACGTCGTGCCTCCGGCCGCCGTACTGGGACCTGGGGGCGTTTACCCGGGAATGGTCTGGCGACCTCGGCCTGCGACTGGTGTCGTGGACCTACAGCCCGAAGGACTGGCTGCAGCCGACAGCGCAGCACATTGCCGACGGCATCGTCGCGCGAACGGCTCCGGGCGCGGTGATCCTGCTGCACGACGGCGGCGGCGATCACCCGGCGACGGTTCGCGGGCTCGACCAGGCGCTCGAGCGGCTCGCCGGCAACGGATTGGAATTCAAAGCGCTGTGCCGATGAGGTGTCCCGCAGGCCTCGCAGCCTCTCACCCGCTTCGCCGGTGAATCTCGGCCAGGATGGGCTCAGTCAGCACGAGACCGCCGTACAGCGTGTAGTGGACACCGTCCAAGGTGCGGATCCGGCGATTGTCGTGATCTGCGCCGAGCCGCGCGGCAAAGCGGCCGTCGATGGCGAGCGTCTCGTACGAGTCCCAGAAGATGGCCCCGTCGATTTCGCCCACTGCGGCCTCGGCCAAGGGGTTGACGATGCCGGGCAAGTCAGACAGGTACCTCGTTCCCAAGGGAGGGAGCCCGACCCAGATCACGAGGCGACCAGGTTTCACCGCTGCCGACACGAGTTCGGCCACCCTGGCCTGATAGCGCTGATCCCAGGCCGGTTCGCCGGGTCGCTCGGGATGACCGCGGAAGCGTTGCTTGTCGTTGCCGCCCATCGCCAGCACGATCACGTCGTAGGGGCCCTCGGTGATCTCATCGTTCATGTAGGCGATCCAGTCGAAGAACCAGTCGGTCACCACCCCGGTCGACGTCTGGATGTCCTCGGTGAAGACGAATCGCTCGTCATCTGCGATGAGCTGGCGGAAGCCGTAAACCGGTCCGCCCGAGATTGAATCGCCGCCGGTCCACACCCGCAGCGGCCGCTCGGGCGTGGCCGCCGCCAAGCGCGATCGCCGGTCTTCGCGAGCAAACCAGTAGTAGGTCGGCTCTACGCCCAGCTGAGACTCCGCCAGTGGGTCGGGCCAGCGCAACACCGGATCTGCCCACGGGTCATCGGTGTGCCTAGGCGGAGGTTCGGGGACCCGCGCCGACAGTGCCGCCGACGCACCGGCACCGCCATCATCGGAAACGCTGTCTTCGACAGCATCACCATCGGGCTGCGCGCCCACCGGCACTGAAGCCAATCCCAACGCCAGGACGCACGCCACAATTGCGGCAGCAGCCCCCAGCTTTCGCTGGAGGCGACGCATCACCCCCATGTTCACGAAGGCGCGCCCGAGGTCAGATCGACCAAGCCGCTGAGTTCATCCAGCAACACCTGTGACAGCCAGCGACCGCCGACGGTGCTGAGGTGCACGCCATCGGTGAGGCGCACGTCGGCGAGCTGCCCGTCTGCGTCAGCGACGTAGCGACTGAATCCGCCGTTCGGTCCCCGGAACAAGTCACGCGTGTCCACATAGATCACCCGATCCCGCTTGGCGGCCTCGGCGGCGAACACCTTGTTGACCTGCTGCATGCGCTCGTCGTAATCGGGGCTCTCCATGATTGGCTGGCCCACCCAGATCAACACCCGGTCGGGGTCGGTCGTCACCAGGTCCATGACGTGGCCGACCCGCGCCGAGTACTCCCGCACCCAATCCTCCGAGAAGGGGCGGGCGATCTGACCGTCCACCACGAGCGCCTGCGCGTCGTTGCCGCCGTACATCATCACCACCGCGTCGGGATCAGTGTTGGGAATCACCTCGACGATTCGAGCGGGCCAGTCGTAGAAGTCGGGTCGGCTCAGGCCGCTCGAGAGCTGATGCTCAGAGGAGGCCTCGATGACGCCGGTGTCATCGGCCAGCCCAACCATGACGTGGCCGAAGAACTGCACCATCGAATCGCCCATGATGTGCAGGCGCAGCGGATCCTCCGGTGTGGGAAACCACGCCACGGTGGTGGGCGGTGCGCTGATGAGGGTCTCCCCGGTGTTGTCTGCGCCGTCGCTGGCCCCGGCGACGGGCTGCTCGTCGCCCCTGGCAGTTCCGCCCTCCGACGACGCGCCGTCGTCCGGCGCCGGCTGGGTCCCCGGGGCCACCAGCGGCGCTGTGCCCCCGGGCTGCGTGTCGGCTTCGATGCCAGGCGTCGCTACGACCAATTCGGATGAGGTCAGCTCCGTCGGCGTCGCCCCTGCGGTCGAATCGGGCTCGGCTGCAACGACGAACTCATCCGATGTCGCTCCGGGATCGACCACCGATCGACCGAAGGCCTCGTCAACCCACAAGCGCGGCAGGTGCAGCCCGACAGCGCTGGAGGCGCCCTCGATCGGTTCCCAGACCGCTACCGAAGCGTCGCGCTCCCAGCCGAACGGCTTCTGCTGCGCCTCACGCAACAGCTGCTGGGAGTTGCCCACGATCGCCAGCACGAGCCCGAGCGCGCCGGCCAGCAAGACTCTGCCGGCCGCCACACCGTTGCGGCGGTCTGTCGCGTCGAGACGCGGCCCCGATCCCGCTGGGGCGGTCGAGGGATCAGGCGGAACGTGCGAGGCCGTCATTGCTCAGAACTGGAAGTAGATGAACGGGGCGACGCCCGTGGGGCCGAGTACGTCAATTGCCACCAGGGAGATGCCCACCACAGCGCCTTGGGTCACCCAGCCGAGGCTGGCGAAGCCGTCGCGCAGCTGGTCGAACCAGTCGGTGGGCATGAACTGGAATGCCAGGGCGCCGAACGTCACGGCGATTACCAGCGGCGTCGCAGTGCCGGCGTAGTTGTCGAAGCTGGCCACCGCGCCGAGCATCTCCACAGCAGCGGGCAGCGATTCGGAGCGGAAGAACACCCACGCCAGGCACACCACGTGGAAGGTGACGAGCCAGCGCACCACCTCGCCAATTGCCGGAGAGAGCACGGGACCGGCTCCGCTGCGCTCTCGCTGCTCACGCACGAGCCGCTCCGCTGCCAGAACGACACCATGGATGCCGCCCCAGATGACAAAGTTCCAGGTACTGCCGTGCCACAGGCCGCCGAGCAACATAACGATCATGAGATTTCGATAGGTCGTGGCGCGGCCTTTCCGGTTGCCGCCCAGCGGCACGTAGAGGTAGTCGCGCAGCCAGCGGGACAGGGTCATGTGCCAGCGCCGCCAGAAGTCCTGCAGCGTGAGCGCCCGGTAGGGATTGTTGAAGTTCTGCGGGAATCGGAAGCCCAGCAGCAGCGCCACGCCGATGGCGATGTCGGTGTAGCCGGAGAAGTCCGCGTAGATCTGGACTGCGTAGGCGTAAACCCCGAGCACGACTTCGGGGCCGCTGTGCGCGCCCGGATCGGCGAAGACGCCGTCCACGATCGCACTCGCCAGGAAGCTGGAGATCACGACCTTCTTGAACAGCCCGTTCAGGATCAGCCCGAAAGCCTCGGCGGCAGGCACGTAGCGGGGGTCGGGCCGGGCAACGAGCTGCGGCGCCATCTCCGACGCCCGCACGATCGGGCCGGCCACGAGCTGGGGGAAGAACGACAGGTACACCGCAAAGTCCAGCGGCGTCATCTCGCGGACGTTCCCCCGTCCGATGTCGATGATGTAGCTCATCGCCTGGAACGTGTAGAAGGAGATGCCGACCGGCAGCGTGTACTCCAGCACTGGCAGCGCGCCCGTGATGCCGAAGCGCTCGAGCAAGTTGGACATCTCGACGGCGAAAAAGTCCCAGTACTTGAAGACGCCGAGAATGACGAGGTTGGCGGTGACGCCGAGTCCGACCCACCAGCGTTTCCCCACCGCAGTGCTGTTGACCGCGAAGTGCCCCGCGACCCAGTTGATGACGATGGTGGTGAGCAGTAGGAAGACGAAACGCCAGCTCCACCAGCCGTAGAACACGATGCTGGCAGCGAGCATCAGCGGCTTCCACAGGGCCGGATGCGGCCGCGTCAGCCAGTTCACGACGAATACGACAACGAAGAAGACTCCGAAGACGAACGTCGGGAACAACATGGCAAGCCGAACATACTTGCGGCCCCGAGTACATGGATGGACAGCGGTGAACGAGGGCGGTTCTGCATGACGATCCCCGTGGCGCTGCTTGACGCATGGCTGGCGGCCGATCCGGACTCCGCTGCTCGCAGCGCTCTCGAATCGGGTCGCCACGACCCCGACTGGGTGGCGGAGCACTTCGGGGGTGTGCTGCGGTTCGGCACGGCGGGGATGCGAGCGCCGATGGGTGCCGGACCGGCGCGCATGAACCGCGTCATGGTTCGGGTCGCTGCCCGGGCAATCGGCGCCGAATTGATCGCCAGCGACTTGGGCGACCGCGGTGCCGTGGTCGGATTTGACGCCCGACCGGGATCTGCCGACATGGCGTTTGATGCAGCACGACTGCTGGCAGCCATGGGCGTCCCGACGGCAATCATCGACGGCCCTGCACCCACGCCGTTGCTCGCCCGTCAGCTGCTCGCCCGCTCCGCCGGGGCAGGACTCATGATCACCGCCAGCCACAACCCACGGGGCGACAACGGCTTGAAGGTGTACTGGACCGACGGCACGCAGATCCGACCACCGCTGGACCAACGCATCGAGGCCCGCATCGAATTCGAAGCCCTCCCGACCGATGACGACCTCGCGGCCCGACACGAGCTGGAGCAGCTCGACGTGCGCTCGGTCATTGCCGAATACGTCGGCGCAGCTGTGCGCCGACCCGTGTTCGACGCCGATGGCCGTCCGGCCGATCCGTCCGAGGTGCCACCGATCGTCTACACAGCGCTGTGCGGCGTCGGTTCGCAGACCCTAGGACACGCCTTTGCAACTGCGGGACTGCCGCCCCCGATCTATGTGGAGCACCAGCGACATCCCGATGGTTCATTTCCCGGACTGCCGTTCCCGAATCCCGAGGAGCCGGGCACGCTCGACGACGCAATCGCGCTGGCGTCGGAGGCCGATGTCCGCGTGGTTATGGCCAACGATCCCGACGCGGACCGGCTGGCGGTAGCTGTCGGGGACCATGACGGGACGTGGCACCGGCTGAGCGGCGACGAATTGGGTGTGTTGCTGTGCGACTGGATGATCGGTTTGGCGAATGAGGGCGGGGTGGCGCGACCGTTGATCTCGGCGTCGTCGGTCGTGTCTGGTCGGATGGTCGAAGCCCTCTGCGCTGCCCGTGGTGTTACCCACCACCGCACCCTGACGGGGTTCAAGTGGATCATGGAGCCGCGGCTGACCCATCCCGATGCCCGCTGGGTGTTCGGCTACGAAGAAGCGCTCGGCTACTCGGTCACCGACGCCGTGCTCGACAAGGACGGCATCTCAGCGGCCGTCGAATACGCGCGGTTGGCGAGTGCCTTGGCAGCTCGCGGGATCAGCCCGCTTGAGCGCCTCGATGAGTTGGCTGCCGAAGTCGGGCTCCACGTCACGAGCGCTGCGTCGGTGCGCGCCGACACGGAAGCGATTGCGGCGGCCATGGCGGGATTGCGGACCGATGCGCCCCGCAGGATCGCTGACCGCCCCATCGCAAGAATCACCGACTGGCTCGACCCGAGTGCGCCGAATCCCGCTGACCTCATCGAAATCGAGCTGGCTTCCGCCATGACGGACGGTTCAAGCCACAACGGCGAGGCGCATGTGCGCATCTGCATCCGGCCGAGCGGCACCGAGCCCAAGGCGAAGATTTACCTCGAGGCGGTGCGTTCGAGCCCTCGTGATGTCCGCGCCGAACGCCGTGAGCTGCGGGCCCTGCTCGACGCCATCGCCGAAGAGGCCCTGGACTCACTCTTCACTATCACGTAGCAAGGAACTAGCGTCGCGCGAACATAGGCGGATTGAGGGGGAAACCATGTCCGACCGTTCACGTACCCGTACGGATCGCTGGAGTCACAGCCGGCGACGGTCCGCCCGGCTGCTGGTTGCACTGCTCGCAGCAATTTCGCTGCTAGCGGTGTCCTGCGGCACTGATGACGACGCATCCGGTGATGACGTCGAGACGCCGAGTGCCGACACGAGTGCGGCAGTCACCGAGACAGAGGACGCGGCCCCAGAACCAGATGCCGACGAGCCTGCGGCCGACGAGCCGGCACCGGACGACAGCGACGCTGAAGAGGCCGAGGAGCCAGCATCGGAGCCCGAAGAGACCGTACCTGAGGTCCCCGCCCCGAGCGGCACCGTTCGTTTAGCGCCGGTCGTCTCGCTGGTCACGATGGACCCGCACAACTTCTCAGGCGGCGGGTTGCCCTGGCTGACACCGGTGTATGAGCCGTTGTTCCGCATAGAGCGTGGCGGGGATGGCTCGATCCAACCGCTCCTCGCGACCGGCTTCTCCGTGGACGGCCTCGATGTCACCATCACACTGCGCGATGACGTCTCCTTCAGCGACGGCGAACCATTCAACGCCGCCGCCGTCGAGGCGAATCTCGACCGAGGCAAGGCAGTTGGCGTCTGGGATGTGTTTGCTGTCATCGACTCGGTGAGCGTGACCGACCCCTTCACCGTCGTCGTCACACTGGCCCGGCCCGCTCCGGCCTTCATCAGCGATCTGGCGTCGGTTCCGGGGTTCATGATCAGCCCTGCTGCCTTGGACGATCCCGCGCTCGACCGCAACCCAGTCGGCACGGGTCCCTGGGTGTACAACGCCGCAGAGAGCCGCGAGGGCGAGGTCCACGTCTACACGCTGAACGACGGTTACTGGAATCCGAGCGCCCAGGGCGTAGAACGGATCGAGGTCTTCGACATTCCGGACGCGCAGGCCCGACTCAACGCTCTCAAGACCGGCCAACTCGACATCGCCGCTGTCGCCGGCCCGACTGCTGCAGAGGCAGGCGCGGACCCCTCGCTTGGTCTGATCGAAATGGGAACGAATTGGGTGCTGGGCATTCCCATCCTCGACCGGGACGGCACCGAGGTGCCGGCATTTGCCTCTCCACAGGTCCGCGAGGCGATGTCGATCGCCATTGACCGCGACGCCTGGGCACAGGTGATCGACTTCGGCCTCGGCACTCCCAACCTGCAGCCGGTGCCGAAGGGCCACTGGGCCCACAACGATGCGCTCGACTCCCAGATCGAGTTCGACCCCGAGCGGGCCCGGCAATTGATGGCCGACGCGGGTTACGGCGACGGCTTCAGCTTTACCATGCCCTCCATCGGATTCTTCGGTCGGCACGTGGAAGTCCTTGGCGAGTTCTGGCGAGACATCGGCATCGACATGAGCGTCGAAGTGCTCGAACCTGGCACGCTCGCCGGCCGCAGCCGGAGCACCGACTTCCCGATCACGATGCTGTTTTGGGTTGTCGGCAGGGACGTCTCGTCATACCCAGGCACGTATCTCGATGTCGGCGCGCCGTTCAACCCGTTCGGCCACGTGCCGAATCCGCGATTCGCTGAGCTCAACGAACTCGGCTCGGCGAGTCTGGATCCCGCCGAGCGCGCTCCCCACTACCACGAGATGTGGGAGATCCTCGCCGAGGAGAGATTCGTCATATTCATCGCGAGCAGTGACGTCGTGCTGGGTGCATCAGCCGAGATGGCGCAGAATCCGACGATCCGGATTGACGCCGCGCAGGCGGAGGCGCCGATCTGGCATGGATTCCGGCTCGGCGGCTAGCCGTCGACTGGCGGGGCCACAGCCGGTCCCCGACGCCGGACTTCGGCACTCATCTATGAACTCAGGCAGCGCCGCATGCTGAAGCTCGCGGCACAGCGGCTGGTCGCGCTCGTCCCCCTGCTGTTCATCGTCTCGCTGCTGACGTTCTCGATCACCGACCTGCTCCCGGGAAACCCCGCCGAGCTCATCGTTGGTGACGACGCCACACAGGAGCAGGTCGACCTGGTGCATGAGCGGCTCGGCCTCGACCAGCCGTGGCCCCAGCGGTATTGGGACTGGTTGACCAATGCGCTCGGGGGCGACTTGGGGACGTCGTTCTTCAACAGCGTCGAAGTGACCGATGCGGTGCTGCTGCGCCTGCCGGTGACGCTGTCGTTGACGCTGGCGGCTGTAGTGGTGGCGCTCTTCATCGGCATCGGCGCGGGTCTCATTGCGGCGCTGCGACCGGGCGGCTGGACCGACCGGGCCGCCACGGCGGGCGCCACCGTCGGCCAAGCGCTGCCGAACTTCTGGCTCGCACTGATCCTGGCCGTTGTCTTCGCGGTGAAGATCCGGTGGTTCCCAGCGACCGGGTACACCCCGCTCACCGAGTCGCCAGGCGCATGGCTGCGCAGCATCACCTTGCCGGCCATCGCCCTTGGGGTGGGTGCCGCCGCGATCCTCGCCCGCCAGACACGCAGTGCCATGGTCGGCGTCTTGCAGACGGACTATGTCCGTGCGGCCCGCGCGCAGGGCCTCAGTGCTCGGCGTGTCGTGCTGAAGCACGCGCTGAAGAACGCCATGTTGCCCGTCGTCACCGTGCTGGCATTCCAGGTCACTGTGCTGCTGGGCGGCGCGATCATCGTCGAACAGGTTTTCGCGGTGAACGGGCTCGGCTCGCTCGCAGTCACCGCCGTGCGCCGACAGGACGTGCCGCTGGTCCAGGGCGTCGTCATCATCTCGGTGATCGTCGTGGTGCTCGTACAGCTCGCGACCGATCTGCTGTACGGCTACCTCAACCCGAAGGCCCGGCCCTCATGACGCTCGTCTCGCCCGATTCGGGTCCCGGGGCTCCACCCGCCTCACGCCCGGGGGCTGGCGCGGCGAGCGACCTACTGGGCTCGCGACAGCGGTTCGCGCGGCGCTTCTTCGCAAAGCGTGCCGTGATCCCCGCTTCGCTCATTGTGCTGGCCGTCTTGGTAGCCGGGATCTTCGCGCCGTGGCTTGCTCCCTACGACCCGCTCGATCAGAGCCTGCTCGACACGATGCAGGGTCCGTCTTGGGAGCACTGGCTAGGAACCGACGATCTCGGCCGGGACGTGTTGAGCCGCCTGATCTTCGGGGCTCGCATCGTGCTGATCGCCGTTGCCCAAGCGATGACGGTCGCCGTGGTCATCGGTGTGCCGATCGGGTTGTTCATCGGCTACATGGGCGGTTGGTGGGACCGCATCGTGATGCGAGTCGTCGAAGCCGTCATCTCGGTGCCCGGAATCATGGTGGTCATCGTGATCATCACGGTGCTCGGCACTGGTCTCACGAAAGCGATGATCGCGCTGGGCCTGCTGTTCTCGACGGCCTTCCTCCGACTCGCCCGCGGCCTCGTCATCGCGGAGCGCGAGGAGCTCTACGTGCGAGCCGCACGTGTCGTCGGTGCCGGCACGGGTCGCATCGTGCGCAAGCAGATACTGCCCAACATTGCAGCGCCGCTCATCGTGCAGTTCACCTTGACGACGGCCGCTGTCTTGCTGGCCGAAGCCGGTTTGAGCTTCTTGGGTCTCGCAGTGCAGCCGCCCGACGCCAGCTGGGGGACGATGCTGACGACCGCGTCGCGGTTCATCAACCTGCACCCCTGGCTGGCCCTGCCGCCGGGCATCGCCATCGCGCTGGTTGTGCTCGCCGTGAATCTGCTCGGTGACGCCATACGCGATTCGATCGGACGCGGCGTCGGCGAGACCGCCACCCTACGGCCCGCTGCACGAGACTTCTCCGCGGCCGGCACCGGCGCGGACGGTGCACCGGCAAGCCAGCGGGAGCGAACTGGGGTGCCGTCGGATGCGGCGCTGGTCATCTCATCGCTCGACGTGCAGTTCCCGTCGCCCCGCGGGGTTCCCTTGACCGTCGTCAGCGACGTGTCGCTCCATGTACGGCCGGGTGAGACGCTCGGCCTCGTCGGTGAGTCGGGCTGCGGCAAGAGCGTGACCGCCATGGCGGTGCTGGGCCTCGTGCCCGAACCCGGGGCAGCAACCGCCGAGGCGATCCTGGTCGGGGGTCAGGACGTGGCTGCGATGTCGCGCCGGGACCTTCAGCACATTCGAGGCACACAAGCGGCGGCAATCTTCCAAGACCCCACCACAAGCCTGAATCCGGCCTTCCGGATCGGCGACCAGCTTTCGGAGATCTTGCGCATCAAACGGGGCATGACTCGTAAGGCTTCACGCAGGCGCGCTGTCGAGCTCTTGGAGATGGTGGGGATACCGGATGCGGCGGCCCGTGCCCGAGCTTTCCCCCACGAGCTCTCCGGCGGCATGGCGCAGCGTGTCGCCATCGCGCGGGCACTGTCGTGCGAACCGAAGCTGCTGATCGCCGATGAGCCGACGACGGCGCTCGATGTAACGGTCCAAGCGGAGGTTCTGGCCCTGTTGCGTGACCTGCAACGCGAACTCGGCATGGGGATGCTGTTCATCACCCATGACCTCGCCGTCGTCGCGGACATCTGCGACCGGGCGGCGGTGATGTACGCCGGCGAGATCGTGGAGGAAGCCGAAGTCACCGAGCTGTTCGCGAACCCGCGCCATCCCTACACCGAGGGCCTGCTGGGAGCGGTACCCCAAGCCGCTCACCGCGGGACGGCCCTGCGGGCGATACCGGGCGTGGTGCCGCAGCCGGGCGAGTGGCCGACCGGCTGCCGCTTTGCGCCGCGTTGTCCCTACTCCACCACGCAATGCACTGCTGCGCCGGTGGAGATCGACGTGCAGCACGCACACCAAGCTCGCTGCGTGCGTGCGGCCGAGCTCACTCTGGACGGCGCCGAATGAGCAGCACTGAACCTCTGCTCGCCGTCGGGGACCTGTTTGTCACCTACCGGAGTCCTCGCAGCCTCTTTCACCTCGCCGCGGTCGACATCCACGCGGTCAACGGTGTGAGCTTTGACATAGTGCAGGGCCAGACACTGGGTCTCGTCGGCGAATCCGGTTCGGGGAAATCGAGCACCGGCAACACCATCTTGGGCATGGTGCAGGCCGAGTCCGGCTCCGTGCGATTCGACGGCATCGACCTGACTGAGCTGGAAGGGAAATATCCCCCCGAGATCCGGCGCGACATTCAGGCCGTCTTCCAGGACCCGGCCTCGTCGCTGAACCCCTCGATGGTCATCGCGGACATCGTGGGCGAGCCGCTCGACATCCACAAGAACCTCGACAAGGCGGCCCGACTGGCGGCATGCGAGGAACTGCTGGAGCTCGTCGGACTCTCCCGTGAGCATCTCGAACGCAAGCCGCACGAATTCTCGGGCGGGCAGCGCCAGCGCATCGCCATCGCGAGAGCTCTGGCGCTCCGTCCGCGCCTGCTGATCCTGGACGAGCCGGTAAGCGCCCTCGACGTATCCACCCAGAGCCAGGTGATCAATCTTCTCGAAGAACTCCAGGAACAACTCGGGCTGACCTACCTGCTGATCGCGCACGATCTGGCCGTAGTGCACCACGCCAGCGACCGCATCGCAGTGATGTACCTCGGCAGCATCGTCGAGGAGGGCCCTGCTGAGGAGCTGTACGCCGAGCCGGCGCATCCCTACACCCAGGCGCTGCTGGCCGCGGTGCCGGTGGCGAACCCGGTTCGCCAGCGCGAACGGCGCTCGGGCGGCCGCAGGAGCTACGGGGAGATTCCCAGCCCGCTCAACCTCCCCTCGGGCTGCCCGTACCGCACTCGTTGCCCGCACGCGCACGACGCGTGCATGGAGGAGCGGCCCCCGATGTTCGACCTAGGCAACGATCGGCGCGTGGCGTGCGTGCTCTACGCCGGCGACAGCAAGGAGATCATCAGATGAACGCTGACGCGCCGGGGGCCTACGCGGGCACCGGTCCATGCACGGTCGGAATGGTCGAACACCTCACGGTGACCGACGAGCACCGTGACCGCGAGATCGAGCTCACCTGCCGCTACCCGACCGCGGGCGGCCCCCACAGACTGCTCGTGTGGTGCCACGGGCTGGGCGGCTCACGCCATCGCAGCCGCGGCTTGGCCGAATTGTGGGCCAGCCACGGATTCGTCGTCGTCCAGCCGACGTTTGTGGACTCGATCGAGCACGTCGCGCGAGACCATCCCGAGTTGGGGCTCGAACCGCACCACATCCACAACAACGGATGGATCACGGTGCCCGAAGTTTTCGACTTCATGATTCGCAACCTTCTCCAGCCTCCGTGGTGGCTGGCGCGTGTCGCCGATGTGGGGACGGTGCTGGACCAGGCACCCACGCTGCTTGACGGCGTTGCTGACTTCGCCGGATCCGTCGACGGCGACTGGGTCGGCGTCGGCGGTCACTCCTTCGGCGCTTACACCAGCCAGCTGTTCGCCGGGGTCACGATCGACCTGCCGGGCGAGGGGCCCACGTCGTTCCGCGACGACCGGGTGGGTGCTGTGGTGATCGCCAGCGGCCAGGGCCGCAACCAGCAGGGCCTGCGGGACGGCTCGTGGGACACGGTGGCGTGCCCGTTACTCAACATCACCGGCAGCGAGGACATGGGAGCAACTACCGACGATCCGAATTGGAAGCGTGAGCCGTTCCTGTTCGCACCACCCGGCGACAAGTACGAAGCCTGGATGGAGGGCGCCGACCACGGGCTAGGAGGGATCGGCGGGAACTTCCCGAATTTCGCTGAGAACGAGCACCAGCGGAACATCGTCCAACAGACGACGCTGGCGTTCTGGCGGGCCTACATCGCCGGAGATGGCGACGCAATGGCGTGGCTCAACTCTGATTTGCCGAACGAATTCGGTTCGCCGATCCTGTCGTTCGAGCGGAGATGACCGCCTGACTCGGCAGGAGCTACATAACGTCGGCAGCCAGCTCGTGGAGCGGCACCAGCGGCCGGGTGCCCACGTGGGAGATGACCTCGGCGGCTGCCGCCGAGCCCAGTCGTCCGCATAGCTCGAGGTCATAACCGTTCGCGAGGCCGTACAGCACACCGGCCGCATACAGATCGCCCGCACCGGTGCGGTCGATCACCTCATCGACCGGCTCGACCGGAACGTTCACGATCTCGTCGGGAGTGACGAGCACGGCGCCTGCGGCCGAGAGCGTGACAGATGCGATGTCCACGCGGCCCTGCACCTCGCCGAGCGCTTCGTCGAGATCATCGGTGTCGTACAGCGCCTTGAGCTCAGCCGCGTTCGCGAACAGGACGTCGGTGCAACGGTCGACCAAGTCGATGAACTCGCGCCGGTGGCGCTCGACGCAGAACGAATCCGACAAGCTGAGCGCGACCTGGCAGTCGTTGCCAGGTGCGGCGCAGTGCTCTGCCACCTCGCGCAGTGCCGCTCGGGCGGCCGTCGGATCCCAGAGATAGCCCTCCAGCAACACGGTGCGGGCACGGCCCACCATGTCCCAGTCCACATCGGCTGGAGCAAACCCGGCCGAAGCACCCAGGTACGTGCTCATCGTTCGCTCGCTGTCGGGTGTGATGACCACCGTGCAGCGCCCGGTCGGGTCATCACGCGGCGCTCTCGCGGTGGACTGGAATACGCCGTGAGCAGCCATGTCGGCGACGAACAGATCGCCGAGCCCGTCCGCGCAGACTCGCCCCATGTATCCGGCGCGCCCGCCGAGCGCAGCGATGCCGAGCATGGTGTTGGCCACCGAGCCGCCGGGGGTCATCTCGTCGGCGCCGCCGAGCAATTCCACCATCGCGGCAAGCTCGGTCGCTCGCTGGGTGTCCACGAGCGTCATGGCCCCCTTGACAATGCCCAGGCCGTCGACGACGGCGTCATCGGCGCGCAGCAGCACATCCACCATGGCATTGCCGATGCCGACCACATCCAGCGCGTCCTCATCGACAGCGGCATCGGGTGCATTGCCGATGCCGACCACATCCAGAACATCCCCTGGCTCCACGCCCGTGGGCTTAGCACCTCGACTGAACCGTTCGCACGATCTGTGTGGGATCGGAAGGCGTCGGTAGTGTGCGCGCCGTGACATTTCTGACTGATGGCTCGCCCGATGCCAACCCGTACCGGCTGCCACGAGATGTACTGCCGAGTCGCTATGACATCGTCATGGAGCCCGACCTCGCCGAGGCCCGCTTTGTCGGGGAGGTTGTGATCTCGGCAACGGTGCAGGCGCCCGTCGACAGCATCATGCTCAATGCCGCCGATCTGGACTGCAGCGTGGCAACGCTGCAGCAGAACGGGTCCGCGATTGCCGCCGAAGTGACGTTCGACGCCGAAACCGAGCGGATGGCGCTGCGTCCCGCCGACGGCCGCCGGCTCGAACCCGGTGAACTCCAGATCAGCTGCAGTTTCGCGGGCGAGCTGAACGATCAGCTCCGCGGCTTCTACCGGTCCACCTTCGTCGACGAGGACGGCGAGGTGCGCACGATCGCCACCACCCAGTTCGAGTCCACCAACGCCCGGCGAGCGTTCCCGTGCTTCGACGAGCCCGACTTCAAGGCCGTCTTCGGCGTCACGATGATCGTGCCTGCCGATCTCATGGCGGTCAGCTGCTCCGAGGTGGTGTCGTCGGAAATCTTGGCCGACGGCCGGCGTCGCGACACGTTCGCCGACACCATGGAGATGTCGACCTACCTGATGGCGTTCATCGTCGGTGATCTCGAAGCCACCGTGCCAGTCGATGTCGACGGCGTGCCGCTGCGGATCGTTCACGTGCGAGGCAAGTCGGCACTGACCGGGTTCGGTCTGGAAGCTGGGGCCTTCGCGCTCGCATGGCTGGTCGACTATTACGGCATCGGGTACCCGGGCACCAAGGTGGACCTCATCGCCGTGCCGGACTTTGCATTCGGTGCCATGGAGAACATGGGCGCCATCACCTTTCGCGAGACGCTGCTGCTGGCCGACCCCGACAAGGCCACCACCGCTGAGCTGCTGCGCATTGTCGATGTCGTGGCGCACGAACTTGCGCACATGTGGTTCGGCAATCTCGTGACGATGGACTGGTGGAATGGCATCTGGCTGAAGGAGGCTTTCGCGACCTTCATGCAGGTGGCTACCACCGATGCCTTCCGGCCGGAGTGGAAGCGCTGGGACGAGTTCTCGATCGAGCGGGGAGCGGCGTTCGACGTGGACGCGCTGAGCACCACCCGTCCCGTCGAGTACGAGGTGGTCTCCCCGGCCGATGCCGAGGGCATGTACGACGTGCTGACGTACGAGAAGGGCGCGGCAGTCGTACGGATGCTCGAGCAGTTCCTCGGCCCCGACCGTTTCGCAGCGGGCGTGCAGCACTACTTGGAGCGCCACAGCTACGCCAACACCACCACGACCGATCTGTGGGATGCCCTCGAGACCTCCAGCGGCGAGCCGGTGCGGTCGGTCATGGACGGCTGGATCTTCACGCGCGGCTACCCGATCGTGTCGGTCGAACCGCATCACGACGGCCTGAGGATTGCACAGCATCGCTTCGTCTACGGATCCGGAGATTCCGCTGGCGCTGAGGCACCCGATGCTGCGATCTGGAGCGTGCCGGTCATGGTGCGGGCCCGGCTGGTCGATGGCAGCACCGTCGAGCGGCAACTTCTGCTCACCGATGCCTCGGCGGCGTTGGATCTGGGCGGCTCTGTGGAATGGGCCATCGTCAACTCGGGCGGGCACGGCTACTACCGGGTGCGCTATAGCGCAGAGCTGCTCGCCGCCGTGGCACGGCAGGCGTTGGAGGTGCTCGAACCCATCGAGCGATACGGGCTCGTGGACGACACCTACGCCGCCGTTGTGGCTGGCGATGCCAGCGCCGCCGAATTCATCGGGCTGGTGACCGACTTGGGCTCCGAGACCGACCTGCACGTGTGGCAGCGGATGATCTGGGGGCTCAAGGGACTGCACGCGATCGCCGAACCGGCCGGGCGCGATGCGCTGGCTGTGCTCATCCGGGACCTAGCGACGACGGCGCTGGGCGTGCTCGGCTTCGAGCCCCAGCCCGGTGAACCCGATCTGGAGCGGGAGCTGCGCGGCGTGCTCTTCGAGGCGGCCGGGGGCCGTGGACGTGACGAGCTGGTCCGGGCCCGCGCTCGGGAGCTCTTCGAGGAGGCCGTTGGCAACAGCGCCGCTGTCGAGCCGAATCTGGCCGCAGCGGTCGTACAGGTCGCAGCAGCTGCCGGCGACGAGACCGACTACGAACAGATGCTGGAGCTGTACCGGTCGGCTGACACACCGCAGAGCGAACTGCGATACCTGCAGTCGCTGCTGCTGTTTGACGACCGCGGACTGTTCGAGCGGACGCTCGAATTGTTCGCAGCCGAAGTCCGCACCCAGAACGCCCCGTACCTGCTCGGCGCCGCCATGACCCACCTCGACCACGGCCCGCTGGCGTGGGCCTTCATCCGGGATCGATGGGACGAGCTGACCGATCGTTTCCCCCAGAATTCCATTTCGCGCATGGTCGGCGGTATCCGAGGGATGCACACCCGTGAGCTGGCCACCGAGGTCGAAGAGTTCCTCTCCGAGCACGAAGTGCCACAGGGGGCGCTGACGGTGGCCCAGCACGTCGAGAAGATGTGGGTCAACGTGCGACTGCGCGAGCGTGAGGGCGCACGCATCGGCCAAGCGGCCGCGGCACCGACGTCATGAGCCCGGCCGCATCGCCGGGCTGCAGCTGATGTTCGGCCGCCCGCCCCGGCGACCGATGCGGCCCGGAGATGAGCTGTGGCTGTCGTTGCGCGCGCTTGCGGCCGCTGGAGCGCTGATTGCCGTGGTGATCTACTGGGCGCTGGTCATCGTGGACTAGGCGGCTGAAGCGGGCTCAGGTTCTTCGACTCGTCGGCCCACCGCATCATCATGGCGACGATGGTTCCCCACACGATCGGTATGCCGCCCAGCTTCATGATGAGCCCGGCCGTCTGCTGGTCTGCGGCCGCATCGAGACCGTAGAACCGGGGTGCCAGCTCATAGGTGGCGTAGAGAGGGAAGCTGGCAAAGGTCAGGAACCCTGCCGGCACCGCCGGCACAACCCCGAGCGCCAGGAACAGGTACACCATCTTGCCGGGGTAGGCGCGCAGCCGGTGCTCGGTGAGCGGTGAGCAGATCGGCAGCCACACGAGCACACCCGATACAAGCCACACGGCGTCCATCACGAAGGACCCGAACTGGTTTGCCCGCAGCGTGTCCACCGCCCACGGCGAATGCGTCGCCACCAGACAGCCGTTGAACACCAGCCCAGCACACACCGGCTGTGTGAGGCGGGTCATAACGCGGTACAGACGCAGCTTCGCCAAGATCCTGCGCGCCATCGGCTCGGGCGTGCCGAGGACCAGCAGCGGCGCGGCCACCAGCGTGTAGAGCATGAACTGCGCCATGTGGGCCGACGCCAGGTAACCGGCGCCGAGGACGCCGAGCGGCCAATCCGATGCCACCCAGAACGCCAACACCCCTGAGAGGAACAGCCACGTCTGCCGTCGCTCGGTCGCGGCATCGGACGGCCCCAGGGGGCCCGGGCGCATGGCGCGAGCGCGGCGACGGGCCACCAGGTACGGGACGGCTATGGCGAGTGATGCCGCCCAGACGCCCGGATAGGCCCGCCACGACCAACTCCACGGCACCTCGAGCGCCGAGCACCAAAAGCGCATCGCTACAAGCCTGCGGGGGCTGGGGCGTCGGGCTTGATGCCCGCGAGAATCGGCAGGTCGTGGTCGAACTGTGTCTGGCGCGTGGGATGCGGGTACTGCGCATAGCCGTATCCGTTCGGCGCATAGGCGAACACCCGGGCATCGTGGGCAATGTCGTAGTTGACATCGCCGTGATCCATGGCGGTCATGTCTGTGTCGTCCATGTCCGTGTCCATGTCGCCGCCATCTGACGCCATCTGATGCGTCTCGGTCGTGGTTGTCTCGAAGATCTTGATCGAGGCCAGTGCTCCGAGCGCGTTCTGCAGGTCGGTCAACTGCTGCTCGCTGTCGGGAATGAGCCCGACAAAGTCGTCGCTGAATTGATCGAGATAGGCGCGCAGCACCTCAGGCGTGTCGCGGTCCGGGTCGACCGTCACCGCCAGCACCGCCACATTCGCCGGCGCACCTGGGCGGTTGAGCACGCTGGCGAGCTGAGCGAGTTGCACGCCGCAGATGTCGGGGCAGTTGGTGAACATCTGGTACACGAGGCGGACCTGCCCCTGGGTGTCGGCTGCCAAGTGGAAGTCGTTGCCGTCGGTGTCGCTGAACACCATGTCGGGCACCTGTTTCAACTGCGATTCGGGAACTGCCAATCCGTCATATCGAGACTCGGCCTCGTCGTTGCTGCCGCATGCGGCCACCACAAGCATGGCAGCCGCTCCAAGAGCGGCAACTCGACGAGAGAAGGGTGAGCACGCCGTCAGCATCCGGGCAACGGCCACACACAGCCTCCTCAGCGTGGAGGTGAGGGGAATCGAACCCCTGGCCTCTTCGATGCGACCGAAGCGCTCTACCAACTGAGCTACACCCCCGAATCGGGCGGCCGTCGAATATACCTCCGGCGTTGTTCCTATTGGTTCGCCGTACGGCGAACCATCTTCACCGTCGACGCGGTCGCAGCATCTCGCAGCGGCAGGTAGTGCACCTCAGCGGAGGGCGCTACACGGCGTCGGTGAACCACGAGGGCCACGAACGCCGTGGTAACAGCGAGCATCAGGGCAAACGCTGCCGCCGCCCACACCGAGCCCGTGGCGAGTGTGCCAGCGAGCGTCACCAAGGTGCACAGCCCCAACAGCGTGCCGATATCGCGTCGACGGATCGCCGCCTGCTTGGGCGTGGCAGGCATCGACGTGGTCGGGCTCGTCCATCGCCGCTGCGGCGCGCCGAACTGCCTCAGCGCGCGCTCCTGGGAGATCTGCGCCGCGGCCGGAGCGGATCGGCCGAGCGAGTCAAGTTGCTGACGGAACTGGTCGACTGATGATGTGGCCGTGCGGCGAGGTTGAACCAGGCGCGCAACATCGGGTGCCAAGACCACAATCCAAGCGATGGCCAACAACACCAAGACCAGTTGTGTCATGCATCACCTGCCTCGCTGGCGGGCCTGCCTACACAGGGTGCCACTTCATCCCGCACGAACCCGGCATATCTCTTGCGTGTGCGTCGCTGAAGATTAGTCTTCCCGAACCGACCGAGCTATCGCGCGTTTGTTCGGAACTTCTTGGCGTTCCCGCGAAAGAACGCGATCAATCTTGGCCAGCGTCTGCCCGACGGTACGTGCCCGACTTGCCGCCCGTCTTCTCCCACAGGGTGAGGTCGCCGATGACCATGGAACGGTCGGCTGACTTGCACATGTCGTAGATGGTGAGCGCGGCGACCGAACACGCCGTCATCGCTTCCATCTCGACGCCGGTGCGATCCACCGTCTCCACTTGGGCCTCGATCTCGATCCAGGTATCGGCGATCTCGAAGTTCACGTAGACAGCGCCGACCAGCAGAGGGTGGCAGAGCGGGATGAGATCGGGGGTGCGCTTGGCAGCCTGGATGCCCGCCACGCGGGCGACCGCGATGACGTCCCCCTTGGCGATCGCACCGCGAGCAACGAGCGACGCTGTCTCGGTCGCCATGTGCACCCGGCAGCGAGCGATCGCCCGCCGGTGGGACGCCTCTTTCGGAGTGACGTCGACCATGCGCGCCCGGCCGAGCGGATCCAAGTGGGTGAACGGTGACTCGGTCATGCTTCAGCCACCTCTGTGTCTGATGGATCGGCGGCCTCAGCCGCCTCTGCGTCTGATGGATCGGCGGCCTCAGCCGCCTCTGCGTCTGATGGATCGGCGGCCTCAGCCGCCGATCTGACTCATTGTTCGTTTGGGCTTGATGAAGTTGACTTGGCCGATCGAGTGGCCGGCCCACTTGGTGCCCACTGCATCGCGGACGGCGGTTGCCAGCCGATCATCGAGTTCGGCACCCGTCGCACCGCTGCGCAGGATCGATCGCATGTCGAACTCGTCGAGCGCGAACAGACATGTGCGGAACTGGCCTTCGGCGGTGAGCCGCACCCGGTCGCAATTGCCGCAGAACGGCTTGGTGACACTGGCGATGACGCCGACGTGACCGCCCCCGTCCAGGTACCGGTAGCGCTCGGCAGGTTCGTTGGCGCGTACGACGGCCTCAGTCGGATACTCAGCGGAGATGGCTGCCAGGATCTCGTCGGCCGGCACAACCACGTCTGCGTTCCACACGTCGCCTGCTTCGAGCGGCATGAACTCGATGAAGCGAACCTCGACGCCTCGCTCGCGGCCGTAGCGCGCGAAGTCCACCACTTCGTCGTCGTTGATCCCGCGCATCATGACCGTGTTGATCTTCACCGGGGCGAGCCCGGCGTCGATGGCTGCGTCGATGCCGTCGAGGACCCGGTCGAGCTCGTCGCGGCGGGTCAGCTCCAAGAATCTGTCGCGCTGCAGCGAATCGAGGCTGATGTTGATGCGCGACAACCCAGCGGAGGCCAGCGGCTTGGCGTGCAAGCGCAGCGTGGCGCCGTTGGTGGTCAGCGCAACATCGACGCCAAGCCCCGCCAGTCGTTCCACGAGGCGCGGCAGGTGCGCTCGCACCAGGGGCTCTCCGCCTGTCAGCCGGATACTCTCGAATCCGAAGCGTTCCACGCACACCTGGGCAAAGCGCTCGATCTCCTCAAAGCTCAGAATCTCTGAACGCGGCAGCCACGTCATGCCCTCGGCGGGCATGCAGTACTGGCAGCGGAAGTTGCAGCGATCGGTGACCGAGATGCGCAAGTCGCCGACCTGTCGGCCGAACGGATCGACGAGGTCTTCGGACCGGGCCGGAGCGACGACACCTGCTGCGCCATTCATTGGCCAGAGCGTACCGACCACTGATCGATCTCTCTGAAGCGGCGAACGATGTTCAGTCCAGCAGGAGCACGTCGACCGATTCGCCGGCACGCACACCGTCGCTGTCGGGCACGACCGCCAACGCGTTGGCGTTCGCCATGGCCCACAACATGTGCGAGCCCTGCCCCCCGGCGGAGCGAACCTCGATGCCACCGTTCTTGGGTGTCGCGAGCACCCGCATGAAGTGCGTCTTGCCGTCGACGCGTCGCGGAAGGTCTTCCGCGGCAGTGGCCCCGACCGTCGGCCGGACCGGATCCGGATGGCCCATCATCGAGCGCAGACCCGGCCGGGCGAAGAGCTCGAAGGACACCATCGACGAGACCGGATTGCCCGGCAGGCCGAAAACCGGCACATCGCCCACGGTGCCGAAGGCCAGCGGCTTGGCGGGCTTGATCGCCACTTGCATCCAGCGCATGTCGCCGATGCGGTCGAGCACGGCCTTCACGTAGTCGAAGTCGCCCATGCTGACGCCGCCGGAGGTGACAATGGCATCGCACGAGTCGACGCCGGTGAGGATGGCGGCCTCTATTGCATCGGGATCGTCTCGGACGAGTCCCAAGTCGACGCAGTCCACATCGGCCCGATGTGCCAACGCCAGCAGCGTTCGGCGGTTCGAATCCCGGATCTGACCGGGCTGCAACGGGCTGCCGTCGTCAACGAGCTCATCCCCCGTGGACAACACGCCGACCCGCGGCCGCCCGAACACTTCCACCTCGGTCATCCCGAGGCTGCACAGCACCCCGAGATGTCCAGCGGTGAGCTCGGTGCCGACGCCGAACACGTGGGCACCCGCTTGCAGGTCGTCGCCCGCATGCCGCACGTGGTTGCCCGGCGGAACGCTCACCTCCACGCGCACCGTCTCGGGGTTGTCGGCCCCGCCCGCCGCTGTGCCAGCCGGCTTCGCCATGCTGGTCCGCTCCACCATCACCACTGCATCGGCGCCCGGCGGAATGGTCGCGCCCGTCATGATGCGGCTGGCCTCGCCCGGTCCGACCGTCACCTGGGGCGCATGCCCCGCCGCAATCGTTTCGACGACCCGCAATTCGCATGGGGCGTCGGCCACATCGGCAGATCGAACAGCGAATCCGTCCATGGCCGTGTTCGCAAACTGCGGGATGGCCTCAGCGCAGGTGATATCGCTCGCGATCACCAAGCCCAATGCATCGGCGACCGGCTGCCATTCCGGCGTGCGCGCGGGGCACCGTTCAAGTACGAATTCGCGCACGGATTCCAGTGGCAACACCGGGTGCAATGTAGTGGGCACAGTGTCCTGCCGCCTCCGCCGCGGGCGCAGCTCAGCAGCGGGTCTCGATGCCCCGGCCCGAGAGAATGCGGGCGATCTCGGGGCGGCGTTTCTCGAGCTCCGCTGGGTCTTTCACCGGCTGGAATCGGCCGTCGGGGCCGTCGCGCTCGACGAGCAGCATCGTGGTGTCCACGAACGCCGACAGCTCGCCGATGAGGCGCTCGAACTGCACGACTTCGGTGCCATCGACCTGCTTGCGAACCTCAAACCACGTGAGCGGCCATCCTGCCGAGAACACCTCCACGTCGGCGACCAGCGAATTCGTGTTCACCGCGCCAGGCGCCAGCGGGTCAATCTCAGGTGGCAGGCGGAACGCCTCCACGATCTGCAGCCGCCCATCCACACGCCACGGTGAACCCCCCGACGCGCTGCCCCGGACGACTTCGCAGGTGAGCGGTCGCTCCCCGGCGAGGTGCGCGCCGATGACGGCCGGATCCAGCGTCGCTGCGGCGTTGTCGATGTTGGTGACGAAGACGCAGCGCCCGCCGGCATCGGCAAACTGGCCCAGCAGGCCGCTGCGGCGCATCGCCCAAGGGGCATCTCCGTGACCCGGAGCGTGCAATGACACCCGTCCGGCTCGGTCCCGGAACAAGTCGCCGCGGGGGGTCATGCGCATCGACGCACCCTGAGGAGCGAAATCGACGGGCACGTGGCCGCTCTCGGATGCCTTCGCCGCCCATTCTCGCAGCGGCCGATCCGATTGGAAGCTGGTCATCAGCCACAACGGGACGGTGCACGCCATCTGGCTCGATAGGCGCCGCAAGTCGGCGATCTTGGCATCCGCAAAGGTCAGTCCGCCGAGCACCTGCGCCAGCGCCTTGACGCCGCCGCCGAATCGAGTGGCCATGCCGCCTGCCAGCAGCAGGACGCCCACGTGCCCGCCGGCGATTGCCTCGCGGCCTGCTCGGGCGAGCTGGGAACGTTCGCTTGAGCCCAGCGGCGGCAACGGAACGAGGTCGCCGTGCTGCGGCGGCTCGATGCTCCCGCGCACCCAGTTGACGGCGACTGTGTCGCGGCTCGATCGGGACCTGCTGACCAGCCGTTCGCGCAGCCCGTCAAAGGTGTCCGCGTCGAACCCGAAGGCGGCAAGCGTTTCGGCCGCCTCCTGGTCGATGCCGTAACGATCAACGAGGTCGGGTCCCTGCACGGCGCCCGAAGCTAGAGGACGTTCCGGTTCGGCACGCACCCTTGTGATCAATTGGGTAGGCACGTCCATAGGGCGGGTGACTACACTGCGCGGCGGCTCAAGCTCAGGCTCTCGGCTCAGTTGCTGGCTCGAGACAGGACGGAGGCCTCATGCCGACCTACCAGTACCGCTGCACCGACTGCGGTCAGTCCTTCGAGCGTTACCAGAGCTTCTCCGACGATCCCATCACGGTGTGCCCGCTACCTCGTGACGACGAGGCGGTCAACGGCACTGACAACCCGAACGAGTCGAGCTGCGGCGGCGAGGTCCGCAAGATCTTCTCCAACGTCGGTATCAGCTTCAAGGGCAGCGGCTTCTACCGCAACGACAGCCGGTCCTCGTCAAGCTCGTCGTCGTCGGGCTCATCTTCGTCAACCAAATCCGGCGATTCGCCAAGCGATTCAACAAACGATTCAGCAAGCAAGGAATCGGCCTCCTCGGACAGCAGCTCGTCGAACGGCTCGTCGAGTTCAACGGTGGGGGCCGCCTCGGCGTCAGGCTGACGCCTCCAGCATCGAGACAAGCCCGCAGCGGCCCAGCCGCTGCGATGGCTTCGCGACGGAGGCTCTCATGGCGCTCATCTCACAACTTGGCGATCTCTGGCGACGCCGCCCCAACCTGGTGCACTGGTCCGCAGTCGGCGTCGTCGCACTCGTGGCGCTCATGCTCGTCGCGGGAATGGCCGGCCGGGCGCGCTCGGCCGCCGCAGCATGGGGAACCTCGGTGCGCGTGCTGGCCGCGCAAATCCCGCTGGCGGTGGGCAGTTCGCCCGAAGACCACGTCGATCTCGTCGAGGTGCCCGCTCACCTCGTGCCCGCAGGAGCACTCACCAGTGCAATCGGCCTTGGCGAGCTGACCCGGGCAGTCCCGCGTGGCGGCTTGCTGACTGAGTTGGACTTCGACCCCGCGTCAGGCGTGAGCCCGGGGCGCAGGGGCATCGGGATCAGCGTGGTGTCCCACGCTCCAGACGTGAAGCCCGGCACCGAGGTGGAGCTAATGCTGTTCGCCGACATCGATCCGTTTGATCCCGGCGTCGGCGATACGAGCACGTCTCGTGTGCCTGCCTTTGTCCTGGCTGCATCGCGGGATCGCTGGCTCGTCGAGATCGAGCCCGTTCACATCGACGAGGTGGCCCGCGCCAGCGCAACGGGCGTCGTGGTACCGATCGTGCTTGACAGGAACGCGAATCGCTGAACCCTCCGCTGCCGCACCTCGTGCCTCCCGCTCTTGTTCCCCATTCTCATGAGATTGGGCTCACGGGTCGCTCGGGCCACGGCTTCGCCTCTTAGCGCAAACCGCTGATAGCCACGATCGCCACTGCCGCTGCCAAGGCCAGGCGGTAGCCGGCGAACAGCGCGAACGGGGATCGCTGCGAGCGCCTGCCGACACGGCCGAGCAGGCACACCATGGCGGCAACCCCCGCCCAAGACGACACCGCAGCAGCAACGCCCCCGACGAAGAACAGCTGGAGCTGTTCGCTCGTCGGCGCAGCGTCCGCCAGCGTGATGGCGCGATAGACACCCGCCCCTGCGATGAGCGGCAAGCTCATGAGGAAGGCCAGCCGCGCAGCCGCTGTCCGGTCGAAGCCGAGCCACCGGCCCGCGGTGATGGTCACTCCCGAGCGGCTCACGCCGGGCAGCAACGCCGCTGCCTGTGCGAGACCCATGCCAACGGCGTCGCGCAGCCGGTAGGAGTCTTGCGGTCGCTGCGCACCGCGTTCGCCCGCGGCAAGGTCAGACCGCCACAGCAACCAGCCGAAGCCCGCCAACAGCGTCGCAATCAGCAACGGTTCCTCTGCGAGATCGAGCAGGCGATCTTCGAGGGCAACCCCCACCGCTGCAGCAGGAATCGCCGACAGCGCCAAACTCACCGCGATCGCCGTGTCTCGTTCAGCGCGGCCGCGGATGCCGCGCCACAGTGCTGCGGCATAACGGGCAATGTCGGCGCGCAAGTACAACGCTGCCCCGCCGAGCGTGCCCACGTGGAGTGCGACATCGAAGGCGTTCTCGAGCTCGGTGTCGCCGTCGAAGAGGTCCCAGCCGGCCAGCCACGGCACGACTTCGAGGTGGGCGCTCGACGAGACGGGGAAGAACTCCGTCAGTCCTTGCAGCAGGCCGAGCAGGAACGCCACGGCGAAGTCCGGCACTGAAGTCGCCCCTAGTCGTCGCTCCCCACCGATGGGACGATGCGCGGCCTCCAGCGACGGGGTGGGTCGTAGTGATGGCCGACTGCCCAGCCTCGGCGCATCGATGCCAGAAAGCCGGCGGGATCGTCGTCGTCGAAGTCGGGCATCTCGAGGTATGCGCCCCCGAGCGCTTCGGCGACATGCGCATCACTGCCTGCCCCCGGCGCCAAGCGGTGCTCGCCCGCGTAGCGCGCAGCACGCGAGTTGAGGCTGTTGAGGCTCGTCTTCGCGTTCAGGACCTCGATGCCGTCGACGAGGCCCTCGGCGACCAGCTCATCGAGGACGTCGTGGCGCAGGTTGTTGCGGAGCGGGTCAAACGGGTGCGGGATGTAGACGAGCCCTCCCTGGGATTTCACGGCTCGTGCGGCCGCAACCGGTGCCAAGCCCTGCGGCACGCGTTCGGTCAGGAACAGCCCGATGATCTCCCCCGCGTGGGTCTTCATCTCCTCGCCGACCACGACGCGGGCATCCAGCTCGCCCTGCAGCTGCTGGGCGCCACGCACCGCGTTGTGGTCGGTGATGCACACCACGTCGATGCCGCTCTCGGACAGACATTGGGCGAACTCGTCGGGCGTCGTCGTCGAGTCGCCCGACCACATCGTGTGCGTGTGAAAGTCGACGCGCACCCAGCCCGCCGGGCAGTTGTCTGCCAAGTGCGGATGCCGCTCGACGGCCGCTGAAGCTGGCGCTCGTGGCATAGCTCAAACCCCCGAGAGCGCGACGTCAGCGATGATCAGCGGCGGCATCGACATCCCGCCTGCAAGGGGCTCAGCGGTGGCACCGATACCGCAGATCGCCAGCAGCATCCGCTGCAAGGTGGAGGCGATGGTGGCCTCTCGAAATGGCTCAGCGATCTCGCCGCCCGCAATCCGGTGTCCCCACGCGCCGACGGAGAAATCACCGCTGGTGGGATTGACCCCGCTGTGCAGGCCGCTGACGCCACGTACGAGCACGCCGTTGCCGACGGACGCGTTCAGCATGTCAGCTGCGATGTCGCCCGTGGCTACCACGGGAGCATGGGTGCCCACGCCCGGGAGAGATCGCGTTCCGCGCACTGCCGAGCCCGTCGACGTGGCGTCTGACCGGCGCGCGGTGTAGGCGTTGTGGAGGAACCCGCACAGAACGCCCGCGGAGATGAGCGCGTTGCGGCGCGCTGCGAGCCCTTCACCGTCGAAGTTCGCTGCGCCGAGCGTCGTCGGTTCGGTGGGGTCGTCGATGAGATGCAGCCGCTCGTCGGCAATCTGTTCGCCGACACGATCGGCGAACGGCGAACGGCCCTTGAGCACGCTGTCTGCAGCAAGCACGCTGGCAACCACGCCGATGAACGCCGCCACAACGGGCGGGGCAAGCACGACTGGCAAGTGCTCGCTCGGCGGTTTTGTCGCACCGAGCTGTCCGGTGGCCAGTGCTGTCGATTCCGTCACGACGCGATCGATGTCGAGCTCGTCGGGCCGCCTTGCAGCATCGCCGGCGTAGCCGATCTGCGTCTCGTCACCGTCGGTGGCGAGCGGCTGAGCGCCGACCGAGCAGTTTCCGTGTTCAGACTGCACGCTGATGCCGGTGCTTGACGCCAGAGCCGACTGCGACCATCCGTCGCTCCAGGCCGCGACACGCACGCCGGAGATGCGCGAATCTGCCGACAAGCAGCGGCGCTCAAGATCAATAGCCGCTGCAATCTTTTCGGCGTCGCTCACGCGCAGCACTGCGGTGTCGCTGAGATCCAGGCCGGGCGAGTCCACGCCATCGGGTTCAGCGAGCCCTTGGTGGGGGTCGGATTCGCCGAACGTCACGTTGCGACGGGCAGCAGCAAGTGTGTCGGACACCACATCGGCGTCCAGCGAGCCGGCCGAAGCGAAACCCTGGCGACCATCTTCGATGACGCGCACACCGATTGCTGCGGTGCGGCCCGAACGCAGCGACTCGACGTCACCGTTGTATGCGCGCACCGTGGTGGAGCGCCCTGTCGACACGCATACCTCGATCTGTTCGTCACCCTGGACCTGCTCGCACACCCGCTGGGCAAGCTGGGCCAACTCGTCGGTGTCGAATTGCCGTAGTTCGCTCACGCGCTGTCACACCTCGGGAGCTTTCTGAGCTGGGTTCATGGAGCTGCTCACGCCTCGTGACACCCGCCGCTCACGCACTGCCACACCCCGCCGCTCACGCGGCGGTGCCCCCCACCGTGAGTGCCCGGACGCGCAAAGTGGGCTGGCCGTCGCCGACAGGCACGCCCTGGCCGTCTTTGCCGCAGGTACCGGGGCTCCCCATGGCGAAGTCGTTTCCAATGGCGTCGATGTCGGCCAGCACCTGGGGACCGTTGCCGATGAGGTTGCCCTCGCGCAGCGGTTCGGTGATGACGCCGTCGGAGATCAGGTACGCCTCGGTCATGCCGAAGACGAAATCGCCAGTGGCGGTGTTGACCTGACCGCCGCCGAGGTGCGCCACATAGACGCCCGACTGTGTATCAGCGATGATGTCTGCGGGGTCGGTGTCGCCGTTGGTGACGAACGTATTCGTCATCCGGACCATCGGCAGGTGCGTGTAACTCTGGCGGCGACCGTTGCCCGACGGCGCACGGCCCTCGTCGCGGCTGCGCAGCCAATCCCACATGTAGTCGGTCAGGACACCGTCGCTGATCAGCTCGTTGCGCTGGGTGGGATGGCCTTCGTCGTCGATGACCAACGCTCCCCACTCGGGTCCCATCGTGCCGTCGTCGACCAGCGTCACGCCGCTGGCTGCCACCTGGGAGCCCACCCGGCCGGCGAACACCGATGCGCCCTTGCGAACCAGATCGGCCTCGAGACCGTGACCGCAGGCCTCGTGAAAGAGCACGCCGCCCCCGCCGCAAGCGATGACCACAGGCACCTCGCCGCTCGGAGCGGGGCGAGCTGCGAGCTTCGTGACGGCGCGCTGCGCCGCACGTTCGGCGAGCTCGGTTGGGTCATAGTCGTCGAACAGTTCCCATCCCACCGTGTAGCCAACCGTCTCGCGCCCGGTCTGCAAGCCACCGTCGCCGCTCGCGACACACCCCACCGAGAAGAGCGTCCGCACCTGGTCGTCGGCTGCGCACACGCCACTGGTGTTCGCCACCATGATCCGGCGGCGACTCTCGCCATAACGAGCAGTCACCTGGGTGATGGCCTCGTGGTTGGAGCGGGCAGCATCGTCCGCAGCACGCAGCAATGCCACCTTGTGCTCCGCACCGACCGATGCCGGCAACACGGCGACCTGCGGCTCAGCGAGACCCGTTCCGAAGAACGACATCATGTCGACCGTGCCGCCGTGCGGCTGCCGTCTCGCCACGGCTGCGGCCGTGCGTGCGGCCTCTGCGAGCCCCTTGGCGCTCAGGTCTGACGTGTGCGCATAGCCGGTGATGTCGCCCGCAGTCACCCGGATGCCTACACCGCGATCGCGGCCCGAATTCATCTCCTCGACGCGGCCTTCGTCGAAGACCACCCCGGCCGATTCACGATCCTCGGCGAACAGCTCAGCCCACTCGCCGCCTGCGTCCAGTGCCGCGCGCAGCGTCGCGTCGACGACATCGAAGTCGACGAGCGGTTCCGCCGTGATGACGGGAGTGGCCGTCGTGTCCGATGTCTGTGTCATATCGCTGCCAAGCGTCAGGGGTGGGAGCGGTTGCGAGGTGCGACCGCGGCACGTCCGATCGTGGATCGCGCCGTCGCCACACTATTGTGCGAAGCCACGTGAAACGCTTTGGGAGGGAGGTGCGCCGCGACGCCGAGGAGGGCATTGCGGTGAGCAGGCTCCGCGGGAGTGCTGCCTGAGTGCGCATCCCGCACAGCCTCGTGACGGCGCTACGCGTCTGCGTGAGCGCAGGCCTGCTGACCCTGCTGATCATCATCAGCCGCGACGAGTTGTCGGCGCTCGACGTCGGTTCCAAGAGCGCGGCAGCCGCTTGGCTGACCGCCGCCGCCCTCGTCATCGCGGCAGCGTTCGTCATGGCTGCCGTGCGCTGGTGGCAAGTGGCCAACACGCTCGACGTCCAGGTGTCGAGACGCTCGACGCTGTCGATCTACCTCGCCGCACTGTTCGTCGGCAACTTCCTGCCCACCACCATTGGCGGCGACGTGCTGCGCGTCAACCGGCTGACTCGCATCTGCGGCAGCCAGGCCAACGCCTTCGCCACTGTCATCATCGAACGGCTGACGGGGTGGGTCGTCTTGCCGCTGCTGACGCTGGTCACGCTGGCATCGCAGCCAAGCCTGCTGCGACACTCCGGAGGCCAGATTGCCGGCGGGCTCGCGCTGGGGACGATGGCCGTCCTCGCCGTCATCGTCTGGGTGGCAGAACATCCCCGCGGCCTCGGCCGGCTTGCGGGCGGCACCCGCATCCGGGAAGGACTCGGCGCAGTGCACACGGGCTTGAGCGTCTTCCGGCGACATCCCCACGCCGCGAGCCGACTGCTCGCCATCGGGCTGGCCTACCAATTCCTGCTCGTCGCAGCGACGGCCTTGGCGGGGGCTGCTATCGGTGTGAATCCCGGCCTGCGAGCCTGGCTGGCCTTCGCACCGATGGTGTTGATTGTGCAGAATCTGAGCGCCATCGGCGGTCTCGGGGTGCGTGAGGGAGCTCTCTTGCTGTTCCTCGATGCCCACGGTGTCAACGAGGGCGAAGCCGTGCTGCTGGGCCTGCTGGTGTATGCGCTGACGCTGCTGGTGAGCCTGACCGGGGCCCCGGCGCTGGCGCTCGGCGGCCGTCGAAGGCGCGGCAGGGCGCTCGCTGAGGCCTCTGACGGGCACTGAGTACCCTTGGGCCGCGAATGCACCTCGCCAAGCTCACCAGTCCGGCTGACCTGCGGGCGCTCGGCCCAGCACAGCTCGACGAGCTCTGCGCGGAGATCAGGGACTTCGTGGTGCAGGCCGTCTCGCGGACCGGCGGCCATCTCGGTTCGAATCTTGGGGCGGTCGAACTCAGCGTGGCGCTTCACCGGGTCTTCGAGTCGCCGCGCGACGTCATCATCTGGGACACCGGGCACCAGGCGTACGTGCACAAGCTCATTACCGGCCGAAAGGACGGCTTCGAGCGATTGCGCCAGCGGCACGGTCTGTCGGGATACCCCAGCGCGCAGGAGTCCGATCACGACATTGTCGAGAACAGCCACGCGTCGACGTCGCTGAGCTGGGCTTCCGGCCTCGCTACGGGCTTCCAGCTCACAGGCCACGAGCACCGGCGCGTCGTCGCGGTCATCGGCGACGGCTCCATGACCGGCGGGATGGCATTCGAGGCACTCAACAACCTCGGCCACTACGCCCAGCGGGCGCTGATCGTGCTCAACGACAACGGCCGCTCCTATGCACCGACCGTCAGCCGGCTCTCCACCGTGATGTCCCGGCTGCGCCAGTCGCCCCACTACGTACAGGGCCGTCGAGCAGTCGACCACCTGCTCGAGCGGGTGCCGCTGGGAGACGGTGTGCGCCGGAGCCTGGACAGCGCCGCTGCCGCAATGCGCGAAATGTGGGAACCCCCGGCGTTCTTCGAGACACTGGGCGTGCGTTATGTCGGCCCAGTCGACGGGCACGACATTCCGGCGATGGAGTCGGCCTTCCGGGACGCTGCCTCCTATGTGAACGGCCCGATCGTCGTCCACGTGGTGACGCAGAAGGGACGCGGCTACGCACCTGCCGAGCACGACACCGAGAAGCACCTTCACGACATCGGCTTGTTCGATCCCGCCCCCGGTGGTGCCCCGCCGCTCAGCACAGACGTCGGGCCACCTGCCAACCACGCAGTTGCACCAGCAGACCCCGATGCCGATTCAGAGGCAGCCGAGCCTGCTGAGCCCGTCGTGCGCGACTACACCGCTGTCTTCACCGAGACACTCATCGCAGCCGCGCGACGCGACCGTGACATCGTCGCGATCACCGCAGCCATGCCCGGCTCCACCGGACTGCTGCCATTCCAGCGTGAATTCCCCGATCGCTTCTACGACGTCGGCATCGCCGAGCAGCACGCGCTGACCTCAGCCGCTGGCATGGCGCGCGCCGGCCTCCGGCCGGTAGTTGCGGTGTACTCGACCTTCCTGGCGCGAGCTTTCGACCAAGCGCTGTACGACATCGGCCTGCACCGTCTGCCGGTCATCCTCTGTATTGACCGGGCTGGCGTCACCGGCCCGGACGGCGCCTCCCACCACGGTCTCTACGACATAGCCATGTTCAGCCGAGTCCCGGGCATGACCGTGTTCGCCCCGTCGTCACCTGACGAACTGCCCATCGCATTCGCACAAGCGCTCGAGATCACCGATGGCCCTGCAGCAATTCGCTGGCCCCGAGGCAAGGGCCCAGTGGATGCAACGGTCCGCCAACCAGACGTCGTGGCGGGCGCAACGCGCTTACAAGCCCGCCAACGCCGTTCGGGCCCCGATGCCTGCATCCTGGCCGCCGGTCAGACGTTCAACGCAGCCGTCGAAGCGGCTGAACTCTTGAGTGCCGAAGGCATAGCGGTCTCACTGTGGGACCCAAGAATCCTGAAACCGCTCGACCGCGCCATGGTCCTCGACGCCGCCGCCCACCCCCTCGTCGTCACGGTCGAGGACGGCGTCCGAGTAGGCGGCTTCGGCAGCCTGGTCAGTGACGCCCTTCACCAGCTCGACGCCCCGACTGTTCCACGCATCGCGCAACTGGGGACTCCCGACGCCTACCTCCCCCACGGCACTGCCCCAGAACTGCATGCCGAACTCGGACTCGACGCCAAAGGCATAGCGGCCGCAGTCACCAAGACCCTCGCCCGCATCACGGCCTGAAGGCCGGGAGCGCGAAACGGCCCGGAGCGCGTGCCCCGGGCCGTCAAGCGTTGCGTTGTTCGGCGCCGCAGCGATGCTGCGGGCGTCAGGTACGACTAGCCCAGCTCGGAACCGACGACCGAGACGAAGCTCACCGCCGCCCCAGGCTGTCCGCCGAGGTTGTGGGTGAGTCCCAGCGTCTTGCCCTGCTCGGTCACCGAGGGGATCTGCCGCTCAGGCGGGGCCTGACCACGCAGCTGCAGCCAGCACTCGAAGAGCATCCGCAGGCCGGATGCACCGATCGGGTGGCCGAAGCTCTTCAGACCGCCGTCTGGGTTGACCGGGAGGTCGCCATCGAGGTCGAACGTGCCGGCCATGGCTTCCTTCCAGCCCAGGCCACGCTCGGCGAAGCCAAGATCCTCCATCAGGACCAGCTCGGTCGGCGTGAAGCAGTCGTGCACCTCAGCCATCGCGATCTGCGAGCGGGGGTCGGTGATGCCGGCCTGCTTGTAGGCCTCGGTTGCCGATGCCTGGACCTCACGGAAGGTGGTGTAGTCGTACGTGCTGTCGAGTGCACCGGTCGCCGGACCGGAAGCGAAGCTGAGCGCCTTGATGTACAGCGGGTTGTCGCAGTACTTGTGGGCGTCTTCGGCCCGTACCAAGACCGCAGCGGCCGAACCGTCGCTCACGCCTGAGCAGTCGAAGATGCCCAGTGGACCAGCGATCAGCGGTGAGCCGGCGATGGTCTCCTTGGCGACCTCCTTGCGGAACTGAGCCCGGGGGTTCAGTGCGCCGTTGCGGTGGTTCTTCCAAGCGATGCGGGTGAGGACTTCCTTCATGGTGTCCTCATCGAGCCCGTACTTGTGGGCGTAGGCCGGTGCCAGCAGGCTGAACGTGGCCGGAGCGGTGATCGACGAGTCGGTGCCGTCGCTCGGCGGGCGAGCGCCCGTCAGACCCGAGTAACCCGAGTCCTTCAGCTTCTCGACGCCGATGGCCATCACCATGTCGTAGGCGCCCGATGCGACTGCATAGGCAGCGTTGCGGAACGCTTCGGATCCGGTGGCGCACATGTTCTCGAGCCGGGTGACCGGCTTGTAGTCGAGCTGCAGCGGCTTGGACAGTGTCAGGCCGGAGACACCCGAACCCATCGTGCCGAGCCAGAAGGCGTCGATGTCGTCTTGTTCGACGCCCGCAGACGCGTACGCCTCGTGCGCCGCGTCGGTGAGCATGTCATCGACGCTGCGGTCCCAGTGCTCGCCGAACTGGGTGCAACCCATTCCGACGATCGCGACCTTGTCGCGAATGCCATGTGAACTCATGTGTGCCTGCCTTGTGGTGGGTTTTGTCTTGGGTGATGGACTGGTGGGTGCTCGGCCGGCGCAGCGTTGAGCGCGGAAGCACCTGATCTCCCAGCGACATTATGGCCGCTGGAGACTGGTTCATGCTGCGTCACCCTGCAGCCGGTCGCGCCTTCCAGAAGTAGTTATGGATTCCCTCCGCGCTGTACAGGCGCCGGAACGTCATTTCGACGCGGTCGCCGATCCTCACCTCATCTGGATCGACATCGGTCATCTCGGCCTGGAAGCGACCGCCACCGTCATAGTCGATGACGACTGCCACCATTGGCGGGGACAGCGAGAACGCCAGGCGATCGACGGTGAACGTCGCGATCGTGGCGGGAATGTCCGCCATGCGGACGCGCTCCATGTCGTCGACGGCGCCGCCTTCCATCGACACTCGCATCGGCGGCAGGTGGATCGCGCCCGAGCTGCGGTCACGCGAGCCGACAAAGGCGTACTTCCAGTCCTCGGAACGGAACGCCGGCGGCGCACCGGGGCGTTCAGGGTCTGGGCGACGGGGCGGTTCCCGGTCCAAGAAGCCGCGCCAAGTCAGGTACTTGTTGTAATCGAGCGCGTCGTTGCCTCGATCGATCTGGGACCGAACCGACGCAAACGGCGTGTGATCGGCGATGGCGTCGGTCGTGCGCAGCACATCAACCGTGGCACCGTCGGCGAGATGGACCAGCAGGATCGTCTCGCCAGGTGTTGCCTCGTCGAGGATCGCCGCCAACACGACGGCCGGGTGCGCCGAGCCGGTGTTGCCGATCTCGCCGGTGAGATCAGTGACGAGCTTGTCGCCGGCAACACGGGACAGTCCGCGCACCGCGCGTGCGTGCATGCCGACGATCGCGATCTTGTCGATCTCGTCAAGCCCGACGCTCGCGTCGGCGAGCGCACGCTCGATGGCGTCGTTGGCGAGCGGCAGGTACACCTGCTCGCCGAACCGTTCCTCCCATATCCGCGAGAACGCATCGCCCGGCTGCCGGTAGCGATCAGTGAATTCAGCCGTGGCGACTGCGCCGCCGAGCCACTCGCACAGCACCGGCGAGACCGAGTCGTCACCGAAGACGAATGCGGCAGCGCCGTCGCCTCCGCCGGCCTCGTCGCTGCTGGTCGGGCGACCGGTACGCAGATCAGAAGCGATCGCCAGGTTGGTACCGCGATTCGCAGCGGCAAGCGCCCAGACGGCTTCTGACGAGCGTGGCGCCCCACCTGCGTCAACGGCCCATGCGGACCGGGGCAGATCCAGCGCCGCATGAATCGCAGAGGCGTTCGTCTTGTCCATATAGGCAGGATTGGCGGTCGAGAACAGCACCGAATCGGGAACGATGTCGGTGCCGCGCAGAGCATTGCGCGCTGCCTCGACACCCATCGTCGTGGTGTCCTCGTCGTAGCTGGCCACCGCACGGTGCCCGCGGCCACCGCCGGAGCCCATCACCGCAGTGATCTTGGAGCGGTCCAGTCTCCAGTACGGCACATACGCCCCGTACGCAATGACCCCTCGTCCCATCGTCTCGTCTCCCCTCGTTCGCGTCGCCGTCGCCGTGGTCTTCGAATCCCAAGCGATCGAATCGGCCGAGCCCGGCGCACGCCAGCCAGCGCAGGAGCCTACGGCGTCGGGCGTCCGTGTCGCCTAGCCGGCCGGGACGACTCGATACGCCTCGGCGAGCCGTCCTTCTCTCATGCCGCCTAACTCAGCGGTGCTGGTGCACCATTCCCGGACCCGTTCGTCAAGCTCATCGAATTGCGCGACCTGGCTGTGATGCTCCTTGAGCGCAGCCATCTTGCGCTCGAACGTGTCGGTGATGTCGACATAGCGGTTCGGCTCCGTGCCGGTCAGCCAGATCTCGGTGACGCTGTGGGGTTTGTGGCCCTCATCGAGGAGCTCCGGAAACGCTCGCGGGTTGCGAGCATCGGGATAGACAGCCGCCAATGCGGCCGTAGCCGTCGCCAGGTGATCAGGGTGGGAGATGTAGATGTGGTCCCAGTTGGGGACCGTGGTCTGGCACATCACCACGTCGGGGCGCGAGATCCGGATCGCCCGAGCAATGTCGCGGCGCAAACCCAAGTCGGCCACAACCATGCCGTCGGGATGGCCGAGCCAGTGCAGATCGCTCACACCCACCTTCGCGGCTGCAGCCGTCTGTTCGGCCTTGCGCATGGCGGCCAGCTCGTCGGGCGTGTGGGACATGTCATCGTCGCCGGCTTCCCCGCTCGTGGCGAGGCAGTAGGCCACATGGCAGCCGGCTGAGGTCAGCGCGGCAACGGTTCCCGCCATGCCGAAATCGATGTCGTCGGGATGGGCGACGATGACCATCGCACGCTCCGGCGCCACGAGCTCGCCCTGATCGGTGAGGATCACGCCCACAGCCGGTGCCTCCGAGGTTCGACGAGCTGCGATGCAGTGCCTAGGTGAAGTAGGGGTTCTCGCCCGAGGCGTGGTCGGTGAGGTCGACGACCCGCTCGACCTCGGGGATCAGCTCACGCAATGTGCGCTCGATTCCTGCGGTGACGGTGGCGTTCGCCATGCCGCAGCCCTGGCAGCCGCCGCCCAGCTTGACGACCACTGTGTCGCCTTCGACGGACACCAACTCGGCGAACCCGCCGTGAGCGGCGATCGAAGGGTTGATGCGCTTGGTCAGCACTTCGCGGACGTTGTCCTCCACCGATCCGTCGAGATCGAGCTGGGCATTGGGCCCCAGATCGGGTCGGTTCGGGTTGCGCAGCACCAGGCCGGGCTGGTTCGGATTCGACGGCAGGTCTAACGAAGCGCCGTCGAGCTTCGGCACGTCGCGATCTGGGATGAGCACTGTCAGGCCGCCGCCGACACCGAACGGCACATCGGCTGGGTCCGCCTCGGTCAGCAGCTCGAACGCGAGGTCGTAGGTGTAATCGACGCCTTGAGCGCCGGTTATCTCGATGCGCAGTGCCAGCTGATCGCCGTCGACCTCGCTGTCGCGCAGCTCGATCACCTTGTCAAGAGCGGTCGGCGTGACGTCGAATGTCTCGCGCCGCGCTTCCATCATCGATTCACGCACTGCATCTGGGGGAGCCATCGGGTCGCTCAAGGCCATGACGGCAGCCTACTGAGGGCGCCCTTCGGGTTCGTAGGCGCCTTCAACGGTGGTGTCGGACACCTGGGCGGTAATGTCCCGCGGGTTCGCTGGGCCTACAGGGTCGAGGGCAACACGCTACGAGGAGATCTCCATGGCATTTCGCGCATTGGTGCTGCACGAGCAGGATCGGGCCGTCACGGCCGAGCTGGCCGACATCGATGACGGCCAGCTGCCCGACGGCGACGTGACGGTCGCCGTCGAGTACAGCACCCTGAACTACAAGGACGGGATGATCCTGGGAGGGATCGGACGGCTTGTGCGCACGTACCCGCATGTGGGCGGCATCGACTTCGCTGGAGTCGTGGAGTCCTCCGACGACAGCCGCTTCGCCGCGGGCGATCGCGTGGTGCTTACCGGTTGGCGGGTCGGGGAGGCGCACTGGGGCGGGTACGCGGAGCGAGCACGAGTCAGCGGCGACTGGCTGGTCCGACTGCCCGATGGACTGACGACCTTCGAAGCGATGACGATTGGAACGGCGGGGTTCACCTCGATGCTGGCCGCCCAAGCGCTGGAAACTCACGGCGTCGGATCGGGTCCGGTACTCGTCACGGGCGCTGCGGGCGGAGTCGGCAGCGTTGCAGTGCACCTGTTGTCGGCGGCCGGCCATGCGGTTGCTGCTTCAACGGGTCGGCCGCAGACCGCGGACTACCTGCGCAACCTCGGCGCCTCCGAGATCATCGACCGGGCGGAGCTGTCTGAGCCACCGCAGCGGCCGCTCGGCAGTGAACGATTCGGCGGATGCGTGGACGCCGTCGGCGGCACGACGCTGGCGAATGTGCTGACGCAGATGTCGTACGGATCGAGCGTGGCAGCGTGCGGCCTCGCAGGGGGCAATGGGCTGGATACCACGGTCATCCCGTTTCTGTTGCGCGGTGTGAACCTGCTCGGCATCGACTCGGTTATGTGCCCCTATGAGCCGCGGGCCGCGGCATGGCAGCGGCTGGACCAACTCGTGGACCGCGATCTCCTGGCGTCGATGGCGACGACGGTGGGTCTGGGCGAACTCGCCGACCTGGGCCCGAAGATCCTGGCCGGCGAGGTGCAAGGACGCACCGTGGTTGATGTGCGCGCCTGAAGCGTCCTCTGCCGGCGCCCAAGAACGATCAGAGCACTGAGGCAATTGCCGCGAAGCCGGTCAGCAGCATCGCGGCCACGACAAGGACTGCGGTCCACCACAGGCCAGGGCTGCGCTGGCGCAGCGGGCGCAAGTTGCCCGCCGCGTCATATCGATGCCGCGTCATATTGATCCTCGCACCCCACTTGGGCCTAGCCCTTCAGCCTCCACTCGATGGCGCCGATCTCGTTCTGGACCTTGACCTCGATGTCTTGCGTGGCCGCCGTATCGGATCGCTCGAGCGTGCACAGGAACGTGTGGCCGACGGAGACCACCAGGTACTGGTCGTCGCCGCAATTGGCTTGGACATTGAATCCCAGTGCCGTCGCCGCTTCGGCGCCCAGCGCCGTCTCGGTGGCATTCACCTGCATCACTGCTTGGCGAGGCCGGATTTCCCGGCGTCCCTGCTCGTCGATGATCGTCACCTGTGCCTCATAGAAGGCTCCCTCGACAAGGCCGTCGCACAGGAACGTCGAACCCGGCCGGATGGGGGCGTCTTCGGGACAGTCGATGTCAGCAATCTCGGCTGGCGCCACCACGCTCTGCAGGTAGTCCTGAACTTCGCGCTCAACTTGGGTCTGCTCGGTCCCGCCTCCGCAGGCTGCGAGCAGCCCTGCTGCCAGCAACGCCAACGAGACGACCCGCCCGGATCGACTGATACGGCGCGAACCCGCCGACCACGACCGCGCGCGGGTTGACTCCAGCGCGGGCAGTCTGGTCAAGGTGACGGCCTCCGGGTAGGAATGACGGGACACTAGCCCAACCCCGCCGGGGAGCCTGCAATTCGCTCAAACAGCGAAACCGCAGGTCATTCGTGCCGTCTGCGACACGTCGCGTGGCACCCGAGACTGGCTTCCGATCAGATGAACGGCCGCTCGGTGTACCGACCGAAGACGTCGGCCAAGGCGTTGGTCACCTCTCCCACCGTGGCCCGCGTCCGGACAGAGTCGATCAGGTGCGGCATGAGGTTGGCGTCGGTTTCGGCCGCCCGGCGAAGCGACATCAGTGCTTCGGAGACAGCGGCCTGATTCCGGTCGGCTCGAACCTGCTGCAACCGTTTGACCTGACGCTGCTCATCGTCGCTGGTGATCTTCAGGAGGTCGATGTCGTCGTCCTCGCTGCCCTCGGTGAAGGCGCTGGCCCCCACCACGACCCGGCGACCCGCATTCACCTTCTTCTCGAAGTCATAGGCCGCGTCGGCGATCCCGGACTGGTACCAGCCCTCGTCGATCAGGCGGAATGCGCCCTCGAGCATCGAGCCGTCACCGAAGTCGTCGATGTGGGAGAACATCTCTTCCGCCTCGGCCTCGAGCTTGTCGGTCAATTCCTCGATGAACCAGCTGCCCCCGAGCGGGTCGATCACGTTCGCGGCCCCGGTCTCGTGGGCGATGATCTGTTGCGTCCGCAGCGCAATTCGGGCCGCCTTGTCGGTCGGCAGCGCCAGCGCTTCGTCCATCGAGTTGGTGTGCAGGCTCTGGGTGCCTCCCAGCACCCCGGCGAGCGCCTCGATCGCCGTGCGGGCGATGTTGATCTCCGGCTGCTGCGCAGTGAGCGACACGCCCGCCGTCTGGGTGTGGAACCGCAGCATCATCGACCGCTCGCTTTGCGCGCCGTAACGGTCGCGCATCCATCGAGCCCAGATGCGGCGTGCCGCTCGGTACTTGGCGATCTCTTCGAAGAAGTCGATGTGAGCATTGAAGAAGAAGCTCAGGCGCGGCGCGAATTCGTCGGTCGACAGCCCCCGCTCGGCGGCGGCCTCGACGTAGGCGAACCCGTTGGCCAAGGTGAATGCGAGCTCTTGGGCCGCCGTCGAACCGGCTTCGCGAATGTGGTAGCCGCTGATCGACACCGAGTTCCATCGGGGCATCTCGTTGGTGGCGAACTCGATGGTGTCGGCAACGAGGCGCATCGAGGGCCGCGGCGGGTACACCCATTCCTTTTGGGCTTGGTACTCCTTGAGGATGTCGTTCTGCAGCGTGCCGCCGAGCTTGCTGCGATGCGCGCCATGTTCTTCGGCGTTGGCCACGAACATCGCCCAGATCGTGGCGGCGGGCGCGTTGATCGTCATAGACGTGGTCGTCGCCTCAAGGTCAATGCCGTCGTACAGCGTTGCCATGTCCTCGATCGAGTCGACGGCGACGCCGCAACGGCCCACTTCGCCCAGCGACATGACGTCGTCGGAATCGAGGCCCATGAGGGTGGGCATGTCGAATGCGGTCGACAGGCCGCCACCGCCCGCGTCGAGGATCTCGTGGAAGCGCTTGTTGGTGTCTTGCGGTGTTCCGAAACCGGCGAACATCCGCATCGTCCACAGCCGGCCGCGGTAGCCGCTGGCGTGCACACCTCGCGTGTAGGGGTATTGGCCGGGCCAGCTGACGTCCGAGTCGGGCTCTTCGTCGGCAGGCGCGTACAGCGGTTCCAAGTCGAGGCCGCTCATCGTTTCGAAATCGGCGTCGCGCACCGAGGTGGCCTCGAACTCTGCTTGCCAGCGCTCGCGTGTCACCGGGTGCCTCCTGGGGTGTGCGGCTCCGTCGACCTCGAGGCGAACTCGGGCTCGACGCCACGTTCAGCGTTCGCAGTGTAGGCAGGGCAGTCTCGGCAGGCCGGCCCGAACGGGACCGGGTTCAGACGGCGAACGGGTCGACGGGTCCGCGGCCGCTGCCGAGGCGGCGAGTTGCCCCTGCGGAGATCGCGCGTGTTGTCAGATCGTGGGCACGGTCAATCGCAGCATCCAACTCTGCGCCCTTGGCCAGTTCTGCACAGATGGCCGCCGAGAAGACGTCGCCCGACCCACGAACGTTGCGGGTGTCGATGCGCGGAGCCGACAGCAGACGCACCTTGCCGCGGCAGACGACGACGTCCGTGATCGTCTCGCCAGTCCGGAGTCGGCCACCGGTGATGATCACGGCCTCGGGACCCGCGGCTGCGAGCTCATGAGCCGCCTCGATCCAGGCCTCGACCTCGTCACTCAGATCGCTGCCCAGCAGTCGCCCCGCTTCGAGATGGTTGGGAGTCACGACCCGGGCGCTCGGCAGCAGGCGTGTCGCGACGGATCGCTCGGCTTCGGGGCTCAGCATGGGTTCGCCGGCACCGTCAACCAGCACCGGATCCACAACCAATTGGGGGAGCCGCCGGGCAGCCACCGATGCGACGGCAGCAACGGTCTCAGCAGTGAGCAGCAGGCCCGTCTTGGCAGCCGCAATTGGCATGTCGTCGAGCACCGCGTGAATCTGCGCCGCCACCAACTCGGCATCGACGGGTTGCGCAGCTCGGAACTCGGCGGTGTTCTGTGCCGACACCAGCGTCAGCGCAAAGGCGCCGTGCACGCCGGATGCGGCGAACGCGCGCAGATCCGCCGCGAGCCCGGCCCCACCGGAGGAATCTGCCCCGGCAATGGTCAATGCAGCCGGCGACCAGGTGTGCGCTTCGGGTGGAGTGAGGTCCCCTGTCTCTGTTCCACCGGCCATGTCCCCAGTACAACAGTTCGGAGCACCACGCGGCGGTCAGCGGTCGCTGGTGGTTAGCGTCGTCGAGCGATGGCCGGATCTGCGCCGAGGCTGAACGAGCACCGCACTGGCCGCACCACCCCTGACGGCACTGTAGGGATCATTGCGAACCCGGTCTCGGGGCGCGACGTTCGCCGGGTTGCGGCGCGAGGCGCTGTGTCCACCACCGAAGACAAGCGCAATCGCATCGCCCGGGCAGTCATCGGCGCCGTCACCGCCGGGGCGACGCGAATCGTGGCCATGGCAGAACCGTTCGGCATCGCCACCGGGGCACTCACCGACCTGCGCATAGATGCCGAGATCGAGATCGTCGACGTCGGTGCGACCGTCTCGCCCACCGACACGGTGCGCGCCGTCGAGGCCATGCGAGCGCGCAATGTCAGCGTGCTGGTGACCTTGGGCGGCGACGGGACCAACCGCACGGTCTGCGGGGTGTGGCCCGAGGCCACCGTGGTGCCGATGTCCACCGGTACGAACAACGTGTTCCCCAGCCTGACCGAGCCCACGGTGGCCGGTGCCGCCGCCGGGCTCCTGGCGAGCGGCGTGGTCGACCCCGCGGCGTGCGCCCCCCGTTCGAAGCTGATCACGGTCGGATTGCACACCGGGGTGCCGCCGGACGGCTGGACCGAGATCGCGCTGGTCGACGCAGTGACGCTGGCCGATGACTTCGTCGGCAATCGGATGCCAGCGGACGGGGCGCTGCTGCGGCAGGTCCTGGTGTCGCGCGCCCATCCTGCAAGCATCGGGCTGAGCTCACTGGCGGGGCTGCTGCGGCCTTGCCCCTTCGACGAGGACGCCGGCGTGCTGGTGGAGTGCGGACCGGGCGGTCGGCCGATGCGCGTCGCGCTGGCACCCGGGCTGTACCGGACGGTGCCCGTGCTCGATCACCGCCGTATCGAGTTGAGTGAGGCCGTGGAGCTTCGAGGCCCGACGGTGCTGTCGCTTGACGGCGACCGGGAGCGCACGATCGGCGCTGACGAAGCGGCGACTGCTGAAGTGCAGCGCTGCGGGCCCCGGGTGGTGGATGTGGAACGGGCGTTGGAGCTGGGAGCCGCAGCCGGGGTGTTCGAGACCTCGCAGGCACGGACGGGCGACCGTGCACTCAACGAAGCGTCAAGGGTCCACTACCACCACGCCGACGGCACACCGATTCGCGATTGCTGCTGAACGGCGGCGTCCGGTCGAGAGCGCCAGACGGCCGCGTCCAGGCGACCGGGTAATTCCCGACTAATCAGGTCGGGTTTGTCGTATAATGTCGCTGTCCTGCCCGACACGTTCCGTGCCGCGGCCGGCACTTCCCACGATGGAGGACGAACATGGCACTGCGCCTGAACGACACCGCTCCCGATTTCACCGCCAACACCACCGAAGGCGAGATCAACTTCCACGACTGGATCGGCGACGGATGGGCACTGCTCTTCTCGCACCCGAAGGACTTCACGCCGGTATGCACGACGGAGTTAGGCGCCGTTGCCGCCCTGGCGGACGACTTCGCCGCACGTAACTGCAAGATCATCGGTATCAGCGTGGACGGCGTGAGCGACCACATCAGCTGGAAGGCCGATATTGCGTCCGCCACCGGCCAAGAAGCCAACTACCCGCTCATCGGCGATCCTGAGCTGAACGTCGTCAAGCTCTACGACATGCTTCCTGCGGACGCCGGCGACACCTCCGAGGGTCGCACTGCGGCAGACAACGCCACAGCTCGAACCGTGTTCATCATCGGCCCGGACAAGAAGATCAAGGCGTCGCTCACCTACCCGATGACGACCGGCCGCAACTTCGCGGAGATCTTGCGCCTGCTCGACTCGTGCCAGCTCACCGCTGCCGAGCAGGTCGCCACGCCGGCCAACTGGCAGCAGGGCGAGAACGTCATCATCGTGCCCGCCGTCTCCAACGAGGCGGCGGCCGAGAAGTACCCCGACGGCTGGGAGTCGCCGCTGCCGTACTTGCGCCTGGTGCCGCAGCCGGGCAGCTAGGACGTGCACCAGTAGGCACAGATGCCCTGGCGGCGCACCTGACTCTTCAGTTCAAGCGGGATTCGGCGGCGATTTCGGCTTCGAACGCCGGAGCGCCGTCGAGTCTGCGCATCGTGGCGGGCATTTCGCTGCGAACTCGCTGATGAAAGACGCGATCCTGCGCGAGGGAGTAGGGGTACGCAGCATGACCAGAACGCAGCAGCGGTACGTGCAGCGGCCGGCTGTTCGTAGGGCCTGGGCGGTCCTGCTCCACCAGCGTCTCGGACACGGCTTCGCCGTTGCGCACCACCCGGTACGGCCGCACCACGCCGCCACGCGTGGCCTTGCCCTCCGATGTCTTCTGCACCGGGATGACGGGCTCAAACGTGCCTGAGTATCGGGCAATGGCCACTGCCTTGTACACCATGCCGGCGGTGGCGTGACCCGAGCCCACCACGAGCTGGGTGCCCACGCCGTAGCCGTCGACCGGCAGGTCCGCCAAGTCGGCGATGCGGTACTCGTCGAGGTCGCCCGACACCACGATGCGAGTCGACTCGGCGCCGGCATTGTCCAGCCATCCACGCACCCGCGGCACCTCGACGGTCAGATCGCCCGAGTCGATGCGCACAGCGCCGGGAACGCCGCCGAGCCGCTTCGCGGCGGCCAGCCCGCGCTCGAGCCCGGTGCGCAGGTCATAGGTGTCGATGAGCAGCGTGGTCTCAAGGCCGTGCGCGCGCATCTGCGCCTCGAACGCTGCTTCCTCGTCGTGATGGGCCAGCGTGAAGGCGTGTGCCGCGGTACCTGCCGTCGGAATGTCGAAACGCGCGCCGGCAGCAAGATTGGAGGTGGCATCGAAGCCGACCAGCCAGGCCGCTCGCGCTGCGGCCACGGCGGCGAGTTCGTGGGTGCGGCGGCCGCCCATCTCGATGAGATGGCGTCCGACCGCGGCGTCGTGCATCCGTGCCGCGGCTGAGGCGACAGCGCAGTCGTGATTGAGCACCGACAACACGAGCGTCTCCACCAGCAACGCCGCGCCGAACGAGGCGTCCACCCGCAGCACCGGGCTGCCGGGCACGTAGAAATCGCCCTCTCGGTAGCTCCAGGCATCGCCGTCGAACCGGAACGTGGCGAGATGCTCTAGGAGGCCATCGCTGAAACGGCCCAGGCCGGCCAAGTACTCGAGATCGTCGCCCTCGAAGCGATAATCGGCCAGCAGCTTGGCCAGGCGCCCCGGGCCAGCCACCACGCCGTATCCGCGGCCCGGCGGCAGCCGCCGGGCGAACACCTCGAAGCACGAGCGCCGGGACGCGACCCCCGACTGCAGGGCCGCATCGAGCATGGTCAGCTCATATAGGTCGGTCAACATCGCCGTGCCCATACCGAGAGTCTGCCTGATACCAGCGATGCGTTTCCCAGCAGGCCGCGGACTGGGCCGCCGCACCGGCAATGCCCGTACGTCGGCCCGGCGGCATCGGTGTGACGCTTACCTTCGCGTGTACCGCATACCTCCTGGCCCGGCTATCGCAAGAACGAATGGCTACTGAGCGTCATGGGTCTGCCAACGCCTGGCTATGGTCAGCATTTCGTCCGCTGTCCGGCCCCCGTGAGTCCAACCCGAAATGAAGTCGACATCCTGTGAACTGGGCAATTCACTGTCACTCAGATCTCTAACGCGGATTCGCGCCGGAAACGCAATACTCTGGCCCGTAACCACAGCCTCTTGCCGTCGCAGTGACGACAGCGCAGAAGCGAGTCCTGTCATCGCTTCAGGCAAAGCTGCTCGGATGCGGGCCTGATCATTCTCATTTGTAACACGTAGCACAACCCAAGTGCCACATTGCGATAGCACCGTCTCATCGATTTCACTCGGCCTTTGCGATACAACAATTAGTGGCTCTTCGCGTTTTAGCGTGGAGTGAGGGTGTCGAGGAGGGTCCAGTCGGGTTTGCCTGCATAGAGCAGGACTCGGATTCGGTAGTGGTCGAAGTTGGTGATCCCGAACGACACTCGCTTGATGAGCTTGGCGAGGTTG
>JAPOPC010000039.1 GCA_026713105.1 Acidimicrobiaceae bacterium
GCTTCTTGGCTGAGCGATCCAGCGTGAAGCTGGCGTAGTACTCCTCGGAGATGTCCGACGCCTTCTCGATCCACAGTCGCTGCACGATGTGGCCGTTGATGTCGAGCCCGAGGATGTTGGCGGCATGGGTCCGCACGTCGTCGACAGTGGCGGCGAATTTGACGCCGCCTGCCTTGCCGCGCCCGCCGGTGTGCACCTGCGCCTTGACCATCACCGGCGTGCCCAGGCGCTCCGCGGCGGCTACCGCTTCGTCCACGCTGAACGCAACTGCGCCGTCGGATACCGGCATGCCGTAGCCCTGGAAGAACTGCTTGCCCTGATACTCGAAGAGATCCACGGCGGGGAGCATAGGAGCGAAGGGTTGTCGCCCGCTGCGGAGGCGGCAGGGCCCTCCGCTCCAGCAATCCAGCAGGTTGCAACGTCGCAGAGTTCCCCGCCGCCTCCGCAGCTAGTGAGTCTGTGCCGGGCCGCTAGAGCGCAGGCGGCGGAGGTCGGCGAAGCTGGCGACGAGCGTCTTGGTGCCGATGTCGGCGAAGTGGACGGTGACCTCCCAGTCGTCGCCGTCGGGCCGCACCTCTTGCACGACACCAGCACCGAATCGGGCGTGCAGCACGTCATCGCCGACGCCGTAGCCGAGATCGGCCTTCGGTGCCGGCTTGGGCTCCCCTAGCCGGGCTGCTACCCGGCGTCGGGCCTCCTCGCGGCGAGACTCCCGGCCCTTGGAGGTGCTGTCGTCGTGGCGCGCGGGATCGGCCCGCTGCTGCGGGGAAGCGGCCAGCTCCGCCTCGTCGAGCTGGCTGTACTCGCTGGCAGGGCCAGTTCCGCTGTCGCTGCGTACTCCAGCACCGCGATTGGCGCCCCAGTCGCTCGTTGCTGGCCGCCATGACGAGCCGTAGCGGCCGGTGTCAGGCGAACGGTCGTCGATCAACTCGGGCGGGATCTCCTCGATGAACCTGCTGGGCGGGTTGTAGCTGGTCTGGCCATGCAGCAGCCGGCTCCACGCGTGGGTCAAGTACAGCTGCTTTCGAGCCCTGGTGATGCCGACGTACGCCAACCGGCGTTCTTCTTCAAGCTCGATCGGGTCGGTCATCGAGCGATGATGGGGGAAGACGCCGTCTTCCATGCCCGTGACCAACACGATGTCGAACTCGAGGCCCTTGGCAGAGTGGAGCGTCATCAGCGAGACCTGCGAGGCATCGGTCATCGCGTCGACGTCGCTCACCAGCGACACTTGCTCCAAGAACTCGTCACAGTCCTCGAAATCCGCCGCAGCGCCCGCCAGCTCTTCGAGATGCTCCAGGCGGCCGTCCGCTTCGACCGTCCCTTCGTCCTGCAGCGCCTGCACGTAGCCCGATTCGGCCAGTGCCACTTCCAGCACCGCAGCGGGACCGTTGGGAATCTGGGCCCGTGCACGACCCATCAGCTCGCGGAACTGCAGGAGACCGCCGCGGGCGGTGCCCCGCACGCCGAGCGATTCGAGCCCGTCGATCACTTCGGCTATCGAGGTGTCGCCGCGCGCTGCCACGTCGTCGAGCTTGGCGATCGTGCGGTCGCCGATGCCGCGGGCGGGCAGATTCACGACTCGCTTGAGCGACACCTCATCGGATGGGTTGACCGCGGCACGCAGGAACGCCAGCGCATCCTTGATCTCACGCCGGTCGTAGAACCGGGTGCCGCCGATGATCTGGTACGGCACGTCGTTGGCAACGAGCTCTTCCTCGATCACGCGCGACTGGGCATTCGACCGGTAGAAGATCGCCGCGTCGGACCAGTCGATCCGGCCCTCGCCGTGAAGGCGTCGCAGCTCCGAGCAGACGTAGCGCGCTTCGTCTTCCTCATTGGTGCCGCGGTAGCGGATCGGCTTTGCCCCGCCGGATTGATCGGTCCACAGGTTCTTCGGCGGCCGTCCAAGGTTGTTGCGGATGACCGAATTGGCGGTGTCCAAGATCGCCTGGCTGGAGCGGTAGTTCTGTTCCAACACATAGGTGGATGCACGATCGAAGGTGGCGCCGAACTCCAAGATGTTGCTGATGTCCGCGCCCCGGAACGCGTAGATCGACTGGTCGGAGTCGCCGACGACGAACACGTTCTGGGCGGGCCCGCTCAGCAGCCCAATCAACCGCACCTGCGCCAGATTCGTGTCCTGGTACTCGTCGACCAGGATGTGCGAGAAGCGCTGCCGGTAGTGCTCGGCCACGTCGCCATGAGTGGTGAGCAGCTCCACGCCCAGCATCAGCAAATCGTCGAAGTCCATGGCGCCGGCGCGTCGCATCCGCTTCTGGTACTCGGAGTAGACGCGGGCCACGTCGCGGTTGAAGGGGCCGCCGCCATCGGGCGAGTCGGCCAGCTCGGCTGCGTGGGTCGGCGTCCTGAGTTGGTTCTTCATGGTCGAGATCGCCGCGTGGACCGCGCGCTCGTTGTATCGCTTGGGGTCCAAGTCGAGGTCGCGCACCACATAGCGGGTGAGCCGCCGTGAGTCCGCTTGGTCGTAGATGCTGAACGTGGCGGGGTAGCCGAGCACGTCGGCGTGGCTGCGCAGGATCCGGGCGCAGGCGCTGTGGAAGGTGGAGATCCACATCCGCTGCGCCACCGGGCCCACCAGGCTGCCGATGCGCTCGCGCATCTCCCCCGCTGCCTTGTTGGTGAAGGTGATCGCCAGCAAGCCGAACGGGCTGATGTTGAGGTGCGCCAGCAGGTAGGCGATGCGATGGCTCAGCACGCGGGTCTTGCCCGATCCGGCCCCGGCCACCACGAGCGCCGGGCCGTCGCCGTGCAGCACCGCAGCTCGCTGACCCGCGTTCAGCGGCGCAAGGATCGGGTCGTCGCCAGTGCTCATGGATGCAGGCTCATCGGCGGCTCATCACCCAAGAGAGTCGTGTGCAGCGCTTCACGTGGTGTAGTCGGCGTTGATGCGGACGTACTGGTCGGTGAGGTCGCAGCCATACACGGTGAACGAGCCCTTCGCGATGCCCAGATCCACCGAAATCAGCACCTCGTCCGATGCCAGGTATGCCTCGAGCTCAGCAAGTGCTTCGGACGTTGCGGGCGTCGGGTACACCTCTTGGTCGCCGAAGCGAATCCGGACGCGCTCGGGGTCGATGTCGGTTTCTTCGCTGCACTTGCCGATCGCCATCGCGACCCGGCCCCAGTTGGGATCACGACCGTGCACGGCGGTCTTCACCAGTGGGGAGTTCACAATCGCCTTGGCGACGCGCTTGGCCTGGGCATCGTCGCGTGCTTCGTTCACGGTCACCACGATCAGGGTCTCGGCGCCCTCGCCGTCGAATGCCAGTTGGCGAGTGAGGTCCAAGCTGACGGCACCCAGCGCAGCTTCCAGATCAGCTTCGTCAACCTGACCGGCTGCGCCGTTGGCCAGTATCACCACCAGGTCGTTGGTGGAGGTGTCGGTGTCCACGCTGAGCGCGTTGAACGTCACGTCGCACACGCGGCGCAGCATGGCGTCGAGCCGGTCGGGCGCGATCTCCGCGTCGGTCGTGATCACCGAGATCATCGTGGCCATGTCGGGCTCGATCATCCCCGATCCCTTGGCCATGCCCACCACCATGGCGGCGCCCGCAGAAGCACTCGCCGTCTTGGGATGCGTGTCGGTAGTCATGATTGCCGTGACAGCGGCCACGGCGTCGGTGCTGTCGAGCGCCGGTCCGGGGCCGGCGATCAGCCGATCGAAGTACCTGTCGACCGCGCCTTCGGGGTACGGAACGCCGATCACGCCGGTGGACCCGACCAAGACTTGGTCGGGTTCGCAACCCACCAGCTCGGCCACCCGCTGCGCGAGGTTCGCCGTGTCCCGCTCACCCTGTTCGCCAGTTGCCACGTTGGCGTTCTTCGACACCACCACGACTGCCTGTGCCTGTCCATCGGCGACGTTTCTCCGGCTCAGCCTCACACTGGACGCGGAGAACAGGCTCTTGGTGAACACGCCTGCTGCCGCCGACACCCGATCAGCCGCCAAGACCATCACATCGTCGGATTCGTCCTTCATGCCGACATTGCCGGCATGGCAGGCGAAGCCCGTCGGCAGCTCCACCGACGCGACCGCATGTGTGGCCTCTGTTGAAGTCATGATCAACCCTCGTCGCATGCTCTCCCGCGACCCGGCCGCGGTTGTGGGGCCAAGGTAGTTGCGGTTGTGTCGAGAGCCTCTGCCAATTCAGCGGTCGCTGTCGGGCACGGTGAATGGCTCGTCGATGTGCAAGACCCAGCGGGCGCGTTGACGGTTCGGATCGGCGGTGCTGGTCGCGCCGGTGGGCGACCCGGCATAGCCGACCGGCAGCACCATGCCCCGCAGGAAGCTGGCCTCCATGGTCTCGCTGCCCCAGAACACGACCTCGTCACCGCCAGCTTCCCACCACGGCTCGCCAGGCACGCCGCCCCGGTAACGCTCGCCGTGCTGGGAGATGTTGAAGGTGCCCCGCAGCAGGCAGCGAATCCCCGGACCGGGATGGATATGGGGATCGGAGATGTGCCCAGCTCGCGACGTGATCTGGTCGAGCCGGAACAGCCACTCGCTTCCCCGAGCCAGGTCCAGCGTGGTGATGAGCCGGCTCATCCGGTGCATGGTGAGCACGTCGGAACCCGCCAGCAGCGTGTGTGGCCTGTTGGGCAGGTCGACTTCCCAGCGCCACACCTGCGACCACTCGGCCCTGCCCGTCAACTCATATCCCGCCGAAGCCGCCGCAGACTCTCCCGCCCGGAGGATCTGCCCGTTGACGGCCACTTCGCCGTCACGCACGTACACGACCCGCGGCAACGGTTCGAGCGCCATGTCGCTGACGCCGTCAGCCATGACTTGGTCCTGGTAGAAGCTGATGTTGAACGGCATGGGCCCTACCCGCTTGGCTGCTGGCCCCGGATTCGTGGTCGCATGATGTGCGGCCACGGGAAGGGCACCTCGCCGAAGGGCACCTCGATCACGGTCGGCTCATCGGAGCTCAGTGCTTCGCGCAGGCACGGGCGCAACTCGTCGGGCGTGGTCGCCCGCATGCCCCGGACGCCGAATGAGTCCGCCAGCTTCACGAAGTCCGGGCTCGTGAGGTCGCTGGCGATGACCCGCCCATCGAAGCGCTCCCGCTGGATCCGGCGAACGTTGCCATAAGCGTGGTCGTTGAACACGATCGTCGTCAGCGGGATCCGGTGGTGCACCGCAGTCGCCAGCTCGTTGATGGTGAACAGCGCCCCACCGTCGCCGACAATCGACAGCACCGGCACGTCGCGCTTGGCATGTGCTGCCCCCAGCGCCGTGGCGAATCCGTATCCCAGCGTCCCCTGGTATCCCGCACTGAGAAACGTTCTCGGCTGGTAGACGTCGTACCCGAGCCAGGACACATAACCGCACTGGGTCATCTCGTCGACGAAGATCCCTTCACCGGGCAACTCGGCCCGCATGGCGCCGAGCCAGCCGTACTGGGGCGCAAGCGCCGCGGCAGTGGCGGCTTCGGCATCAGCCCGAGCGTGCTCGAGGTCGGCGCGCCACACCGAACGATCGGCCTGGGTGGTGCCGAGTGCATCCGAGAGCAACGGCAGCGCGTCAGCGAGATCGGCATGGATGCCCACCGTCGGCGGTCCGAAGCGGCCGATCTCATCGGCATCGATGTCGACGTGAACGATCTTGAGTTCGTCGTCGACGCCCCACGCTGACTGCTGCATAGCCATCCGGGTGCCCAGCCCGATCACCACATCGACCCGCGGCCAGAGCTGGTACGCGGTCGGCGTGGTGATGCTCAACGGATGATCCGACGGCACCACGCCGCGCCCGCTGCGGAAGGCGACGACCGGCGCAGACAGCCGCTCGGCGAGTCGGGTGACGTGCTCGGGGCACTCCTGCGCGCCACCGCCCACGACGATCATGGGTCGCTCTGCAGCTGCCATGAGCTGCGCCGCTTCGGCGACGGCGGCGTGGTCGGGCTCGGGGCCCGGTCGTGCCGGGGCAACGAGATCATCGGGCGCAGATTCGACTGTCGCACTCCAGATATCGGTCGGAACCTCCACACCGACCGGTCCGCGGCGCCCAGAGCGCAGTTCGGTCATCGCACGCTGGAGCACGGCGTGAGCACCGGCACCGTCACTGATGCGCTCGGCATGCCGCGTGAGCCGCTCCAGCACGCCTAACTGATCGGGCAGCTCGTGGAGAGCGCCGAAACCCTTGCCGATCCCCGCAGAGGGCACCTCGCTCACCAGCGCCAGCACCGGCGCGTTGGTGGCGTACGCCGTGCTGAGCGCAGCGGCAGTGTTCAGCAGTCCGGGCCCCGGCACCACGCAGAACGCCTGCGGCTCTCCCGTCGCCAGCGCCGCGCCGAGCGCCATGTAGGCCGCTCCCTGCTCGTGACGGCTCTGGATCGGTGCCAGGGCATCACGCCGGTCGTACAGCGCATTGAAGAAAGGGTCGTTCTGCACCCCGGGCAAGCAGTACAGGTTGTCGACGCCGTTCGCGATGAGCGTCTCGACCGCCAAGCTCGCAACCGTCTGCGTCATGGACCCCTCCGGATCAAGGCGACCGTACCCGACGCTGCTGTTCCGACCCCAGAAAGTCAACTCCGACCCGAGTCTCAGATTCAGAACCACGATGCCGCTGCCACCATCGGCAGGGCCGGGAGTTGTCGTCGATGATGCATTTGGCGGTACGACACCAAGTCCGGGGTGCGCTGAATCTCATCTATGACTGCGCTCCCGGTCAGCAATGACTGATTCAAAATTCAATTGTGAATCAGCACACGTCCTGGCGGCACGGGCGGCATTCGCAGATCGGGCATCGGCGCGAGGTGTACCGACCCCGGTGACACTCGGCTCGGCTATTCCTGCTCGCCGATACCCATTGCGGCTATTCCCATTCGATGGTGCCGGGCGGCTTGGAGGTGATGTCGTAGACGACCCGGTTCACGCCGGGGACCTCATTCACGATTCTGGATGACATCTGCTCGAGCAGATCGTGGGGCAGGCGGGCCCAGTCAGCGGTCATTGCGTCTTCGCTGGTGACGGCGCGCACAATGATCGGGCGGGCGTAGGTGCGCTCGTCGCCCATCACGCCCACGCTGCGGATGTCGGCCAGCACGGCGAAGCCCTGCCAGACCTCGCCGTCCAATCCCGCGTTCGCGATCTCTTCACGCACGATCACGTCGGCGGCGCGCACCGTCTCGACGGCTTCGGGCGTGACTTCGCCCACGATCCGCACGCCGAGGCCCGGCCCGGGGAACGGCTGGCGCTGCACGATCTCGGGCGGCAGGCCGAGCTCGGCCCCGACGGCCCGCACCTCGTCCTTGAACAGGTTCCGCAGTGGCTCCACCAGCTCGAAGGTCATGTCGTCGGGCAGCCCGCCGACGTTGTGGTGGCTCTTGATCTTCGCCGCAGTCGGCGAGCCCGATTCGATCACGTCGGGATACAGAGTGCCCTGCACCAGGAAGCGGGCATCGGTGATGCCGCCGGCGGCCCGCTCGAAGATGCGCACGAACTTCTCGCCGATGATCTTGCGCTTGTCCTCGGGATCGGTCACGCCGGCCAGCGCATCGAAGAACTCGTCGGCGGCCCGCTCGTGGATCAGCTCGATGCCCTGCGTGCGCCGGAACGTGTCAGTGACCTGGTCGCCCTCTCCGGCGCGCATGAGTCCGGTGTCTACGAACACGCAGGTGAGCTGGCTGCCGATCGCTCGCTGTGTCAGTGCGGCAGCCACGGCGCTGTCCACCCCGCCTGACAGCCCGCAGATGGCGCGGGCACTGCCCACTTGAGCGCGGATGGCCTCGACGCTCTCGGTGATGACGTTGGTCATCGTCCACTCGGAGTTGATCTGGCAGATGTCGTGGAGAAACCGTTGCAGCTGGGTTTGGCCGCTGGGGGTGTGTGCGACTTCGGGGTGGTATTGCACGCCGAAGAATCCGCGCTCGACGTCCTCGATCACAGCGGCCGGGCTGTCGGGTGTCACTGCAGTCACCACGAAGCCCTCAGGCGGTGACGTCACCGCGTCGAAGTGCGACATCCACACCGGCTCAGCAGTGCTCGCGCCGCCCGGTGAGCCGTCCAGCAGTTCCGAAGCAGTCTCGGTACGGCTGAGCGCTGTGCGGCCGTATTCGCCACGGCCGCTGCGATCCACGGTGCCGCCGAGATCGCGGGCCAGCAGCTGCGACCCGTAGCAGATGCCCAGGATCGGCACGCCGAGTTCGTAGACACCGAGGTCGATGCCGGGCGCACCCTCAACGTGCACTGAAGCCGGTCCGCCGCTGAAGATGATGGCCGCCGGCGAGCGCTCAGCCAGCTCGGCGGCGGTCACCGAATGGGGAACGATCTCGGAGTACACCTGCGCTTCACGCACCCGCCGGGCGATCAGCTGCGCGTACTGCGCGCCGAAGTCCACCACCAAGACCGTTGGGTGAGCGACCGGGCCGGCCGCGGGCGAGTGTGGGGGCATAAGTCCGGCGCCGCAGCCGCGCCACGTTCGGGAAAACAACGAGGGTACCGCTGGACCCTCAGCACCCTGTGGGATGCGGCTCGAGATCGACCTTCCCAACGACGCAGGGCCGGCGAGATCGCCGGCCCTGCGTGTGAGTTGTTGAGCGAAGCTCGGGGAGCTACATCATCCCCGGCATGCCGCCCATGCCGCCGCCCATGGCAGCAGCAGCTGCGGCCGCAGCGGCGGGGTCGGCCTCTTCGGGCTTGTCGGTCACCAGCGTCTCGGTGGTGAGCAGCAGGGCCGCGATGGACGCCGCATTCTGCAGCGCCGCCCGGGTCACCTTCGCCGGATCGATGACGCCGGCCGAGACCAGGTCTTCGAACTTGCCGTTGTCGGCGTTGAAGCCCGTGTTGCCGTCGGACGACTCGATCTGCTGAACGATGACGGCGCCTTCGTAGCCGGCATTCTGGGCAATCTGGCGGCTGGGGCCTTCCAGCGCACGGTGCACCATGCGAGCCCCGGTGGCCTCGTCGCCGTCGAGGTCGAGCGCTGCCACTGCAGCACGAGCCCGCAGCAGCGCGGTGCCGCCGCCAGGCACGATGCCCTCTTCGATCGCAGCCCGGGTCGCCGACACGGCGTCCTCGATGCGGTGCTTCTTTTCCTTCAGCTCGACCTCGGTGGCCGCGCCGACCTGGATCACCGCCACGCCGCCGGCCAGCTTCGCCAGACGTTCCTGCAGCTTCTCGCGGTCCCAGTCGGAGTCGGTGTCGTCGATCTCACGCTTGATCTGGACCACTCGACCCTCGACGTCGCCGGAGTCGCCGCCGCCGTCGACGATCGTGGTTTCGTCCTTGGTGATGATCACCTTGCGGGCGCTGCCCAGCAGGTCGACCGTGGTGTTTTCCAGCTTCAGGCCCACCTCTTCGGAGATGACCTGGCCGCCGGTGAGGATGGCCATGTCGGCCAGCATCGCCTTGCGGCGCTCGCCGAATCCGGGAGCCTTCACCGCTGCCGACGCAAACGTGCCGCGGATCTTGTTGACCACGAGCGTTGCCAGAGCCTCGCCCTCGACGTCCTCGGCGATGATCACGAGCGCCTTGCCGCCCTGCATCACCTTCTCGAGCACGGGGACCAGCTCGGTCACCGAGCCGATCTTGCCGTTCACGAACAGCAGGTAGGGATCGTCGAAGACAGCTTCCTGGCGGTCGGGATCAGTGACGAAGTAGGGCGACAGGAAGCCCTTGTCGAACTGCATGCCCTCGGTGAACTCAAGGTCTACGCCGAACGTGTTGGACTCCTCCACGGAGATGACGCCGTCTTTGCCGACCTTGTCGAAAGCCTCCGCGAGCGTCTCGCCGATGGTGGTGTCGGCCGACGAGATGCCGGCCACGCTGGCGATCTTGCCCTTGTCGTCGGAGACATCGGTGGACATGTCGCCCATCGAATCGACGGCTGCGCTCACCGCAGCCTCGATGCCCCGCTTGAGCTCCATGGGGTTGGCACCCGCAGCAACGTTGCGCAGGCCCTCACGGACCATGGCCTGAGCCAGCACCGTCGCCGTGGTGGTGCCGTCGCCGGCGACGTCGTTGGTCTTGGTGGCGACTTCCTTGACGAGCTGAGCGCCCATGTTCTCGAACGGGTCGTCCAGCTCGATCTCGCGGGCGATGCTCACGCCGTCGTTGGTGATGGTCGGCGCCCCGAACGACTTCTCGAGCACGACGTTGCGGCCCTTGGGCCCCAAGGTCACCTTGACCGCATCGGCCAGCTTGTTCACGCCAGCCTCGAGGCCGCGGCGGGCCTCTTCGCTGAACTTCAAGATCTTCGGCATGTGGTTGGTTCTCTTTCTTGTCGATGTGTTGTCGTCGCGACGGCGGCTAGGCGACGATGGCCAGGACGTCGCGGGCGCTCAGAATGAGCAGGTCTTCGCCGGCCACGGTGATCTCGGTGCCGCCGTACTTGCTGTAGACGACGGTGTCGCCGACGCCGACGTCCATCGGGATGATCTCGCCTGACTGGTCGGAACGCTTGCCCGGGCCAACCGCGAGCACCTCGCCCTGCTGGGGCTTTTCCTTGGCGGTGTCGGGGATGACGAGCCCGCTGGCGGTGGTCTCCTCCGCGTCGCTCGTACGCACGACGATGCGGTCCTCAAGTGGCTTCAGGTTCATGGTCGGATGTGCCTCCTGTGGCGCTATGCCCTGTCAGTTGGGCCATATCTCATGGGACTGCCCGGCGGCACTTAGCACTCTCACCGGGCGAGTGCTAACGATACGAGAACAGGACACAGCCCACAACCTCACAGCAGCCCAATCTGGGCCCGCTGCGGGGGTGGCGGGGACCCTCTTCTCAGTCGACGAACGCGATGCGCAGGTTGGGATCGGCGCCGCCGTCGAGGGCAGAGGGGCCATCGCTGGCCAGCCGGTACCAGGCCGTCGCGGCGATCATGGCCGCGTTGTCGGTGCACATCGACCGGCTGGGCAGGTAGGCGTTGATGCCGTCCTCCACGCAGATATCGAGCGTGCGCTCGCGCAGTGCGCTGTTCGCCGCCACGCCCCCGGCCAGGCAGATGCCCGCTGCGGAGACCTCGTGGGCCGCCTTGCGAGCCTTGTGCGTCAGCACGTCGGTCACGCAGGCCTGAAACGACGCCGCAACGTCGGCAGTGGCGACCTCGGGGTGAGCTCGAACCCAGTTGATGACCGCGGTCTTGATGCCCGAGAACGAGAAGTCGTAGCCGTCGTCCAGCATGGCTCTCCTGAGCGGGACCGCGGTGGGGTCGCCCTGCGACGCCAGCCGGTCGATGGCGGGGCCGCCCGGGTAGCCGAGCCCCAAGTAACGGGCCACTTTGTCGAAGGCCTCGCCGGCCGCATCGTCACGCGTCGCGCCCAGCAGGCGGTATCGGCCATGCCCCTCGAACAAGATCAGCATCGTGTGCCCGCCCGAGACCAGCAGGGTGACAAGGGGAAACTGCACCTCGGCGTCGTGCTCGTCGAGCAGGGCCGCGTACAGGTGTGCTTCGTGGTGGTTGATGCCGATGTAGGGCACGTCCCACACCAGCGCCAGCGCCTTGGCTGCGGCCACCCCCACCAGCAGGCTGCCCACGAGGCCGGGGCCGCAGGTGGCCGCCACGACATCGATGTCTTCGTCGGCTGCGCCGGCTTCGACCAACGCCTCGGCCACCACCGGGGTGATCAGCGCTTCGTGGGCCCGGCCTGCGATCTCGGGCACCACGCCGCCGTAACGGGCATGGAGATCCACCTGGCTGCTGACGATGCTGGAGCGCACCTCGCGTCCGTCGTCCACGACCGCTGCGGCCGTCTCGTCGCAGGAGGTCTCGATGCCCAGGATCGTGGTCATGCCACCCCCAAGGCTGTGTCACATGCGCCCTCGGTAACGCCGAGGGCCGTTTCAATTTCGTCGAGGCGGTCGCCATGAGAGGGGCCGTCGATGTCGTGGCACCACATCACCAGCGCGTCCTCCCGGCCGCGGGGTCCGTCGCGGTAGTAGTTCTTGCGCGTGCCGACCGGTGCGTATCCGAACCAGCGATACAGCCGCTGCGCTGCGTCGTTTGAGGCGCGCACCTCCAGCGTCAGCGCCTCGAGCCCATCGATGCGGCGGGCCTCGCGGTGCAGTTCCAGCATCAGCCGTGCGCCCACGCGCTGGCCTTGGCATTCAGGATGGACGGCCACCGAGGTGATGTGTCCCACGCCGGCAACGATCATGAACCCGCCGTACCCCACGACGCCGGCCGGGCGGCCACGCGGTCTCCGCCGGCACGCCACGCGGTACACCCGCTCGCCGCCGCGGCGCAGCTCGTCGAGATACAGCGACATCGACCAGGGCCTCGGGTACACCAGCTGGTCGATGCGCCGGATGTCGCGCAGGTGCGTGCGGGTCATCGGGCAGATAATCAACTGCCCCACAGCGGTGCGGCCCTCAGCGGTCGAGGCGGCGTTCGGCGGGGACGGCGCGTTCACGACCGCTCCCGCTGCTGCCAGTTGATGCGGGCGTCGGGAGCGCGCAGGTACATCGGCGTGATCTCTGATGGGCTGACGAACTCCTCGCGCAGCGCCCGGGCGTGCGCCAGCTCCACCAGGGCACCGGCATTGGGATGGCGCAGCCCTTCCCGGCCGATCTCCGCACCCCGCACGGCGCCGAGTACGTCTGCGTATCGCTGGGCACCGTCGCCGACGATCAGCGTTTCCGCACCCGTCGCCATGAGCTGCCCCGCAACGTCGGCGGGTTGATCAACGGCCGGGGCGCTCATGAGCTGGATGCCCCCAGGCGCTCGCCGGTAGGTGGCATAGAAAATCTCGCCCCGGCGGGCATCCACTGTTGAGACGATGAGCCGATCGCTGAAACGTGCCGGGAATGCCGTGAGGTCGAGGCTGGACACACCGATCATCGGGATCCGGCAGGCGTGCGCGATGGACTTCGCCGTCGCCAAGCCCACACGCAGACCGGTGAACAGGCCCGGGCCGACGTCGACAGCGACGAGACCGATCTGCGACAGCTTCATCTGGGCCTGGGCGCACAGGAACCGGATTGCCGGCACGAGCGTCTCGGCATGGCGCCGGTCGCGAGTGGTGTGGAACGAGGCGATGATGCCCTCGTGCCCGCCGATGGCCACGCCGACCTGGGGGGTCGCAGTCTCGATGCCGAGAACTAACACAGCGCTGCCTCCACGCTGACGTGCACTAGCACGGCGGCACCGGGGAGCTGTCGGCGAAGTGCCAGGCGCTGGCGAGTGCGTCGGCGCGGGCGTGCCAGCTCGGACCGACCAAGTCAGCTTCGAAGATGCGGATGTCGGGCGACTCGTCGGGGTCGGCGAGCCTGATGCGCACTCGCAGGAAATCGCGTGGCAGCTCGCCGATGACCACCTCGCCCCACTCCACGCACACCACCGCGTCGTCGTCGAGCAGCTCGGGCAAGTCCAAGTCGAGCACCTCGCCCAGGTTCTCCAAGCGGTAGACGTCGAGGTGGTGCAATCGCATGCGGCCCTGGTAGCTCTGCGCCAGGGTGAAGGTGGGGCTGGTCACGGGCTCGGCGACGCCGAGCGCCGCCGCCAGGCCTTGGGTGAACACGGTCTTGCCTGCGCCGAGGTCGCCCGACAGCAGCAGCACGTCACCGGGTTGCAGCAGCGGCGCCAGCGCCGCTGCGACCGCTCGCGTCCCCTCGGCGCTGGTGGTCCGGAACCTCATGACGGAGCTTGTCTAGCGTGCTTCGCCAGCGGCGAGACCACATGGGTTGGATTCTCCCCGGCGGTAGATGCGCGGGACGCGCAGCGAGATCCCGGTGAGGACCTCGTACGGGCTGCGATCCGACCGGCGGGCCAGATCGGCGATGGTGACGCACTCATCGCCCTGGGTGCCCACAAGCGTGACGCGGTCGCCGTTGTAGGCACTGGCGTCACCGATGTTCACCATCGTTTGATCCATGCAGACATTGCCGACCACCGAGTGCAGCGCGCCGCCGATGAGCACGTTCGCCGGCTCGTGGGCCGGGTTGTGCGAAGGCCCGGTGCCAAGCGAGCGGGCGTAACCGTCGGCGTAGCCCACCGGCAAGGTGATCACCCGGGTCTGGCGGTCTGCGGTCCAGGTGCTGCCGTACCCGACGGGCATCCCTTCGGGCACGACCTTGAAGTACACGACCTCGCTGTGCCAGCTCAGCACCGGCTCGGTCGGCAGGGCCGCGGCGATCTCGGGCTTGGGAGCGACGCCGTACAGCAATATGCCCGGGCGGACGCGGTCGAGGTGGGCTTCGGGTAGTCGGGCGATGGCCGCTGATGCCGCCATGTGCCGCACGGGTGTCGGCAGCGAATGGCGTTCGTAGAAGCTCAATGCCTCGTTGAATCGGTCGAGCTGCGTGCGCGCATCGGACAGATCGGCATGGTCGGCGTTCGCGAAGTGGCTAAACACGCCCTCGATGCGGACCGAACGGCAGCGAAGCGACTCGGCGAACAGCTGGTCGGCGTTGTAGTGGTGAACGCCGATGCGTTCCATGCCGGTGTCGATCTTGAGGTGCGCCCGGGCGGTGGTGTCCACCGCGGCCGCTGCTTGGTCGATCTGGCGGAGCTTGTCGATCGACGGAGCGGTGAGAATCAGGTTGTGGGCGAGGAACAACGGGATCTGGCGTTCGACCGCGCCGCCGAGGACGTGGATGTCGATGGTCACCCCGGCGCTGCGCAGCGCCAGCGCTTCCTCGACATAGGCGACGGCTACGCACGACACGCCGGCCAACTGCAGTGCGAGCCCCACGTGCGCGATGCCGTGACCGTAGGCATTGGCCTTAACAACGGGCACCACTTCGGCACCGCCAACATGGCGGCGGATCGTGGCCAAGTTTCGGTCGAGTGCGTCGAGATCGATGTCGCACCAGGTAGGACGCATCTCTGATGCGTCGATTGTGGGCAGCCGCATCTCCGGTGCGTCGATTGTGGGCAGCCGCATCTCCGGTGCGTCGGTCATGCGCTGCTCGATTCTGCGCCGCAGGCGGCGAGACCCGCTCGCGCTGCCGGCAGCAGATCGACCTGGCCCATCGCCGTCAGCGGCGTCGCAGCTGCCGCTGGATCCTGCCCGTCGACGGTGGCGGTTCGCCCGTGCCAGTGCGCCGCCGCAGCAACCTGCGACGCCACGCCAGCGGGGTCTGCTGGGCCCCCAGACAGCACCGCTGCGATCACACCCGAGAGCACGTCGCCCGACCCGGCGGTCGCAAGGCGCGCATTCCCGGAGGTGACGGCCAGCACGGTGAGCTGGTGTGACTCGGCATGCGGCTCGGCCCCGGCGGCCACGAGCGTCGTCGGTCCCTTCAGCAGGACGACGGCACCCAGCATGCTTGCGGCCTGTCGCACGGCATCGAACCGGTCGGCTGCAGGCGCTGCGCCGGTGAGCCGGGCGAATTCCCCGTCATGGGGTGTGAGAATCGTTGGCGCGGTCCGCTCGCGCAGGCACTCGGGATGGTCTGCCACTGCCCCCAGAGCGTCTGCATCGGCGACCAGCGGTATCGGGCATTGCGAGATGAAGCGTGCCATCTGTGCCGATGCCGTGGGGTCGGTGCCGATGCCCGGACCGATGACTGCTGCATCAAAGCGGTCAATCCCTTCGAGTGAGGGCTCTGCCCAATTGCCGGGTCGAAGATCGCGCGCAACCGTCTCGGCGGGACGTGCGACGTCGGCCGCCCGCCGTCCCGGCGAGCTGACGACCACCATGCCGGCGCCCGCTCGCTGAGCCGCCGCGCACACGAGATGTCCTGCGCCGCGCATCTGCGGCGAGCCAGCGATGACGCGCACAGCGCGACGCCACTTGTGCGCCGTCGGTTCGGCGACCGGCAGCGCGGCGTTGGCGTCAGCGTCGGTGACGAGCCACGACGCTGCCGCACTGGTGTTGAGTCCGATCCGGGCGAGCTGCACCTCGCCCGCGGCTGCGGCGCCGGGATGCAGCAGCAGACCCGGCTTGAGCGCTCCGAATGTGACGGTCGCGATCGCCGGCCAGCAGCCATGGTCGGCGCCGGTCAGCGCGTCGATGCCTGAGGGGATGTCGACCGCCAACACCGGCACAGCCGGTGCTTGGCCAGCCCCCCACGATCCGCGCAACCCGGTGCCATATGCCGCGTCGATGACGAGGTCCCACGCCGAAGAGGCGGGGGCTCCCGCATTCGGCGCGGCAACCAGTTCGAGAGCTTGAGGTGGCGTCTCGGTCCGGCAGCGAACGCCCCAGCGCTCCAGCGCTGCGGCTGCGACGCGCCCGTCTGCCCCGTTGTTCCCCTTGCCGGCGGCCACGAGCACTCGACGCCCGTAGGTGCCCCCCATCATCTGGCGGGCCGCGAGAGCAACGGCTGCACCGGCACGCGCAACCAGCACGTCGGTACCTTCGGGCGCGGCCGCGTCGATTGCCGCCATCTGATCGGGCGTCACGATCGGGATCACGACCTCAGCCCCCGGCTGAGTCGAAGTGGCGCACACGCCGGCGCCGGCTCACTGCGCTAGCACCATGGCCGCGGCCACCGAGTCGGTATGGGTGAGGGTCACCTGCCACTCAGACAAGCCTGCGGCCGTCGCCCGTTCTGCCGCGAGACCCCGAAGCAACAGTTCGGGACGACCGCTGGAATGGCGCGCGACTTCGATATCGCGAAAGCGGCACGCGCCCAGGCCGATTCCCAGCACCTTCATCACCGCTTCCTTCGCGGCGAACCTCGCGGCGAGGCGGGTATCGGGATTCACCGTTCCCATGGCGTAGGAGAGCTCGGCGGGGGTAAACAAGCGGGTGCGCATACCGCTGCGCCGCTCGAGCACCGCGGCGAATCGTTGGACATCCACCATGTCGAGCCCAATCGAGGTGCTCATTTGCTGACAGTCCTATTTGCCCGGCTCGCCGGAGGCGTCGGCATCGCCCAGCCAGTGCTCTGCGAGCACGTAGACCGGTCGGGTCAGCAGATCGAAGACTTCGAGCGTGCCAAGCAAGTCGTCGCGGAACCATGGCAGCGTCTCGGTGACCGCGTCGGCGAGCGCCCCGTAGCGGCCGCGGTAGCCCATCAGCACGGACCGCATCGACGGTGCGCGCAGTCGCTCGACGAAGCGGCAGTGCAACAGCGTCAGCCCGGTGGTCAAGCCGTCCTTGGTCTCGGGAATGTGGAGCACTGTGCGGCCGTCGCTGCCGCGGGCCACGGTGACTTCGCGTTCGTACGCAGCTCGGTGCTTGCTGCCGCGTAGCTGCGGGTTGGTCACCGTGCGCGACTCGATGCCGAGTGCCGTGCCGCCGCGGTCGGTCAGCCAGATGGTGACCTCAGGGCTGCTGGCAGAAGCCACGTCTCCCTGGATGCGATAGCGCGACCAACCCGTCACCTCGGCCACAGCCGGGTCAAGCGCAGCAAGCGTGCGCAAGGCCGCGTACGAGAGCCGATCCCTCGGTGCGCCGGCTTCGAGCGCTGCTGCCACCAGCATGGAGTCGAGAAGCGTCTCGTCGGCGCGCGAGATGCCGACCGTAACGGTCTTGGCCTGATGCTTGATGGTGTCGACCGGCCGGGTGAGTTCGTCGATGGCGAGGTTCAGCGCATCGGTGAGGTCGTCGATGACGACCGAGGGCAGCCCCACCTTGCCGATATCCGCCTGGTACATCTCCAGCGGCGCGATGCCGGCGGCGTACCGCAGCACCGCTCCGAGGCGCGCCGCAGTTCCTGCCCGCAAGTGACCGTCATAGCTGCCTGCACGCACACCGTCCCGGAAGCGATTGGCCGGGGCGCGCAGGCGCTCCGCCAGCACGGCGAGCAAGTCCCCGTCGCGGCCTGCGGCCGCGAGCGATGCGTCAGTGCGGCCTGCGGCCGCGAGCGATGCGTCAGCGCGGCCCGCGGCCGCGAGCGATGATTCCGTGCTGTTTGCAGCCGCAAGCAGCGATTCCGTGATGGCTCGCATCTCGCGCAGCGGATCGGCAAGTGCGTCGATCGTCAGCGCCGCCTCATACCCGTACAGGTGACCAGCAGCGGTGGCCAGCAGGAAGTCCACCGCTGGATGCACGGCAGGAACCTCCAGCAGCTCAGCGGCAGCGTCGAAGCGCCCCGTGCCCGCGGAAGCCACCACGATCGGCGTCGCCCGGTGCGCCCGGTAGATCGCCACCTCCTTCGCAGCATCGTCGGCGACAGAGCCCACCAGGCCCGTCGCGCACACCCAGATGAGCGGCTCGCACGAGAGGTCGATGTGCTTTTTGTCTTCGGTGCCGTCCTCGGCGACGGCGTGATAGCAGACCTCAGACAGCTTGATCCTGATCTCACGTGAAGCGATCCGGTTCGCACCATTTCCCACCACGGCCCAATGGCGGTGAGCTCCCACGTGGCGCCGGGCGATCCGGGCGATCTCGTCGCGCGAGGCGAACACCGATTCGAGTGCGCTGGGCAGCTTGCCCAGCGCACCGAGCAAGTCGCTGATGGCACTGGCCGTCGCAGCGTCGTCGGGACGGATGTCGGCAGCGATGGCAGCGGCGAGCAACGCGCACGCCGCAACCTGTGCATAGAACGCCTTTGTGGACGCCACCGACATCTCCACGTCGCGGCCGTCGGAGGTGTAGAGCACGCCGTCAGCCCGGTCGGTCAGGTCGCTGCCGCGCCGGTTGACGATGGCGACCACCGCAGCGCCCCGAGCGCGAGCGAGATCTACCGTGCGATTGGTGTCGGTCGTCGTGCCGGACTGGCTGACTGCCACAACCAGCGTGTCGGACAGGTCGGCGTGCAACCCGAAACCGCTGAACTCGGTCGCCAGGGGCGCCGACACTTCCACGCTGCGGAGTGCGCGCGATGGCGCCAACAGGGTCTCGAAGAAGTGTGGGAGCGCCGACGCCGCGGCAGCGGCCGTGCCCTGGCCGATGGCAACAATCCGACGGATGGAGCCGTCCCGCAGCCGCGACCGAACATCGGCGGGCAGAGCGTCGGGCCCGAGCCGGGCGCGCCGCAATGGTCCGGCTGTCTCAATGCGGCCACGCAATGTGGCTGTCTCGATGCGGCCACGCAATGTGGCCTGGAGCGAGCGGGGCGCCTCGCCGATCTCCTTGAGCAGGAAGTGAGGGTGGTCGCCCCGGTCGATGTCGCGGGTAGTGACCTCGGCGGTGACGACATCGCCCGCTTCGACGGGCAGCTCTGTGCCGTCGTAGGAGAAACACCGGAGAGCAGCGAACTCGGGCGCGGCCCACGTGCCGTCGGCTGGTGCGCTCGGAGTGCCGACCAACATGATCTGACCGCGGCTGCCCACGGGGTTCGCCGGATCGGACGGGGTCTCGCCATCTAGGCGGACGTAGTGACGGCATTCCTCGACCAAGCCGTACGGCTCGCTGGCCACGACATATGCCCCGTCCGTTGCGCCCACGTACAGCGCCTGCCCGCTCCCCCGCAGCGCCAACGCCACCACGTCGGGCACCTCCGAAACATGCGCTGCGATCGCTACCGAGCCCTCGAAGCTGCTGACGGCATCAGCGAAGGCTTGCCGTAGCTGCTCCGACCCAGCGAAGGCTTGCCGCAGCTGCTCCGACTTCTCTGTGCTTGGCGATTTCGCTGCACGGTCGCGCGTCGCGGCGAGAGCCTGGCCCACCATCGTGGGGATGACCTTTGCATCGGTAGTGATTTCCGGCGCAATAGAGAGGCGCCGCTGCGCGATCAGGTCGGCGTAGTTGTCTACGTCCCCGTTCAGCACAGCAGCAACGTGCGCGCTGTTGACGTTCGGACCAGCAGCATGAGAACCGCTGAGCGTCGCATCCCACGCATCGAGCGGATGGGTGTTCGGCACCGAGACGATCCCGATGCTGGCCCAGCGCGTGTGCCCCAGCACCACCACTTCGGCGGCCTCAGCGCACAGAGCCCAGCGAAGCAGGCTGTCCTGCCGAATCTGTGACCGCAGGGCGGCGGAGTTGTCGCCCAACTCGCCGATCTCCGAGGCGGTCTTGTAGACGAAGGCGAGGCCGTCGGGAGTGTTCCGCACCGCGCCAGTGCCAAAGAGCGGATCGGCCAGGCGTCCGCTGAGCGAACCCGCTGCTCCTTGCTCGGCATCGGCTTCGACATGTGCTCCCCGCACGAACACCTGCAGCCCGGCCGAATCCCGCCCTCGAACCTCGAGCCGGTCAAGTGCCGACAGCGCTACCTGGATCGACCAGAGCCCTCCCGCAGCCGCCGGCGGGGGTGTACCGCCCCAGAGCCCGACCACTTCCCGGGCCATGCGCAGGCGGTCTCGTCGCAGCGCGAACGAATGGTCCTTCAGTTCGCCCAGCGCCACAAAGATGCGCTCAATGTGTGCGCCCGCTTCAACGGCGCCGTCGATCTCAGCGATGTGTGCATCCACTTGCGCCAGAGCGGCTTCGGTGTCCAGCACGCACTTGGCGTCTTCGACCAGCAAGCGGACGCCTGGCAGCGACCGCAGTGCCTCGTCGGCCTCCCGCAGCACGCGTGCGGCGGCTTCGAGCTGAGCGGCGAAATCAGCACTGGCGGCGGGAACACTGTCGGCCGGAGCACTGGCGACGATTGCATCAGCCAGCAGCGCCCCGGCGTCGATCAGCCGTCCTACGACGGCTGACGCTTCCAGAGCGTCTCGATTGTCACGGCGGCCGATGACAGCCACGATCCCGCACACAACAGCGAGGGTACCGAGCACCCGACGGCGCGTCGGTCGAGTGTGGTCGCCTCCGGCGGCGGGGGTGGGGGATGCGTGATTAGATAGGTGAGCCTGCTCACAAAAGGGGGAATGACCATGGCCATTACTGGAGTCATGCGAGCCGGGTACGTCCAGATCCGCTGCACCGACGTGGAAGCCTCCATCGTCCACTACCGCGATCGCGTCGGTCTGTCGGTTGTCGCAACCGGCGATGACGGGCGTGTCTACTTCAAGGCGTACGACGAGTTCGATCACCACAGCATCGTCCTGCGGCCCGCCGATGAGCCCGGCATGGACTTCATGGGCTTCAAGGTGCGCAACGACGACGACCTGACCGAACTCACCGACAAGCTCTACGACCATGGCGTGCAGGTCGACCACCTCGAGCCGGGTTCACAGCCCACGCTCGGGCGAGTCGTCAGCTTCACCATCCCGGCGGGTCACACCATCCACCTCTATACGGAGATGGGGACGGCCGACAAGACGCCCCCACTGCACAATCCTGACGTCTGGGACGAAGAGCCCCGAGGCATGCGGGCCACACGCATGGACCACTGCCTGCTGTACGGGCCGAACATCGCAGAAACCGTCGATTTGTTCACCGAGGTGCTGGGCTTCGAGCTGTCCGAGGTGGTGATCGCTCCCGACGGCTCGTACATCGCGCCGTTCCTGACGTGTGCCAGCAAGGCGCACGACGTGGCGTTCGTTCACAACGACGAACCGGGCATCTTCCATCATGTGTCGTTCTACTTGGAGAGCTGGAACGACGTCGCGCACGCAGGCGACGTGATGAGCCGGTACGACATCCCCGTCGACATCGGCCCGACCCGGCACGGCATTACCCGCGGCCAGACGATCTACTTCTGGGATCCGTCGGGCAACCGCAACGAAGTGTTCTCGGGCGGGTACATCTACTTCCCGGACAATCCCCGTCGGACATGGGATGCCGAGCAGCTCGGCAAGGGCGTGTTCTACGTCGACCGCCGGCTCAACGAGGCATTCCTGAACGTCTACACCTGACCTGGCGCGGCACGAGCCGCGTCAGCCTCAGTCAGCGCCGACCGACCTGACCAGTTCGACAAGGCGGTCGGCGAGGTCTGCCGCATCGCGCTCGGTCGTCGCCTCGACCATGACGCGGATCATCGGCTCGGTGCCGCTGGGACGCACGAGCACCCGTGCGTCGGAGCCCGCCGCCGCGACGACCTCGTCGATCGCGCGGTGAGTCTCGGCATCGAGCGATCCAATCTCGGTCGGCACGTTGACCAGCACCTGGGGAGCGCTCTGCATGGCCGCGCTCACGACTGAGCGGCCGCCGCGTGCCACCAGATCGACCAGATGCACCGCGCTTCGCACCCCGTCGCCGGTGGTGGCCTCATGGCGGAAGACGACATGACCTGACTGCTCACCCCCGAGACGGTGACCGCCCGCGTCCAGCGCTTCGAGCACCGCTCGATCCCCTACTGCGGTCTCGACCAACTCAATGCCCGCCTCGGCCATTGCCCGGCGCAGTCCCAGGTTGGACATCACGGTCACGACCAGCGTGTTGCCGGCGAGCAGGCCACGTTCGGCGAGGTCGACGGCGAACAACGCCATCTGCCGGTCGCCGTCGATGATCTGCCCATCGCTGTCCACACCGATCAATCGGTCGCCGTCCCCATCGAAGGCCAAGCCCATGTCGGCGCCGACGTCGAGAACTGCTGCCCGGAGCGCGCCAGGACTGACCGACCCGCAACCGTCGTTGATATTGCGGCCGTCGGGCTCGCAGAACAGCGCTGTGACCTGCGCTCCGAGCCGCCGCAGCAGTGCGGGTGCGAGCGATGCGCTCGCCCCGTTCGCACCGTCCACGACCAAGTGCACACCGTCGAGCGTGCGTTTATCGATGGCCTCGCGCAGCGATGCCTCATAGGCATCCAGCACGTGAGCTGTCGCGCCCGATGGCGCCGCGCTTGCGGTCGAGGGATTGACTTCCAGTCGACGTGCGATCTCGGCCGCCGACGGCCGATCCCCGTGCGTCAGCCCCAGATTGTCCAGGCACCGCACCACTGCAGACTGCTCGGCATCGCTGAGCTTGGTGCCGCCCGCAGCGAACAGCTTGACGCCGTTGTCGTGCCAAGGGTTGTGAGATGCCGAGACCATCGCTCCGGCACGCTCCAGCAATTCGGCCGCGAAGGCAACCACCGGCGTCGGCACCACGCCCAAGTCAACGACGTCGGCACCGCCAGCGCGCAGGCCGGCCGTCAGCGCCGCCGCGAGAGGCTGACCCGATTCGCGTGTATCGCGGCCCACGACCCAGCGAGCGCTGCCCGCGCGTTCGACGCCGCCCGACATAGCCCGGTTCGCTGCGCGCCCCAGCGCGTGCGCGACCACCTCGTCAAGTTCGTCGAAGGCCCGCCCTCGAATGCCGTCGGTGCCGAAACTGAGTTCCATCACGCTGCGTTGCCGAGTCTGGACCTGAGCGCCGGATTGCTGGGACCGGCCATCGGGATCGGGCGATCGTTTAGCGCTTGGAGTACTGGGGCGCCTTGCGGGCCTTCTTGAGGCCGTACTTCTTGGATTCCTTCTTGCGATCGTCGCGGTGCAGCATGCCGGCGGACTTCAGCGTCGGCCGCACTTCAGGATCGAGCACCAGCAGCGAACGGGCGATGCCCAAGCGCAGAGCGCCAGCCTGTCCTGCCACGCCGCCGCCGTCCACGGTGGCGGAAACGTCATAGGCCTCGACAGACTCGGTGAGACGCAGCGGCTCGGTGATCTCCATGCGGTGCACCGACGAGGTGAAGTACTCGTCGAACGGGCGTCCATTCACCAAGATGTTGCCGCTGCCGGGCAGGAATCTCACCCGGGCGACGGCGCGCTTGCGGCGGCCAGTGGTCTGCGTCAACGGAACGGGCACGAAATCGGGATCCTTCTGGTCGGCTTGCGAATGCGGCGTGGAGAGCGTCGGCCCTAGCTCGCCATTGCGGCGGGCAGCTGCAGCGCTTGAGGCTGCTGGGCGGCATGGGGATGGTCTGGACCGGCGTACACCTTGAGCTTGCGAAGCTGCGCTCGGCCCAAGCGGTTGTGCGGCAGCATGCCGCGGATGCTCCGCCGCACGGCATCGGCCGGACGGCGAGCCAGCAGATCGCCGTACTTCTCGGAGTGCAGTCCGCCGGGGTAACCCGAATGGCGGTGCACGAGCTTCTGCGTCGCCTTGTTGCCGGTGAGGACCACCTTGTCGGCGTTCACGACGACGACGTGGTCACCGCAGTCGATGTAGGGGGCGAAGGTCGGCTTGTGCTTGCCGCGCAGGATCTTGGCGACCTCAGTTGCCATACGACCCAGCACCATGCCCTCGGCATCGACAACGAACCACGTTCGTTCGATCTCCGAGGCTTTGGGGGCGTAGGTGCGCACGCTGGAACTCCGCTTGGGGTGGTGTCGGCTCCGTTCCTGCACCGCACATCGGCACTAAGGATCGGACCCGGCAAGGCTACCGGGCGGCGGTCACGACGCTGCGGGGCACCGGTGCCGTTGGCGCTTGCCTGTCAGCCGGTTGCCGTGACAGGCACCGTGTCGCGGCCGGCCCGCAGCAGGGTGCCGGGGCGGGCATCGGTGAACTCGCCGCCGCTCACCGCGACGTCGCCGTTGATGAGCACGGTGTCGATGCCGTCGGCCTCGCCGTAGAGCCGCCAAGCGCCGCCTGGCAGGTCCTCGCGCACCTCGATCGAGCGCGGCGCAACGGCGTCGGGATCGAAGACGACGACATCGGCATGGCAGCCGGGGGCCAACCTGCCCCGGCCTGCCAGGCCGTACAGCCGGGCGGGCACGTCGGTCAGCTTGTGAACGGCGTCTTCCAGCTCGAGCATGCCGCGATCGCGGGCTGCTGCCAGCAGGTACGTCGAATAGTTGAAGGTCGCCAGGAAGTCGAGGTGTGCACCGGCGTCCGACGCTCCGATCACGCAGCGGTCGTCAGTCCACAGCTCCTTGCGAAGCTCCCAGCTGTCGTCATCGTCCCCGGCGGCTCGCGGGTAGAGACCGGTCTTGAGATCGTCCGCAACGACCAAGTCGCACAGCGCGTCCCACGGAGTGATGCCTTGGGTGTCGGCGATCTCGCCGATCGTGCGACCTTCGAACTGCGTCAGCTCGGGCTTGGTCACCTCCCCGACCGTGAGACGCTCCCAGCGGGCGACGCCGCGGAACGCACTGGGCTGCTGCGCGAGATCGTTCAGCTCGGCTCGGCGCTGCGGATCAGCCATCAGTCGCATCTTCTCGTCAGGCGGCAGCGCCATCGGCTCGGCCCAGCCGTGCAGGGTGTCGAGCAGGAAACCGCTCTCGAAGCACAGGCGGCTGACGGCGGGCATCGGGGCCGTGAGCGCGACGACTCGCCCGCCCTGGCGAGCGGCGAAGTCGCTGGCTTCGAGCTTCTGGGCAATGACTTCGCGGTGCCGGCCGTTGGCGAAGATCACGTTCCAGTTGAGCGGGCGGTCCGCCGCCACCGACATGTCAGCGAGCAGTTGGTACACGTCAGTGTCGAATCGCTCGATGCTCGGGATGAACTCAAGCGCCACTGCCGGGCTGGTGCGCAGCACCGAGCACAGCTCGACGAGCTCGTTGGTCGAGGCGTAACGCGACGGCACCATCTCGCCGTCTGCGTCGTTGTGGGTCTTGGCCCATGACGAGCTGAAGCCCAGCCCGCCTGCGGCGATGCTGTCGGCCAGCATGCGCTTCATGGCGTCGAGTTCGTCGGGCGTGGCTTCGTGGCCCACCGATCGCTCGCCCATCACCACACGTCGCAATGCGCTGTGACCTACGAGGAATCCGGCGTTCGGCATGAGCGTGCCGTCGATGGAATCGAGGTACTCGCCGAAGCTGCGCCAGTCCCAGGGGACGCCTTGCTGCAGCGACGCGAGCGGCATGCCTTCCACCCGGGCCAGCATCCGCATCAGGTAGTCGCCGTGGTCAGGCTCCAGCGGGGCGATCGTGAATCCGCAGTTGCCGCCGATGACGGTGGTCACTCCGTGCAGTGGCGACGGCGACAGCGTGGTATCCCAGAAGACCTGCGCATCGAAGTGCGTGTGGATGTCGACGAAGCCCGGCGCAACCGCCATGCCGGAGGCATCAATGGTTCGCTTGGCGGCACCTGCCGCGCGCACCGCCTCGTCGCCCACCGCCACGATGCGCCCGTCGGCGATCCCGACGTCTCCCTGGACGCGTGGCGCCCCGGTGCCATCGATGATCGTGCCGCCCGCAATCCTCGTATCGAGCATCTGCCCCGCCCCCTATGAACTGGCCGATGCGGCCGAGCCGGCGTCTGCCTGTGCCCGTGCCGCTCCCAGCGAAGTTACCGTGCCAGCGGTGAGCGAGCACGAGGCCCGCCGCGGGGACGAGGAGCGAACAGTCCGGCTGGATCTGTCCTACCGCGGCACGAGTTTTCGCGGCTTCGCGGCAAATGCAGGCGTACGCACGGTTGCCGGCGAGCTGAGCGCTGCGCTGGAGCGCATCTTGGGCGAAGCACCGGTGCTCACTGTGGCCGGCCGCACCGATGCGGGCGTTCACGCAACGGGTCAGGTGGTGTCGTTCCGGCTCGACTCCGCCGGATTGGGGCGCGTCACCGCAGGCCAGGGCGGCGGCAGCCAGCCGGACGGCAGACCCCGCAGAGCCGACCGACGGGCCGGCGTTGACGGGCTGGGCAAGTTGGCGGCGTCGCTGACCCGGATGTTGCAACCCGAGATCGCGGTGACCGCGGCGTCACTCGCCGACGACGGCTTCGATGCTCGCCACTCGGCCACGTCCCGTGCCTACGAGTACCGAGTCCGCAACGCCGCCCATCCCGATCCCCGCTACGGCGACCTCGAGTGGCATGTTGGCGTGCCGCTGGACGTTGACCGGATGAATGCGGCAGCGAGGCACTTCGTCGGCGAGCACGATTTCACCTCGTTCTGCCGGCGTCCCAAAGATCGTCCCGACGCTTCGCTGGTGCGGACCGTGTCGGCGGCCCGCTGGTCGGCCGAGGACAGGCGACTGCTCTTCGAGATCGAGGCCAATGCCTTCTGTCACCAGATGGTGCGGGCCATCGTGGGCCAGTGCGTGGCGGTGGGACTCGGCGATCGCGCCGCCGACGATGTTCCTGCGGTGCTGGCAGCGCGCCGGCGCGACGCCGGCGCGCCGATAGCACCGCCCCACGGGCTGACGCTCGTCGCCGTCCGTTATCCCGACGCTGTGCCCTAGTGCAGGTAGGCGAGCCTTTCGGCTGTCGCACCAGTTGTTTCCCGCTCTTGTTCGCTGTCGCTCACGGGCCGCTCGGGCCACGGCTTCGCCTGCCGGCTCAGCCTCTTGGCTATTCGGCGCTGCGGAACACCTCGATGCGGTTGTCGAGGTTGAACAGCAATGCGATGAATTGCTGCACATCGCCAGCAGTGACCTCGTTCAGTGCAGCACGCATGCGCTCAGGCGTGGCCACGTCGGCATCGTCGACATGGTGACGGCTCAACAACGGGTTGATGAGCAGCGAATTGGACTCGAGCACGTAGTTGTCGCGGACGACGGCGATCGCCTGGTCGAGATCGCGCTCGGTGGGGCCGTCGGCTATCAGCTCGGTCAAGATCTCGATGACCTCCGCGTGACCTGTGTCGAGACCCCCTGACGCGCCCGTCGAGAAGATGCGACCTTCCCAGGTTCCGACCGGCGGGTTCGACGACACCGACACGCCAACGACATATGCGTCGCCGAGCTCCTCGCGCACACGCACGGTGAGCAGGTCGTTGATGATCGCCTCCGCAACATCGGCGATCACCAGGGAAGCCGTGTTGAGAGGCGCCGCTGCGCCGAACACGACGTCGAAGCCGGCCGCGCCGGCATCGGCATCGACCGCGATCGTGATGCGCTGAACGCCGGAGGGGAAGTCCGGACGGTGATTCACGAACGTGTCTGTCTCGCCGGGCGGCAGGCTGCCGATGTAGCGCGCCGCCAGGTCGGCCACCGTGGCACGGTCAATGTCGCCGACGACGGCGACCACCATGTCGTCCACGTCGCTCAGCCGTGCCTCGTACAGACCGAGCAGCAAGTCCGGCGTCGTGGCGTCGATCTGAGCTTGGGTGGCGATGAACTGGTGCCACGGGCTGCCTTCGAACAGCGCATCGAGCAGTTTCAGCTCCGAGATCCACTGTGGGAAGGTCTCAGCGTTGGCGAGTCGGGTCGCCATGGCCTGGGTCTGCTCGCCGACGGCAACCTCGGTGATGCGCGGCTCGGTGATGAACAGGTGCATCAGCGTGAACAGGGCCTCGAGATCGTCGGATCCGGTGGCGCCGGAGAAGCCCTCTGAGAACTCCGCGATGAACGGGCTGACCCGCGCCGTCGTAGTGGCCAGATACTCATCGAGCTGTGTCGCAGAAGCGTCTGCGAGGCCGCTGGAAGCAACAGCCCCGACTGCATGGCGCGCCAGCGCGGAGTCGCCCTCGGACAGCGTCGACCAACCGCCCAAGCTCTCTGCGACGACGTTCACCTGGCCGGCCGCAATGTCAGATGGCACGAAGACGACCCGTGCGCCGTTGGTGAACTCCCACTCGTAGGCATCCTCGAACAGATCCACTGCTGCCTCGCGTGATGGAGCCACAGGTGCGGGACGCTCCATCAGCGTGTCGACCGCATCTTCGGATTCCGGCGGAGCGAGGGGAACCACCGCCTCGATCGCTGCGAGGAGCTCTTCGGCTGTCGGCACCGCGGATGGATCCGGTCCGATGGACACGACGAGCGGCGGCGCCACCTCGAGCACCCAGCGCAAGTGCGCGGTCAATTCCTCGACCGAGTAGGTCTCCAGCAACGCGCTCAGACGTGCCACGCGATCGGCAGTCGACGAGATGTCGGCACCGCTCAGGAAATGCTGGACGTAGCCGGATGCGTACTCGTCGTCTTGGCGCGTCTCAGCGCTCTCAAGCTGGAATTGCAGCGAGGTCCGCAACGCCTCGACGGCCTGGTCGAGCTCGCCGGCGGTGAAGCCGTAGTGGGCGGCGCCCTCCACGACCGACAGGTAGTCGGTGGTGGCCTGCACCAAGTCGGAGCCCTGGTAGTTCGTGCCGTACAGACGCAGCCCCCGGGCCGCCGGGAACGAGCTGATGTGAGGCTCGGAGGCTTGAGCCATCAGACCAGCCCGGTGGGCCGCGTCCAGCCGGATGTCGAGCATCCGGGCGATCACGTTCTCCATCTGCCGGAGCCGTTCGCCGCCAGTGGTGCCCGCAGGCCATGCCGGCAGCTGCCAGTCCAGTGAGATGTAGATGGGACCGTGATCAGGATGGGTCACGACGTCGGTGACCGGCTCGGTGACGAACTGCGCCGTGAACGCACTGCGATCCGGCTGGTCGGGTGCGGAAGGAGTGCGGGGCGCGAAATCGGCGAAGTACTCGACCACCAGCTCTTCCATCTGAGTCACCGGTAGGTCGCCCACCACGACGACGGCCATGTTGTCGGGCCGGTACCAGGTGTCGTAGAAGTCCCGCAGGTTTTCGGCGGTGACCGTCGAGTTCGACTCCTCGCTGCCGCCGATCAGCATCCCCTCGTAGACGGTTCCCTGGTGGTAGATCACCTGGAGGAAGTTGGAGATCCGGCCCGAGGCCGATTCGTCTCGCAGCCGGTACTCGTCGAGGATGATGCCGCGCTCTTCCTCTACATCTTCGGGAAGGATCGTGGCCGCCGACGCCCATTCGGACAGCACGGTGAAAGCCAGATCCAGCGCCTCGGGATCGTCGAGCTGGAAGTCCAAGATGTAGACGGTCTCGTCCGGGCTGGTGTATGCGTTGAGGTCGGGGCCGAAATCGGTGCCGATGTCGCGCAGCACCTGATCCAGCTCGTTCTTCGAGAAGAGTTCGGTGCCGTTGAACAGCATGTGCTCGAGGAAGTGGGCAGTGCCTTCCTCCCCGTCGGGATCCAGCACCGCGCCGGCGTTCACGACCAGGTGCATGACCACGGCCTCGCCCGGCGAATCATTCGAGCGCAGGTAGTAGGTGAGACCGTTTCCGAGCTCGCCGATCAGCACATCTGAGTCGACCGGCAGCGGCGTCGCATCGGGATCTCCGGGTTCGTAGTCGTTGAACGCGCCCAGATCGACGGGATCACCGATCGGCTCGGGCTCTGCGACGGTCTCTGCGGGGTCTTCGTCGTCTGACGCCTCTGGCTCGTCGGGCTCCGGCTCGTCGGCTTCGGGGGCTTCGTCCGCTTCAGCGGGAGTCTCGGGGGCCTCTTCGTGGACTTCTTCGGACTCATCGGCTGCGTCGGTGGGCGGCGTTGCGTCGGGTGAGTCGGGTGCGCAGGCGGCCGCCAGCAGCGCGGCAACGAGCAGGGCTGGGAGGAGATTGCGCCAGGAGCCTGGTTTCATCGACTGGATCGCCTTTCGGACGTATGGATGCGCTAGGGCGGATGCTGGGGAGTGAATGCGGCTGCAGTGCCGTGGACTGGCTGCCGCCATGCGGCTCAGGACGGTACTCGCAGAAGATCTCGGTTTAAACACCAGACGCAGTCTCGATGGGTTTCGAATGATGAGAATGCCTCACACTGTGGCGAGGCGCTCCAGCAGCAACTCTGCAGAGCCCTTATACGTCGCAATCTCGGCAGTGCTGAGCACTTCAGTCCATTCGTCGCCGTCGCGCACGATGATGCTCGGCAGCGACGTGGCGGCAGCCAGTTGATCGGCAGTCGCCTCGTCGCGATGCACAAGCTCAAGCTCGACCGGCGAAGCCGCGCATGCCTGCTTCCACTGGCGGGAGCCCATCGGGTTCCAGCCGTGGGTGATGTCGCACAGAGCGCAGCTGCTGCGCCCGGTCAGCTTGCCGACCGCGTACCGCAGCTCGCCGGCCAATGTGCCGTCTGCGTCGTAAATTCCCACCAATTGCACGCCGCGCACCATATCTGTACGCGTGTGCGAGGTCCGGTCAGGGGCATGCTCGGCAGCGGTGAGGCCGGCCCGCGCACAACCCGCCGCATCGCGGGGGGAAGATGTCGTCGCCAGTGGCATACTCGCCCGGGCCGGAGACCACGTGACGCTCGCATGACGATTCACCTTCCAGACCTTCCCTACGCGGCTGACGCGTTGGCGCCGCACATCAGCGAGCGCACGATCAGCTTTCACTATGGCAAGCACCACGCCGCGTACGTCACCGCAGTGAACGATCTGACGGCCGGCACCCCAAACGCCGATGTCTCGCTTGAATCGCTCGTACGCTCGTTGGAGCCGGGCGGCCACAGCAGCAAGCTGTTCAACGCCGCAGCGCAGGCGTGGAACCACGACTTCTATTGGCGCTCGATGTCGCCGGACGGCGGTGGCGAACCAGACGGCGACCTCGCAGCCGCACTCGTGGCGAGCTTCGGCAGCGTCGACGCGTTCTGCAGCGAATTCGCAGCAGGGGCGGTGGGCAATTTCGCCTCGGGTTGGGGCTGGCTGGTATTCGACACGGCCGCGGCCGGTGCGGGGCCCGGCTCGCTTCGCATCGTCCAGACTGATGACGCCAGCACGCCGATCGCCGGCACCAGCGCCGCCCCGAGTGAACCGCAGCAGGTGCCACTGCTGGTGATCGACGTGTGGGAGCACGCCTACTACCTCGACTACCAGAACGCCCGCGCTGCTTACGTCGATGCGTTCATAGAGCACCTGGCCAACTGGGAATTCGCCTCGGCCAACTACGCAGCCGCCCTGCGCGCACACGCCTGACTCCCCCGGTCGGGTGCGGGCTTCATCGGTGACGAGATCGCTCTTGCGTCTATTTGACGGCGCGGATAGTTTGTGCTACAAACTACTTTGTGGTACAGCTCAGGAGGCTCCGGAAATGTCAGGCAGTGCAGTGACAGACAACGACGATCCCGCAGCGCTAGGACTGGACAAAAGCTGGGAGACGGTGCTCAGCACCATGCACGGCGCCCGCAGCGCCTTGTACACCGCGGGGAGCACGGCAATCCTGCTGATGTGGGGAGGGATCATCACGATCGCCTACCTCGCCCAGTACGCCGTGGCGACGTTCGCACCCGACTTCGCCGAGAGGTACCCGTGGTACCCGGGTCCGCTTTGGGTGATCATCACACTCCCCGGCGTGATCGCAAGCATGACCATTGGCTATCGCGCCGGTCGTGCGCTCTCGCCTGGGCTCGCGATGCAGCACGCGGGGATCCGGGTATTCGGATACTGGATGGCGGTCATCACCGCGGCGGGTCTGCTCCCCGGCGCCGCCGGCCTGTGGAACGAGGCCGGGGCAGAGAAGATCCCGTTCGTCCTGCTCGGCGTTATGGCGCTGGGCTACGTGCTCTTCGGCATCCTGAATCGGACAGTGATCGCCGTGTTCGGTCTCGGCATGGCCGCCGCGTTCTACATCCCGCACTACGTCTTCGACGACGTCGCTCCGGCCGTCTCGGGAATCGCGTCACTGCTGTTGCTGGCGGGCGTGTTCGCATGGGTGCGCAGGAACGGCGAATGGTAGACCCCCCCCCGACGCCCGCCAGCGGCGTCATCGACCTCGATGAGATCATCCATCAGCCGACGAGGCTGCAGGTGATGTCGTTGCTGGTCTCGGTGAAGGATCGGGACCGGCTCGCGTACGGATTCGTCCAAAAGCACCTGGAGCTGACCCCCGGCAATCTGACGACGCACCTGCGGAAACTGGAAGACGCCGACTACGTGGCGATCACCAAGGAGTTCCACGGGTCCAAGCCGCGCACCTGGATCGAAGCCACCGCCGCGGGACGCAATGCGTTCACCGCATACCTGAAGAATCTGGAGCGGGCACTGGGCGTGCATACAGGTCGTTAGGCTTTGTCCCGAATGGTGATTGGCGATTCCCGATGCCGGTAGCGGCCGATGCCCGGACGCTCGCCGAACTTGAGCCGACCGTAGGACAGCTACTCGACCGGCATTTTCGGCAGACGAAGGAATGGCATCCCCACGCGCTCGTGCCATGGAGCCGGGGGGAAGACTTCGCGCCCGACTACGAATGGTCGCCCGAAGAGGCGAATCTCACTCCCGAAGCTCGCAGCGCCCTGTTCGTCAACGTGCTCACCGAAGAGAACCTGCCGTACTACTTCCGTGACAGCGAGCGGCTCTTCGGCCGCGAGGGAGCGTGGGGCGAGTGGGTCCGCCGCTGGACGGCGGAGGAGGGGCGGCACGGCCGGGTCATCTACGACTACCTCTCCGTCACCCGCGCGCTCGATCCGGTCGCGTTGGAACGCGCGCGCATGGCCCAGGTGCAGTGCGGGCAGGTACCCCAGCCCCCGAGCTTGCTGGAAGGCCTCGCCTACGTAACGCTGCAGGAGTTGGCCACGCGCATCGCTCACTTCAACACCGGTCGCCACATCGACGATCCTGCCGGCAAGGCCATCATGCGGCGGGTCGCCTTCGATGAGAACCTGCATTTCCTCTTCTACCGCGACGTCATGAGCGCTGCGGTAGAAATTGACCCCTCCAGCGCGGTGGTCGCCATCGCCAACCAGGTCAAGGACTTCGCGATGCCCGGGTTGGGCATCACCGACTTCGACGCCCACTCGCGCATCATCGCCGAGGCGGGGATCTACGACCTGGCAATCCACCACGACCAGATCCTGCAGCCCGTCGTGCTGCGCGACTGGAACCTGCCGGCACTGACAGAGCTGTCGAGCATTGCCGAGGCTGCCCGCGATCGACTCATGACCATGATCGACCGGATCGGCCGCGTGGGACAGCGCCTTGCCGAGCGTTACGCCGAAGCGCGCAGCTCGCTGCGACGCGACGCAGCACTGGTGCGATAACGAAGAACTAGTGGTCGCCCTTGGGGTCGAGCAGGGCGGTCAATCGGTTGATCGAGAATCCCTCGCTGCGGGCGGCGTCAATCAGGACGCGCTCAGCGGCGGCGATCTTGGCAGCCGCGGCAGGAACATCCGCAGCCACGTCGGCAGGCACGACAACCGCGCCGTGGCGGTCCGCATGAATGAGGTCGCCGGGGCGGACCGTCATGCCATGGACGGTCACCGCCACGTCATATTCGACGACATGAACCCACGCGTGGGACGGGCCGATCGAGCCCGCAAGAGCGCCGAAGCCCGGCGCCCACTCTCCCAAGTCTCGTATGGAGCCGTTGGTGATGACCCCGAGCGAGCCCAGCCCGGCGTGAATGCTGCTGTTCACCTCGCCCCACCAGGCGCCATAGCCCGGGGAGGCATCGATGTCTTGGATCACCGTGATGGTGGGCTGTGGGCCAGCGGCCATGTGCCGGTAGTAGCCCACGCGCACTGCGAGGTCGTCGGCGCCGGATCGACCCGAGGGAGCGTTCGCCCGGATCGTGGCGGTGCGGGCGTAGCCGACCATGACGGTGTCCGGATCAGGACAGACCAGCGGCGAGGTGGTGTAGCCGTACGCACGGCGCCGTGGCGCGACGATCTCGAGTGCATTGCAGACCGTCGGGGTGTCGAACTGACGCAATTCCTCGAGCACGTCGGCGCTCAGCGGTGCAGTGTCCATCAGCGAACTTGGACCACGTCCGTGGAGGTCTAGACCAACTCGATGAGCGCCATCGGCGCGTTGTCACCCCGGCGCGGGCCGAGCTTCAAGATGCGCGTGTAGCCGCCCGGACGTCCCTCGTAGCGCGGGCCGATCTCGTCGATGAGCTTCTGGGCCATTTCCTGGTCGCCGTTGAGGCTGGCGACAATCTGGCGGTGCCGTGCCAAGCCTCCCTTGCGGGCCTTGGTGATGAGCTTCTCGGCGTAGGGCCGCAGTGCCTTGGCCTTGGCTTCGGTGGTCTCGATGGCCTCAGCCGCGAACAGCGACGCCGCCAAGTTGGCCAGCATGGAGCGTTGGTGGCTGGCGCTTCCGCCAAGGCGTCGACCCTTCGTGGGCGTGGGCATGGTCAGCTGACCGCCGCTGGGGTGGCCGGCTCGGCCTCGGCCTCGGCCTCGGCTTCGGCGTCGGCCGAGGGGCTCATGCCGCGCAATGCCAGACCTCGCTCGTCGAGCTTCTCGATGACCTCGTCCAGCGATTTCTGGCCGAAGTTCGGGACGGTCATCAGTTCTTCGACCGATTGATCGAGCAGCTCGCCGATGGTGTTGAACTGCGCACGCTTGAGGCAGTTGCGAGCACGCTCGGACAGACCCAAGTCTTCGATCGGGCGTTCCAGATCGCTGGCCTGACCTCCACCGACCGCCACCTCAGCGATGTCGAGACCCAGAGGCTCCGATGACAGCTCGGCGATCATGAGCATGAGTCGGCACAGGGTGTCGCCTGCCGACGCGAGCGCCTCGCGTGGAGTCATCGCGCCATCGGTCTCGATGTCGAGCACCAGCCGGTCGAAGTCGGTGGACTGCTCGACACGAACCGGTTCGACCTCCACCGCCACACGGCGCACCGGGCTAAACAGAGCGTCCATGAGGATCACGCCGATGGTGCTGCTGGACCGCTCGCTCTCTGGCGCGGTGTAGCCCCAACCGCGCTCGACGGTGAGGTCCATCGCCAATCGGGCGCCCTCACCGAGCGTCGCGATGTGCAGGTCTGGCGTCAGGCAGTCGACATCGATGCCCCAATCGACGTGGCCCGCCAGTACCGGGCCCACGCCTCGCTCATCGAGACGCACCGCAACGGCCTCGTCGCTGTGGCTGCGAAGCACCACATCCTTGAGATTCAGGATGATGTCGGTGACGTCCTCGACGACGCCCTCGATCGTCGTGAACTCATGCAGTGCATCATCGAACCGGACCTGAGTGACTGCGGCACCGGGAATCGACGACAACAGTGTGCGGCGCAGCGAGTTGCCCAGTGTGTGCCCGAACCCGGGCTCCAGCGGGCCAATCGCGAAGCGCTGGCGATTGCCCTCGGGCTCGCCAAGGATGTCGATCGTCGGTCGGTGCATGACCAAGGTGTCGGAAACGGACACGTTCACCTCTTCGTGGGCGGCGGATGTTGCAGGGTTATTTGCTGTAGAGCTCGACGATGAGTTGCTCGCGCACCGGGATCTCGATCTGGGATCGGATCGGCAGCTCGCGCACGGTGACACGTTGGCTACCGTCGCTCGCTTCCAGCCACGCCGGTGGGGTGCGGTCAAGCACGTCGAGGTTCCAGCGGATCGTGACGATGTCGCGGGCTTTCGTCCGCAACTCGACTACGTCATCAGCGCGCGCCCGGTAGCTGGGAATGTTCACCCGCCGACCGTTGACGTCGATGTGACCGTGGTTCACGAATTGGCGAGCCTGCGGGCGGGTCGCCGCCCAGCCGGCCCGGTACACGATGTTGTCGAGCCGCAGCTCGAGCAGCCGCAGCAGGTTCTCACCGGTGACCCCGCGCTGGCGGGCGGCCTCTTCGTAGATATTGCGGAATTGCCGCTCCGTCATCCCGTAGGTGAAGCGGCACTTCTGCTTCTCCTGCAGCTGCATCAAGAACTCGGAGTTCTGGCTGCGGCGTCTTCCCCGCCCGTGCTCACCAGGCGGATACGGACGCCGGTCGAGCGCCTTCGTCTCGCCCTCGGTGCCCCAGATGTTGGTGTTGAGCCGCCGAGAGACGCGCGCCTTGGGACCCGTGTAGCGAGACATCTCAGACCCTCCGGCGCTTGGGCGGACGGCAGCCGTTGTGGGGCACCGGCGTCATGTCGCGGATGCCCTTGATCTCGATGCCAGAGTTCTGGATGGAGCGGATCGCAGTCTCGCGGCCGGAGCCGGGACCCTTCACCTGAACGTGCACCCGGCGCACGCCGTGTTCCATGGCGCGCTCAGCAGCTTGCTCAGCGGCCTGCTGTGCAGCGAACGGCGTTGACTTGCGGGAGCCCTTGAAGCCGGCGTTGCCGGCCGACGCCCACGACACCACGTTGCCGCCCAAGTCTGTGAAGGTGATGATCGTGTTGTTGAACGAGCTCTTGATGTGCGCGATGCCGTCGCCGACGTTCTTGCGCTCCTTGCGCCGCCCGCGCCGGGGCTGCTGCTGATTCACTTTCGCCCGCTCCTCATGTGTCCACTCTCTCGTTGCCGACGGGCTCGCGCCGCGCACCTATTCACTTGCGAACCTTCTTCTTGCCCGCCACTGTCTTGCGCGGACCCTTGCGAGTGCGTGCGTTCGTATGTGTTCGCTGGCCTCGCACCGGAAGTCCGCGGCGGTGGCGGACTCCCTGGTAGCAGCCAATCTCGATCTTCCGCTTGACGTCTTGGGCGATGTCACGCCGCAGGTCGCCCTCGACGGTCAAACTCGCATCGATGTGGTTGCGGATCCGAGCCACCTCAGCGTCGGTCAGGTCGCGCACGCGGGTTCGCTCGGCGATGTTCAGGTCTTCGCAGATCTGCTGGCTGGCCGAGCGGCCGATGCCATAGATGTAGGTGAGCGCGATCTCCACACGCTTCTCACGCGGTATGTCGACGCCAGCGATTCGGGCCATCGATTCGGGACTCCTGTCTTAGCCTTGCCGCTGCTTGTGCCGCGGGTTCGGGCAGATCACCCGAATCCGCCCATGACGGCGGATGACGCGGCACTTGTCGCAGATCTTCTTGACGCTCGGACGGACTTTCATCGGGTGACCTGCGCTTTAGGCGAGCGAGCAAGTATAGGGGTCTCGACGGCGGCGACGATGCTCACGGTGCCGCCTCAATGGCGGCCACGATGCTCACGGTGCCGCCTCTATGGCAGCCACGATGCGGCCATGGACCTGTTCGGGTGTGCCGAGGCCGTTCACGGTGACCAGCACGCCCCGGTCGGCGAACAGCTTGCGAAGCGGCGCCGTCTCGGCTTCGTACAACTCCAGCCGGCGGGCAATGGCTTCAGGCGTGTCATCGGCCCGGCCCCGTTCCAGCATCCTGCGGGTCACGACCTCGTCAGGCACATCGAGATCGATGGCTCGCTCAACCGTGTGCGGTGCGAGGAACCCAAACAGGCCCTCAGCTTGGGCCTCGGTGCGCGGAAACCCGTCGCACAAGAAGCCCGGCTCGGTGTCGGGCTCGGTGAGCCGCTGGGCCACGATGCCCAGGATCAACTCGTCGCTGACCAGCTCGCCCGCGTCCATCACTTCTTTCACCTGGCGCCCAAGCTCGGTACCGGCGGCCACCGCAGCTCGAAGCACGTCGCCCGTCGAGATGTGCGCCACGCCGTAGCGCTCGACGAGGAGCTCGCACTGGGTGCCCTTGCCGGCTCCCTGCTTGCCCAGAATGACCAGTCGCCGCGTTGTCATCAGGCGAGGAATCCTTCGTAGTTGCGCATCAGCAGCTGGCTGTCGACCTGCTTCATGGTCTCCAGCGCCACGCCCGAGGCGATCAGGATCGACACGCCGCCGAAGCCGATTGCGGCGCCGGCACCACCGCTGCCGAGCGCATCAAGATCGCTCGTCAGCGACAGCAGCACGCTGGGCAGCAGCGCCACGGCTGCGATGAACATTGCGCCGGGCAGCGTGATGCGGTTCAGCACTCTGGCCAAGTACCGCTCGGTCTGGGGACCCGGCCGGATGCCGGGAATGAAGCCGCCCTGCTTGCGGATGTTGTCGGCTTGGCGCACTGGATCGAACGAGATGGCTGTGTAGAAGTATGCGAAACCGACAATCAACCCGCCGAAGAACAGGATGTAGGCGATGTTGTCAGGCTGGGTGAGGTAGTCATCGACCGCGGTCTGCAGCCAGCCCCAGTTCGCGACGTTTGACAGCAGCACCGGCAGGAACAGGATCGAGCTGGCGAAGATGACCGGGATCACGCCCGACTGGTTGACCTTCAGCGGGATGTAGGTGTTCTGCCCGCCGTAGAGCCGGCGCCCTACCTGCCGGCGGGAGAACTGCACCGGGATGCGTCGCTGGCCCTGCTCGATGAAGATGATCGCCACCATCATTCCGGTCGCCACGATGATCGCGGCCGCGAGGTACACCGTGCCCTGCACCGCCAGCAGGCGGGCTCCGTCGAAGGGGATCGTGGACACGACCGAGGCAAAGATCAGCAGCGACATGCCGTTGCCGACGCCGCGCTGGCTGATCAGCTCGCCCATCCACATGAGCAGCGCCGTGCCTGCGGTCAGCGACAGGATCACCAGCGCCACCCGGTTGAAGGTGAAGTCGGGGATGACGATGACACCAGCGGTGTTGCCCAGTGCAGTGCCCTGACCCCGGCCGAAGATGAACGTGATGCCCGTGGCCTGCACGAACGCAATGCCCAGCGTGAGGTAGCGGGTGTACTGGGTCAGCTTCCGCTGCCCCGTCGCACCCTCCTGCTGGAGCTGCTCGAATCGCGGGATCGCCACGGTGAGGATCTGGATGATGATCGAGGCCGTGATGTACGGCATGATCCCCAGCGCGAAGATCGCGAACCGGGTGAGCGCTCCACCGGAGAACAGGTTCAGCAGCGCTAGCACGCCGCCGCTCGAGCTGGCCTGCTCGCGCAGCGACACCACGGCGTCGAAATCGATGCCCGGCACCGGCACCTGGGAGCCCAGCCGGTACGCCGCAATGATGAACAGCGTGAACAAGATCTTCCGGCGCAGGTCTGCGATCAGGAAGATGTTGCGCATGTGGCCAAGCACGACGAGCCCCTAGCGATTGGTGTGCTGGTTGCCCTGGGCGGGTGGCCGCGGGCCGCCGAAGGTGGGCGACAGGATCTCGATGCTGCCACCGGCGCTCTCGATGGCGGATCGCGCCGAACCCGACACCGCGTGGGCTTTCACCGTGACCGGCCGGTTGATCTCGCCGCGCCCGAGGATCTTGACCATGGAGCCCTTGGAGACCAAGCCGCGAGCCCGCAGCTCGTCGGGTGTGATCTCGTCGAGGCCGCAAGCTTCGAGGGCGTCGAGATTGATCGGCTGGTACTCGACACGGAACGGGTTCTTGAAGCCCTTGCGCTTGGGAACGCGCACTTGCAGCGGCAGCTGACCGCCCTCGTACCAAACGGGAACGGTGCCACGAGCGCGCGTTCCCTTGGTGCCGCGGCCTGCAGTCTTGCCGCCCTTGCCGCTGGTGCCGCGCGCTACGCGCTTGCGCTTGCGCTTCGAACCTGGCGGCGGGGCCAGGTCATGCAGTCTCAGCATCGCCGACCTCCTGGGGAGTGACATGTTCGACCGTGATCAGATGACTCACCTTGCGCAGCATGCCGCGGATCTCAGGTCGATCCGGCAGCGTATGACTGCGGCCGATCTTGCCGAGCCCCAGCGCGCGCAGTGCGCCGCGTGCCTTGGGCTTGGCCCCGATGGCTGACCGCACCTGGGTCACCACGATCTGGGGGGTGCTGGAGGCATTCATGACGCAGCCCCCGCTCGGGTCTCGCTCAGCTTGCGAGTGCGCTCTGTTTCCCGGTACGCCTCCAGCAGGCCCGCGGGGATGCACTCCTCAGCCGACAACCCGCGCAGCTTGGCCACTTCGTCGGGACGCTTCAGGGCCGCGAGACCCGCGATGGTGGCGCGAGCGACGTTGATGTGATTGGACGAGCCGAGCGACTTGGCCAGCACATCGCTGATGCCGGCCTCCTCGAGGATCGCCCTGGCCGCGCCGCCGGCGATGACCCCGGTGCCGGGCGCCGCCGGTTGCAGCAGCACCTTGCCGGCGCCCATGACTCCCAGCACGGGATGGATGATGGTGGAGCCGGCCAGCGGCACGTCGAAGAGGCTCTTGCGGGCTTCCTCGGTGCCCTTCTGAATTGCCAGAGGCACTTCCTTGGCCTTGCCGTAGCCCAGGCCGACCCGCCCGGCGCCGTCGCCGATCACCACGAGCGCGGAGAACGAGAATCGGCGCCCGCCCTTGACCACCTTGGCCACGCGGTTGATGTCAATCACCCGCGACTCGCGCAGGCCGTCGTCGCCGCTGTTACGGGGGTTGTCAAACTGGCGATCACGCGGGCGACGGCCGCCGCCGCGCTCGTTGCCGCCGCGCCCTCTCTCGTTGCTGCCGCGCTCCCGCTCGGGACGGGGATCTGAGGTTGGTGTATCTGTCACGAGTCCTCCCTCAGAACTCCAGGCCGCCCTCGCGGGCAGCATCTGCAAGGGCCGCGACGCGGCCGTGGTATCGGTTGCCACCGCGGTCGAAGGTGACCGTGGTCGTGCCCGCCGCACGGGCGCGCTCGGCAATGAGCCGACCGATCTCGCCGGCGGCCGCGATGTTGCCGCCGCCCGTCACCGCAGGCTCGCGCGATGACGCAGCAGCAAGCGTGCGGCCTGTTTCGTCGTCGATGAGCTGTGCGCTGATGTGACGGTTCGACCGGAAGACAGCGAGGCGCGGGCGCTCTGCGGTGCCCGTCACCTTCTTGCGGACGCGGCGACGGCGGCGGTCGCGCCGGGTTGCCTTCGTGGAAGCACTCACTTTGCGGCCTTCCCTGCTTTGCGCAGCACGCGCTCGTCGAGGTAGCGAATGCCCTTGCCCTTGTAGGGCTCGGGCTTGCGCAGCGCACGGATGTTGGCCGCGACCTGCCCGACGAGCTGCTTGTCGATGCCCTTCACGATGATCGAGGTCTGGTTCGGCACTTCGAAGCTGATGCCATCGGGTGCCGAGACAGGCACGGTATGGCTGAACCCCAACGACAGCTCCAGCGCCGACGGCCCTCTCGCCGCCGCGCGGTATCCCACGCCGACGATCTGCAGTTCCTTGGAGAAGCCCTGCGACACGCCCTGGACCATGTTGGAGACCAGTGCCCGGCTCAGCCCGTGCAGCGAACGCTGCGAGCGACTGTCGTCGGCTCGCTCCACGACGGCCTCCCCGTCGCCGAGGCGGACCCGAATGCCCGCAGCCAGCGCCCGCGTGAGCTCGCCACCGGGACCGCTGACGGTCACCACGTCGCCGGACACAGAGCCGGCGACGTCCGCGGCCGGTTCCGCTGTGATCCTCACCCCGTCGGGAATCGAGATGGGCGTCTTGCCCACGCGTGACATCGTCGCCTCCTACCAGACGTAACAGAGGATCTCGCCGCCCATGCGGTTGCGGCGGGCCTCGCGATCGGTCATCAATCCCCGGCTCGTCGACAGCACGGCAATGCCGAGGCCGCCGAGTACGCGGGGAACTTTGTCGGACTTGGTGTACACCCGCAGACCTGGCTTGGAGATGCGCTGCATCCCCGAGATGGTGCGATCCCGGTCTCCGGTGTACTTCAGATCGATGGTGAGCGTCCGGTCGGGACCGGTGGCATCGTTCACCCGGTAGTCGCTCACATAGCCCTCACGCTTGAGGATCGCCGCAAGGCGCTCCTTTTGCTTCGAGGACGGCATGGCCACCTCGTCCTTGAACACCATGTTTGCGTTGCGGATGCGAGTGAGCATGTCCGCTATGGGGTCGGTCATCGACATGGGGGCACCTCCCTCACCAACTGGCCTTGGTCACGCCGGGCACCTCGCCGGCATGGACCATCTTGCGGAGGCACACTCGACACAGCCCGAACTTGCGGTACACCGACCGCGGTCGACCGCACACGCGGCAGCGGGTGTAGGCGCGCACCTTGAACTTGGGAGTGCGCTGCTGTTTGTTGACGAGTGCCTTCTTGGCCATCAGTACTCACCTTGTGAAGTAGTCGGGCGCTATGCCGTTGGGGTTTGGCGGAATGGGAAGCCGAGCGCAACCAGCAGGGCACGTCCGCCCTCGTCGTCGGCGGCTGACGTCACGAGCGTGACGTCCATGCCGCGTACCTGGTTGACGCTGTCGTAATCGATCTCTGGGAAGACGAGCTGTTCGGTGATGCCGAACGTGTAGTTGCCGTGCCCGTCGAAGCTGCGTGGCGACAGGCCGCGGAAGTCGCGGATACGGGGAATGGCCAACGACACGAGACGGTCGTAAAACTCCCACATCCGGTCGCGGCGCATCGTGACTCGGGCTCCGATCGCGTTGCCCTCGCGCAGCTTGAACCCCGCGATGGACTGCTTCGCTCGCGTCACTGCCGGGCGCTGACCGCAGATGCGGCTGAGATCCTCGATGGCGCCCTCGAGCAGAGCTCGATTCGTCAGCGCCGCGCCCACGCCCATGTTCACGCTGATCTTCGTCAGCGCAGGTACCTGCATGACGTTGGCAAGTCCGAGTTCGTCCTTCAGCTGAGCCCTGATGGTGTCGCGGTACAGCACCTTCATACGCGGCTCGGGCCGCGCTTGGCTGGTGTCCACCGGTTGGGTCTCGGTGACGCTCATGGCAGCTCCTCCCCGGAAACCCGGTGGTAGCGCACCTTGCGACCGCCTTCGAATCGAAAGCCGACCCGGCCCGGCTGGCCGGTACGCGGGCACACCACCGCCACGTTCGACACGTCGACCGGCAGGAGGTAATCGATGATCTGGCCCTCCTGGTTCTGCTGGGAGGGTCGCTGGTGCTTGTGCCCCACGTTGACGCCTTCGACGGTGAGTCGGCGTCGGGACAGATCCACCGACACCACCTCGCCTTCTTTGCCCTTGTCGGGGCCGGACACGACGCGCACGGTGTCGCCCTTGCGGACTCGCAGCCGTGGGAGTTGATTCTTCTGGCGTGCCATCACGTCACCCCCGTCACAGAACTTCCGGTGCGAGCGACACGATGCGCATGAAGCGCTTGTCGCGGAGCTCGCGGCCGACGGGACCGAAAATGCGGGTGCCGCGCGGCTGGCGATTGTCGTCGACGAGCACCGCAGCGTTCTCGTCGAATCGGATGTAGCTGCCGTCAGGGCGCCGGCGCTCCTTGCGTGTGCGCACCACGACGCAGCGCACCACGTCGCCCTTGCGTACGGCTGCGCCGGGGATGGCGTCCTTGACGGTGGCGATGAACACGTCGCCGATCGAGGCGTAGCGCCGACCCGTGCCACCGAGCACGCGGATGCACAGCACCTCGCGTGCACCGGAATTGTCGGCGACCTTGAGCCTGGATTCCTGCTGGATCATGGTGTCACCGCGCCCGTTCGATGATCTCCACCAAGCGCCAGCGCTTGGTCTTCGAGATCGGTCGGGTCTCCATGACGCGCACCCGGTCGCCCGGGCGGGTGTCTCCCGCGGGGTCATGGACATACAGCTTCTTGGTGCGCTGAACGGTCTTGAAGTAGCGGGGGTGGCGCACGCGCTCGGTCACCGAGACGACCGCTGTGCGGTCCATCTTGGTGGAGGTAACGATCCCCTCACGTACCTTGCGCCGGTTGCGCTCGACGGCCTCGGCAGTCTCTGTGCTCATGACTGATCTCCTGTCGAAGCTGCGCTGTCCGCGGCCGAGCCTTGCGAGGCGCCAGCCGGCACAGCGGCCGAGCCCTGCGAGGCGCCAGCCGGTACAGCGGCCGAGCCCTGCGAGGCGTCGGCTTGCAGGTCGGCGGCGGCAATCTCGCGCTCGCGCAGCACGGTATGAATGCGGGCGATATCCCGCTTGGTCGCAGCCACCTGCGCGGAGTTGTCGAGCTGCCCGGTGGCGAACGCAAAGCGCAGATTGAACAGTTCTTTGCGGGCACTGTCGAGCTCGTCGAACAACTGATCGTCCGACAGGGTTCGAAGCGTCACGGCCTTCGCCATCAGATGGCCTCCTCTCGGGAGATCACCCGCGCCCGGATGGGCAGCTTCTGGATGGCGCGCTCCATAGCGCCACGAGCCAGCTCGGCGTTGACGCCGCCTAGTTCGAACATCACCCGGCCGGGCTTCACCACGGCCACCCACTTCTCCGGATTGCCCTTGCCTGATCCCATGCGGGTCTCCGCGGGCTTGGCAGTGACGGGCTTGTCGGGGAAGATGTTGATCCAGACCTTCCCGCCGCGCTTGACATGGCGGGTCATGGCGATGCGGGCAGCCTCAATCTGGCGGGCGGTGATCCACCCCGGCTCCAGCGCCTGGATGCCGTAGTCGCCGAAGTGCACGACGGTGCCACCCTTGGTGCGGCCTTTCATGCGGCCGCGATGCGCCTTGCGGTACTTCACCTTGCGGGGCATCAGCATCAGTCGTCTCCCGGCCTGAAGTTGGGAGTCTGGGACTGGTCGCGGGTTGCCCGCTCGATCTGCTCTTCCTCTTCGAGCAGGCGCTCGAATTCCGGATCGGCCTCCCGCAGCAGCGGGACGGGCTCTTCGGGCGTTTCCTCGCCATCGCCCTTGCGGCCGGCCGAGGAAACGACGCCTCCGGCGGGTGCGCCGTCGCCAGACGTCTGGCCCGTGGCCATCGCCGCCTCGCGGTGAATGCGATCGTCGGCAGAGACTTTGTAGGGGAGGATGTCGCCCTTGTAGAGCCACACCTTCACGCCGATGCGGCCCGCTGTCGTGCGGGCCTCACGGAAGCCATAGTCGATGTCGGCACGCAGCGTGTGCAGCGGCACGCGGCCTTCGCGGTACCACTCGGTGCGGGCCATCTCCGAACCGCCGAGACGGCCTGAGCACTGCACCCGGATCCCGAGCGCACCTGCCTTCTGGGCGTTCTGGACTGCCCGCTTCATGGCCCGCCGGAAGGCAACCCGGCCGGCGAGCTGATCGGCCACGCCCTGGGCGATGAGGGCAGCCTCGAGCTCGGGTTGCTTGATCTCCTGGATGTTCAGCTGGACCTTGGGATTCCCGGAGATCTTCCCGAGCCTCGTGCGCAAACGGTCGGCCTCGCTCCCCCGCCGACCGATCACGATGCCCGGCCGAGCCGTGTGAACGTCGACCCGCAGACGGTCTCGGGTTCGCTCCACCTCGATGCGGCTGATCGCGGCATGCGGCAGTTCAGTCTGCAGGAAGTCGCGGATCTTCCAATCCTCGATGAGGTAGTCCTGGTATTCCTTGTCGGCGTACCAACGAGACTTCCAGTCGGTGGTGATTCCCAAGCGGAAACCGTACGGGTTGACCTTCTGACCCATGATCAGGTCCGTTCCTCGGGGTCGGCAGCGTCGGGCTCGGCAGCTTCGGGCTCTTCGGCTCCGCTGGCTGCGTCGGCTTCGGCGGCAACTTCGACTTCGGCGGCGGCAACTGCGGTGACCTCAGTGTCGACCGCCTCCTCGGCAATGGCTTCGTCTGTCTCGTCGACCGCATCGTGCGCCGCTGCTTCGTCGACATCTGTCTCGGCGTCGCCTTCGGCGTCGCTGTCGGTGTCGGCGCGGCTGGCGGCCACGCGAGCTGCACGGGCAGCAGCGGCGGTTTGCGAACCCGAGGCGGCCATGCGGGCCTCGCGCATCTCGAGTTCCTCGGGGCTGAGCTGCGCCACGATCACGGTGATGTGACAGGTCTGCTTGAAGATGCGGGTCGCACGACCGCGTGCCCGCGGGCGCCAGCGCTTGAGCACCGGACCCTCGTCGGCCCAGCATTCAGCTACGTACAGCTCGTCCGCGTCGAGCTGCTCGTTGTTGGTGGCATTGGCCACCGCGCTCTCGAGCACCTTGGCCACCACCTCGGCGGCGCCGCGCTCGCAAAAGCGAAGGCGGTCCCTGGCGAGGGCCAGGTCCTCGTCACGGACGAGGTTGAGCACCACCCGGGCCTTCGAGGCAGACAGGCGGGCGTACTTGTGCGTCGCCTTCGCGCCGGCGATGACGTCGAGATCGATGAGCCCGCTCATCGTCGCCGGCCCCCTCGTTCCTGGCCGGCGTGGAACTTGAACGTTCGCGTCGGCGCGAACTCGCCCAGTTTGTGGCCCACCATCGACTCGGTGACGTAGACGGGCAAGTGCTTGCGCCCGTCATGGACGGCAATGGTGTGGCCGATCATCTCGGGGATGATCGTGGAGCGCCGGCTCCATGTCTTGACGACCTTGCGCTCGCCGCTCTCATTGAGTGCGTCCACCTTGGAGAGCAGGTGGTCGTCAACGAAAGGGCCCTTCTTGAGACTGCGCGGCATCGCTCTACCTCCGGGACCCGCGCGTCCGGCGGCGGCGGACGATGAGGTCGTTGGACTTGCGGTTCTTCGAGCGCGTGCGGCCTTCGGGCTTGCCCCACGGAGACACCGGGTGGCGGCCGCCTGAGGACTTGCCCTCGCCGCCGCCCAAGGGGTGGTCGACAGGGTTCATGGCCACGCCGCGGGTCTGGGGGCGAACGCCCTTGTAACGGTTCCGGCCGGCCTTGCCGATCTTGATGAGGTCGGCCTCGGCATTGCCCACTGAGCCGATGGTTGCGCGGCAGTCGATCGGCACCCGGCGCATCTCGGTCGAGGGCAGGCGCAACGTGGCGTAAGCGCCCTCCTTGGCCACGAGCTGCACGCTCGAACCAGCCGAGCGAGCCATGCGGCCGCCACCGCCGGGCTTGAGTTCCACGTTGTGCACGGTGGTGCCGACCGGCACGTACCGCAGCGGCATCGCATTGCCGACACGTATTTCTGCCTGGGGGCCGTTGGCCAGCTTGTCGCCGACCTCCAGCCCGGCGGGCGCCAAGATGTAGCGCTTCTCGCCGTCGTGATAGTGGAGCAGCGCGATGCGTGAGTTGCGGTTGGGGTCGTACTCGATGGTGGCGACCGTGGCGGGCACGCCGTCTTTGGCGCGCCGGAAGTCGACGACCCGGTATCGCTGCTTGTGGCCGCCGCCACGGTGGCGGGAGGTCTTGCGGCCGTCGTTGTTGCGGCCGCCGGTGGAGTGCTGCTTGGCAATGAGCGAGCGCTCGGGCTTGCTCGCGGTGATGTCGGCGAAATCCGAGACGGTCTGGAACCGTCGGCCGGGACTCGTCGGTTTGCGTGTTCGTATGCCCATGACGCCCTGTATCGCTTCTCTGCCTGCTCAGGAATTGAAGATTTGGATCGAGTCGCCCTCGACGAGGGTGACGATGGCCCGCTTGGTGTCGGGCCGCTTGCCCATGGTGTTGTTGCGCCGGTTGCGGCGGACCTTGCCCTTGCGGTTCAGCGTGTTGACCTTGGCGACCTTGACGTCGAAGATCTCTTCGACCGCTTGGCGGATCTCCGGTTTGCTTGCGGAGGGGTGAACGCGGAATACGTAGACGCCCTCTTCGAGGAAGTCATACGACTTCTCTGAGATGACGGGGGCGATGAGCACGTCGCGGGGGTCCTTCACTGGTCGTCGCCCTCGCTCTCGGCGCCATCTGTGGCTGAATCTGTGCTGGTCGGCCCAGTGCTGGTCGGCCCTGTGCTGGTTGGCCCAGAACTGGTTGGCAAGGTGTCGCGGGTGAACACCAGCCAGTCTGAGCGCAGGATGTCGTAGGCATTCAGTTCGGCCGCGCTGACGGAGCGCACCGACGGGAGGTTGCGGAAGCTGCGATCGGCGGTTCGGTGTTCGGGGCTGTCGCCCAAAACGAGCAGAACCTGTCCTTCGAGGGACAGGTTCTCAAGTACAGCGACGGCGTCCTTCGTGCGCGGCTGGGCAAAGTTCCACCCGTCGATGACCATGACTCGTTCACTGCGAGCCCGGTCGCTGAGCGCAGACCGAAGTGCCAGCCGCACGGTCTTGCGGTTCACCTTCTGGCGGTAGTCGCGAGGCTTGGGGCCGTGCGCCACACCGCCGCCGGCCCATTGCGGCGAGCGGATCGAGCCCTGACGGGCCCGGCCGGTGCCTTTTTGCCGCCACGGCTTGGCGCCGCCGCCGCGTACCTCAGAGCGGGTGAGGGTGCTGTGGGAGCCGCTGCGGCGAGCGGCGAGCTGAGCAGTGACCGCCTGGTGCAACGCCGCCATGTTCGGCTCGATGCCAAAGATGGCCTCGTCGAGCTCTACCGATCCGGCGGTGCCACCGTTGGGAGTGCGGACGTCAAGCGTGAGCGTCATCAGAACCCCCTCAGACCGCGGCCGGTGCTTTGACTGCGTTGCGAACGATGACCGTGCCGCCCTTGGGTCCGGGGACTGAGCCGCGAACGAGCAACAGGCCGCGTTCAGCGTCGGCCTCGACGACCGAGAGGTTCAACGTGGTGACCTTCTCGCCACCCATGCGCCCGGCCATGCGGGTGCCCTTGAACACCCGTGAAGGCGTAGCGCAGGCACCAATCGCGCCGGGCGCCCGGTGGACCCGGTGCGCACCGTGGCTGGCGCGCTGGCCTGAGAAGTTGTGCCGCTTCATCGTGCCTGCGAAGCCCTTGCCCTTGGAGGTTGCCGTCACGTCGACGAGCTCTCCAGGACTGAAAAGGTCGGCACCCAATTCGGTGCCGACCGGTACTTCACTCACATCATCGAGCCGCAGCTCTACGAGGCGTACGCCGGGATCGATCCCGGCACGCTCGTAGTGGCCGACGGTGGGCTTGTTGAGCTTGCGGGCCTCGCGGTGGCCATAGGTGACCTGGACCGCGGTGTAACCGTCTTGTTCGGTGGTGCGAACGCGGGTGACCCGACAATCATCGACGCGCAGCACCGTGACCGGGACGACCTGATTGTCGTCGTCCCAGAGCTGTGTCATGCCGATCTTGGTGGCGACAAGCGCCTTGTTCAACATGGGCGTCTCTCTCGGGCCTTCACCGGATTCATGGTCGCCCGCAAAGCGGCCGACTTCGTTGCTGGTCGCCCGCAGAGCGGCCGACCTAGTTGCCGATCGCCCGCAGAGCGGCCGACCATGCGAACGCTCCGCACGGCACTGCCGGCGGAGCGGTTTGGAGGTTGTGCCGACTGGTTCCGCGCACCCGCTGCGTTCTGGCTTTGGGCACCCGGCCTTGCCGGACGTCGGTTCGGCGCGAGTCGTCTCGCACCGCGGACATCAGAGGCTACCGAGGCGCCATCGACGCCCCAACCCGGCGGCGCTCAGCGCGACTGCTGCAGCTGACCCCTCTGATACGCCGCAAACAGCATCAATTCACACGCCAAGACCAAGTGGAAAGACGTCGGCAGGTAAGCGGTGAACCACTTGCCGGCAGCGATGCTGTCATCGCCGAACACACCGGCGTCGCCTCCGAGTCCGATGAACAGCCGCATCGACATAGCGGTGAAGTACAGGATCCCAAACCAGCCGACAGGCTTCACCCAGTTCAGCCCGAAGAGATTCTTGCCGGCGCCTATCCGCAGCGTCGCGATCGCGATGATCACCAAGATCACAAGCTGTGCCCCCAACAGCGCCGGGAACGGCAGGCTGCTGCCCTGCCATGCGTCCTGCGATGGCAGAAAGCTCACATCCCACCATCGCTGGACGGCCTGGCCTGCCACGCGTGCAAAGAACGCCAGACCCAACGCCGTGCTCACTGCGGCGAAGCGAGCATTGGTCATGGGCCCGCCGCCGGTTCGAGGAGGTTCTCAGGCCCGAGCCGCAGGCCCAGCCCGCCATTGCTGCGATCGGGCACGTCGCGGCCCCGCAGCACGCCGCCGTAGCCGAACATGATCGTCGGGTCGGTCAAGTCCCGGCTCAGCAGATGCGTTCCGAAGGCACCTTCCGCCGCGATGACGGCGCCGGGAGCGCTCGCGATGACCGCGAGTGCTGCTCGGGTGAGCAGGCTCGTCTCGCCCACCTGACATCCGACGATGACATCAATGCCTGCACGTGCCACAGCCGCCACAACCTCCAGTGACCGAAGGACACCACCCATCTTCGACACACGAACATTGGCGATCCATCGTTGTGGTTCCGTCAACGTCTGCAACTGCTGGCTGGTCCGCAAGCTCTCGTCGGCGATGATCCTCACCTCGCAGTCACGCGCGATCCGGACACACCCCTCGATGTCGCCCGCCTGCAGCGGTTCCTCGATGGCGAACGCGACATCCCCCAGCGCATCGAGGTGCTCGGCACACTGCTCGGGCGATTCCCAGAGGTTGTTCGCGTCGAGACGAACAGAGGTGGAGCCCGAGCCTCGGGAGGCGAACGGGGCCAGCTTGGCGCGGTCACGTCTCAGCGAGCCCGAGAGTTTCACCTTGTAGTCGGTGAATCCCCGCGCCCAGTATCCGCGCAGCTGCCACCGATAGAGCGGCAGCGGCATGTCGCCGAGTACTGCTGAGTAGGCCACGTCGGGCGGCCCCGATGCGACGCCGAGCAGCTGCTCGAGATTGCGGCCGTGTGCCTTGCCCAGCAGGTCCAGCGCGGCGATCTCCATGGCGCAGAAAGCAGCGGGATTCAGGTCGATGATGCCGCGGTGAGCGTCGGCCCAAGCCCACAGATCGTCCACGCTCCCGACATCTGCGCAGAAGGACTCAGCATGCCGACGGACGAATGCGGCACAGCCGTGGACTGTCTCGCCTGTGACGTAGAGCCGCGGACACCCTTCCCCGTAGCCGGTCGTCCCTTCGGCGGAGTGCGCTGCGACGATGAGGTTCTCGGCATTGCGTCGACTCGCGGACGCATGTTTGAAGACGCGCTTGAACGGCACCGGGAAGGTGAATGCTTCGAGCTGGCGGATCTGCACGGTCGGTCCTCGTCGAGACTCGCTCAGTGAGCTGCCACAAACGCGTCGAAGCCGAAAGAACAGTCGGCGAGGTATTGCAGGCGTAGGTACTTGAACTGCACGTCGCGCTGACCGTCTGCAACGCGCTGGCGACGGTAGGCATCACCTGTGCCTGGTGCAAGAAGCGTGACGCGCAGCGGAGCCAGCCGACCGCTGGCGCGTTTCGCGCCGTACTCGACGTTCGCGTCCCGCAGTGACTGCTCCACCAAGACGGCCAGATCACCGGCGACCGTGCCAGCCGCTCGGGTGGGAGCAGTGCTCGCCAACTCCACATACAAGGTGTACGTCGCTTCGGATTCGTCGGCGAGCATGATGAAGAAGGGAGACACGGTCCCGAGTTCGGCAACCGACGTCGTGACGGCCGTGATGACCTGGGACTCATAGAGCTTCTCGCCCGTGATGCTCGTGACGCCCTTTCCCTTCTGAATGAACGACAGGACCGGGGTGCGGCCCACCCAGCCGGTCACCCTCACGATGTCGTTCATGTCGTAGCGGTACAGACCGTCGGCTGTGGTCACGATGACGTAGTAGTCGTGCCCGAGCTCGAGGTCGGCCAACGTGCAGGTCTGCAAGCCTCGGTCCGCATCATCGGCAGCGTCTTCCCATGCGTCACGTTCTGCGAATTCGAACACGTTGTCGGCCAGGGTGGCCACGCACGAACCCTCGATGGGATCGATGTTGACGGTGCCGCTGACCTCGCTGGCGAGGTACCCCAATTCGAATACTGGGCAGCGCGATGTCAGCATCGGCGCGAGGCGCTCGACGGCGAGGCCGCAACTCCCTCCGGTCCACGTCACCACAGCGCGCAGGTTCTCCCAGATGTCCGCATACGTCAGCGCACCGGCGGCTTCGAGTCTCCGCCGCAGCGCTGCTGCTCGCTGCGGGTCGCGACGGATTCGGGGCTCCTCGCCGCGAATCGCGCCGGCGCACTCAGCGGGCAGCATCCCAGTCGCCACGGCGTCGATCACCGATTCGGCGTGTTCGTTGAGCACGTCCATCAGCCGGACGAACGTCGACGGATTGGCCGTCGCCATGGTGGTGACAGATCGGTCTGCAGCACCGAGCACTGCCATCGCCAGGTAGCGAGCGTCATAGTCCGTGATGTCCGACACCGATGCGGGCAGCACGTACCTGCGGCGAAGCAGCGCGCCTTGGCTCGCGTACAGCTGGCCCGATGCCGAGCCGTACGGGGTGCCGGCGGGCATGGTGCCTTCGTGGGCAGCGCCGCTCACCACGAACACCTTGCCGCCGAGCGCCGTTGTGCTCCTCGACAACGCGTATGCCGCGAGCCGCTGCAATCGCTGGATGCGAGCCAAGCCGGCTTGGGTCAGCGGAATGTTCTTCGGAGCGGCGACAGTTCCGCTGGTCTGGTTGTAATAGACCGGCGGCGCAGCGGTCAGGCACGGATCGCGGGTGGCCTCCTGCCGCTCGATCGCCTCGCGCAGGTCCTCGTAAGTTTGCACCGGCACGGCACGCCGGAAATCCTCGAAACCTGAGATGGAACCGAACCGGTGATCAGTGCCGAAGATGGTGTTGGCGTTGTCCGTCAGGATGCGCTGCAGGACGTCGTGCTGAGTCGCCGCCGGATCGGCGGAAGCCTCAATGATTCGGCGGTGCACGCGGCCGCTGGCCGCGGCCAATCCCGCGCGTAGCAAGCGGTAGCTCAATCCGTCGGTCACGACGTCGCCGTCGCCTCGACGTCCCGCTTGTCGAGATCCCGAACCAGCGGAGTGCGCATCTGGGCGACGAAGCCTGTCGGATACTTCCGGTTCAGCAGTCCGAGGCGGCCGACGGCTGTGTCCGCGGGCAGGAACCGGGTCCCGAACGCCACGTCCCAGATGATCAGGTTGTTGCCGAAGTTGTGATCGGATTCCGCCGGCAGCTCCGAGTGATGCCACCGGTGCAGTTCGGGTCCGCTGATGAGGTAATTGAGCCAACCCAGCTTCACGTCGCAATTCGAGTGCTGGTAGAAGCCGTTCAGGGCGTAGAAGACGAAATAGGCCGCGAGCACTTCATCCCCGACGCCCACGAGCACGAACGGCAGTGCGTCGACGCAGTACTGAACAGCCTTCTCCGCCGGGTGGAAGCGCCCGACGTTCAGCCAATACAGCCGGTGCGGCGAATGGTGCACCGCGTGCCATCGCCACATGAAGGCTGAACCGTGAAAGGCCCTGTGCAGCCAGTACCGAAAGAAGTCGGCGACGGCCATCATCAGTGCCGCCTGAAGGAAGACTGGCCAGGAGTGCGGCCACAGACCTCCGAGCGTGAGATCTCCCTCTCGCAACCAGCCGGCGAACGCCACGGTTGCTGCCAATGACAGCAGCAACGGCAGGACTACTTGGATCGTCAGCATGAACGCTGCGTCAGCCCGCAGGTCGCTGGGCTGCGGGCGCCACTCGAGGCGGTAGGGCAGGACGATCTCATGCAGCGTGATCAGTCCAGCCCCGACCAGCACCGCCAGGTACGACGCAGCAATCACGGGCATGCCGAGCAGTCCGGCACCGGCATAGACAGCGATCCCCAACAGGATCACGACCGAATACGAGCCTCGTACCGCGAGCTTCGTGGCCGCCGATGTCGGGTCTCGTGGTGTCGGCAGCGGCGCGGCGCCCTGGTGCACCCGCTCATCCGCCGCCATGGGCTGAGCCTAGGTGGGCCCACTCCCACGCCAAGGAGCGCAGCGGCCCGGATCGTCAGTCGCCGAGGCGGACGATGGTGGTGCCGACGGTGCGGCCTCCGAGCAGGTCGACGAATGCGCCGCCCGCAGCACCGAGCCCTTCGTAGGTGATGTGACGGGGCACGAGCGCGCCGGCCTCGATCCACTCGAGCATCTGCGCACGGGCTTCGTCGTAGCGGCTGGCGTAGGAGAACACGAGAAAGCCCTGCATGCGCACCTGGTTGTTCACCAACAGACCCGGGATGCCACGCGGGCTGGGATCGGGATTGGCGGTGTCGTACGCCGACACGGCGCCGCAGCAGACGATGCGACCGAACGTGGCCATGCGGAACAGGGCCGAACCGAGAATCTCGCCGCCGGTGTTGTCGAAGTACACGTTGATGCGGTCAGGCGTCGCCGACCGGAACTCGGCCCGAAAGTCAGGCGAATGCCGGTTGAGGGCAGCATCGAATCCGATCTCGCCCCTCAGGAGCTCGCATTTGTGGTCGGAGCCCGCCACGCCGACGACCCTGCAGCCTCGTGCTTTGGCGATTTGACCGGCAATGTGGCCCACCGAGCCCGCCGCCGCGGACACCACTACCGTCTCGCCTGGCTCAGGTTTCCCGACATCGAGCAACCCGAAGTACGCGGTGAGCCCATTTGTGCCGAGCACGCCGAGATGCAGCGCTGGATCGAGCGCTCCGTCGGCGACGCGCAAATCGCTGGCGTCCATCACAGCGTTGCGGCGCCAGCCGGTCGAGCCGACCACTGTGTCCCCGACGCCGATGCCCTCGGCATTCGAAGCCTCGACCACGCCGGCTCCCGTGCCCGCCATGACCACGCCCACCTCGGGGGCGCCCGCGTAGCTGGCGCTGCCTTGCAGCCCGGCTCGCTGGCCTGCGCCAATCGTGATCGCCTGGACCCGTACCGATACCTGGCCTGGCCCTGGCTCGGGCACCTCTTCGGTCTGCAACGCGAAGTGCTCTGCGCTGAGCGGGCCGTCGGGGATCTTGGCCAGCACGACGCAGTCCGACACCCTCGCAGTCGTCGGTCCTTCAGCCATCGCTTGCTCCTTGAGTCGTCGGGAATTGTTGATGTCACCCGTCATGATTGCCGCTTGAGCGTGTCCGTTCCTCGCTGGGCAACTGCGGCTTCTCCATCGCTATCGGGGAGGGTGACGATCGCTAACGCGACGAGGACGGTCCAGCGCAACTATCGTCCGCTGCCGTAAAGGCCATTGCCGCAAGGCGGCCTCTCAGACACAGCCGCCCACAGGCGGTGCTGAGACATATGCCGCAGAGACCGGATCGGGAGCTATCCGCATGAAATACGCCGCACCGACCACTATTGATGAGGCTCGGGCATTGCTCGCGAGCGATGCCGACGCCATCGTGTTCGCGGGCGCAACCGACGTCGTGCCGCAGATGCGCGGCGGACGGCCTGAGCCGTCAATGCTGATCGACCTCAAGAACATCGATCGCCTGATGTCGGTGAGCCTCGAAGGTGATACCTGGCACGTAGGTGCCGCAGCGCCCAGTTCGGCTCTCACCGCAAACGCTGACTTCGCTGCCGACTTCCCGGGAGTGACGGAGGCTGCTGGACTCATCGGATCCGATCAAATCCAGAATCGCTCGAGCCTCGGCGGGAACCTGTGCAATGCCTCTCCCGCGGCGGATTCGGTCCCGGCGCTGGTCGTCAACGATGCTGTCGCAGTGATCGCAGGAGCCGGCGGCGAGCGACGGGTACCCGTCGCCGACGTGGTGACCGGGCCCGGGCAGACCTCGCTGGCGCACGACGAGATCGTGGTGTGCTTCGAACTGGAGCGACCGGCGGCACGCACTTCGGATGCTTACCTGCGGCTCATCCCCCGCACCGAGATGGACATCGCCGTGGTGGGCGCCGGTGTCCGGCTCACACTGGACGGTGAAGGCGCCGTGAGCGCTGCCACCGTGGCGCTCGGCGCAGTCGCCCCCACCGTCGTGCGGGTGCCCGCGGCAGAAGCGGCACTCGTCGGCAGCCGGCTCGATGACGCATCGCTGGCCGCAGCCGCCGCAGCCGCCAGCGAGGCCTGCAACCCGATCGACGACAAGCGGGGCACGATCACCTACCGGCGCCAGGTTGCCGGCGTGCTCACCCGCCGAGCCGCCGGCATGGCCGCAGACCGCATTCGAACCACCAACGGACAGAACGGAGCCTCCTGATGAGCCGCACCCACGTGACCTGCGAGGTCAACGGCGACGCCGTTGATTTTCTGACCGAAGACGGTGAATCGCTGCTCAATGCACTGCGGGACGAGCTGGGGCTCATCGGGGCCAAGGAGGGCTGCGGCACCGGCGACTGCGGCGCCTGCTCGATCATCATGAACGGGCGCTTGCAGTGCTCGTGCCTGATCTTCGCCCCCGAAGCCGGCGGCGCCGCCATCACCACCTGTGAAGGTCTCGCCAGCGCCGACGAGCTGCACCCACTCCAGCAGTGCTTCCTCGAAGGCGCTGCGCTGCAGTGCGGCATCTGCACGCCCGGGTTCCTCATCGCCGCAAAGGCACTGCTCGACGAGAACCCCGACCCCACCGAGACCGAAGTGCGCTACGCGCTCGCCGGCAACCTGTGCCGCTGCACCGGGTACGACAAGATCGTGCGCTCAGTGCTCGAGGCCGCCGTCCAGATCCGTACCCCAGCTTGATCGACATCGGCTGATCGAGACTCACCCGACATCGCAGAAGGACACCTGAACATGAGCACCACCGAAGCTCCCGCAAGCACCGGCACCAATGGCAACGGTGCATCGGGCTACCGCTGGGTCGGCACCCGTCCGGTCCGCCACGACGGCCTCGACAAGGTCGCCGGAAAGGCCCGCTACGCAGCCGACCTGAACCTGCCGGGAATGCTGCACGGGCACATCTTGCGCTCGCCGCATCCCCACGCCCGGATCGTGTCTATTGACACGACAAAGGCAGCAGCGATGCCCGGCGTGAAGGCCGTGATCACCGGCGCCGACTTCCCCGAAGCGCCCCCCAAGGGCGCCACTCGCAACCTGATGTGCACGGTCATCGCACGCGACAAGGTGCTGTACAGCGGCCACGCCGTCGCTGCGGTGGCTGCATCGACTCGTCGCGAGGCCAAAGCGGCGGCCGAGGCAATCGAGGTGACCTACGAGCAGCTCCCCCATGTGCTGAACATCGCCGATGCGATGGCCGATGGGGCGCCGGTGATTCACGACAACTTGCTCACGCGTGGCGTCGACCCCCGACCGACCGAGCCGTCGAATGTTGCGGCGCGCACCGTGTACGAGCGTGGCGACGTCGAGCAAGGCTTCGGCGAAGCCGACATCGTGATCGAGCGGGAGTTCTCGACCCAGGCCGTGCACCAGGGCTACATCGAGCCGCACGCCTGCGTGGTCGACTGCGACCAGGAGGGCAAGGCCGTCATCTGGGCCTCCTCGCAGGGTCATTTCATGGTTCGATCCTCCACGGCCACGGTGCTCGGCTGGGACACCTCGCGCATCAAGGTCATCCCGGCGGAGATCGGCGGCGGCTTCGGCGGCAAGACCACCATCTACATCGAACCGGTGGCTGCGCTGCTGTCGACCAAGGCAGGCCGTCCTGTCAAGATCGTGATGAGCCGCGAGGATGTCTTCCGGGCCACCGGCCCCGCACCCGGCTCGATCATCAAGATGAAGGTCGGTGCCCGCAACGACGGCACGATCACCACGGCGAAGGCCTGGCTGGCGTACGAGAACGGTGCTTTTCAGGGCATCGCCGCGATGCTCGGCTGCATGTGCGTCGTGTCGGCGTACACCCTCGATCACCTCTACGTCGAGGGCTTCGACGTGGTGCTCAACCGTCCGGTCAACGTGGCCTACCGGGCGCCATCGGCTCCTGCGGCGGCCTTCGCCATGGACTCGGTGGTCGACGAGATCGCGGCTCGTCTCGGCATGGACCCGATCGACTTGCGGCTCCACAACTGCCCGTCGCAGGGCGACCCGACGCCGTATGGCCCCAAGTGGCCGATGATCGGGCTGCGCGACTGCCTCGAAGCGATCCGCGACAGCGACCACTACCAGACTGCGCTGCCAGACGGCCAGGGTCGTGGCGTGGCCACGGGCTTCTGGTTCAACATCGGCGAGGCGTCGAGCGCAACGGTCAACCTGAACGAGAACGGCACTGCCACGGTGATCACCGGGAGCCCTGACATCGGCGGCAGCCGAGCCTCGATGGCGCTGATGGCCGCCGAGGAACTGGGCCTCGACGTGCACTTGATCCAGCCGGTCGTGGGCGACACCGAAGTGGTCGGCTTCACCGACGTGACCGAGGGCAGCCGTGCCACATTTGCCACTGGCATGGCGGTCGTAGAGGCCTGCCGCGATCTCAAGACGCAGCTGCGCAAGCGTGCGGCGAAGACCTGGGATTGCGATGTGGAAGAGGTCGAGTGGGTGGACGGCTCGGCCGTTCACGGCCCGGGCGAGCAGGAGCCGCTGACGCTGGCCGCCATCACTGGCAACGCCAAGCGCACCGGCGGGCCGCTGGGCGCGACGGCGTCGCTGAACGCCCGCGGCGCCGGTCCGGCCTTCTCGGTGCAGGTTGCGGACGTGTCCGTCGACTCCGAAACCGGGCGGGTCACCGTCGAGCGCTACACCACGGCACAGGATGCCGGCACGGCAATCCACCCGAGCTACGTCGAAGGCCAGATGCAAGGCGGCGTCGTGCAGGGCATCGGCTGGGCGCTCAACGAGGAATACATCTACTCCGATGACGGCAACCTCGAGAACCCGGGTTTCCTCGACTACCGCATTCCGGTGGCGTCGGACCTGCCGATGATCGAGACGGTCATCGTGGAGGTGCCCAACCCGTCGCATCCCTATGGCGTGCGCGGCGTCGGTGAGGTGGGCATCGTGCCGCCGCTGCCGGTGCTGGCCAACGCCGTGGCAGACGCGACAGGAGTGCGGATCAGCGATCTGCCGCTCTCGCCGCCGCGAGTGCTGGATGCACTGACAGCGGCCGAGAGCTGATCACCGGGGCAACCCGTCAGGGGCACATCGATGGCGGTCGTTCACTTTTCGACCGACCAGCGCCAGCACACCGGCGTCACCGAGGTTGTCATCGACGCCGCGAATGTGCGCGCACTCGTACGGCAGCTCTCCGAGCTCTATCCGTCGCTGAACGCACACCTCGTCGAGACATCGTCAACCGCCGTCGCCATCGACGGCGAGATCATCCCCGATCCGATGCTCGAAGAACTCACTGCCACCTCAGAGGTGCACCTAGTCCGCCCGCTCGCGGGCGGATAGGACAGCACGTCGCCCGCTCGCGGGCGGATAGGACAGCACGGCGCCCGCTTGCGGGCGGATAGGACAGCACGACGCCCGCTCGCGGGCGGAGTAGCGCGCTAGGGCTGGACTTTGAGCTCGATCTCTACGCCGGCGGGCAGGTCGAGCCGCTGGAGCGAATCGACCGTCTTGTCGGTGGGATCGATCACGTCGATCAGGCGCTTGTGAATGCGCATCTCGAAGTGCTCGCGCGAGTCCTTGTCTTTGTGGGGGGACCGCACGACCGTGTAACGGTGCTTTTCGGTGGGCAGCGGCACGGGCCCGCGAACCTTGGCATTGGTTCGCAGCACCGTCTCGGTGATCTTCTGCGCCGACTGGTCCACGATCTCGTGGTCGTAGGCCTTGAGCCGCATACGGATCCGAGGTGCTGCCATCTGAGTGCCTGACTGTTCGCTTGAGAACCGGGTTACTGAACGATCTTGGTGACCCGGCCGGCGCCCACAGTACGCCCACCCTCACGGATGGCGAAACGCAAGCCCTCGTCCATCGCGATCGGGTTGATCAGCTCGACGGTCATCTCGGTGTTGTCGCCCGGCATGCACATCTCGGTGCCGCCAGGCAATTCGACCACACCGGTGATGTCGGTGGTGCGGAAGTAGAACTGCGGCCGGTAGTTCGAAAAGAACGGCTTGTGGCGGCCGCCCTCGTCCTTGTTCAGCACGTAGACCTGAGCCTCGAACTTGGTGTGCGGCGTGATCGCTCCCTTGCGGGTGCAGACCTGGCCACGCTCGACGTCTTCCTTGCCGGTGCCTCGCAGCAGCAACCCGACGTTGTCTCCTGCCTGGCCTTCGTCGAGGATCTTGCGGAACATCTCGACACCGGTCACCGTCGTGGTCTGCGTGTCGCGGATGCCGACAATCTCGATCTCTTCGCCGGTGTTGATGACGCCCTGCTCGATCTTGCCGGTCACCACAGTGCCGCGGCCGGTGATCGAGAAGACATCCTCGATCGGCATCAGGAACGGGCGCTCGTTGTCGCGCACGGGCTCGGGCACGTACTCGTCGACGGCGTTCATCAGCTCGACGACCTGCTCGGCGGCAGCCGCATCACCCTCGAGGGCATTCAGGGCCGAGACGCGCACCACCGGGACGTCGTCGCCGGGGAACTCGTACTCGCTGAGCAGTTCGCGTACCTCGAGCTCGACGAGCTCGAGCAGCTCCTCGTCGTCGACCATGTCGACCTTGTTGAGCGCAACCACGATGTAGGGCACGCCGACCTGGCGGGCCAGCAGCACGTGCTCACGGGTCTGTGGCATCGGGCCGTCGGCAGCGGACACGACCAAGATGGCCCCGTCCACCTGGGCGGCACCGGTGATCATGTTCTTGATGTAGTCGGCGTGGCCGGGCATATCGACGTGTGCGTAGTGGCGGTTCGCCGTCTCGTACTCGACGTGCGCGATGGAGATCGTGATGCCGCGCTCGCGCTCTTCGGGTGCCTTGTCGATCTCGTCGAAGGCCGTCGCCTGGCCGCCGACCTGTTCGGACAGCACGCGCGTGATGGCAGCCGTCAGTGTCGTCTTGCCGTGGTCGATGTGTCCCATCGTGCCCACGTTGACGTGAGGCTTGGTCCGCTCGAATCGCTCTTTTGCCATGTCGTACCCGCCTTTCGGGGTTCTGCTCGCCTATCGGGGGAGAGTGAGGTGCAGGGGTTGTCTTTGCTTCTTGGTTTCTTCGCTGTTCTGAACGGTGTGAGGCTAGGGATGCCGTGGCCCCAAACCAAATGACTTGTCACCGGCGCCAAACGTGCCCACCCAAGGCGGGCTGGGTCATTCGCCGCGGATGCGCTTGATGATCTCCTCGGCGATGGTGCGCGGCACTTGTTCGTAGTTGTCGAACTGCATGCTGTAGGTCGCGCGGCCCTGGGTGCGCGACCGCAGGTCGTTGGCGTAGCCGAACATCTCCGACAGCGGCACCTTGGCATCGATCACCTGGTTCACGCCACGCAGTTCCATCTGCCCGACTCGGCCGCGCCGTGAATTGAGGTCGCCGATGACGTCGCCCATGTAGTCCTCGGGCGTGACGACCTCCACCGACATGACCGGCTCAAGCAGAACCGGCCGTGCCAGCCTGGCCGCATCGCGCATGGCCATCGTGCCGGCGATCTTGAACGCCATCTCCGAGGAGTCGACGTCGTGATGGTTGCCGTCGATCAGATCGACGGACACGTCCACCAGCGGGAACCCTGCCAGCGGGCCGTTCTCCAGCGACGACTGCAAACCCGCGTCGACCGAGTTGATGTACTCGCGCGGGATCACGCCGCCCCGGATGCTGTCCTCGAAGACGTATCCCTCACCGGGCTCCGACGGGCGCACATTGATGACCACCACGGCGTACTGGCCCGAGCCGCCAGTCTGCTTGATGTGCCGGTACTCGAACTTGTTCACCGGCGCCGTGATCGTCTCGCGGTAGGCCACCTGCGGCTTGCCGATCGAGGCGTCCACTTTGAACTCGCGCAGCATGCGGTCGACCAGCACTTCGAGGTGCAGCTCGCCCATGCCCGAGATCACGGTCTGGCCGGTCTCGTCGTCGGTTTTGACCTGGAAGGTGGGATCTTCCTCGCTGAGGGCCGTGAGCGCCCTGCCCAGCTTGTCCTGGTCGCCCTTGGACTTGGGCTCGACAGCGACGTGCACGACCGGGTCGGGGAAGTCGAGCTGCTCGAGCACGATCGACTTGGACGAATCGCACAGCGTGTCGCCGGTGCGGGTGTTCTTGAGGCCGATGCCGGCGACGATGTCGCCGGTCGCGATGTCTTCACGGTCTTCGCGGTTGTTGGCGTGCATCTGCAGGATGCGCCCGATGCGCTCGCGGTTGCCCGTCGTGGTGTTGAGCACCTGGCCGCCACGCTCGAACTGGCCGCTGTACACCCGGAAGTAGGTCAGCTTGCCGACGTGAGGGTCGGTCATAATCTTGAACGCCAGCGCCGAGAACGGCTCATCGTCGCTGGGCTTGCGCTCCAGCTCTTCCTTGCCGTTGGTGGAGCTACCCGTGATCGCAGGGATGTCCACCGGCGCCGGCAGGTACATCGTCACGGCGTCGAGCAGCGGTTGCACCCCTTTGTTCTTGAAGGCGCTGCCGGTGAGCACCGGCACGATCTGGCCGTCGACCGTGCCCCGCCTGACTGCCCGCCGGATCGTGTCGGCATCGACGTCGTCGCCTTCGAGGTAGGCCATCATGATGTCCTCGTCGACATCGGCGAGCCGCTCGAGCAGCATGCTGCGGTACTCGGCGGCTCGGTCGGCGAGATCGGCAGGGATGTCGACGATGTCGTAGGTGGCGCCCAGATCGTCGCCCTTCCACACCACTGCGTTCATCTCGACCAGGTCGACGACACCCTCAAAATCGGCCTCGAGCCCGATTGGCAACTGCAGCACGGCGGTGTTCGGCGTCAGACGTTCCTCGATGCTCGCCAGCGAACCGAAGAAGGACGCACCGGTGCGATCGAGCTTGTTGATGAAGCACATCCGCGGTACGCCGTAGCGGTCGGCCTGTCGCCACACGGTCTCGGTTTGCGGTTCCACGCCCGCAACGCCGTCGAATACCGCGACGGCGCCGTCGAGCACGCGCAGCGAGCGCTCCACCTCGACGGTGAAGTCAACGTGGCCTGGCGTATCGATGATGTTGATGACGTGGTCGTTCCAGTGGCAGGTGGTGGCAGCGGAGGTGATGGTGATGCCCCGCTCCTGCTCCTGCTCCATCCAGTCCATCGTGGCGGCGCCGTCGTGGACCTCGCCGATCTTGTAGTTGACACCGGTGTAGTACAGGATCCGCTCCGTCACCGTGGTCTTGCCCGCGTCGATGTGGGCCATGATCCCGATGTTGCGGACGCGATCGAGAGGTTGCGTTCGAGCCATTTCAGCGTTGTCCCATTGATCAGATATCCCGATCAGCTCACCAGTGATCGATTACCAGCGGTAGTGGGCGAAGGCCTTGTTGGCCTCTGCCATGCGGTGCGTGTCTTCACGCCGCTTGGCAGCCGAGCCGGTGCCGTTGGAGGCATCCATCAGCTCGTTCGCGAGACGTTCAGACATCGTGCGCTCGCGGCGTTCGCGGGCGAAGCCCACGATCCAACGGATCGCCAGCGCGGTGGCGCGGCGGGGGCGCACTTCGACAGGCACCTGGTAGGTGGCGCCGCCGACCCGGCGGCTCTTCACCTCGACTTGCGGTCGGGTGTTGTCGACCGCTCGCTTCAGGATCTCGAGCGGCTCGCCACCGGTTCGCTCTCCCACGGCGTCCATCGCCTGGTACACGATGCGCTCGGCCACCGAACGCTTGCCGCGCCGTAGCACCTTGTTGATGAACTGGGTGACCAGCGTGGAGTCGTAAACCGGGTCGGGAGCAACGTCGCGGCGTGGCGCGGCGCCTCGGCGGGGCATCTCAGGACTCCCGCTTGGCGCCGTAGCGCGAGCGTGCCTGCTGGCGGGCATTCACGCCCGAGGCGTCGAGCGCTCCACGGATGATCTTGTAACGGACACCGGGAAGGTCCTTGACCCGCCCGCCACGAACCAGGACGATGCTGTGCTCTTGCAGGTTGTGGCCCTCACCCGGAATGTAGGCGGTCACCTCGACGCCGCTGGTGAGGCGCACGCGGGCAACCTTGCGCAGCGCGGAGTTCGGCTTCTTCGGCGTGTGCGTGTAGACGCGTGTGCAGACCCCGCGCCGCTGGGGCGAGCCCTTCAACGCAGGCGTTCGCACCTTCGTCGGCTTGGACTTTCGGCCCTTGCGGACCAGTTGCTGGATCGTGGGCACCAGTACCTCGGGGAGTAGGGGACCCCAGTGAGTCGGGGCTGTCAGCGGGACAGATTGATGAACAGGAGTCGGCAGATCTGCGCAATGCCCCACCGGCGGCGCGCCGAAACCGGCTTTGAAGGCTAGGCAGCGCGCCCCAGCACGACAACCGTTCGCGTCGCGCGAGCCGCAGGGCGCAGCGGCACCTCAGCCGGCGTCGGTGATCGGCGCCACGTTGGGGTCGAGGCCTGCGGGGTCCGCTTCCGGATCACCGCCGATCGAGGCAAGCCAAGCGGCTGGGTCTTGGGCGTCTTCGGACGACCAGAACTCCATCGGCTCGTACTCAGGGGCGATCGTTTCGATGTTGCGGTAAACGTCCTGGCCGGTGCCCGCAGGGATGAGCTTGCCGATGATGATGTTCTCTTTGAGGCCCTTCAAACCGTCGCGGCGCGACTCGATGGCAGCCTCGGTCAGCACGCGAGTCGTCTCCTGGAAGGAGGCAGCCGACAGCCATGACTCGGTGGCGAGCGATGCCTTCGTGATGCCCATGATGATCGGGCGGCCCTCAGCAGGCCGGCTGCTCTCGGCAACCAGCTCGCGGTTGGCTTCGCGGTAGATCCGCTGGTCGACCTGTTCGCCGGGCAGGAACGGCGAATCGCCCTGCTCGCCCACGAGCACTCGGCGGGTCATCTGGCGGATGATCAGCTCGATGTGCTTGTCGTGGATCGACACACCCTGCTCGCGATACACCCTCTGGACCTCGGAGACGAGGTACTGCTGGGTCTCGCGCACGCCGCGGATCTCGATGAGCTCCTTGGGGTCGCGCGGACCGTCCACGAGCGGATCACCGGCGCGGATGTCCTGCCCGTCGATCACCGCGAGCCGCGACATGGACGGGACCGTGTAGGTGTCTTCGGAGCCGTCATCGCCGATGACGTCGATCTGGCGTCCCCGACCGTCGTCCTCGCCGATGCGCACCACTCCGGATCGCCGAGCCAGAACGGCCTTGCCGCGCGGCGTGCGCGCTTCGAACAGCTCCACTACGCGCGGCAGACCGCCGGCGATGTTCTCGCCGCCGATGACACCGCCGGTATGGAAGGTCCGCATGGTCAGCTGCGTGCCGGGCTCGCCGATGGACTGGGCGGCAATGACGCCGACGGCCTCGCCGACTTCGATGAGCTTGCCGGTCGCGAGCGATCCGCCGTAGGCCATTGCCGACACACCGAATTCGGAGTCGTCGGTGAGCGGGGACAGCACACGAACCCGCGTCACCTCAGGGTCGTCGCGCAGCGCGATCAGCTCGTCCTCGCCGACGAGCCTGCCGGCCTCGAGCACGGTGCCGTCACTGAGCGTGACCTCCGCCGCGAGGCAGCGGCTGAACAGCCTCGTATCGAGGTGCGTGCGCTTGTCGGGGCTGTCCGCGGAGACGTCCTCGATCCACAGCCCGTTCACCGGACCGGGACGCTCGAAGGGGTTCTCGCTGTTGATGATGAGCTCCTGGGCCACATCGACGAGGCGGCGGGTCAGGTAGCCCGAGTCGGCGGTACGCAGCGCCGTGTCGACGAGACCTTTGCGGGCGCCGGGCGTCGAGATGAAGTACTCCAGCGTCGCCAGGCCTTCCCGGTACGACGACTTGATGGGGCGCGGGATGATGTCGCCGCGAGGGTTGGCGACCAGTCCGCGGATGGCGGCAATCTGGCGCACCTGCATCATGTTCCCGCGTGCACCGGAGCCGACCATCATGCCGATCGGATTGAAAGTGGTGCGGGCCATCTCGGCTTCGAGCGAGCGGCGTACCTCGTCGGTGGCGTCGGTCCAGATCTCCACTTCTTTCTGGCGCCGCTCACCGTCGGTGATGATGCCGCGCCGGAACTGAGTCTCGACTCGCTCCGCCTCACCTTCGTGGCGTTCGAGGATCTCCGCCTTGTCGGGCGGCGTGCTCACGTCGGCAACGGAGATCGTCAGACCCGAGCGGCTGGCGTAGGCGTAGCAGAGGTCCTTGACATGGTCGAGGCTGACAGCAATGTCGCTGGCGGCGTAGTTGTCGGACAGCGCGCGCACGATGCGGCCCATGTCGCCCTTGCGCACGGGATGATTCACGTACTCGAAGTCGTCCGGCAGCGCAGCGTTGAACAGCGCCCGGCCCGGTGTCGTCGGCACGTAACCGCCATTGCCATCGCTGAGCTGCGGGATGCGCCATTCGATGCGCTGATGCAGCTTGAGCTGGTCGAGATCGAGCGAGCGCTCGATCTGGTGCAGGTGCCGGAAGATGGGTACGTCAGCGTCGGGATCGGCGGAGTCGCCGTCAGAGGCGCTCGACTCGGTGAGGTAATAGCTGCCGATCAGCATGTCCAGATTGGGCACGGTCATCGGACGGCCGTCGGCGGGGCTCAAGATGTTGTTGGCCGACAGCATCAGCACCCGTGCTTCTGCTTGGGCCTCCGAGGACAGCGGCAAGTGCACGGCCATCTGGTCGCCGTCAAAGTCGGCGTTGAAGGCGGCACATACGAGCGGGTGGATCTGAATCGCCTTGCCCTCCACGAGCAACGGCTCGAAGGCCTGGATGCCCAGCCGGTGCAGCGTGGGCGCCCGGTTCAGCAGCACCGGGTGCTCCTTGATGACGTCCTCGAGCACGTCCCAGACATCCGCGCGTCGTCGCTCCACCATCCGCTTGGCCGACTTGATGTTCTGCGCGATCTCGGAATCGACCAGCCGCTTCATGACGAACGGCTTGAACAGCTCAAGCGCCATCAGCTTGGGCAACCCGCACTGGTGCAAGCGCAGCGTGGGTCCTGCGACGATGACGGAGCGACCCGAGTAGTCCACGCGCTTGCCGAGCAGGTTCTGGCGGAAGCGCCCCTGCTTGCCCTTGAGCATGTCCGACAGCGATTTCAGTGCCCGGTTGCCGGGACCTGTCACAGGACGGCCCCTTCGGCCGTTATCGAAGAGCGCATCCACCGCTTCTTGCAGCATTCGCTTCTCGTTGTTGACGATGATCTCGGGAGCCCGAAGGTCGAGCAGGCGCTTGAGGCGGTTGTTGCGGTTGATCACCCGGCGGTACAGATCGTTGAGATCCGACGTCGCGAAGCGTCCGCCGTCGAGCTGCACCATCGGCCGCAGGTCGGGCGGGATGCACGGCACGGCGTCGAGAATCATCGCCCGCGGATCGTTGATGCGGCGCCCGTGCTCGTCCCGCCGGTTGAACGCACTCAGGATCTTGAGACGCTTGATCGCCTTCTGCTTGCGCTGGGCCGACAGCGGCCGGCGCCCGTCAGACGCCTCGATGGCGGCACGCAGCTCAGCCTCCTCGACGTCGAAGTCCATGTTGGCCATGAGCTGCGCGATCGACTCGGCGCCCATGCCGCCCTCGAAGTACTGGCCGTAGCGATCCTCCAGCTCACGCCAGAGATCCTCGTCGTCGATGATCATCCGCTCGTGCAGGTCGCGAAGCGCCGCGAAGGCACGCTCGACGAGGTCCTTCTCTTCGTTGGCTTCTTCTTCGATGGCCTCGAGATCCTTGTCGGACTCGCGCTGGGCCGACCGCAGCTCGCGCTCCTTGGCGTCCTCGGCCTCGAGCCCGGCGAGCTCCTTCTCGAGCTCAGCGAATCGCTCAACCCGACGCTCGGCGAGCTCCTCGTCGATGACGGCGAGCTCCTCGGCCTTCTCGGCCTCGAGCCGAGGCAGATCGGCGTGCAGCTTCTCGCTCTCCACCTTGGTGACGAGATTCGCGGCGAAGTAGATGACGCGTTCGAGCGCCTTGGCCTTGAGCTCCTGGCGGGGATCGAGGCCGGTCAAGAAGTACGCCAGCCACGACCGGGTGCCGCGCAGGTACCAGATGTGCACCACCGGCGCGGCCAGCTCGATGTGGCCCATGCGCTCGCGCCGCACCTTGGAGCGGGTGACCTCCACCCCGCAGCGCTCGCAGATGATGCCCTTGAACCGGACGCGCTTGTACTTGCCGCAACCGCATTCCCAGTCCTTGGTGGGACCGAAGATCTTTTCGCAGAACAAGCCGTCCTTTTCGGGCTTGAGCGTGCGGTAGTTGATGGTCTCCGGCTTGCGGACCTCGCCGTTGGACCAGGTACGGATGGCGTCCGCGGTCGCCAGGCCGATCCGGATGTCAGAGAAGTCGTTGACGTCGATCATGAGTTATGTCCGGCTCTGTGTGTGTGTCGTGGCAGTTCTTGGGGTGCTGTTGCGGCTGCTGGGTGCCATGCGCTGTTCAGATGCGCTGGCGACGCAGCTCGTCTTCCTCGTCGGTGCCGCGCTCAGGGCGACTGATGTCGATGCCCAGCGATTCCTCGGCACGGAAGACGTCCTCGTCGAGGCCCTGGATGTCGATCTGCTGTCCTGCTGTGGACATCACCTCGACGTTCAGGCACAGCGCCTGCATCTCCTTGATGAGCACCTTGAAGCTCTCGGGGATGCCGGGCTCGGGAATGTTCTCGCCCTTGACGATCGCCTCGTAGACACGGACCCGACCCAGCACGTCGTCGGATTTGATGGTGAGCAGCTCCTGCAAGCAGTAGGCGGCCCCGTAGGCCTCGAGTGCCCACACTTCCATCTCGCCGAAGCGCTGGCCACCGAACTGCGCCTTGCCGCCCAGCGGCTGCTGGGTGATCATCGAGTACGGCCCGGTCGAGCGAGCGTGGATCTTGTCGTCGACGAGGTGCGCCAGCTTCAATATGTAGCTGTAGCCGACCATGATCGGCTCGTCGTAGGCCTCGCCGGTCCGCCCGTTGAAGAGCACCGTCTTGCCCGAGCGGGTCATGAGGCGGTCGCCGGTAATCGACTCGGGCCGCAGGTTCTCGAGCGTCTGCTGGATGGTGGGGTGCCGCCCAGCGGCTTCTACCTCATCCCAGCGCGCGCCGTCGAACACGGGCGTCGCGATGAACACCGACGGCTCAGTAGTGGGGCGGGTCTTGCGGGCGGTGTTGCTGACCGGCTCATTGCCGATCATCTCGGCATGGCCGTTCTCGCCGGTGGCTTTCCAGCCCCAGCGGGCCGCGTAGCCCAGATGTGCCTCGAGCACCTGGCCGACATTCATGCGGCTCGGTATGCCCAGCGGGCTCAAGATGATGTCGACGGGCGTTCCGTCGGCCAAGTGCGGCATGTCCTCGACGGGGAGGATCTTGGAGATCACGCCCTTGTTGCCGTGACGGCCGGCGAGCTTGTCGCCGACGCTGATCTTGCGCTTCTGGGCGACGTAGACGCGCACGAGCTGGTTCACGCCAGGCGGCAGCTCGTCGTCGCTGTCGCGGCTGAACACCCGGATGTCGGTGACGACGCCGTTCTCGCCGTGGGGCACCTTGAGTGAGGTGTCGCGCACCTCGCGGGCCTTCTCGCCGAAGATGGCACGCAGGAGCCGTTCCTCAGGGGTGAGCTCGGTCTCGCCCTTGGGGGTGACCTTGCCCACCAGCACCGCGCCCGGCTCGACCTCGGCGCCGATGCGCACGATGCCTTGCTCGTCGAGGTCGGCGAGGATGTCGTCGGCGAGGTTGGGGATGTCTCGGGTGATCTCCTCGGGCCCCAGCTTGGTATCGCGGGCGTCAATCTCGTACTCGTGGATGTGGATCGACGTGAGCACGTCGTCCTTCACCAAGCGCTCGGAGAGAATGATGGCGTCCTCGTAGTTGTAGCCCTCCCAGGCCATGTAGGCCACGAGGAGGTTCTTGCCCAGTGCCAGCTCGCCGTGATCGGTGGACGGCCCGTCAGCGATCACTGCCTGGGGCTCCACGCGATCACCGACGCGCACGAGTGCCTTCTGATTGATGCAGGTGTCCTGGTTCGAGCGTCGGAACTTGAGCAGCGGGAACTCGTGCCGCTTGCCGTCGTCTCCGGCAATGGCGACATAGTCGCCGGCGACATCGATGACCTCACCGCCGATGCCTCGACGCTCACCCATGTCGTCTTCGAACTCCGCAAGCACCATTTCGGCAGCATCGGCCATGGCCAGGCCTTCGATGCCGGTGCCGATGTAGGGCGCCTCGGCCCGCAGCAGCGGCACCGCCTGGCGCTGCATGTTGGCGCCCATGAGCGCCCGGTTGGCGTCGTCGTGCTCGAGGAAGGGGATCAGCGCGGTGGCCACCGACACGATCTGCTTCGGCGAGACGTCCATGAGCTGGACTTCGGCCGCCGGCACGTAGCTGATTTCGGTGGTGGCCGCAAAGTACGTGTCGCGCTCCATCTGCAAGCGCAGATCTTCCAGGTTGGCGCCTTGGGGGCTCTTGCGCACGAGCACGCGGGGGTTGCGGAACGACCCATCGGGTTCGAGCGGCGCGTTTGCCTGTGCGACGACGAACTCCTCTTCCTCGTCAGCGGTCAGATACCGCACTTCGGTCGTGGCCTTGCTGTCGCGGATGACCCGGTACGGCGACTCGATGAAGCCGAACTCGTTGACGCGGGCAAAGGTGGCCAGGGCGCCGATCAGGCCGATATTCGGACCCTCCGGCGTTTCGATGGGGCACATCCGGCCGTAGTGGCTGAAGTGGACGTCGCGCACCTCGAAGCCGGCACGTTCCCGTGACAGACCGCCGGGACCGAGCGCGGAGAGGCGCCGACGGTGGGTGAGGCCCGAAAGCGGGTTCACCTGGTCCATGAACTGGCTGAGCTGGCTGGTGCCGAAGAACTCCTTGGTGGCTGCCACCACCGGGCGGATGTTGATCAGCGTTTGCGGCGTGATGGCCTCGACGTCCTGGGTGGTCATGCGCTCGCGCACGACCCGCTCCATGCGGCTGAGGCCGATGCGCACCTGGTTTTGGATGAGCTCGCCGACGGAACGGATGCGGCGGTTGGCGAAGTGATCCTGATCGTCCAGCCGGTAGCCAGGCTCGGCGTTCGCCAAGTGCAGCAAGTAGCTCGCCGTGGCCAGGACTTCACTGCGAGTGAGCACAGTCGAGTCGGGATCGGGACGGATCAGCTCAGGATGCTCGAGTGCCCGCGGGTCATCGGGATCAACGAAGTCCAAGCCGAACAGCTCGGACACGCGGTCGAGCTCGGGCCCGAGCTTGCGATTCAGCTTGTAGCGGCCGACCTTGGACAGCGAGTACCGACGGTCGTCGAAGAACGCGTTCTGGAAGTAGTTGTTCGCCGCGTCGGCAGTCGCCATCTCTCCGGGTCGGACCCGCTTGTACAACTCGATGACCGACTCTTCCTGTGTCGGCGCGACGTGGCGGTCTTTCTCCCACTGCGGCTCAAGGAAGTCGAAGTGCTCGACGAAACGCTCGAGCAGGCCGGGGTAGCGGTCTTCGCCGTAGCCCAGGGCCCGCAGCAGCGAGAAGATGCTGAGGCGGCGCTTGCGCGCCACCCGGCTGCCGGCGGTGGGGTCTTTGCCCGGCTTGTGCTCGACGTCGAACTCGATCCACTCGCCCCGGTAGGGGTGAATCGTCGCCGTCACCAGCTGGTGCTTCGACATGTTGCGCAGCCGGTAGCGCTCACCGGGCTGGAAGATGACGCCGGGCGAGCGAACGAGCTGGCTCACCACCACCCGCTCCGTGCCGTTGATGATGAAGGTGCCCTTGGGGGTCATCATCGGGAAGTCGCCCATGAACACGGTCTGGGCCTTGACCTCACCGGTATGGGCGTTCTTGAACTCGGCGCGCACGAAGATCGGCGCCGAGTAGGTCATATCGCGTTCCTTGCACTCCTCCACGGAGAACTTGGGCGGCGGGCGAAGATCCTCATCGTGAGGATCGAACGAGAAGACGAGTTGCAGGTGCCCGCCGAAATCGCTGATGGGACTGATATCGGCGAAGGTCTCAGCAAGACCCACGTCAAGGAATCGCTGGAAGGAATCCTTTTGAATAGACACGAGGTCCGGGAGTTCCAGGACTTCGTCGAGGTTGCCGAACGAATAGCGTTCGCGGCCGACACGAGACGACAACGGACTCTCCTAGCGCTTCAATTGTGCGGGATGGGTCGCGGGCGACTGCCCACGGCAGGCAACGAGGGGGCGGATACGCGCGCAGTCGCAGGCGTCCGCAGCAAACAGGGAGCCCAACGTTGGGCTTCGATGCTGGGGACTGATGGGTGCGCGAATGGGGAGGCCACCTGAGCCACGGCCTTGGCAACGCTACCCAGCAACGCTGGGCGCCACAACCGCGGCTCGAAGCAACGCTCCGGGGCAGCCGTTCAGGACAGCTCGACGGTGGCGCCGACGGCCTCGAGGGCTTCCTTGGCCTTGTCGGCGTCTACCTTCGGCACGCCTTCGAGCACGGCCTTCGGAGCGGCCTCCACGAGATCCTTGGCCTCCTTGAGACCCAAGCTCGTGAGCGAGCGCACCTCCTTGATGACCTGGACCTTCTTGTCGCCGATGGCGGTCAGCGTGACGGTGACCTCGTCGGCGGCCTCCTCGGCAGCTTCGCCGGCGGCGTCTGCCCCTGCGGCACCCGCTGCCACCATCATCGGGGCGGCCGCCGCGGCGGTGACATCGAAGCGCTCTTCGAACGCTTTCTTCAGCTCGACGAGTTCGAGCACCGTCATATTGCCGATGGCGTCGAGGATCTCTTCGGTGGACGTGCTCATTGGTTGTTCTCCGTATTTGATTCGGCTGGGTTTGATTCGGCTGGGTCTGTTTCGGCCTGATCTATTTCGGCTGGGGTCGGCGGGCTGTCGGGGGTTTTGTCGATCAAGGCTTGGACAAGACCGGACATCTCGCCGATCAAGTTGTTCATCATCGATGCCAGCGAACTCAACGGCGCCGCCAATGCACCGAGTATCTGCGCCATCAGCTCATCGTGAGACGGCAGGTCGGCGAGGTCGCGAACTTGGGCGTCGCTCAGCAGGGTGCCCGCCAGCACGCCGCCCTTGATGATCAGCGCTTCGTGCTCCGTTGCGAACGTACGCAGGGCCTTCGCGGCCGCCGATGGATCCTTGCCACAGAAGGCGAGCGCTGTGGGCCCCCCGAGCAGATCGAGCGTCCCGGCCGGCGCATCGTCGGACAGCGCAAGGCGAACCAGGGTGTTCTTGTAGATCTTGTAGCGGCAGTCCGCATCGATGAGGCGGCCCCGCAGGTCAGCCATCTCGGTGACATCCAGCCCCCGGTATTCGGTGAACAGCACCGCCTCGGCATCGTTGTATCGCTCGCGGACTTCGTCCACCACGGCGACCTTGTCGGCCCGTGGCGCCCGCTCGTCAGCGGTTGTTGCTGTCGCCACTGTGGGGACCTCCGGTGTTGCGGGATGCTGCGGGAGACCGCGGCATGTGATGTTGTCGGGCGGTGGGATCGCTCCCGGTCCCAGATTGGGCACCGGTCCGCAGATCAGACAGAACCGCACCCCGACGCTGACGCGCACAGGAAGACAGTCCGCCTCATCGGGCCCGACCCCTATGGCTCACCCGAGGCGGGCGAACCCCTGAACGTGGTTCAGACAGGGCCGGTTTCAGGCCGAAGCCACCGGATTTCTACGGCGAGCAAGTTGTCGAGCGGCAAACGCTACCGGCCGCGCCCGGCGATTCAACTGCCGGAAGATCCGCCGGTGCGCCGCTAGTTGAAGGTGGTGGGGTCGATGTGGATGCCCGGGCCCATGGTGGACGAGACAACCATCTTGCGGACGTAGCGACCCTTGGCACTGGCCGGCCTTGCCCGCGCGAGTTCGTCCATGACCGCTTCGAGATTGGCGCTCAAGTCCTCAGCAGAGAAGCTCACCTTGCCGATCGCCAAGTGCACGTTGCCGTACCGATCCGTGCGGTACTCGATCTTGCCGCCCTTGAACTCGCCGACGGCCTTGCTGACATCGGGCGTGACCGTGCCGGATTTGGGATTCGGCATGAGGCCACGTGGGCCCAACACCTTGCCCAGCCGGCCGACCACGCCCATCATGTCCGGCGTCGCGATCGCCACGTCGAAGTCGGTGAAGCCGCCCTCCACACGCTCGGCCAGGTCGGCGCCGCCCACGACATCGGCACCTGCTTCGGAGGCTTCTGCTGCGGCGTCGCCCTGCGCGAACACCGCGACACGCACGTCTCCGCCCGTTCCCGAAGGCAACGCGACGGTGCCGCGCACCATCTGGTCGGCCTTGCGCGGGTCCACGCCGAGCCGCACCGACAGGTCGACGGTCTCATCGAACTTCGCTGGTGCAAGCGTGCGCACCATGTCGATCGCCTGGGAGGGCTCGTGCATCATCTGCCGGTCGTACCGTCGGGTCGCCTCGGCGTATTTCTTGCCTGACATCTCTGTGCTCCTCTGCTGCGCCGCTACTCAGCCGGCGACTTCGATGCCCATCGACCGCGCCGTGCCGATGACCTGCAGCTTGGCGCCCTCGAGATCTCGAGCGTTGAGGTCGGGCATCTTGGTGGTGGCGATCTCGGCCACCTGTGCCTGGGTGATGTGAGCCACGGTCTCGCGGCCGGGATTCTCGGCGGCCTTCTCGAGCCCCGCCGCCTGGCGGAGCAGCACCGAGGTCGGAGGCGTCTTGGTGATGAACGTGAAGGAGCGATCTTCGAAGATGGTGATCTCCGCGGGCACAATCGTGCCTCGCTGGCTCTCCGTCTTGGCGTTGTACTCCTTGCAGAAGTCCATGATCGCCACGCCGTGCGGGCCGAGCGCCGTGCCGACCGGCGGCGCCGGCGATGCCTGCCCGGCGGGGATCTGGATCTTCACAACCGCTGCGACCCGCTTGCGGCCTGCCGCGGGTCTTGCCGGGTTGTCTGCCATCAGGTGCTCCTTGTGGAATTGCCCTCGCAGGGGCTCGGGTCTGAGTGGAATTGCCCTCGCAGGGGCTCAGATCTTTGCGACTTGGACGAAGTCGAGCTCGACGGGAGTCTCACGGCCGAAGATGTTCACCAGCACCTTCACCTTCAGCTGCTCCTCGTTGATCTCGATGACCTGACCCTGGAAGTCAGAGAACGGTCCTTCCTTGATGCGCACGCCCTCGTCGATCTCGAAGATCATTGAAGGCTTGGTACGGCGCGGCATCTCGGGTCCGTCGTCGGGCTCGGCGAGAAACGACTCCACCTCCCTGCGGCGCAGGGGCGACGGCTTGCCGCCGGGACCCGCGTACCCCGTGACCCCGGGCGTGCTGCGGATCATGTGGTGGGCCTCGTCGCTGGGACGGCAACGGATCAACAGGTAGCCGGGGAAGACCTTTTTCTTGGCGACGACCTTGCGGCCGGCCTTGAACTCGATGACGTCTTCCATCGGGATCGCGACTTCGAGAATCTGCTCCTCCATGTCGAACGTGCCGATGCGGGCTTCGAGGTTCTGCTTGACCTTCTTCTCGTAGCCCGACTGCGTGTGCACGACGAACCAGCGGCCTGGTCGGTCGTAGGGCGAGACCCGCTTGGCCTCAGGCTCTTCGGTGGCGAGCAGCTCATCCTCGCTGAGCACGTCGACGAATCCGCCCTCGTCGGCGGGAACGTCGGCGGCATCTGCGCCCGCAGCGGATTCGGCCGCCTCGGCGCCCGGACCCATCAGCGTGGTTGCCGTCTGAGAACTCAGCAACCGGCGTGCGGTCGCCATTGGATCAGTCTCGGGTTCTGCGGGTGTCTCGGTCACGTCACTCATGTTGGCCAGTTCTGCAGTTCGTCAGTTCACGTCGAAGAGGCGGAGGACGCCCTCGCCCAGAATCCAGTCGAATCCGGCGATCATCGCCGTCAGGATCACGATGGTGATGAACACGACGATCGAGTAGTTGACGATCTCGGCGCGAGTCGGCCAGATCACCTTCTTGAGCTCGGAACGTACTTCGCCGACGAACTGGGCCGGTCCAGCTCGCTCCGAAGTGGGCGACGCCGACGCCGCCTGACGCCGTTCGCGCCTCCCCGCGGGCGCGCCATCAGCTCCCATCTCGCCCTGACGCTGCAGGTGACGGCGTGTCCGTCGGTTCATGGCCATCGGGGAAGTCTCCGACCCTCTATCTCTCAGGGATTTGTTTTCTCAGTGACTTGACTGGGGGCTTGGGCATGGTCGATCCGCCCGGCTGACGGTCCAATCTTGGCGGAAGCGCAGGGCAGGAGGGACTTGAACCCGCAACCGCCGGTTTTGGAGACCGGTGCTCTACCAAATTGAGCTACTGCCCTGAGCGTCGGCGCATCGCGTGCGATGCACGGGTGACACTTAGTGCGGGCTTTCTTGGCGAATGTCCGCCGCAACAGGCTACCGGCAGCAATCTGGGTCGCGTCCAGAGCGATCTGGTAGCGGGACTGGGACTCGAACCCAGGACCTCACGATTATGAGCCGTGCGCTCTGACCAACTGAGCTATCCCGCCAAAATGTGCACGCCGAGCCTACTGGCACCACCAATCGCGCTCCCCGCCAGGACCTCACGATGCTGCGCTACCGGCGGCGACCGCAAGCGGCCGCCGCTGCCGTGCGCTCTGACCAACTGAGCTATCCCGCCAAAGTGTGCTCGCCGAGCCTACTGGTACCGCCGATCGTGCTCCCCGCCAGGACCTCGCTCGGCGAGCCCCGTGCCGGAATCGAACCGGCGACACCAGCCTTACCATGGCTGTGCTCTACCTACTGAGCTAACGGGGCAAAATCGGCGCACATCGGAAGCGGTCTGCACCGACCTATGTGGGGTCCGGAGTGTATCTGTGGACCCCCGATAGCTTCGCTGCCATGCGGACCCGGCTGGCTACGATGGCCGATGCTGATGCCATCGTGGAGATCTACAACCGTGAGGTCACCGAAGGCACCGCGACGTTCGACATGGTGGCCCGCACGGCCGCGGAGCAAGCGGCCTGGATGCGGGACCACTCAGGTGCCTACCCCTGCATCGTGGCGGTGCCCGACGGAGACGGCGAAGTGCTGGGCTGGGCGTGCCTGTCGCCATACCGCACCCGGCCGGCGTACTCGACCAGCGTCGAAGACTCCGTCTATGTCCACCGCGATCACCACGGTCGCGGCGTTGGCAGCCTGCTGCTCGGCGACTTGGTGGCGCTGGCCGATGGGCACGGCTTTCACGCAGTCTTCGCTCGTATCGCAGATGCCGGCGCCGCTTCGGTGGCTCTGCACTCCAAGCACGGTTTCGAGCTCGTCGGGGTGGAGCGAGAGGTGGGCCGCAAGTTCGGGCGATGGCTCGACGTGACGCTCATGCAGCGCCTTCGCCCTGCCTGAGGAGTTCTCGGGAGCAAGCCCGGAATTCAGAAGTGCCAGGGGAATTGCTCGAATTCCGGGTCTCGCTTTTCGAGGAATGCGTCGCGCCCTTCGGCGGCTTCGTCGGTGCCGTATGCCAGTCGGGTGGCCTCCCCCGCGAACACCTGCTGGCCGACCAGGCCATCGTCGATGAGGTTGAACGCGAACTTGGCCATGCGCTGCGCCGTCGGTGAGCGGGACACGATCTCTGCCGCCCACTCCAGCGCGACCGATTCCAATTCGGCGTGGGGCACCACGGCGTTCACGTCACCCATATCGAACCGCTCCTGGGCGGTGTAGGTGCGGCCGAGGAAGAAGATCTCGCGGGCCTTCTTCTGGCCGATCTGGCGCGACAGGTAGGCCGAGCCGAAGCCGCCGTCGAAGCTGGCCACGTTGGTGTCGGTCTGGCGGAAGCGGGCATGCTCTTGGGAGGCAATGGTGAGATCGCACACGACGTGCAGGCTGTGCCCGCCGCCAGCAGCCCAGCCGCTCGCCACGCAGATGACCACCTTGGGCATCATCCGGATCAGCCGCTGGCACTCCAGGATGTGCAGGCGCCCGGTACGGGCCGGGTCGATCTCGGCGGCGGTCTCGCCGTCCGCGTAGCGGTAGCCGTCACGGCCCCGGATGCGCTGGTCACCTCCCGAGCAGAACGCCCAGCCGCCGTCCGCGGGTGCCGGCCCGTTGCCGGTGAGCAGGATGCAGCCGACATCGGGCGTCATGCGGGCGTGGTCCAGCGCCCGGTACAGCTCGTCGACGGTGTGCGGCCGGAAGGCGTTGCGCACATCGGGCCGGTCAAACGCGATGCGAACGGTTCCGTGCTCGGTACTGCGGTGGTACGTGATGTCGGTGAGATCGAACCCGTTGACGGCGTCCCAGCGCGACGGGTCGAAGATGTCCGAGACGTGTGGCAAGAACGGCATGGGTGCTCCGAGGCGAGGGCTGGAAGACGGGTGAGGGCACGGTATTGGCTCAGACCCGCCCCCAAACAGGGCGGCATGCGAAACTGCGAGCCGCCATCGGCGCAAGGCAAGGGGACTTCGAACATGAAATTCGCACTGAGGTATTGCAACACCGGCAAGTTCGCCATGGATACGGCGCTCGCCGCCGAGCTTGTGCAGGCCGGCGAAGCCGCCGGATTCGAATCGGCGTGGACGGTCGAGCACACCGTCATCCCGTCGGGCTACGAGTCGCAGTACCCCTACAGCCCCGACGGCAAGATGGCCGGCGGCGTCGAGGATCTGCTGCTGCCCGATCCGCTGATGTGGATGGCCTACATGGCCGGTGTGACCTCCACCATCAACTTCGGCACCGGCATCCTGATTGTGCCCCAGCACAGTCCCGTGGTGTGCGCGAAGCAGATCGCCACACTCGACCACATGTCCGGCGGTCGGGTGCTGCTGGGCATCGGCGTGGGCTGGATGCGCGAAGAATTCGAGGCGATCGGGGTCGGCGATCACTTCGACGATCGCGGGCGCCGCACCGACGAGTACGTGGCGGCCATGCGGGAACTGTGGTCGGCCGACCGACCCACCTTCCATGGTGAGTTTGTGAATTTCGATGCCGCGTACTGCCGGCCGCAGCCGGTGAACGGTTCGGTGCCGATCATCGTGGGCGGCGATTCAAGGGTGGCTGCACGGCGAGCGGGACGGCTCGGCGACGGCTACTTCCCCGCTCGCGGTGCGCCGTGGGATCTCATCGATCTGGCTCGACAGACGGCTGCGGAGGGCGGGCGAGACCCCGATGCGCTGGAGATCACTGTGCAGCTGCCCGCCGACATCGAGGAAATTCCCGAGCTGGCCCGCCGCGGCGTGAGCCGGATCGCAGTGCCGGTGTCGCCGATGGCCGGACTGAACACCGTCATCTCCACGCCCGACGACGCCAGCGCCTGGGCCGAGACGATCGAGCGCTTCGCCGACCTGTAACCGCTAACAGAAACGGAATTCGACGAGGTTGTCTCGGGCGTACTGGTCAGGCAGCGCTATCTCCCAGTCCAAGTAGCCCTGCATCGCGGCCCGGGCCACCTCGGCGTCTTCGGGGTCGTAGGGAAGCGGTGGCTGACGTGAGCGCAGTGCGGCCTCGGCGGCGTCGTTGCCGCCTGTGACCAGCCCTGGCTCGCCAGCCCAGTCGGGCTCGAGCACACAGGCATCCCAGCCCATCTGGATCAGCCACGACGCGGTCATGGTGGCACCGACGCAGTCGTGGTCAGCCAGCACCACCCTGGCTCCCCGGGTCACGAGGTACTCGTCGGTGGCCTGCACCAACTGGCCGCCGGGAGCACCGGTCGCTCCCGGCAAGTGCCCGGCCGCGAATCTTTCTGGGGTGCGCACATCCATGACATATGTCGTGCGGTCGCTCTCCGCGAGCCATGCCGACATTTGGCCTCGGTCAATCGTGCGAACCCCGCACCGCTCGGCCACCGCCGCCGCCGCAGCGAGTGCCTGCTGGCGACCATCAGCACCCGGTTCGGGCACCTGCTCGTCGCGGCCGTGTTCCAGCTGCAGCCCGGCCAGCTCCCAGCCCATCGTGCCGTCCTTCAGAGCGACGACTCGCTCCAGCCCAGCCGAGCGCAGCGACTGCGCACCCATGATGCTGCGGGTCCGCCCGGCACAGTTCACGACCACCGTGGTGCCCTCACCGATCAGGTCATGCACCCGGCGCACCAGCTCGCCACCGGGGCACGACCGGCCTGTCGGGATGCTCATGCGGTTGAACTCCCGACGAGTCCGCGAGTCCACCACCACCAAGTCCCGCCCATCATCCAGCCAGCCCGCCAGCTCTGTTGCAGAGACATGCGGCGTGCCGAAGTGCGCCTCGACCAGCTCGCCGAACAGCTTGGACGGGACATTGATGCCCGAGTACAGCTCGCCACCCGCGGCCGCCCACGCGTCGATGCCGCCGTCGAGCACCGTTGTGTCGGTGTAGCCGAGCACGGTGAGCTCGAGCGCCACCGCCGCGGCCTCTCCCCCACCGGCATCGCACACCACCACCGGCGCGCTGAGCCGGGGAATGCGCGCCGTCACTTCAAGCCCGACATGGCTCAGTGGCAGGTTCGCGGCATACAGCAGATGCCGCCGCGTGAACTCGGTGGGCTCGCGGGCGTCCACCAGCGCCAGCTCAGTGCCGTCGCCGCGCAGCAGGCGGCGGTGCGATGCCATCAGTTCGCTGGCCGAAATGGCGCGTACGTCAGCCATCAATCTCTCCAAATGGGTGCCGAGGGCAGCTCGAGGGTCTGCTCAGGCAACGGCCGTTGAGGGGTGGCCCGGGCGGGCCTCGACGACGCTGGCGGTGTCGGCAAAGACCCGCCATTCACCTTCGTCGGCGTTCCAATAGCGGCGGCCTGCCATCGCCTCCATGGCCAGCCCGTAGCAGTGGAAGTTGGTCGATGCGCCTTCGATGTGGATGGAGTGGATGTCGTGGCCGAGCATGGCAACGCCGGTGCCGCGCTCGACCATCTCTTCACGCTCGACATGCGGTTCGCCCTCACCGGCGCAGCAGTCGTAGAAACGGTTCAGCTCCTGGCCTCGCATACCCACGATGACCGCCCACGTCTTGTGCTCGTGCGGCGGTGCGGACGTGCCGGTGCTGACGCTCTGGACATACAGCGCGAGCGTGTCGTCGTCGTTTTGGGCGAGCCGGTAGTTGAACGAGCCGCGCTCGCCGTCAGGAGGCGGGAAGTCTTCCGACGGGAACAGTTCGGTGTGGGTGGCCAGCTCGAGCAGCCGTTCCTTGATGCGTGCGATGCCTGCCCGGTCGATGCCGCCATGGGAACTGCCATGCGCGTCGATCTTGGCGATGTCGTCCATCGCGTCCGCGACCGCTGCTGCCCGCGCTGCGGCCCTCGCTTGTGCCGAATCCGATGCGCTCATGGGCTCATCTTTTCAGAACAGCGTGAGGTATTGATCGACCTCGCCGGCGGTGACCACGCTGTGATGGGCCAGGAACTCATCTCGCTTCACCTTCGCGAAGTAGTCGCGGTAGGGACCCTCGGCAGTCTCACCGAGGCCGTCGCCGAGAACGCTGCAGGATGCAAGCTCGTCGGCCGCGTGCAGCAGCGTGGGCGGCAGCACCGCGATCCCCTTCGCCGCCACCTCTTCGGCGGACATGGCGTGCAGGTTGTCGGTGTTGGGCTCACCGGGATCGATGTCATTGTCGATGCCGTCGAGCCCGCAGGCCAGGTAGGCCGCGAACATGAGGTACGGGTTGGCGGCCCCGTCGCCGAGGCGGACCTCGATCCGATCGGGTTCGGGAACGCGAATCATCTGGGTGCGGTTGTTGCCGCCGTAGACCGCGTACGCCGGCGCCCAGGTGGCGCCCGACGTGGGTGCACCCACTCCCATGCGCTTGTAGGAATTGACGATCGGGCAGACCACCGCCACCAGCGAGCGGGCGTGGCGGATGAGCCCGCCCACGAACTTGTAGGCGAGGTCGCTCAGGCCCAGCCCCTTGGTGTCGGGACCGCCGCCGCTGCCGCCGATGAATAGCGGCTCGTCGGTGTCGGCGGTCCACAAGCTGAGGTGGGTGTGTAGCCCGTTGCCGGTCTTGTCCGCGAACGGCTTGGGCATGAACGTGGCGTAGCGGCCGTCGCGCTGGGCCAAGGTGTGCACCATCAGCCGGAACAGGATCAGCCGGTCGGCGGTGGTGAGCGCGTCGGAGTACAGCCAGTTCTGCTCGTACTGGCCGTTCGCATCCTCGTGGTCGTTCGCGTAGTTGCCCCATCCCATGGCGTCGAGATTCTTCGACACCGCAGTGAGGTGCGGCAGCATCCGGGTGAGGCCCTTGGCGTCGTAGCACGGCAGCGTCATGTTGTCGCGGTCGTCAGCCACCGAGAGCGAGCCGTCCTCGTTGCGCACCACCAGTGAGTACTCGGCCTCCACGCCGCACTTGAGCACGAGGTTGCGCTCGGCCGCAGCTTCCAGCGCCCGGCGCAGGATCACACGCGGCGCATAGGGCCACAGCTCGCCCTCGACGGTCGGATCGCACTGCATCGCGGCCACGTTGGGCTGCCATGGCAGCTGCGTGTATGAGGCTGGGTCGGGCAGCGCCAAGATGTCGGGGCTGGAGGGATCCTGACCCATCGGGCCAGCGGCGAAACCCGCAAAGCCGGCCCCGTCGGCCATGAGGCCCTCAAGGGCGCTGACCGGCACCAGCTTGGCGCACGGTTTTCCGTGCATCTCCACGAACATGGCGTAGATGAACTCCACACCGTCGGCCTCGGCCCGGCTTCGGATCTCGTCCAGTGCATCAGCGCTGTCGCTCATGGCACTCCCCTTGCATCGTCGCTCGGCGCTCATGGCCTGGCCGGCCGTGCCGACACCGGGCATTCCCCGCGCCGACAGTAGTCAAGGTTCTGGACAGAAAACGCGGGGCGGGGCGCTACGGTGCGGGAGGCTGGACAGACGGATGCGGGGATTGTCGAGCCGGGGGGTGCGTCATGTGCGGGATCGTGGGCCTGTTCTGCAAGACCGATGCTCACCGTCACGAGCTGGGCCGGCTGACCGAATTGATGCTGGCCGAGATGGGGGACCGCGGCCCCGACAGCGCCGGATTCGCCGTGTACGACGCCGGCACGCCGGGCCAAACTCGCATCACCGTGCTGGCCGAGGGGTTGGCTGTGGATTGGGAACCAGTCGCTGAGGCCCTGGAGCGGACCCTGGGCGCGGAGGTGTCGGTGCGTTCGGTGCACGACCATGCGCTGTTCTCCACCCACGGCGACGGCCGGGTCGCCCGCCAGTGGCTCATCGACAACGTGGCTGGCGCGACCGTGCTGGCCTACGGCAACCAGATCGAGCTGTACAAGGCGGTGGGGTATCCCGACCAGGTGGCCGAGCGCTACGACTTGGCGTCGCGCACTGGCACGCACGCTCTGGCCCACACCCGCATGGCCACCGAATCGGCGATCACCACCGCCGGTTCGCACCCCTTCGCCACCGGCGCCGACACCTGCTTGGTGCACAACGGATCGCTGTCCAACCACAACCGGCTACGGCGTTTCCTGGAGGCCCACGACGAATCGTTCCAGACCGAGAACGACTCCGAGGTTGCCGCTGGCTACCTGTCGTGGCGGATGCGCTCGGGCGACGCCATCTCCGAAGCGCTCGAGGGTGCGCTGAACGACCTGGACGGCTTCTACACCTTCGCCATCGGCGTGGCCGACGGGTTCGCCATCCTGCGCGATCCCATCGCCTGCAAGCCGGCAGTGGTGGCCGAGACCGACGATTGGGTAGCGATGTCGTCGGAATACCGGGCCATCGCCCGCCTGCCGGGCGCAACCGACGCTGAAGTGTGGGAACCCGAGCCGGCCCGCATCTATTCCTGGAGCCTGGCCGCGTGAAGGATCATGCGGCATGAGCGAAACCGCTCGCGTCTTCGACCTGGCCGAGGTGACCAAGCGAGAGCTCAATCAGACACTGCACGACGCCGCGGACGGCGAGTCGTTCGAGGTGATCAACCCGCGCGGCGCGCATGCGGTGGCCTGCGGGATCACCACCGACATCGAGGTGGTGGTGCGCGGATCGGTGGGCTACTACTGCGCCGGCATGCATCAGCAGGGCCGGGTGCGGGTGGAAGGCAATGCCAGCACCGGCCTGGCCGAGAACATCATGTCGGGGACGGTGCACATCACCGGCAACGCCACGATGTCGGCGGGTGCGACCGGTTGCGGCGGCCTGCTGGTGGTGGGCGGAAACGCCGGTGCCCGGTGCGGCATCTCCATGAAGGGCGTCGACATCGTGGTGGGCGGCAACGTCGGACACATGAGCGCGTTCATGGCCCAGGCGGGGAACCTGGTGGTCTGCGGCGACGCTGCTGCCGACCTGGGCGACTCCATCTACGAGGCGCAGATCTTCGTCCGGGGCGACGTGGAATCGCTGGGCGCCGACTGCGTCGAGAAGGAGATGCGGCCCGAACACCTCGACACGCTGGGTGCTCTGCTGGCCGCTGCTGCTGACGCGGCCGGCGGCGCTGTCCCCAGCGAATTCCGCCGCTACGGGTCGGCTCGGCGCCTCTACAACTTCACGATCGACGACGTCGACGCTGCCCAAGCGGCCGGGGAGGCCGCCGCCTGATGACTGCAACACCCAACGGTGACGTCGATCCCCTCGCGACGTCAGATCCCGACTACTGGCACCTGCGCGAGTCCTACACCTTCGACCGCAACGTGATCGCCGAGATTCGCCGGGCGGCCAACACCGGCATCTACCGCATCCGGGGATGGGGGGCCAAGCGCCGCCTGCCCACCCTCGACGACCTGGTGTTCCTCGGCGCGTCGATGTCGCGCTACCCGCTGGAGGGATACCGCGAGGCCTGCGGCACC
>JAPOPC010000108.1 GCA_026713105.1 Acidimicrobiaceae bacterium
ACGACAACGCACGCGTAAGGTCAACAGCCACAGGGATCCTCCCGAATCGGGGCAACAAGACACCTCCGATTCTGGGGGATCCCTCCCTATCGAGCCGGGACCCTCACCGAGCTACTCCACGCGCAAACGCGAAGCGCCGGAATATTCCCCCTCCAAGACCAGCATGGTCAGTTCGGCAGTGGCACTGTCGAGGAACGCTCAACAAAGGGAGGGGGAATATTCCCCCTCCAAGGGCTTCGTCTAGATGCGCCTTCGACCGCATCGGACGCTCAACAAAGGGAGGGGGAATATTCCCCCTCCAAGATCACCGACGACGGGCTAGGCAACTACGCGCCCGACCGCGCTCAACAAAGGGAGGGGGAATATTCCCCCTCCAAGCAGAAGACTGCAAGCGTTGCGCTGCTGCCCCTGATCGAGCGCTCAACAAAGGGAGGGGGAATATTCCCCCTCCAAGCAAAGTCCTGGGAAGCCATGATCAGCCCGTGATGAACGCTCAACAAAGGGAGGGGGAATATTCCCCCTCCAAGTCCCGACATTGCTGAGCGTGACGGCGGTTGGTTGTGCGCCGCTCAACAAAGGGAGGGGGAATATTCCCCCTCCAAGCTCCGGCCGCCCGGTGACGGGGTCCTTGCCGAGCACCTCCGCTCAACAAAGGGAGGGGGAATATTCCCCCTCCAAGGCAGGTAGTTCTCGCGGCGCAGCCGTTCGTTCTCTGCCTCGCTCAACAAAGGGAGGGGGAATATTCCCCCTCCAAGTGGACTACTGCTTCGATGACGGCGGCAGAGACGCTGCCGGCGCTCAACAAAGGGAGGGGGAATATTCCCCCTCCAAGCGCTGGTGGCTGAGGTCGAAGCGGAACTGGCTACCCTCGCTCAACAAAGGGAGGGGGAATATTCCCCCTCCAAGTCTCCGTGCTCGGTGATCTTGTGCAACCGGAACCGGCCGCTCAACAAAGGGAGGGGGAATATTCCCCCTCCAAGTGCCTGATGATCGGCCCTTCACGCACACACAGCGCGTTCGCTCAACAAAGGGAGGGGGAATATTCCCCCTCCAAGGCTCGATCCGCAGCTTCGACATCAGCGGCATCGACCGCTCAACAAAGGGAGGGGGAATATTCCCCCTCCAAGCCCGTACCGCCACTTGCGCAGCACCCGCGTGGTCGGGAACGCTCAACAAAGGGAGGGGGAATATTCCCCCTCCAAGATCCGGTCCACGCCGACGACATCGAAACCGGCCCGGTGCGCTCAACAAAGGGAGGGGGAATATTCCCCCTCCAAGGCCGGCGTTGGGGTCGAAGATGCTCGACACGACGGGCGCTCAACAAAGGGAGGGGGAATATTCCCCCTCCAAGTCGTCGCTGAGGGTGCCGATGTCCTGGTCTGGCCGCGCTCAACAAAGGGAGGGGGAATATTCCCCCTCCAAGCTCGGTTCCAGGCTGAGACGCTGGTGGTGACGCGGCGCGCTCAACAAAGGGAGGGGGAATATTCCCCCTCCAAGGTGCAGCATCGCGGCACGCCATCGCGCCAGCGGACGCGCGCTCAACAAAGGGAGGGGGAATATTCCCCCTCCAAGCGCCGCCGCAGTGCAGTCGATGTACGGGGCGACCGTCGCTCAACAAAGGGAGGGGGAATATTCCCCCTCCAAGTCTCAGCCACGCGGTCACGCTTCGGCGCACTCATGACCGCTCAACAAAGGGAGGGGGAATATTCCCCCTCCAAGTCTACACCGGCAGCATGCGTGTGCTGCCGGTCGACTGCGCTCAACAAAGGGAGGGGGAATATTCCCCCTCCAAGTGGCAGGCGATGGCTCGGCCGCCGGCGGCGGCGGTGGGCGCTCAACAAAGGGAGGGGGAATATTCCCCCTCCAAGCCTCCACGTGGACGAGATGCGGGAAGCAGCGCGCTTGCACGCTCAACAAAGGGAGGGGGAATATTCCCCCTCCAAGGCCGTGGCCCGCCTGCCACGTCTCGATGTCGTCGTCGCCCGCTCAACAAAGGGAGGGGGAATATTCCCCCTCCAAGTCGGTTCCAGGCTGAGACGCTGGTGGTGACGCGGCGCGCTCAACAAAGGGAGGGGGAATATTCCCCCTCCAAGAGACGTCGGGCCAGACGAACATGAGGGCGTCGGCGGGCGCTCAACAAAGGGAGGGGGAATATTCCCCCTCCAAGGTTGTAGCGCTCAGCGTTCGCGTTCATGTCGGCAGCCGCTCAACAAAGGGAGGGGGAATATTCCCCCTCCAAGCCTCCCAGCCACAGAGTGTGGCCAAGAGATCGGTCCGCGGCCAAGGATGACCACGTAGCGCGCGAATTACGCTTCATGGAGTTCACATGAGCATTCAATTTTCAAGGAGCACCGTGGGTTCGCACGGGAGTCACAGGATCCAAGGATTGCCTGTCTGGTAGTCGAGTTCAACCCCAAGAGTTGTCTTGGCATCGTTGATCGAGCCTCGAAATCGGTACAGGGTGATCGTGTCCCGATTCCAATCGATGGTGTCTTCAAGATCGGCGCGAAGTTTCGCCAATGACGCCGGTGTCAGGCGGCACTCGAATACCGAGTACTGGACGCGCATGCCGTATTCGGAGCAGAGATCTGCCACCTTCTTGAGGCGTTTTGCATCCGATTTCTTGTCAGTTGCGATGTCGTAGGTCACGAGAACATCCATCGCTACGAGAGCACGAAGGGCGGGTACACGGGTAGATCGCCTCGGAGATGCCTCGCAAGGAGGGTCGCTTGAACTGTCGGCAACGTCCAGCGTTCGATTGGCCGCTCGAGAGCTGCGTGGCGGAAGACCTGCTCGCGGTGTTCCTCCCAGCGTTCGAGCAGCCGGGCTCGACCGTTGTCATTGAAGTAGACGGCACCCCCAGGCACGCGTTCGAAATCGCTGGGACCGAGCTGGCGTCGACGGACCAGCGTGACGACGAATCGGTCGCAGACTGGCCGGAGCTCTTCTGCGAGGTCGAGTGCCAGCGATGGCCGTCCAGAGCGGGCTCGATGAAGAAAGCCGACTTGGTAGTCGAGTCCGACGGCGTCAAGTCCACCGATGAGCTCCGTGGTGGCCAGCCCATAGCAGAAGCTCATGGCGGCGTTCACCGGGTCGCGGGGCGGGCGACGGTTGCGCGCGGCGAAGCTCAACGGGCTCTGTGACAGCGCTTGACCAATGCACGTGAAGTACAACCGCGCCGCGTCGCCCTCGATTCCGCGGAGGTGATCCCCGTCCCTGGCGGCCCCGATTCGGCCGAGTCGTTCGCGAATCTGATCCGATCTATTCCGGAGCGTCTTCGCGAGCACTCCTTCTGCGTCGCGAGACCAGCGCTCGACTACCGAGCACGAGTTACGGATCTTCGCAGCGACGAAGCGGCGGGCTAGTTCAAGGGATCGCTGCTCGTCAGCGGCGGCAGCGTGCTGCGCGGCTCGAAGGTGGACGTTTCCTCCCATCGGGCCGCCGCAAGCGAATCGCAGCGCGCCGTTTCGCTTGAGCGATGCGACGCGGACTCCTCGCGCCGCGCAGCGTGCGAGCGCATCGGAGGTGACCTGCGCACGACCCAGCAACAGGACGCTGTCGACACCCTCCAGGGGAATGCGAGTCGTGCCGGACTCACGTGTGACGGTCAGCGACCCCTTGCGTACTCCCACCTTGGCGCGGTGGTCGGTGACGTAAACCGTGCTGAGAATCTTCACAGCAGCAGTGCCTCAGATGTCAACGCTGCAATCCGCGCCGCTGTGGCCGTCGCGGACGGGAGGCAGTGGGGCTCAAGCTGGCATTCCTCGCAACGAGCGTCGTTGGGTGCCGCAGGCAGTTCACCGGAGAGCATCTGCACACGGACCGATTCCACGGTCTCGACCACATCCGTTCGGATCTGGTGGTCGAGAAGAACCTTCGTCCGCCTGCGGGGCCCGCCGTACCAGACGTAGGCGACGGGTATCTCGACGTGCATCATCTCTTCGAGGCACATCGCTTGAGCGCACACCTGCAGGTCGGCGGCCTTGCCGTGACGCACACCGGATTTGTGCTCGACCGGGTACACCGCACCCTCGTTGAACTCGACGGTGTCCGCCCGGCCCGACAGCCCCAGCGTCTCGCTCCACAGCGGGATCGATCTCAAGGTCAGCACGCCCCGCTCGCGGCGATGCTGCCCGCTGTCCACCCGACGATGAGCATGCGAGCCGCGCACGGTGTGGGCGTTATCCATCCACACGCCGTCGCCGTGGATGAGCGCGCACTGCCGCTCGCAGTACACAAAGTGCTCCAAGGCCGAGATCAACACAATGGGGTCGAGACTCATAGCGGCTGAGAACCGATCCCGCGTGTTGCGTCTGCGCTCCCCCTGCCCTCGAATTCGGTACTGCACCAGGCGCTGTGAATTCCGAACTGTCGCCATCGCCGCCGCTGCTGGGGATCCCAGATGTCCAGCAGGGCATCTACGCCGGACATCCGTAGTGGTTGGCTCCACGCAGGCCAGATCATCCGGCGCCGTCCGCTGTCCGCGTCGAGGCACCACGCGCGCTGACGCACATGAGAATGCCAAGACCCGATGGAGTGGCGCGGTGCCACCCCGCTTCCCCGCACGGGAAACAACCTGAGACCAAAGAATGCGAGAGTCTCGACTACGGGGTCGACACGCTTCGTGGAACTGTCAGCGAGGGAGGTGACGCGTGTGAGATCGAATCCGAGTCCGTTGTCGTCGACCCGCTGTGACCTCCCCGCGAAGCTTGCAGCCATCCACGTCGCCGGATCATCAACCCGTTCAGCGACCCGTCCAAAGCGATGGTGCAGCCACTTGACGGAGCCCGGTCCCGCCGGGTCCAATCTGGAATGTTCCACTTCTGGGGGCCGCCTCGGGTTGCCTCCGCTCAGGTAGAGATCGGTCACGGTCGAAGAGAGTGTCCAGATGTCGGGGTGCGACCGTCCGTGCCGTGCTCGATCTTGAAAGACAGCTAGCGGCACGGTCCGCGCCATCGGCTTCAGCCCAAGCCACCTCTCCGCAATGGGCATATCGGCGATTCGTTCCTGAGTAGGCCATGCGTCGGCCAGTAAATCGACCGGACTGAACCCATCTGGAGCGTGGAGAATCGCATGAGGGCTGGCACCGTCAGTCCATGACAGACGCATGTCGGGCACCAACACAGTGGTGCCAATGGCGGCAAGCCACGCGTTGAGCCACTCGGCCGGAAGACCGGGGCACTCATGTGAAGACATCAGTGGACCTGCCGCGATATAGAAGCACCGGCCGACACCGTGTGGTCGGCTTGTCGGACAACCGCTTCCAAGAGCGCTAGGCCCCACGGTCCGAAGCGTTCGTTGAGATGGGCAAACCGCTCCGCCTGCTCCCAATCAACGACTGCCAAGTCTGCACACGCCGATACTTCATTTCCATCAAACGACCAGCAGACAGACGACGGTGTACCGTCATCGACCGGTTCCACGAGCGGCCGGCCTCTGCCATGATGACTGACGACCAGGTGCGTCAACAGTTCCGCGTATTCTCCCGTGATATCGCCGCCGTCGCCGGTAGCCAACCAAGCTGTCACGAGCCGCGCGGACAGTTCCTCGTGCCGGCCGCCACGGGGCCACCCCGCCGCAGTCTGCGCCGCCGCCCACCGATCGCGGCTCATCGACGACTTTGCGACGAGAGGCTGGGTAACCGGGCCGTCCCGAAGCCACCTCTGAAAACGATCGTCTGCCTTGCCGACATCGTGGCAAAGCCCCGACACACGCAGGACTTCCGTTACATCATCGGTGAGGCCGATACGGCGGGCAATGGAATATGCCTGCGTCCCGACCGCGTCGCCGTGCGCGTCCAGCTCAATTGCCGTGTCAGCGAGAGACCTCTCATCGAATTCGTCATAGAGAACTTGGCTGGCGTCTTCAGTCCGGCGGCGCAGCCGAGGCACCTCGTTCGCAACTTCAGAGACCGTCGGACCCAAGTCGCTCAGGAATTCAGCCCAAGAATTCGAGTCCCAGGCTGGGGGCGCGGTGTCGCGCAATTTCTCGATCAGGCTGTCAAGCGCAGCAGCGCTCGCCTCGTCGTCGGGTTCGTCGACATCGTTTTGCAGAATGGTGTTAACAAGCCTGCCGACCTCCACGTGCGCGAGCCGCCGGATGGCGACCGCATCGAGCGGCAGGCCTGCACGCTCCAGAGCGACATCGTGAGCGTGCTCCCGGCTTGTGGCATCCCAACCGAATTGGTCGAGCAAGCCGGCATCTGTGGGAAGCACCACTGAATCGCCTGGACGCAGGTCTTCTTTGGCTGCTGTCTCAACCGAAACCTGGTCCGCGGCGAGGCGTATCAGCTGCCAATCGTCAATTGCATCGCGTAACTCCCAGATGGGGACATCTATGGCTTCGACATCTCGTGGCCGCGGCCACAGCCGCTCCCCCGGTGCCGGTACATGGCACCGCCATATGACTGACACCGATCGTGCTGCGTCTTGGATACCCGAAAAGTAGGGCTCCACCGGAGCCTCGCCGGGCGGGGGTGTGGTTGTCTTGACCCACTCCCACAGCAGGGCCGGGAGAACCTCCGGTGCCCGACCGGGATCGTCCTCGGGCTCGCCGAGCACCTGTGAGATCACGCCCGGGGACATGTCGATTTCGTTATTGGACAGCTCCCCGAGACCTTGGGCTTGTTCCAGCCTGTGCAAGACGTAGGCGGGCTCGTCACCATAGACAGGCCAGCCTGCATCGGACTTGCGCGCACGAGCCGACTCCAGATGGACGTACACGGCCCGGGCCTCATCGAATCGGCCAAGACGGTTCAAGCGCCCAAGTCTCTGGGTAAGCGCCCGCACCCCGCACTGCTCAGTAACCATGTAGTCGAAGTCGACGTCCGCGCCTACCTCAAGCGTCTGAGTTGCCACCACCACCAGGCCGTTATCCCGGGCGAAGCCCGGCCGTCCCGAAGGCGCTCCGTGAGTGATGTCCAGAATCTGGCTTCGTACTGACTGGGCATCCGCCTCACGTGCGCGGCCGGTCAGCAGGAGCACCCGGTCACCCACCGTCTCGCGACGTTCGACGAGTTCCCGGTGCACCGCGCGCGCTGTTGCGGGCGTGTTGGCGAACACGAGGCACGACACTCCTCGCCCAGCGCCGGACATCAACGCGTCCGCCTCGTCGGCGAGATGGCGCTCGGGCTTGCCCGAATTCGGCACTCGCAGGGTCAGTGGCTTGGCGGCGCCGAGCCGTCGCCTCACCTCAGGATGCGCTCGGTCAGCCTCGTCGAGGTCGAACCGCCCGTCTACAGCATCACCCGTGGCCGTCAACGAGACGACCTGGGGACGCGAGCGCCCGGACTCCCAGAGTTCTTCGACGCGTGACGTGCAGTCCTTCAACGACGGCACTAGGGCCATCAGGTGCGACGCGAGGTGAGCCTCGTCAACGAGCACCAAGCTGTCGGTCCCCGCCAAAGCCGCGTCGATCGGGCGCATCGAACGCGACGAGCCATACCCACGGAACAGAAGTCGCGAGCCGTACATCGGGATGGTCGACAGCACTACCGCTGGCTGCGATGGGTCCTGCGGGCGGCCCGACGACATGCCTCCGCGCAACTGGACGACCGCCAATGGCGGTGCCCCAGGAAGAGCTGACACCGCGCACAAGCGGTCTCCCACGCACTGCAGCACTTGTTGCGCTGCGTGATCGCGGGCCTGCGAGTCCGGGTCGCTGAGCAAGCGAGACAGCTGTCTTGCGTGATCGGCCGTCGAATCGACCAATAGCCGACGGTTAACGCACCACCAGATGCGTGTCGGCGCGGCTCGCTGGTTGGGCTCCAGGTGCGCCTGCGAGGCCAACCACCAGATCGCAATATCCAGGCAAGCCGTCTTGCCGAGCCCTGTGGGCACGCCGATTTCGCGCGGCCATGCCCCTTCGTCGTGAACCTGCTGCGCGAGCCGCGCCTGCCAAGGAAACGGCTCGCGCCCATGCACCGCGCGGTAGAAATCCTTGAACTGCGGACTAGGCGGCAGCGGGACTCCGCTAGCGACGCTTAGCGAGGAGCTAGTCACGATGCCTTCTGGGCTGCCCCGCCGGCGACGGGCAGACACAGCCCGAAGCCGCGCTGGCGGCCCGAGCCGATCACCACCGGTCCTGATATCGGCTCGCCGAACCACAGCTCTACGTGTGAGAAAGGTCGCTTCGGTCGTCCCTGCCGATGCACCTCAACTGATGCGAGTCGCGCTGCTCCCGCTATAAGCGGGCTCCGGGAATTGCGCACAGCTACCGGCGCCGGCAGTCCGGCATTGACGCACCAGCGCGTGACCTCGGCCAAGGTCACTTGCCGGTGACGTTCATGAATGACCGGGAACACTGATACCCAACGATGTGCAGGCCCGGACCAGCGCGATGGACGAACCGACACCGGCCTCTTTTGGCCATGCCACATCTCGACGCCAACGTTGAGTCCTGTGCCGTCCAAGCGCGTGATCCGGCCCGCGGCCGCGCGCACCGCGGCAGCGAGACCATCGGGTGCCGTGGCAGGAAGCCAGAGGGCTACACCGTGGATGCGTCCTTTGGCATGCACATGGCCGACATCAGGAAGCGCCAAGTAGCGGGCAGTGTCGTACCTGGGCAAATTGAACCCGTGGCCGTGCAACTCAGGCGGCGGTTCTCCATGAACGGTCTGGTAGTGCCGTAGCACGGCAGCTTTGAACGTCGCAGTCACGTCCGATATGCGCCGGGCGGACACCGCGGGGCGCGTCACCATCGTTACCGCGACACCCCCTTTCGCCAATGGTGAACCGTCCGCGTCCGGGGAGCGATATCGCTCCTTGTTCACTAGCGCCGGAAACTGAGAACGGCCCACCGATGCGCCCACGGCCGTCCACTCATCAAATGCGGCGTCCAGTGCCTCGAGATGGCCCGGCGCCGGCACGCTTATCGCAAGTGCACCGCCGAGGTCGGGTTCGAATGACGTGGTCGGCATGGGCCCCGTGACCACATCAGCGTCGGCAACGCGCACCCGAACCGGCGAATCTGCACAACCCAGGTACCCGATGCGGGCGGCTCGTACCTGCAGAGCCCGAAGATCACCCTCGCTGACCTCGACCGGCCAGCAGTACTGCACTCGGGGATGACGTGCGCTCACCCGCACTCCGGGCCGGACTTCGACCGCCGTGCGGCCCACGTATTCCTGTTGCGCTCCTCCGCGGGACTTGCCCTCCTGTTTCACGACGAAGCGCGGTTGAAGGGGCTGATGGTGGACTTCGTTACCGGCGCTCGCCCGTATGACCGGCGGCGGCGCTCCGTTGAGCACAGTCAATTCGGTACCGCTGGTGTGACGACATCGATCGCGCGTGCCGTCAGCAGCTACGAATGCAGCGAAGAGCCGCGACGGCGACGGTGGCCATTCGCCATGTTCGAGCCTGCCCGTATGCGCAGTTCCGTCTGGGTCGGCTCGGAACGTGCCGTGGAGGAACTCGACGACGACGCTGAGCATCAGCCGGTCAACTCCGGCCACGACGAGGCGACGGCCTTGCGAAGCCGATCACTTGGCATCAGACTCAGGGGATCAGCATCCCATCCGTCCATAGGCACTGACACATCCCGCGCCGTCGCCTTGGCCGATGCCAGCAATGCTCGCGTCGCATCAATGCCGCCGAGCTCCACCGATTCGTCGCCATCGGCGCCGAGCCATGTGACTCTCACACTGGCCGTGCGCAGTTCTGCTCCCGATCTCAGAGCGAAGCCGCGCCCGAACGCCAGCGTGTGTGCATGCAGCCCGATGGCGGCAACCAGCGCTCGAGCAGCGGCATCCGTACTGGCTGAGCCCGAACTCACACTCACACGTCTCAACTGTGCCAGCGAAAGCGAGGCGCGCTGGGTGATACGACGAAACGACACTCCAGCAGGCGCGCCATCGTTCTGCGTCATGAATGGAACCTGGCCGTGGCCAAGTTCGGACAGCTTGGTCTTTTTCTCCGCACCATCGGCCTTTTGGGTACCGAACTCCCACACCACGTAGTCATCTGGGTCGTGCATCACGGCCTCGTCGATGCTCAGGTTGAGCGGGTCGCCCTTCAGGCCCATCACCCTCGTATCACGCGACGCGGGCTGCCACCCGACGATCTCTGAGACCCACGCGCGGGCGTGCTTAGCCTGGGTTCGCTTCTTGCCCAGGTGCGACTGCCAGAAGCCGTACAGCAATGCGTGAGGAAACCATGCCACCAGTGGCCCCGCGTCAGATGCGGTGGCATGGAAGATCGACCTCCCCAAGCTCGTCTCCGAGAACTCCACACCGTCGCTCAGAGCGTCCCGTAGGTACGCATCCGCATTGCGATGAGGGAACTGGAAGCTTGAAATCTCACGAGGCAGGTGCGATGGCAGGTTGGCCATCTCTGACAGGTCGAGCACCAACTCCGGAAGTCCAGATGCCGTACGGTCCATGCGCAACTGCTCTTCGTGACGGTTGGCCTGCGACGGCACGTTGTCGATCACAACCACGTCCTGCGGCACAGCGTCGGCTGGCGAGGCCCAGCGACGGTCGGTTTGGTACTTGCCGCCCTCGTACACAGCGGGCTTCACCGTGTTCCCGGGACCGGCGACGGGTTCGAGTTCGGCCTCGATCAAGAGACCGTCGTCGAACGAGTCGTCTTGGCATCCTCGCACGAGTCGTTCGTAGTCAAGATGCTCCGTCATGCATGGTTCCCTTCTCATCGCCGATGCGCAGTGCGACAGCATTCCCTCGCATCTCGTAGCTCAACTCGATCACCCAACCGGCCCTGCCGAATAGCGCCGCTGTCATGGATTTGAGCACCTGTGTCAACGTACAGATGGGGTGTTACCCGAGCGCGGATACCAGCCGTCGAGTGTCCTCGAACCCCGGTCCTAAGCTGCCCAGGCACGAGAAAGCCCCGCCATTCCGGGTCGAGCCGAAGCGTCCAGGAAGGCGGGGAGGATTGACCAACAGGATACAGCCTCTCGGAGGCTGCGAACTCCCAGACGCACCGGTCCGGTGTTCAGCCCCGTGACAGAGCGACCCACCACCGGCCGGCGCCGCGGCAAACCGCTTGGGCTGTGCTGCCTGCGAACCCGACGTTCGCCACCGCGCCGCACAGCGCGATCGGCCTTCGCAAGGTGTCGGAGGTAACCCCCTGGCCGTACCTACACTCTGGAGCAGTACCCCATGGCAATCGGCGAGATCGAACGGACCGAGATGTTGCGAGGGCCCACTGACACGCTCAGCGGTTCACCAGCCGACATCCTCCTGAAGACCGTCTACCCGAACGGCGTCGAATTCCTGGCCACCAAAGACGACCTCAGCGCCCTCGAAGAGCGAATGCGCAGCTACGTCGACAACGCAGTCAGCACCGCGCTGGCGCGCCAGACCCGGATGCTGATGGCCACCATGGCCGGCTTCATGCTGACCATCTGGGTACCGCTGACCATCGCCGCGCTGACCTGAGCCTGCCGGCCGGAGCCCCGCTCGACGGCTTTGGAGGCGCGCTGCCGATGCGAGCGGGCATTTCTAGGCGCAGGCGACGGCGACTTCCAGGGCGGTGCAGATCTCGCGCATGCGCACGTCGCTCAGCCGACCGAGTCTTGCCACCAGCCACGCTTGACGCACCGTGTGAACCGAGTCCAAGTTGACCGCTGAGGGCTTCGCCGCCGGATCGTCGCCGGGTTCAAGCACTACCTCGCTTGCCAGTCCCCGCACCGTGCTCGTACACGGGGCAACCATCGCCGTTGCCAAGCGATCCAGCGCGGCATCCCGCGAGAGCACGACCACGGGCCGCCGGCCGACGTCGGGAGACTCGCACCACCAGACCTCTCCCCAGCGCGGTCGGGTGGTTGTCACGACTCTGCCGGGGTGTCGTCAGGCAGATGCGGCTGGAGCGAGCGCAGGCTGCTTGCTGTGACGAACGACTCCAGGTCGCCCCACTCGTCCGGCGCATTCAGGGGAATCCGGTCGTACACCTCGTACCCAGCGTCGATCTCAGCCTCGCGATGACGTTTGGCGAGAGCGTCGAGGGCCGCGTCCATCATCACCGCATCGCTCTCCCAGGCTCGAAGCCCGCGGGCCTGATCGAGAAGATCCGCATCGACTGTAGTGCTGACGCGACGGCGCATACCGCAAACGTAGTATTTCTATGCCACACAAGACTTTGTCGACGTCGGCAGCGCGGTTTCGTCGTGCCTCGTCGAATGTGCCGCGACAAATCGCTTGGGTTGTCCGGCCTGCCGGTCTTGCGTTTGCCACCGCGCCGCACCGCGCTGCCGCCGTTAGCGGCCGTCGGAGGCGGCCGCTGGAGCACACCTACACTCAGGAGGAACACGCGATGGCAATCGACGAGATCGAACGGACCGAGATGGTGCAGAAGCTCATCGACACGCTCGGCGAGACACCGGCCGCCACGCTCATGAAATGCGTCTACCCCAACGGCACCGACTTCCTGGCCACCAAGGACGACCTAGCCGCCTCCGAGGAGCGAATGCGCAGCTACGTCGACTCAGCATTGGCGCGCCAGACACGGATGCTCATGGTCACCATGGCCGGCTTCATGCTGACCATCTGGGTACCCCTCACCATCACAGCGCTCACCTGAACTGCCGGCTTGGCGAAGGACGGCAGTCTGTTCGCTTCATCTACGGCAGTATGTCTGATTCACGGACGGCAGAATAAACGACAACGAGTCGGCAGAATGTAAACTTCGCTGGCGCGAGTAGATGCTGTGGAGGTCGGCATGGCTGCGGATCTGCCATACGTCGAACGTCATGCCCACCAGGCCGTCCTGAACGCGCTCGACACCTCCCGTGTGGTGATGCTCCACGGAGCGCGACAGTCCGGCAAGACGACGCTTGCCAAACAGGTCGCAGCCGAGCGGCAGGGCTCCTATGTCTCGCTCGACGACGACGCCGTGCTCGCCGCTGCCGTCGACGATCCCGTGAGCTTCCTCGCGGCCGGGGCCTCGCCGCGCGTCATCGACGAGGTGCAGCGCGGCGGCGACCGGCTGATACGCGCCGTGAAGCGACTCGTCGATGACGAACCCTCAGCGGGTCGCTTCCTGTTGACCGGCTCCACAAATTTCCTGACCGTGCCGACGATCAGTGAGTCTTTGGCAGGCCGCGTCCGACTGCTGCAGCTGCGGCCGTTGTCGCGTGCGGAGCTGGCGGGCACACCGTCGTGCGCCATCGACGCGTGGCGCGACGGCACACCGGATCTTCGGGCCGGCGGCAGGACGTCACGTCGCGAGTATCTCGACACGGTGTGCCACGGCGGTTACCCCGGTGCCCTGCGGCTCAGCAGGCAACACGAGGCGCTCGCCGCATGGTTCGAGGACTACACCACAACCGTGATCGGGCGCGATCTCGGCCTGCTGGCTTCCATCCGCGACGAGTCCGCGATGGACCGGCTGCTGGCCTGGGCCGCAGCTTGCACCGCGTCGACGCTCAACGTGGCCAACGCCGCCCGTCGCCTCGGCATCACCCGGCCGACCCTGAACCGATATCTGGAATGGCTTCGCTCCGTGTTCCTGGTGGAGGCACTGCCCGCTTGGTCGCGCAACCCCCTTCGCCGCGCCGTGCAGCGCCCCAAGATCCACCTCACCGACTCAGGGCTCGCAGCTGCGCTGCTGATCACTTCGGCCGAAGCCCTGGCAGAGCCGACATCGACCGCGGTCGGTCCGCTGCTGGAGACATTCGTGATCAACGAGATCGCTCGCCAGGCTTCGACGAACACTCGGCGGCCGACGCTGCGGCACTACCGCGACCGTGACGGCCGTGAAGTCGACCTGATTCTGGAATGGCGTGACGGATCCGCGGTGGCCATCGAAGTCAAGGCCTCTCAGTCGCCGTCGCCCAGCGCCGCCGGACAGTTGGCATGGCTGCGAGATCGGCTGGACGCCGCCTCGCCCGGGGCGTTCCGCGCAGGCGTGCTGCTCCACACAGGACAAGCGCACCTCAAGCTCGCCGACCGCCTGTACGTGGCACCCATCGACACCTTGTGGTCGGGATAGGCCGACGACATGCTCTGATGGCGGTGTGCCCGCAGTTCGCCCAGAGTTGAGAATCGGCACATGGCTCACTGCACGGCGCGTGGACCTACTTCTGGGGATCGCAGCGACGACGGCGGCGGGGACCGGGCTGGCATCGTGGGCAGTGGGCACCGGCTGGGGGCGCTGGTTGACGATCGCCCACGCCCTCGCCGGCTTGAGCTTGCTGGCACTGGCACCGGCGAAGCTCCGGGGCTCGGTGCGTACCGGGTTGAAGCGCCGCCGCGCGACCCGGTGGCTGTCGATGCTGCTGGGCGCGTTGGTGATCGGCACAGTGGTGCTCGGCGTTTTGCACGCGACCGGGCTGTGGCACGGGGTGGGCTACTGGTCGGCGCTGTGGACCCATGTCCTGCTCGTCGCATTCGTCGTCCCGCTGCTGGTGTGGCACATCGTCAGCCGACCGGGTCGCCCCACCGTCGCCGACCTCGACCGCAGGGCCTTTGTCGGCGGCGGCATCGCGCTGGCTGCCGCCGGCGCCGCGTACTGGATCCAGCAGCTCGTGGTGGGAGACAACCGGCGATTCACCGGTTCGCACGAGATCGCGTCGTTCAAGCCCGCAGAGATGCCGACAACCATGTGGCTCAACGACCGGTCGCCCCGCGTGGCCGCGTCAGACTGGGAGCTGAACGTCGCGGGCGAGCTGGTGACTCTCGAGTCTCTGCGCGAACGGGCTGCGCCGGTGACGGCCGACCTCGACTGCACCGGAGGGTGGTGGAGCCGACAGTCGTGGGATGCGGTGCCGCTGGCCGAACTGCTGCCGCCAGCAGGTGAGCCCACTCTGGAAGTCACCTCGCGGACCGGCTACAGCCGTCTGTTCCCCGCCCGCGACGCCTCCAATCTGTACTTGGCAGTGGGCTACGGCGGCGAGCCGTTGCGCCGCGGCCACGGTGCCCCGGTGCGGCTGGTCGCACCGGGCAGGCGAGGCTTCTGGTGGGTCAAGTGGGTGAGCCGCATCGAACCCGTCAACCGGCCTTGGTGGCTCCAGCTCCCCTTCCCGGCGGAATAGCCGACCTATACCGGCCGCCATTCCGCCTGGACGGCGAGGGCCGCGACCGTGAACCCCTCGCGCAGCTAGCGTCCGCGCGATGAATTCCGACACGGAAACGGCCGGGTTTGCTGGGGGCACCAGTGGGTCCGAGCCGGTGGTGCTGTACGACGAGGTCGACACGGTGGCCTTCATCACGCTCAATCGGCCCGAGCGCATGAACACGCTGACCGAGAGCGTCATCGCCGGCGTGGCAGACGGCATCGATCGGGCAACGGCATCGAGAGAGGTTCGCTCGATCGTGCTCCGCGGCAACGGTCCCACGCTCACCGCGGGGTATGACCTCAACCCCGGCGGCGGAAGCGGGGGAAGCGCCGAGGAGCTGTACGACTCGTGGGACAGCCCCTACAGCGCGCCCGGCCCGAAGCCTCGTGAGGGCGCGTGGGACCCGGTGCGCGACTGGCAGTTCATGGGCTACAACGTGAAGCGGTTCATGAAGATCTGGGAGTGCCCAAAGCCAGTGCTCGGTCAGATTCACGGTTGGGCGATCGGCGGGGCCACCGACATGGTCTTGTGCTGCGACCTGCTGTTCATGGCCTCCGACGCGCACATCGGGTACGCCCCCTCACGCATCTACGGAACCCCCACCACGATGATGTGGGTGTACCGGTTGGGCCTCGAGCACGCCAAGCAGTTCCTGCTGTCGGGCGACGCCATCGATGCCGAGACCGCCCATCGCATCGGACTGGTCGCCTACGTGCACCCGCCCGACGAACTCAGCGATCAGGTCGCAGCGTTCGCCCGCCGGCTCGCACATATCCCAGCGAACCAGCTCGCGCTCAACAAGCTGCTCGTCAACCAGGCCTTCGAGAACATGGGCCTGCGCACGAGCCAGCTGCTCGGCACGTTCTTTGACGGCGTCACCCGGCACACCGAAGAGGCCTACCGCTGGGTGGAGGACTTCGACACGAAGGGCTTCCGCCAAGTCATCGCTGAGCGCGATGCCCCTCACGGCGACTACGGCGAGCGTCCGCGATGAGCGAGCACGACAGCAGCACTGCCGGTAACCGCCATCGCAAGCAGATCGGCAGGTTCGGCCATGACTGAGCAACCGACGCTCGTGCTGCTGCACGGACTGGGCGCAAACCAGTTCGTCTGGGATCCGCTGATCGGGACCATGCCATGGGACGGGGCAATCGTGTCACCCGATCTGCGTGGGCACGGGGGTGCCGAGTGGCGCGATCTGTACTCGTTCGGGGCCATGGCGGCCGACGTGGCCGAAGTGCTGGCCGACGAGCATCGGGGCGCGCCCTACATCGTCCTCGGCCACTCGATGGGAGGCATCGTCGGCTTGGCGCTTGCCAGCGGATGGTTCGGACCGCCGCCGATGCTGGCCGCCACCGTGGGCGTCAAGCTGCGCTGGTCAGATGAGGAACTCAGCCGCATCGCCGACCTCGCCAGCCGGCCGCCACGAGAGTTCCCCGACCGCGCCGGCGCCGTCGAGTGGTTCATGAAGCTCGCCGGCTTGCATGGCGTGTTCGATACCGATGACAGCCGCATCGAAGTAGCGATCGATGCCGGCGTCATGCGTACCGACACCGAGTTGCGCTTCACCGCAGACGGTGAACCGATGCGTGTCGACCCGCCCGGCCCGGCACCGGGCTGGTGCGTGGCTCAGGACCCCGCCACCGTCGAGGTCGGCGCCCCCGACATGGCCGGATTGCTCGCCGCAGCGAAGTGTCCCATCTCAATGGCTCTGGGTGAGCACGACCCGCTGGCGACCGCCGAGCATCACACCGACCTGGCCGAGGCGGCAGCTGTGAACCCGCACGCTGCCGGCGTCGTCACGCCGCATGTCTTCGCCGACGTGGGCCACAACGCCATGATCGAGAACCCCGACGCCGTCGCCGACTGGCTGACCACCGCGGCGGGGTTGGCGGTCGCTCGCTGACGAACGCCCGGTCGAAGGGTCCGAGCGAGCTGCCGGCTAGCCGTCTTCGAGCGGCAGCTCTCCGGCGATCTTGACGCACTCGCCGCCGTCGATGTCCATGACGTGGCCGGTCAGCCAGGTCGCGGCCGCCGACAGGAACAGTGCCGCCTCGCCGATGTCAGACGGTTCGCCGAGACGCTTCATCGGCAGCTGGTCGGCGATTATTTTGCCGCGCGGCCCATCCCACAGCACCCGCGCAAAGTCGGTGCGGATCAGGCCCGGAGCGATGCAGTTGACCCGCACCTTCGGCCCCAGCTCGGCAGCGAGCTGGCGGGTCATGTGCATGAGCGCGTCTTTGAACATGCAGTAGACGCCGAGCGCCTCAGAGGTGTGATGGCCGCCCACCGAAGCAATGTTGATAACGGAGCCGCCGTGCTCGGCCATCCACATCTGCCATGCCGTCTGGGTCCACTGCAGCGGCGCTCGCAAGTTGACCTCGTAGGTCTTGTCGAGCCGCGGCACGTCGCAGTCGATCATGGGGCCAGCCCACGGGTTGGTCGCCGCGTTGTTCACCAGGATGTCCAGCGAGCCGTAGCGTTCGATGGTCCCGCCGAGCACCCGCTCGGCCTGGTCGAGATGGCCGATGTGCGCGGCGATGAAGTCGCACTCGCCGCCGATGTCGGCAACAGCGGCCTCGCACTTGTCAGCCTTGCGGCTCGTGATCATCACGTTCGCGCCCGCATCAGCGAACGCCTTCGCAATGCCCTTGCCGATGCCGGCCGAACCGCCGGTCACCAGCGCAGTCTTGCCATCCAATCGCAGTTCCATGCCCAGACCCCTTCAGTCGTAGGTGTGTGCGCGTGCGCGCCTCGCTCGTGCAGGTCAAATTCTGACCCGTTTAGTTCTTGCCGATCTCGTTCCACGGACCGCCGTCGGCGCGTGGCTCGCGCGGCAGCCCGAGCACCCGGTCGCCGACAATGTTGCGCTGCACCTCCGAGGTGCCCGCATAGATCGTCCCCGGCCTCGCGCCCATGAACGTCTGCACCCACGACAGCGAGGAGAACTCCGCTCCAACTGCGTCGGTGTTGATGCCGTTGACCGAAGGATGGCCGCTGGGTGCCGTGGCCTCCATGCCGAGCAGATCCATCGAGAACTCGGTGATCCAGTGGTGGTACTCGCTCCACAGCAGCTTGTGCAACGACGACTCGGGACCGGGGGGTTCGCCGGCCAGCACGTTGGTCACGTTGCGCTGACCCATCCACTTCATGATCTCGACCTTGGCGTGGGCCCGGGCGAGGTCCTGGCGCACGAGCGGATCGGCGGTGGCGCCTCGCTCAACAGCGATTGCGGTGATGCGGTCGAGCTCGTCACGGAACCGGAGCGCGTCGGTGGTGGCGCCGTGGCCTCGTTCGAAGCCGAGCAGCACGTTTGCCACCCGCCAGCCGTCGTTCACATCGCCGACCACGTTCTCCTTGGCCGTCTTGGCGTCGGTGAAGAACACTTCGTTGAAGTCGTGGCGGTTGTTGATGTTGATGATCGGGCGCATCTCGACGCCGGTCTGATCGACGGGGACCAGCAGGAATGAGATGCCGCGGTGCTTGGCTTCGCCGGGGTTGGTGCGACACAGCACGAAAATCCAGTTGGCGGTGTGGCCGCTGGAGGTCCAGATCTTCTGGCCGTTGATCACCCACTCGTCGCCGTCGAGCACGGCGCGGGTGCCCAGGTTGGCGAGATCCGAACCGCTGTCGGGCTCGCTGTAGCCCTGGCACCAGCGGTGCTCGCCCGAGATGATCTTGGGCAGGAAGTGGCGCTTCTGCTCCTCGGTACCGCACTCGATGATGGCGTTGCCGACCATCGTGATGCTGAAGCCGTCATTGTCGCCGCCGACGGGAACGCCCGCCTTGGCGAACTCCTCAGCCATGACGATGCGCTCGACTTCGCTGAGCCCGGCGCCGCCGTACTCGGTGGGCCACGACACGGCCAGCAGCTGGTTCTCCGACAGCAGGGCTCGCCATTCCTCCACGAACTGGTCGCGGGCGTCTTCGTCGAGCGATCCCATGCCGCCCCAGTTGGCTGGCAGGTGCTCGGCCAAGAAGGCCTGGATCTTCTCGCGGTAGTCCTCGGCCTCTTCGGTGTAGGTGGGATCCATCGTTGCGCTCCCCTGCTTGAGATACGGCTCAGCTCGCTGCTGAGTCTGCCACGCGACCGGTGGGAAGGCTCAGGGCCGATACCCAAACGAACTGGGGCCGGGCTTCAGGGAACGGCGGGCGAGGTCGACCCACTCGCACAGCACCGGACGGGTGTCGCGGGGGTCGATGATCTCCTCGATCTCGAAGAATTCCGCCGAGCGGTGCGGCGAGCGGACGCTGTTGAGCCGATCCCGGATCTCCGACAGCAATTCGTCGGGAGTGTCGCTGTCGGCAAGATCCTGCTTGTAGGCCACCTCGAGGCCGCCCTCGATGGGCAGCGAACCCCAGTCGCCCGACGGCCAGGCGACCCTGTAGCTGCGGGCGCCTGGCTTGTTGTTGGCGGCGCCCGCGACCCCGAAGGCCTTGCGGATGACGACACAGGCGAACGGCGCGGTGAGCTGCCCGAGCGCAGCCAGCGCGGCAGATCCGAACCGGATCGTCCCGCTCTCCTCGGATTCCTTGCCGATCAAGAAGCCCGGGCAGTCGGCAAGGTGCACCACAGGCAGGTGGAACGTGGAAGCCGTGTCGAGCAGGCGGATCAGCTTGCGGCAGCTGTCAGCAGTCCAGCCACCGCCGTATACGTAGGGATCCTCGCCGAAGATCGCCACCGGCCACCCGTCGAGGCGCGCCAGCCCGGTGATGACCGAACGTCCCCAGCGGCTGCCGATCTCGAAGAAACTGCCCTGGTCGCACACCGATTCGATGATCGAGCGCATCTTGTAGACCCGGCGCGGCTCGCGAGGCACGATCGAGATCAGCTCGTCGTCGCGGCGCTGCGGGCTGTCGCCGCTCAGCACCCGCTCGGGCAGCTCGTCGATGTTCGAAGGCAGGTACGACAGGAACTGCCGTGCGCGTTCGAAAGCCTCGGCTTCGCTGTCGACCACGTCGTCGATGGCGCCGTTGGCCGTGTGAATGTCGGCGTGGCCCAGCTCTTCCTTGCCGTGGTCGCCCAGCGATGCCTGCTCGACGAGCGCGGGGCCGGCGATCATCATCTGCGCGGTGTCACGCACGATGACCGAGTAGTGCGCCGTGGCCACTCGGGCGGCGCCGATGCCGGCCACCGAGCCCAGCGCCAGCGACACCGACGGCGCCACCGAGAGGTGGTTCACAATGACGTCCCAGCCGCGCAGCTCGGGGATGTAGGTGCGGCCTGCCATCTCGATGGACTTGACCGACCCGCCGCCGCCCATGCCGTCCACCAGCCGGATGTGCGGCAGGCGCATCTCGTAGGCCATCGATTCCGCAGCGTTGCGTTTCTCGGGAATCGTGGCGTCCGACGAGCCGCCTCGCACGGTGAAGTCGTCACCCGACAAGATGACGGGGCGGTCGTCAATGCGGGCGAGGCCGAAGATGAAGTTCGATGGCGTCAGATTGACGAGGTTGCCGTGGTCGTCGTACTCGGCGACGCCGGCGGTCTTGCCGATCTCGTGGAACGAACCCTTGTCGGCCACGGCGTCGACGCGCTCGCGCACGGTCATCTTGCCGAAAAAGTGCTGCCGCTCGACCTTGTCGGTCCCGCCGAGCGCCTCGGCAAAAGCCTCGCGACGCCTCAACTCGGCAATCTCAGGCTCCCAGCTCATCTCAACCCCCGCCTCGACTGTTCATGTACGGCCCAATGGCAGTCGTCCGCCATCACCACGCCAGCCGCCGAAGAGCGTACGTGTCCAGTTCCAACACTGCCCGAGGGCGCCGGGCAGCACGCCTGGAAGTGCTGCGCATAGCTGCGCGCGACCCGCTGCTCCATTCGCTCAGCCGGCGGTTGGATCCACCAGCAGCTTGATGGACGTGTTGCGCCGAGCTGCGAGATCGTCGATTGCCTGGGGCAGGTCGTCGAGGGTGAGCGTGCCGTTCACGAGCGGCGCCACGCTGATCCGGCCGTCAGCGATGAAGCCGGCCGCGGCACGCATCTCGTCAATGGTGAATGCCAGCGAGGTGTCCACCGAGACCTCCTTGAACAGCCAGCGGTTCGGCCGGATCGTGGCGTCGCTGCCCGTGACGCCGACGATGCAGACCGAGCCGCCGTACCGCACCATGTCCACCGATTGCTGGACGGTCTGCGGGATGCCGGCGCAGTCGAAGGCGATGTCGGCTCGCAAGCCTCCCGTGGCCTCGTTCACCGCCTCCCGCATCGGCGCGCCCGGTTCAACCGCGATGTCGGCACCGAGGCTGAGCGCGAGCTCGCGCCGCTGGGCGTCTGGCTCGATCGCGATCACCGTCCCCGCGCCGGCAAGGCGCGCACACTGCGCGACTAGCAGGCCGATCGGGCCGCAGCCGACGATGCACGCCACGTCACCGGCCCGCAAGCGGCTGCGACGCACCGCGTGCAGCGCTACTGAAGCAGGCTCGATCACCGCTGCGTCGTCGTCGGTGAGCTCGTCGGGCACCCGCACCAGCCGATCGGCACTCGCCGCAATGAACGGTGCGAAGCCGCCCGAAGCCGGCGCTTTCTCGCCGATGTAGTACGAGCGCGCCGTCGAGCAATAGGCAGGGTGATCCGCCCGGCACTCGGGGCACTGACCGCAGCCCGGCGCCAGCCCGCCCGTGACGCGGTCGCCGACGTCCACCACCTGAACATCGGCATCGGTGGCGACGATGTTGCCGACCCATTCGTGGCCGCAGATGCCCGGCGCATAGGGCCAGCCCTCCGCATAGGCGTGCACGTCGCTGCCGCAGATCCCGCAGAGCGAGATCTCCACGAGTGCCTCGCCCGGCCCCGGCGTCGGCTCGTCAACCTCCCGCAGCTCGAATTGTTCCCTGCCCGTCACCAATCCCGTACGCATGCCCACATGGTCGCGCACGACTCGTCCGGTCGCGCCGGGCCGGCACGGTCGGCAACCCTCGACGGGAGCACGAGACGGTCCTCCACATTCCGCGCGAGACAGCGCACGGAAATATGGTGCGCGTATGGAACTGAGACTTGACGGCCGCGCAGCACTCATCACTGGCGGCAGCCGCGGTCTGGGCCGCGCCATGGCCGAGACGTTTGCAACCGCAGGGGCTTCGGTGGCCGTGGTTGCTCGCGACAGATCAGCGCTGGACGAGACCCTGTCCGCTCTGCAGGCGGCGAACCCTGACGCTTCGCACGCGGCCATCTCTGCCGACGTGAGAGACGCCAGCGAGCTCACCCGGGCTCACGCTGAGGCAGTCGCCGAATGCGGGGCGATCGATGTGCTCGTCAACAATTCCGGTACCTCCAACGCCCATCCATTTCTGGAGATCACCGACGAGAGCTGGCAGGAAGATCTCGACTTGAAGCTGTTCTCGGCGATCCGGCTGTGCCGGCTGTGCCTGCCGCACATGCGCGACCAAGGCTGGGGCCGCATCCTCAACACGCTCAACGCCGAAGCGAAAGCACCCAGCGCACGTTCATGCCCCACCTCTGTCAGCCGTGCAGCGGGCATGGCCATGACCAAGGCCTTGGCATCGGAATTCGCCGGCGACGGCGTGCTGGTGAACGCGCTCAACACCGGCCTGCTGGTCAGCCACCAGTGGTTCACCCGCTGGGAGCGCGACGTTCACGACAAGACCTTCGAGGAGTACACGACCTCCATCGGCGATCGCATCCCTGCGGGACGCATGGGCGATGCCCAAGAATTCGCCAATCTCGCCCTGTTCCTCGCCAGCGACGCCGCCAGCTACGTCACCGGCACAGCGATCAACATCGACGGCGGACTGTCACCGGTGGTTTGAAACCTGGGGACTCGAACTTCTCGACACCGATGCCATAGCTGCGGAGGCGGCAGGAAACTCTGCGACGTTGCGACCTGCTGGATCGCGGGAGCAGAGGGGCCTGCCGCCTCCGTAGCGGGCGCACAAAACCGCGCGACTCGTCAGCCGGGGGTCAGCGAGCCGAGCTTGTCCATCAGATCTGGCGGCGGGCGGCGGGGCTTGCCATCGTTGTCGCAGATCGCCGCCGTCAGGAAACCCTCCACGAGCACTGCGTCGTCGGCCTCGCGGATGATCCGCTGCTGCCACCGTGTGCTCGCGCGGCGACGTTCGGCCAGCTCGGTCTCGACGCGCAGCGTGTCGCGGGCCGTCGCAGGCGCCCGGAAGCGCACCTCCAGGTTGGTCACCACAATCTGCACGTTCTGATCAGACAGGTCCGGCAGCGCCAAGTCGGCCGACTCCAGCGCCAGGCATCGAGCGGCCTCGAAGTACGCCACATAGACCGCGTGGTTCACATGGTTGTACGGGTCCAGCTCGCCGAATCGCGGCACGATCTGGGTCGCATGCGTCGCCATCGGCGGAACGCTAGTGGGGTGTCACCGCGGGCCGGCCGAAGCCATCTTCGGGGTCACGCCGCGATCCCTCTAGCGTTAGGGCACGTGAGCGTCATCGCAGCGATCGACGTGGGAACGAACTCGTTCCACCTGGTCGTCGCATCGGTCGACGCCGACGGCCACTTCGAGGTGCTGACCCGCGAACGCGAGCCAGTGCGGCTCGGCTCAGGTCCCGAAGACATGAAGCGTCTCGAGCCCGAGGCCATGGACCGCGGCATCGCCACGCTCGACAGGATGCGGCGCATCGCCGTCCATGCAGGTGCGACCTCGGTCACGGCGGTGGCCACCAGCGCCGTGCGCGAAGCAGACAACCGCCATGAGTTCACCGAGAGGGCTCGATCCGAGGCCGACGTGGACATCGAGGTGGTGTCGGGCGTCGAGGAAGCCAGGCTGATCCACCTCGGCGTGCTGGGGGCCATCCCGCTGCTCGACAAGCGTCACCTGATCATCGACATCGGCGGCGGATCCACCGAGTTCATCCTCGGCGACGGCGCAGATCCCCTGCTGTTGCGCAGCCTCAAGCTGGGCTCCATCCGGCTCACCGACAGGTTCTTCCCCGAGGGCCGGACGCGCAAACGCGCCGTTCGCGAGTGCCGCATCTACATCGACTCGTTCCTCGGTCACTTGCCAGCAGAGATTGCCAGGCTCGGCTTCGAGACGGCCGTGGGCACGTCGGGAACCATCACGGCGCTCGCTCGCATGTGCGCGATCCGGCGCGGCGACCGAGACAGTCGCACCGGCCGGCTGTCGTTCACCGCGAAGGAACTCAAGGCGCTGACGGCGGATCTCGTGGCCGCGTCGACGCCAGATCGACGCCTCGAGATCGAGGGCCTCGAGGAGCGCCGAGCCGACATCATCGTGGGCGGCGCCCTGCTCTTGTCCGAGACGTTCAGACTGCTGGGCCTCAAGCGCATGGAAGTGTCCGACTTCGCACTGCGCGAGGGCGTCTTGTTCGAGCAGATCCGGCGCGCCGCGGCGCCCGAGCTCGACCCGTTCCACCGGCTCGAGGATCTGCGTCGCTCGGGCGTGATGTACGTGGCGAACAGCTACCACGAAGACCTGCGCCACGCAGAGCACATCACCGACCTCGCCCTAGAGCTGTTCGACGGGCTGGTCTCGCTGCACGGGCTCGACGGGGAAGACCGTGAGCTGTTCGAAGCGGCTTCTCTGCTGCACAACGTGGGAATCTTCATCTCCCACAGCGCCCACCACCGCCACAGCTACTACATCATCCGCAACAGCGAGCATCTCACCGGATTCACCGAGCGCGAGATCGAGATCATCGCCCAGGTCGCCCGCTACCACCGCAAGAGCGCACCCAAGTCCAAGCACGCCGACTTCGCCTCGCTCAGCTCCGCTGACAAGAACAAGGTTCGCTGGATGGCCGCGATGCTGCGCGTCGCGATCGGCCTGGACCGTTCCAACCGTCAGGTCGTGACACGGGTACGCGTCGCAAACGATCCCGGTCGCTCCGGCGGTCAGCTCAACGGCGAACTCCGGCTGATTGCACGCGTCTCACCCGACGTCGACACCTCCGTCGAACTCTTCACCGCCGGCGCCCGCAGCGAGTTGCTCGAAGCAGTCGCCGGACGCACGGTGGTGATCGACGTTGAAGTGGCCGAGTCTGGCAGGGCCGCTCACCCGACGAATGGTGTGACCGGGAATGGCGTGACCGGCACCGCAGACACGACGGCCGGCAAGCCTCGCGCAGATGCTGCCGTCGAGGGTTCACCGGCCTGAGTCAGACGCTCACCGCCCCGAATCAGTCGCCCGCCGACGCCGTCAGCAGCCGCAGGAATACGAGTATCCCGGCGTGCGGTAGGGCAGCTGCAGCGTCCACCCGACGAGGATCAGATCAGGGTCTGTGAACGTCCGGCCGTACGGCTGCGGGCTGTCCCGGTTGGCCTCGAAGATCTGGGGCCACGCATTGGGATCGCCCAGGTACCACCAAGCGAGCTGACGAAGCGTGTCGCCGGGCTGGACCAGGTAATCGAACTGCAGCTCGCCCGGCTCCGCGCCATGAACCCGGTCGCCGCCGTCAACGGGGTACTGATCGGAGCTGATCACCCCGTCCAGATCCTCAGCGATGAAGTCTGCGAGAGCTTGCTGGTACGTGACGCCCACACGCGTGAAGGAGATATCGCCGAGCGGGTAGCAGTCGCCGCCGTTGGCCAGGAAGTCGACGGTTGCCAACGTGATCGGTTCGCCGTCGACGAGGCGACCGTTGCGAACGATCTCGGTGCCGTCGTCCAGCGTCACCGTGTAGACGCGGTCTCCGTAGTTCGCAACAATCTCGCAATCGCCGTCACGGTCCACCATCACGCCTCCCGCCAGCGGGTCGTAGACCACCCTCATGCCAGAGACGTGCGGGAATTGGCCTGACGCATCCGGCAGTGCGCTCAACGCCCGCTCGAGCAGCTCGACCAGCGTGGCCCGCTCGACGGTTCCCACGACGACAACGTTGTTGAACGGCGCGATGTCCCACGTGGTGCCGACAGTGACCTCACCGGCTCCGATCAGCGAGTCGTTGCGGAGCCCGCCACCGTTCGTGACGGCCACGAGGGGAGCTTCCACGCCGAATCCGGCGGCAAGGTGCGCACCCCGAACCCTCAAGGCGTCGGCCATGAGGCTCCCGACGTTGGTCGACTGCGTGCGCAGAACCTGCTTGCGGCCCTCGAGTTCGACTTCGCTCGTGCCGATCTGCGTGCTGTCGACCAGTGCAACTTCCGATGTCAGCGGTTCGACGACGTCGGCTTGGACCGCAGGATCGGGTTCGCGGCCGAACGAGACGCCGATGGACGAGCCCGTCGCCGCAGTGACGTTCCCGGCCGCGTCGAACGTCACCGCCAGCTTGCCGATGCAGCGATAGCCACCCGGAGCGGTGACCACCGGCACCCGGGCATCGGAAGCATCGTCGACCCACATCGGGTACGGCGCGACTGGCTCGTCGTCTGGCTGGCACGTGTCGCCAGGATTGGCCAGCAGGTCATCTCCGCCGCCGGCGATCACCACGTCCACGCCGGTGAGCTCGGCAACCAGCGCCACCTCTTCGTTCACGTCCTGCAGATGGCTGACGAGGACAATCTTGTTGACGCCGTCTGCCGCCAACCGGTCGGCTTCGGCCTGCACCGCGGGCAGCACGGCGCTCACGACGACGTTGCGCGGGCTCGAGATGTTGGGCAGCCACGGGGTCACCGCGCCGATAACGCCGATACGTTCGCCGCCGGCTTCGATCACGGTCGACGGGGCGACCAGCCCGCGCTCTGCCAGCGCCGCGAGGGCCGGTTCGGCCGAGACGTCGATGTTGGCGCTCAGGAACGGGATCGGCGGGTCGAAGCCTTCGATGAAGCGGGCCGTGACGTCAGGCCCGAAATCAAAGTCGTGGTTGCCGAGCGCCATGGCGTCGTACACACCGCTGAGCGCGACCGAGTCGTACATCGGCCCCTCGCGGTCGAGCGACACGCCCAGCTCCAGCGATGCCAGGAAGTTGTCTCCCGACGTCAGCGTCACCACAGGTCCGGCGGCGGCGGCCTGCAACTCACGCATCGCGGCGACGAACCTCGCGACACCCGGGAAGCCAGATTCGGCGTCACCCAGCAGCTTCGACTCGCCGTCGTTGTTGTGCAGGATGGTCACCGTGACAGCACCGGCGGAGATCAAGACTGGCTCGGCTTCGCCGTTGTCGGCTTGGGCGCCCGATGGCACCGCTGCCAAGGGCACCGCCAGCAATACGGCGAGCGCCGCGGCGGCCCACCTCACGAGACCGACTCGGCGTCGGCGCATCCCTGGGTCAGTCAACTTGGCCATAGTCACCCACGGGACGGTAGCTTGCCCGGCTGATTGCCTCGATGCGCTCAGCCTGGGTCGCCAGACGTCGCGCGAATCTCCGGCATCGCACACCGCTACGGAAGGACGCCGACGATGTACACAGCGCTCGGTCGGTGGTGCTTCCGCCACCCATGGCGAGTCTTCGCAGCGTGGTTGGGCTTCGCGGTCGCCGCCGGCCTGACCGCCGGTCTGGTCGGTGCCAGCTACGGCGCCGCGCTCAGCACCCCCGATTCCGAGAGCGATCACGCTGCTGACGTGCTCGAAGCCCACTTCGGCAACCTTGGCTCCAACATCGGCGGCTCGATCGTGGTCAAGTCCAGCTCGGGCGTCGACGATCCTGCCGTCCGCTCGGCGCTGACCGAGGTGTTCGTCGCCGTCGACGCCATCGACCAAGTGACCGTCAACTCGCCCTACGACTCCGGCGGCCGGCAATTCATCGCACAGCAGGGCCCCCGCGCGGGCCAGATCGCCGTCGCCGAAGTCGAGATCAGCCGTTCGTTCAATGTCGACGAAGCAGGCGGTCTCGGCGAGCACATTGACGAGCTCATCGACGACAGCGGCTTGCGCGAAATGCCGGGTGTCGAGGTGGAAGTGGGCGGCCAATGGCTCGCCGGGCAAGAGCCACCCGAGACCGAAGCCATCGGGCTCGCATTCGCCGTGTTCGTGCTGATTGCAGCCGTCGGCTCAGTGGTTGCCATGGGCGTAACCGTCGGCACGGCGCTCATCGGCGTCGGCATCGGCGCGCTCGCCATCACGGTCCTCTCCAACCTGGCCACCGTGCCCGACATCGCGCCGACACTCGGGGTCATGATCGGGCTCGGCGTGGGAATCGACTACGCGCTGATCATTCTCAACCGCTATCGAGAATGGGTTCGCAGCGGCTTCGGACCGCTGGATGCCGTCGGCGCCGCGCTCGATTCCGCCGGCCGTTCGGTGGTCTTCGCCGGTGCGACTGTGGTGGTGTCGCTGCTGGGTCTGCTGCTCATGGGCCTGCCGTTCGTGGCCGGCTTGGGGCTGTCGGCGGCGATCACCGTCTCAATCGTGATGGCCGGCTCGATGACGCTGCTGCCCGCCGTGCTGGGGCTGATGAGGAACCGGATGGCCACCACCAGGGTCCGCGGCATGCTCGCTGCGGCGCTGGTAGCAGTGGCGCTGCTGGGCTTCGGCCTCGGCTTCCGCCCGCTGCTGGCCGGGCTGCCCGCGGCCGCCGCCGTCCTGCTCGCAGGGGCTTTCGGAGGCCCCCGCAACCCGTTGCGGCGGATCCTGCACCACCGCCAGCCCAAGCCGCTGCGCGACACTGCCTGGTACCGGCTCAGCCGGGTCGTGCAGCACCGGGCCTGGCTGTTCGCGCTGGGCGGCACCGCCGTGCTGGTCGTCGCCGCCGCTCCGGTGTTCGCATTGCGGCTGGGCTTCTCCGACGAGGGAAACTTCCCGCCCGACAGCACGACGCGCAAGGCCTACGACCTGATCGCCGAGGGCTTCGGCCCGGGCGCGAACGGCCCGTTGCTGATCGTGGCCGAGACGTCGGGCAACGACGACCTTGTCGCCCTGCTGGAGCTGACCAACGCACTGAACCGCACCGATGGCGTCACGGCAGCGTCGCCCCCCTTCCCGAGCCCCGACGGCGGGGCCGCAATGATCCGGGTGCTCCCGGCAACCGGTCCCCAAGACGCAGAGACCGAGACGCTCGTGCACACGATGCGCGACAGCGTGATTCCCCGAACGATGGACGGCACTGGTGTCGACGCGCTCGTCGGCGGTGCCGTCGCGTTCCGCATCGACTTCAGCGACTACATCGCCGGCCGCATGCTGATCTTCTTCGGCGCGGTGCTGGGCGCGTCATTCCTGCTGCTGATGGCGGTATTCCGCTCGCTGGTCGTGCCGCTCAAGGCGGTCATTATGAACATGCTGTCGATCGGTGCGTCCTATGGCGTACTGGTGGCCGTGTTCCAGTGGGGCTGGTTCGGCAGCGTGCTCGGCATCCAGCCGGCGCCGATCGAGCCGTTCATCCCGATGATGCTGTTTGCCGTGCTGTTCGGCCTGTCGATGGACTACGAGGTTTTCCTGCTGTCACGCATGAAAGAGGAGTACGAGCGAACCGGCGACCCGGTCAACTCTGTTGCCGACGGTCTGGCCGCAACGGCCCGGGTCATCACCGCTGCAGCAGCGATCATGGTGGTGGTCTTCGGCAGCTTCGTGCTCGAAGAAGAGCGCGTGGTCAAGCTGTTCGGCCTCGGCCTCGCCACGGCCATCGCCATCGACGCCACGCTCGTGCGGATGCTCATCGTGCCCTCCACCATGGAGCTGCTCGGCGCCCGCAACTGGTGGCTGCCAGCCTGGCTCGACCGCATCATCCCCAACCTGCGCGTCGAAGGCGAACTGCCCAATGTCGAAATGGAGGAGTCGTCCCTCGACGACGCCTGAAGACCCGAGCGGTTAGATGCGGTTGGACGACCTAAATTGCCGCAAGCCCGGGGTTTCGCGGCACGTTCGCTCGCTTACCCGCGCAGCTCGTCAGCCAGTGCGGCGGGTCAACCGCTCCACTCAGCCCGTGGCGAAGTCAGCCACCTCGGCACCGCTGGCGCGCACCAGCTCGTCGGGCCTCAGCTCGAACACGGTGTCCGGCGTGCCGGCCGCCGCCCACACGGTGTCGTAACCCAGCAAGGCCCCGTCGACGACGGCCCGCAGCGGCCGGACGTGCCCGAACGGGGGCGTGCCGCCGATGGCGTAGCCCGTGGCCTCCCGCACGCCATCGGCATCGGCCCGTGTGATCGTGCCCCCGAGCAGTTCGCCCAGCCGCTTGGTGTCGACCCGGTTTGCCCCCGACGTCAGCGCCAGCACCGCCTCGCCGTCGCACAGGAACACGAGCGACTTCACGATCTGGCCCAGCGCGCAGCCCACCGCCGCAGCCGCCTGCTCGGCAGTTCGGGTGCCCTCGGGAAAGCGCGAGATCTCCGGTGCGAGTCCCTGTGCGCGGGCCCCGGCCAGGAACCGTTCCCGTGCGCTCAGGCGCGCCGAACCGGGCTGGTCGCTGCCGGTCACCACTGACCTGACTTTCCGTTCGGCCTGACTACCGTTCGGCCTGGCTGTCGTTTCGGCGCGTTGCCGGGCAGCTACTCGGCCCAGGCCTTGACCTGGGAGATGACCTCGAGGGGGTTCTCGGTCTCGGGCGGGACGGTGATGTCCAAGTAGTTGACGCCGACCGAGCGATACACCTCGATCCGCTCCTGCACCCGCTCGGGATCGCCGGTCAGGCTGGCCCGGTCGACATAGTCGTCGGGCACTGCGGCGAAGGCCTCGTCGCGCTTGCCGGTCAGGAACAGGTCCTGGATCTTCTCGGCCTCGTCCACGTAGCCGTACCGCTTGAACAGGTCGTTGTAGAAGTTCTTGTCGCGGGCACCCATGCCGCCGACGTAGAAGCCCACGTTGTCGCGCACTCCCTTGCGGACCGCATCGACCATCTGGCCCGATCCCAGCGCAACGGTGCCGCCGGCCACGATTTGCAGATCGCCCAAGTCGTCGGCGCGCCGGGCACGGCCTGCTGCCAGCGATTCACCCCACACGTCGTTGAACTTCTCGGGCAGGAAGTGGATCGGCTGCCACACGTTGGCCAGCTCGGCGGTCAGCTCGACATTGCGCGGCCCGATCGAGGCGACCGCAATCGGGATGTCGGTGCGATACGGCTTGCCCATCCGCTTGAGCGGCTTGCCCAGGCCAGTTCCGCCGTCGTAGGGAAGGCTGATGGCACTGCCGTCGTGGACGACCCGGTCGCCCGACCACACCTTGCGGCAGATCTCGATGACGTCGCGGGTGCGGCCGAGCGGCTTCGAGAACGGCACGCCGTGCCAGCCCTCGATCACCTGCGGTCCCGAGGTGCCCAGGCCCAAGATGAAGCGGCCCTCCGACAGCGTGTCGATAGTCATGCCGGTCTGGGCCAAGATCGTCGGGCTGCGGGAGTAGATCGGCAGGATGCCCGTCATGATCTCCATGCGCTCGGTCTTGCCGGCCACGAATGCCAAGGTCGAGACCAGGTCGAAGCCGTAGACCTCGCCGCCCCACACCATGTCGACGCCGGCCGCTTCGAGGTCGGCAACATGCTGGCTGAGCCGCTTGGGGTCCAAGCTCGCACCGGCGCCGATTGCCATGGATATCTTCATCATCTAACTCCGTCTGCTTCGAGGTCGGTTGCATGGTAATAGCAACACCACAACATCGTCAGGTCCGCTCATGACAGACGTCTTCGACGAGATCATCGACACGCTACGTCGCTGGGTGGACGAGGTGGTCGTGCCCGGATCGTCAGCGCTGGAATTGGCCGACGAATACCCAACCGAGATGGCCACGCAGATGGAGGACTTCGGTCTGTTCGGCGCGACGATCCCCGAATCGCACGGCGGGCTCGATCTCGACCATGTGACCTACGCCCGGGTGATCGAGGAGCTCTCGCGGGGATGGATGTCGCTGGCAGGCATCGTCAACAGCCATCTCATCTGCGCCAAACTCATCGAGCGCTTCGGCACCCAGGCCCAACAAGACCGATCCCTCCCCCAGATGGCTACCGGCAAGCTGCGCGGCTGCTTCTCACTGTCCGAGCCCGACAGCGGCTCCGACGCTGGCGCCCTGCGCTGCCGTGCGGTGCGCGACGGCGACGAGTTCGTCATCAACGGCACGAAGATGTGGGTGACCAACGGCGAGCGTGCGGGCATCGTTGCGCTGCTGGCACGGGTGCCCGAGGGCGACCCCTCGGGAAGCTCGGGCATCACCTGCTTCCTGGTGGACAAGACGCCGGGCAAGCACTCCGGCGGCATCACGGTCAGCCGCAAGATCGACAAGATCGGCTACCGCGGGCTCGAGACCGTCGAGATGTCCTACGTGGATCACCGCGTCCCGGCCGACCGGGTGCTCGGCGGCGACGGTCTCAATGGAAACGGTCTCGACGGACCTGGGGGCATCGGCAACGGCCTGCGCTGGGCACTCACGGCGCTCGAGCTCGGTCGCATCAACGTGGCTGCCCGGGGCGTCGGCGTCGCCCAAGCTGCCTACGACGCAGCGGTGGCATACGCGAAGCAACGCGAGGCATTCGGCAAGCCCATCGCCAAGCACCAGGCCATCGCATTCAAGATCGCCGAGATGGCCACCAAGCTGCACGCTGCGCGGCTGATGACCTACGACGCCGCCCGCAAGGCCGATGCCGGCGAGCGGGTCGACCTGGCCGCGGGCATGGCCAAGCTGTTCGCCTCCGAGACAGCGGCAGAGCTGTCGCTCGACGCCATGCGCATCCACGGCGGCAACGGCTTCTCCACCGAGTACCCGGTGGAGCGCTACTACCGCGACGCCCCGCTCATGATCATCGGCGAGGGCACGAGCGAGATCCAGAAACTCGTCATCAGCAGGGCACTGCTCGCCGACGATTGACGGGTTGGTACCGCGGCCGGCGCCAGCGTCGCTGCACCATCGTGCCTGCTGCTGTTCGCTGCGCTCCCGAGCGGCCCGCCCTCTAGGTTGACCGTCACGCACGTGGAGGCATGAGCAATGGCAGACCGCAAGTCGTTCTGGGCGTGGTGCCTGGAATCCGAAGAACCGACCGACGCCGAGCGGGCCGAGCTGGCCAAGAAGCTCTCGGCCCAGTACGGCACCGAGATCGTGGCCAAGCCGGTCCCATCGGTGGACGACGCCGACCTGCGCCCGCCGCGCATCTCGATTCCCGACTCGGTCGCCAGCTGGTGCTCTGTGAGCACCTACGACCGGGCTCGCTACGCCTACGGCGCCCACTTCACCGAGCGCGTCCGGGCCTTCAACCTCGACTTCCCGAACCCTCCCGACGTCGTAGCGCACCCGCGCGACGAGACCGAAGTCGAAGCGACGCTCGACTGGTGCGACGCCAACGACTACATCGCCGTGCCCTACGGCGGCGGCTCGTCGGTGGTGTGGGGCCTCACGCCTCCCGAAGACCGCGGACCCACCGTGGTGATCTCGCTGGACCAGCTCGACCAAGTGCTCGAGATCGACGACGTGTCGCGGGCGGCCCGCATCCAGGCCGGCGTGTTCGGCCCCCACCTCGAAGACCAGCTTCGGCCCAGCGGGCACACGCTGCGCCACTTTCCGCAGTCGTTCCGCTTCTCGACGCTGGGCGGCTGGATCGCCACACGCTCGGGCGGCCACTACGCCACCAACCACACCCACATCGACGAGTTCGTCGAGTCGACTCGGATGATCACGCCGTCGGGCTGGTGGGAGTCGCGCCGGCTGCCCGGCTCGGGGGCCGGACCCAGCCCCGACCGCATGGTGATCGGCTCGGAAGGCATCTACGGGATCATCACCGAAGCGTGGATGCGTATCCAGAAGCGGCCCACATTCCGGGCCACCGCCGGCATCACCTTCCCGTCGTGGGAAGCCGGCTACGACGCCGTGCGGCACCTCGTCCAGGCGAAGATGTGGCCGGCCAACCTGCGGATCCTGGACCCGGCCGAAGCCGGACGGGCAGCGGGCATGGACGGCGAGCATGCGCTGGTGATCGTGTCGTTCGAGTCGGCGGAGCTGACGCAGCGCCACAACATCGCTCAGGCCGTCGAGATCGCCCGAGGCTGCAACGGCCACGTGCCTGACGACGAGATCCAGATCGACGACGGAACGGGCACCCCGACCGGGCGCGGCGGTGCCGTCGGCGCTTGGCGCAGCGCGTTCATCGGCGTCGGCAACGGCGTGGAGACTTCGCTGGGCCTCATCAACGACACCTTCGAAACCGCGATCACCTGGGACCAGTGGCCCGAATTCGACGCGGTCGTACGCGAGAAGGTCGGCGCTGTGCTGGCCGAGGTGTTCGGCGAGCACCACTCGCTGTCATGCCGGTTCACCCACGTGTACACCGACGGCCCGGCGCCGTACTACACGTGGTCGGGGATGGGCACCCCAGGCGGCGAGCTCGAGCAGTGGCAAGCCGTCAAGGACGCAGCCAACGAAGCGCTCGAATCGGCAGGCGGCACCGCCACCCACCACCACGCTGTGGGCCGGATGCACCGCCCCAACGCCTACGACCGCCAGCGCCCCGAGCTGTTCGCCGAAGCCATTCGGGCCGCCAAGAAGCGGCTCGACCCCAACGGCATCCTCAACCCCGGCGTCCTCATCGACCCATAGAACGCGACGAGCGGCCGCCGCTGCCGAGATTGATCCCGGCGGCGACGGCCGCTGCGTCGTATTCAGTCAGATGGCAAGCGCCTGCCTAGCGGCAGCCGCCGTTGTCCTTGTCCCAGGCGCAGTTCGGCGAGCCGCCGTTCACGTCGACAATGTCGCCGACGATGTCCCACGTCTGCTCCGCCGCGTCGTACTGGCTGAAGTCGGAGCCTTCGATGTAGTAGCCGTCCACTGCACCGTCAGCCGCGAAGTTGATGCCGTCGAGCAGCAGCGGGTGGTAGATGTCGAGCGACCGTGCGGCCAGGATGAAGTTCGTCCTGGTCAGACCGCCCGGCAGCTCTGCAGCCACCCGGATTGCCTCGGTGTGCGGGTACGCGAAGTAGTAGCCGGTGCCCAGCAGCGAGATCTCGGGATCGAGGCCCCGGTCGGCGAGCTCAGCGCGCAGGAACGAGATGAACGGCTCATCGACGTGCTTCGGGTCGGTGGAGTCCTTCACACCGCCGCCCACGATCCACCAGTCATCAGCAGAATCGCCGGCAGGCGCCATGTAGGCCGCCACGGCCTTGCAGACCGACGGGGTGAACGCAACCGACAGGTCGTCGAGCAGGCCCGAGTTGTCGACCTCCTGGATGGCGAGCAGGCACGGGTTGCCGGCCGTCATCGAGATGAACACGTCCGGGCTACCCGCGGCAATCGTGGTGACCTCATTGGTCAGCGTCGGCGCAGCCGGGTCGTGACGCACCGGAACGAACTCCGACACCACATCGGGGTTGGCGTGTGCGTAGGCCTCGAAGCCCAGCTCGTAGGCCAGACCGAAGTCGTTGTCCATCACCAGGCCGGCCACCTTGACGGGCAGCTCGTCGGGCAGGTTGTCCCTGATCCAGTTGCCCCACAGGATCGCCTCGGTCGAGTACGACATCTGCATGCCGGTGGTCCATGGGTGGTTCACCGGGTCGCCCCAGGCCGGGTGGCCCGTAGCGACCATGACCTGCGGAATGCACTCGTCGTTGATCTGGTCGTACACGGCCAGCGTGTTCGGCGAGCCGAGCGTGTGGAGTGCGAAGACGTTCTCAGACTCGATCAGCTCATCGATGAACTCGATGGTCTGCGCTGCCACATAACCGTCATCACGGGAGATCAGCAGCATTTCCTTTCCGTCCACGCCGCCGGTCGCATTCACGTACTCGTAGTAGTTCTCCCAGCCGACGGTGATATCGCCGTAGGCGGCCAGGTTGCCGGACTTCACGGTGGTCTGGCCGATGCGGATCGTGTCGTCGGTGATGCCCGTCGTGTCCGACCAGTCAGCCGGGCACTCGTTCATGTCGATCTCGAATCCCGACGGACCCCGCAGGATGCCGTCGTCACCGACGCCGTACTCGCCGGCCTCGATGCCAGCGGTGAGATTGGCCACGATGGCTGCACGCTGCGCCGCGGCCAGCTCCCAGATGCCGTCAATGGTGGACAGATCGAAGTCGTCGATGTTGACGGTCACCATGCCCTCGTCAGCCATGTCGTCCTCGGCCATGTCACCGTCGTCTTCGGCGTCTTCCTCCAACGCCTCCTGGGTGATGCCGCCGCCGATCGAGCCTTCGTCTTCCGGCTCGGCCTCGTCGGCCATCTCCTCGTCGTCGGCCATCTCGTCGTCGGTCGACTCGTCGGCGGTCTGCGTTCCCGCGTCTGTCGAGCTGTCGCCGGCATCGTCGTCGTCACCGCCACCGCATGCAGCTGCGATGAGCGAGAACGCGAACAGCAGCGCGAGCAAGCGCCATAGCCCCCGTCGTGGTCCTGTCATGGGATTCTCCCTTGCGTTGTCGTGCCGCACCGACGACCGAGAAGATCTCTGACGCCAGACGGTTCGGGTGACCCTAATGGCCCACGCAGAGCCGATATGTCCCGAGCCTGTTCAGCAAGCGCGACAAGCGGCCGCCGCTGCCGAGATTGATCCCGGCGGCGACGGCCGCTGCGTCGTATTTGGTCAGATGGCAAGCGCCTGCCTAGCGGCAGCCGCTGACTCTGATGCGGCGCCTGCCTAGCGGCAGCCGCCGTTGTCCTTGTCCCAGACGCAGTTGCCTGAAGCGCCGTTCACGTCAATGACGTTCGAGACGATCCAGGAGTGCGTGGACGAGTCGTACTGGCTGAAGTCGGTGCCCTCGATCGGGAATGCATCGGCGTTGCCGTTCATGGCGAACGTGATGCCGTCCAGGAAGATCGGGTGATGGATGTCGATCGCCCGCACCGCCAGGATGAAGTTCGCCCGGTTCAGGCCCGCCGGGTTGTTCGCACTCGCAGGCAGCTCCGCAGCAATGCGCAGCGCCTCCACGTACGGGTAGCCCAGCATGTAGCCGTTGCCGAACATCGAGATCGTCGGATCGAGGTCGTTGGCCTCAAGGCTCTCGATGATGAAGTCGATGAACGCATCGCTGCCGATGAGCGCCGGGTCGGTGGTGTCCTTGACACCGCCGCCCACGATCAGCCAGCCGTCGCCGTCATCGCCAGCCGGAGAGATCCAGCTTGCCGGTGCCTTGCACACTGACGGCGTGAACGCTGCCGAAATCTCTTCCTTCAGACCCGACGCCGCGACCTCCTGGATGGCCAGCAGGCAAGCGTTGCCCGCGGTCATCGAGATGTAGACGTCCGGGTCGTTGGCGGCGATCGTCGTGATCTCGTTCGTGATCGTCGGCGAGGCCGGGTCGTGACGCACCGGGACGAACTCCGACACCACGTCGGGGTTGTTGTGGGCGTATTCCTCGAAGCCCAGCTCGTAGGCCAGACCGAAGTCGTTGTCCATCACCAGACCGGCCACCACGACGGGCAGCTCGTCGGCGAGGTTCTCCTTGATCCAGTTGCCCCACAGCACGGCTTCTGTCGAGTAGGACAGGATGCTGCCGGTGGTCCAGGGGTGTACCTCAGGATCGCCCCATGCCGGGTGGCCCGTCCACACGAACGGCTGCGGGATGCACTCGGCGTTGAGCGTGTCGTACACCGCCAGCGTGTTCGGCGAGCCCAGCGTGTGAATCGCGAAGACGTTGTCGTTCTCGATCAGCTCGTCGACGAACTCGATGGTCTGTGCAGCGACGTACGCATCGTCGTAGGACTTCATCACGACATTGCGACCGGCAATACCGCCGGCGTCGTTGACGGAGCCGAGATACGTCTGCCAGCCGAGTCGAGCGTTGCCGTACAGCGCGAGCGTGCCCGACTGCGGGCCCGTCTGACCGATGCGGATCTCGTTGTCCGTGATGCCCTCGGTGTTCGACCAGTCCTCAGGGCACTCGTTGAGGTCGATCGTGAACCCCTCGGGGCCCCGCAGGATGTTGTCGTCGCCGACGCCCCACTCGCCAGACTCGATGTGAGCGGTAATCCGTTCGACAACCTTCGCACGACGGAACGTGGCCTCTTCGAAGATGCCCTCGATGGTGGAGCGGTCAAACTCCATCATCTCCTCTTCTTCTTCTACCATCTCCTCCTCTTCGGAGGCCTGCTCGATGACTTCCTGGCTGAGGCCGCCGGCCTCTTCCTCAGGTTCGCCCTCGGCCATCTCCTCTTCTTCGGCCATCTCCTCTTCAGCCATGTCCTCTTCTTCGGCCATGGCCTCGGTGGTCTGGGTCTCGCCGGCGTCGTCGTCGCCGTCGTCGCCGCCGCAGGCCGCTGCTACGAGCGAGAACGCAAAGAGCAGCGCTAGCAAGCGCAGAAGTCGGTTCTTGGTTAGTTGCATGGGTCCCCTCCTGGGTGGAACAGCAGACGCCGCGGCATCCCAAGTTGACAGCGAGCAGCCGTGGCCCCCGACTGTCCCCCGATGACCGCTGCGGCGGTGCGCGCGAGAGTAATCGCGTCGTGCGAAGTGTTTCTGGCCGAGTTGCGACGATTGCGTGACAATCGCTGTCGACTCGAGCCCAGGGCACAGATGACATAGCTGCGGAGGCGGCAGGAGACTCTGCGACGTTGCGACCTGCTGGATCGCTGGAGCAGAGGGTCCTGCCGCCTCTGCAGCGGGCGCGGGCGGGCACGCGTAGCGTGTCGGCTCATGGAATGGGGAGTCACACTGCCGCACTTGGGCCACGTCGGAAGCCGGGACGGGCTCATCACGTTCGCCTCGGAAGTCGACCAGCTCGGATTCGACTCGGGCTGGGCGTCAGATCATGTCTGCTGGCCGGCCGAGCTGGTGTCGAAATATCCGTACTCCGACGACGGTTCGTTCCCAGCGCCGCCAAAGACGGGCTGGCTCGATCCGATCGGCACGCTGCTGTTCGTGGCCGCCGTCACCGAGAACCTGCGGCTGGGCTTCAGCGTGCTGATCCTGCCCTACCGGCCGCCAGTCGAAACAGCGAAGCGATTGGCGACCATCGACGTGCTGTCGAACGGCCGGTTGATTCTGGGCGTGGGCGTGGGCTGGATGCGCGAGGAAGCCGAGGTGCTCGGCATGCCGTGGGACCGCCGGGGCAAGCGCTCCGACGAGCAGCTCGAGGTGTTCCGCACGCTGTTCACCGAGGACAATCCGAGCTTCGACGGCGAGTTCTATTCCTTCCCCGCCGTCGGCTTCGAGCCCAAGCCAGTGCAAGACCCGGTGCCGGTGTGGGTGGGCGGCAACACCGCTGCCGCCTACCGGCGAGTGGCACAGCACGGGCACGGCTTTCACGCCGCGTTCGAGACGCTCGACGAGGTTGCGTCAGGCTGGAGCCAGGTGGGCGAGGCGTGTGATGCCGCGGGCCGCGACCGCAGCGAGATCACCTTGTCGCTGCGCTACTACCTCGACCCGGCATCGGCGATGAAGCCGGCGGTGTCGATAGCCGGCAGCACAGAGCAGATGATCGACAGCGTGGGCCAGGTAGCGGACACCGGAGTGACGCATTTCGTGGTCGACCCGGTGGCGCGCGGCGGCATCGAAGGCCGCCTCGATGCGCTGCGGGCCTTCATGGCCGACGTCGCCCCCCACTTCGCCTAGCGCCAGCCTTCCCCGCCGACGAAATCGAGCGCGCCCCGTTCGCTGCGGGGCGGCAGACTCGGTGCGTGCTGTGGGGATCCTCGCTTGGGAAGTCGTACCCGCCGCGGCGGCTGTTCGCTGATGTCAGCGTGCAGCTCTCCGCCGGCCGGCGGGTCGCGCTGGTGGGCGGCAACGGCATCGGCAAGACGACCCTGCTGGAGATACTGGCTGGCCTCAACGAGCCCGATGAGGGCGAGGTCCACCGCCAGAACGGGCTGACGCTCGGGTATCTGCCCCAGGAGCTCGACGAGATCACCGAGGGCACCGTGCTCGAGGCGACGCTGGCGGGCGCGAGCGACATCACCGCCATGACGGCCGAGCTGCGCTCACTCGAAGCGCGGCTGGCCGACATCGACGCTGCGGATCATGACGAGGTGCTGGCCCGCTACGGCGAGCTGGAGGCCCGCTTCCGCCAGGTCGGCGGTTACGGCTTCGAGGCGGAGGCTCACCGGGTGCTCGCCGGGCTGGGCTTCGCCGCTGACGACGCGCAGCGCCCGGTCGCTCAACTGTCGGGCGGCTGGCGGATGCGGGTTGCGCTCGCACAGCTCCTGCTGTCGAAGCCCGATGTGCTGCTGGCCGACGAGCCCACGAACCACCTCGATGTCGACTCGGTGGCCTGGCTGGAGGATCAGCTCGCCTCGTGGGAGGGCGGGCTGCTGTTCGTCAGCCACGACCGCGACTTCATCGACGCAGTCGCCAACCGGGTCATCGAGATGGACGGCGCGAGCGCGTACGAGCACGTCGGCGGCTTCGCCGAGTTCGTCGTGGCCCGTGAGGAGCGAATTGTCGCTGCCGAGGCGGCAGCGGCACAGCAGGCTCGGCGGCGGGCGCACACCGAACGCTTCATCGAGCGCTTCCGCTACAAGGCCACCAAGGCCCGCCAGGTGCAGAGCCGGATCAAGGCGTTGGAGAAGATCGAGCCGGTGGAGGTGCCCACCCGCAAGGAGCTGGCGGCACGCTTCGGATTCGGCACGCCCCGGCGGTCGTCACGGGTGGTCACCGAACTGGTCGATGCATCGCTGGGTTACGCCGATGGCGACGCACCCGTGCTGGAAGGCGTCGGCCTGGTCATCGAACGCGGCACCAAGGTGGGCGTGGTGGGGCCCAACGGCGCCGGCAAGACGACGCTGCTGCGGGTGCTGCGGGGCGAGCTGGGCGTGCTCGGCGGCGAGCTGCACCGGGGCCGCAACGTCGACATGGCCACCTTCGAGCAGCATCTCGCCGAGGTCATGGACCCTCGCCGCACGGTGGTGGAGGAATTCACGGCGTCGGTGGGCGATCAGCCGGGCCGCAACGTGCGCACCATGCTGGGCGGGTTCGGCTTTGCGGGCGATGCGGCCGACCGCAAAGTGGCCGACCTGTCAGGCGGCGAGCGGACGCGGCTGGCGCTGGGGATGACCATGGCCAACCCGGTCAACCTGCTGGTGCTCGACGAGCCCACCAACCATCTCGACCTGCCGAGCTGCGACCTGCTGGAGGATGCGCTGTCGGTGTATCCGGGCACAGTGCTGCTGGTGACCCACGACCGCCACCTCATCCGCAGCGTGGCCGACTCGCTGATCGTGGTGCGCGACGGCACTGCCACCCTGCACCCAGGCGTCGACGAGGATCTGCTGCGACCCCCGGGGCTGAGCACGCGACGGACTGCTGGGGGCAGCACCGGCGGCCGGATCGCCGGGAGCCGATCCGATGCCGCCGCGGACACGCCCACATCTCGTGCGGCCGCGGCCGAGCGACGCCGACAGGGCGCCAGCAAACGTCAAGCCGCCCACGATGCGACAGCAGATCTGCGCCGAGCGCTGGTCGCGGCCGAGCGAGCATGGGAAGCCGCCGAGCACCGTGTGGCCGAGTTGCAGGCGCTTCTCGGCGAGCCGGCTACCTACGAAGAACCGGAGCTCGCGCGCCAGGTGGCCGAGGACTACGGCACCGCCAAGTCTGAAGCCATGACACACATGAGCGAATGCGAGTCGCTGCAACGACGCATCGAGCGGGCGGCGGCAAGCGTCTGACGCGCTGACGCCGACCGGCTGGGGCCCGTGCGCCGACCCGATGTCGCTAGCCGCAACCGGCGGGAGGCGGGGTGACAGCTACGTGGTCGACGGCGACGGTTCCGGTGCTGCCGTCGGCGTGCTGTTGGAAGGTGACCAGGCACGCCGTTCCGTTCGACGGTGTGCCCATGGGGGCGCCGGAATACCAGGCGATGACCTCGCCGACGGACACGTCAGTGGTGACGTGCCAATGTCCGAGCGCCACGTAGTCGGCGGCGGTGGCTTCGATCTCTTCGGCGGCGATCGGCGAGGACCGGTGCGCGTCATCGTCGGTGCGCTGGAAGTGCCCGTGCCCAGCAGCGATGAACCAGCCGTCGTCGGGGCGTGCCGGCACGCCCGCGAGGGGGCGGTAGTCGGCATCGTGGGAGTCCATGGCCCGGCCCCACAGGGTCAGGTCGTGCTCGCCGAAGTGCAGGGTTGCCCCTAACGGATCATCGAGGAAGATCACCCCGGCGCCGGTGACTTCGAGGCGGTGCTCGTGGTCGGCGTGGGTGCCCCACAGGGTCCGTTCGTCGTGGACGTCGTGGTTGCCGGGGATGATGACCACCGAGGCGTCGACGTCGCCGAGCAGCTCCATGGTGTGCGCGACGTCGGGGCGCCGCAGCCGGGCGTGGTCGAACAGGTCTCCAGCGATCAGCAGCACGTCAGCCTGGTAGGCGGCTGCGGTGTCGGCGAGGGCGTGGATGGGGCACTGGCACACGTCGCGGTGCGCTCCGTGCGGTCCGCGCACGTGGCCGATGTGGACATCGGAGGTGTGCAGAACGCGCAGCGTGTGCCCTGCCCCGGGCATCTCGGTCTCAGCCAGTCCAATCACCGCGAGACAGCTTGCCACGGCATGCTGGCCGACACTCCGGGCCGAACCCTGGGCCCTGACACTGGGCGTCAGACAACTTTCGGCTGGATGTCAACGCTGCGGCACCGCCGGTTCACAAGGGGTACATCCCCGCTTCACCTTCGGGCGGTACCTTCGACACGGTGCGGATTCTGGTAACCAACGATGACGGCATCTCTTCGGAGGGCCTGTACGTCCTTGCCAGCGCCATGACCGCTCACGGCGACGTCGTGGTGGTGGCACCAGATTCCGAGTACTCAGGCGCCGGCGCAGCCATCGGACCCCTGCACCTGATGGATCCCCAAGTACACAAGGTGCACTTCGAGGGCATCGAAGACGCTTGGACCGTGTCGGGCGCACCGGCGCTGTGCGTCATGTTCGCCCGCCTCGGCGCCTTCGGTCCGGTCGATCTGGTCGTCTCGGGAATCAACCCGGGCGCGAACGTCGGCAGATCGGTGTATCACTCCGGCACCGTCGGAGCGGTATTGACAGGCCGCAACGGCAAGATCCCGGGGCTGGCCGTCAGCCAGACCGTCGAGGGATTCGGCGTGGAGGGCCAGGGCTGGGAAGACGCCATCGCCGATCAGAAATGGCACTCGGCGGCCGAGGTCGCGAGCACGGTGCTGCAGGGTCTGCTCGCCGATGAGCATTCCGAAGCGTGGGCGGTGAATCTGAACGTTCCCAACTGCGAAGTCGCGGACATGAAGGGCTGGCGATTCACCGAAGTGGGCACCGTGCCGCCGCGTTCGATCACTTCGGTCAGCCTTGAGCCGCATCCCGACAACACCGAGGCATTCCGGGTGGCCATGCAGTGGGGCGATGCGGTCGACATGCCGGTGGAAGTCGACACCGGTGCGGTCATGCACGACCTCGTCTCGGTGTCGTTTCTGTCACGCATCACCGCGCAAGCGCCGACGGTCGAAAACAAGCTGACCGCCTGCCTCGACGGCCTGTTCTGAGCACAGATGGGGAGCGCCGCGGCGCTGCGATCGTGTGCGATCAGGCGGTGAGGCGGCGGGTGACCCGGAAGTTCCGCACGAGCATGGCGACGGCTGCGATGCCGAGCGCCACTGCTACCCAGGCTCCCCAGGTTGCCAGGTCGGCATAGGAGCGGTGCTCGACTGCCAAGCCTGAGCTCACGCCGGCGGCCGCGCCGAGCGCCGTCATCAGCACGTCGGCGGTGGCTTGCACGCTGACGCGGCGCTCCACGGGGAACGAGGAGGTCAGCAGCGAGCTGGCCGACACGACGCAACAGCTCCAGCCGATGCCGATGAAGAACAGCCCCGACAGCAGACCGGTGGCGTGCTGGGCTTCGGTGTTGGCCGCCATGACAGCGCCGACGGTGAGCACGAGCGCGCCGAACACGATGACCAACTGACCGCCGATGCGGTCGACCAGCCAGCCCACATAGGGCGAGAACGCGAACATGCCGGAGATGTGCAGCGACAGCATGATGCCGATGATCAGCGGGTTCTGGTCGCCTTGGGCCATGTGAATCGGCGACACCGTCATGACGCCCACCATCACGGCTTGGGACAGCATCATCCCGATGAGGGCGATCGAGGCCACGGGATGGGCCAGTATCCGGCCGGCCTCGGCCAGGCTCGGCAGCTTGACGCTGGTTGAGCCGGCATCTGCGGCCACCACTTGCAGCGGGTCGGGGCGCAGGCGGCGCCAGATATTGAGGGCGCCGAGGCCGAACAGGCCAAGCGCCAAGGCGTACGGCAGCGCGAAACCGCTCAGCCCTTCGGTGTCGGCGAAGAAGCTCTTGAGGCCGAGCGCCACCGTGGGCCCCAACACCGAGCCGACCGTGCTGGCCCACAGCACGAGGCTGATCGAGCGGGCCCGGTTCTCATCGGTGGCCAGGTCGGCGCCGGCGCAGCGCGCGGCCAGGTTGGCGGCCTGACCGGTGCCGATCAGCACCATGCCCAACACGAGCACCGAGTAGCGGCCCACGAACGCGGACAGCAAGGCGAGCGTGGCGCCGATGGCGCCGACGAAGTAGCCGGCGGAGAGCCCGGCGCAGCGGCCGTGGCGGGCCATCAGCGCAGCCAGCGGGATGCCTGCGAGCGCGCCGCCGATGCTGAGGCACACGGCGGCCAGCGAGGCCTTGGTCTCGCTGCCCGTCATCTGATCGGCCAGCAAGGTGGATGCCGAGAACGACGCGGTCATGGCCAGCCCGCCGGGGATCACCCCGAGTTGCAGCACCCGGATGGTGCGGCGCGCCAGTTCGTCGCGCTCGGGCGAACCGGGGAGGTAGGCGGCTCCCCCGTCGCCCGCCGACAAACTCTGCACCATCGCTCTAACCTCCCGGCCCAAGTCTCCGCGTGCGTGTGCTGACCCGGCGGAGGAGCCGACTGGGAACGCTACAGCGGGCCGCAATCGCACGCCGGGATGAACGTCTGAGGAGGCGTGGTATGCGAGACATCACCGGAAGCGTGGCGATGATCAGCGGTGCGAATCGCGGTATCGGCGAGGCCGTCGCCGCTGCTCTGCATGCCGACGGCTGGGCACTGTCGCTGGGTGCGCGCGATCTGGCGTCGCTGGAAGCCTCAGCAGCTAGCTACCGGACCGACATCACCGGCGGCGGCGATCGCGACGGCGGTGGCGGGCCAGCAGTGACTCTGCACCGCTACGACGCCACCGATGACGGTGCTGCAGAGCGCTGGACCGCCGAGACACAGGCGGCGCACGGCCGGATCGACTGCCTCGTGAACAACGCCGGCGTCGCCTATCCCGACGGATTCGACGATCTGACCGAGCAAATGCTCGACGAGATGTGGGAGGTCAATGCCAAGGGGCCGTTCCGCATGATCCGCGCCACGCTCGACCACCTCCGCGGCAGTGGCGAGGGCCGCATCGTGAACGTGATCTCGATGTCGGGAAAGCGGGTGCGGGGCACCTTCGCCCCCGGCTACGCCATGAGCAAGCACGCCGCGATGGCCCTGCACCACTCTGTCCGGCACCTCACCTTTCCCGACGGCATCCGTTGCACGGCCGTGTGCCCCGGCTACGTGCAGACCGACATGACCTCGGAGTTCGGTGTGGACCCCTCGATCATGATTCAAGCCGACGATCTGGCCCACACCCTGGCCACGATCCTGCGGCTGCCGAACACCGCATCGGTGGCCGAACTGCTCGTCACCACAGAACCCGAAACCATCGCCTAACGGGCGGCGAGGCGGCGTCGGCGTTCCTTTACCTGCTCGGTGGCGGCGTCGCTGCCGTCGTGCCAGGTGCCGAACCACTTGTCCATCGGCACCAGCGAGGTGCCGTAGTTGCAGTCGAAATAGCGGTGGTGGAGCGTGTGGAAGCGGTCGCCGCCGGCCACGGTGCGACTGCCGGCCACGACGTATCGGTCGAACCCGGAATGCGACGGCGCCGGCGACAGCAGCAAGTAGGTAGCCGTCAGTGTGACGAGGTACGGATTCGCCGGGATCAGCAGAAACATCAGCGGCGCCGAGAGATAGAGCGCATGCTCGAGCGGGTGCATCGACACGCCTGTCCACGGGCCGATGTTCACGTTGTGATGATGCAGCGAATGTGCCCAGCGGTACAGGCGCGGCGTGTGCAGCAGCCGGTGGTTGGCATAGAAGTGCACGGAGACGAGCGGGAACACCGCCACCGTCAGCGCTGCGGTGTAGGCGAGGTTGGAGAGGTTGGCGCCTGCCGACACCGTCGGTATGAGGTCGTTGGCGTACAGCCACAGCATCAGCGACTCGTACAGAGCGGCGATCGAGCATGCGCTGACGAGTGACCAGAACATGTTGTCGCGGGTCTGGTTGCGAAACAGGAACGGCCGGCGCCCCACCGACAGCCACCGCTCGTCGTACTTGTGCTCGGTGCCCTGGCTGCGCCGGATGTACAGCCACCAGTGCAGACCGCCGACGATCACCACCATGAGGGCGACGTTTCGCAGGTACACCAGCGCGACGGCCCAGGCGGCCGGGGTTGCGAAGCGGTCGAGCGACGGCGTCAGCCAGAGCCACGCCACCGCGCCGACGGCGATCCACAGCCCGTTCTGCCACCAGAAAAACTTGGTGACCAGCCAGCGCGCCATCGCGAGCGGTCGAGACGGCCGTTCGTACAGCGGCGGGAGCGTCACCTCCCCGATCCCCACGATGCGGAGTGTACGACTGCATGCAGTGGTGTCTGGCAATCGTTGCCCGTGATCCGGCGACGGATCGCGACGCGCCATACGCCTCAGAGGTGCCCTCGGCCAGCCAGAGGGACCTAGCGTCGGTTCAGTGCAGGGCCCACTTGGTCCGGAGTCGTCGAAGCTCAGTTGGCGCCAGCGGATTCGCGACCGTCGGCAGCCGGTTACCGCAGCGACGACCGTCACTGTTGTCGAAGGGCTTCGTGCGTTTATCGCGGCATTCGATGAACGCTCACGCTCCGCTGCCAGCAGTCCCGCGGCTCTGGGCGCCGACCTGATTCTCTTCTACCGGGCGATGCCCGGCGAGCTGTCGCTGGACGGGCTGGCCGACGCGGTCGGCTGGCAGCGCTTCGCCGTCACGCGCACTCCCCCGGACGGCCCGCTGACGCTGCACCCGGCAATCGGCGCGATGGAGCAGCATCGCTACGGCTTCCCGCAGCCCATAGCCGATGCGTTCGAGCTTCAGCCCCGCCATATCTCGCTCGCGCTCGTGCCCGGCGTGGCGTTCGATCGGCGCGGCACCCGGCTCGGTCATGGCGTGGGCTACTACGACGAGCTGCTCGCCCGGCTTCCCGACGACTGCCCCCGCATCGGGGTGGCCCCCGATGAGCTCATCTTCGATCGGTTGCCGGCGGAGCCCCACGACGTGCCGATGACCCATCTGGCCACCCCCGACGGTGTCGTCGCTGTGGCCCCCGACGGCAGCTGATGGTGCGCATCTGCGAACCGCGCTAGCAATAGCGGCGGCACATGACAAGCAAAGGAGCCGGCATGGCGACACAACTGCGGCGTTACGACGTCATCGAGGGGCAGATGGACTCGTTGCTCGAATGGTTTCCCAACATCATCGCCGTGCGGGAGAAATTCGGCTTCAAGGTCGAGTTCATGTATGCCGACCGTGAGAACAATCAACTCGTCTGGGCCGTGAGCCACGACGGCGACTACGAAGCCGCGTACGAGGAGTTCGCGGCTTCGCCTGAGCGGGCAGCCGTCTTTGCTGGTCAGCCCGACCGGGTCAGCGGCATGAACGTGTCCATGGTGGACACCGTCATCGCCCCCGGCTCGAACTGACAGCGAGCCTCGACCTGCCTCGCAGTTCGGGACGGCGCTGCCGGCGTTTGCCGAATGCCGATCCCGGCAGCCCACGGTCAGGGATGAACTGCTGTCTCCCCGCCTGAGGCGGCACCCGGCCGGATGAGCGCTAGGCGGGCTGCCTCGATTGCGGGACGGCGGTGGCAGCCCTCGAGGTGGTCGTTGACGATGCCTGACGCTTGCATGAGGGCGTAACAGGTGGTGGGGCCGACGAAGCGCCAGCCCAGCTTGCGCAGCCCCTTGCTGAGCGCCGTCGATTCAGGTGTCTTGGGCATTGAACTGAGCGTTGCGTAGTCGATGAGCGACGGCCGGTCGTCGGGGCCCGGTTCGAACGACCAGAAGAACGCCGCCAGGCTGCCGTGCGTCTCGATCGTGTCGAGAGCGGCACGGGCGTTGTTGATGGTCGCCTCGATCTTGCCCCGGTGCCGCACGATGCCCGCGTCGCCGAGCAGCCGCTCGACATCGGCGCCGCCGAAACGGGCCACGGCCTCGAAGTCGAAGCCACTGAACGCCGCCCGGAAGTTCTCACGCTTGCGCAGGATCGTCAGCCACGACAGCCCGGACTGGAAGCCCTCGAGGCACATCTTTTCGTAGAGGCGAATGTCGGCAACCACCGGCATGCCCCACTCGGTGTCGTGGTACGCCTCGTAGTCGTCGTGGCCCTCACCCCACCAGCAAGCCGGCGCGCCGTCTGCCCGCTGTCTCAGCCCGGGCGGCTGGTTCATGCGGTGGTGGCGGCGACAGCTTCGGCGATGGCGTCGTTGGTGGGGGGCGGGCCGTAGAACATCATCGTCGTGCGGTCGGCGAAGGTGTTGCGCTGCGCGACCTGGGCGCCGACCTGCGACGGCGTGCCAGACACGACGATGAGGTCGAGCAGGTCGTCGTCGATGAGGTCGGTCATCTCTCGCCAGTTGCCCTGCTTGGACAGCGTGTTCAGGCGCGGCTGCAGCTCGCCGTAGCCATGGTGGTCGAGCGCTCCCGCGTAGGCCGGCGTCGATCCGTAGAAGGCCAGCTGGTCCGCTGCCGAGCGGCGTGCCTTGTCGAGTTGTTCGTCGTTCTCGCCCATCGCGACGATGGTCAGGCACGCAACGGTGACATCGCCGACGTCACGCTCTGCAGACTCCGCGCCCGCAGCCAACGCGGGCAGCGTGACATCGGTCATGAACTGCGCCGTGTGGAAGGGGTGGACGAAGAACCCGTCGGCGGCGGCGCCGATCACCTCGACCATGCGCGGGCCGACGCCTGCGACGTAGATCGCCGGCGGTGCCATGCCGAGCGGGCCCGGATTGAAGAACGGGGTCATCAAGGTGTGGGTGTAGAACTCACCGCGGTGGTTGAGCCGTTCGCCTGTCTCGAAGGTGTGCCAGATGGCCCGCACCGCCTCGATGTACTCGCGCATGCGCTCGGCTGGGCGCGACCACTGCTCGCTGAAGCGCTTGGTGATGTGAGGCCGGATCTGCGTGCCGAGCCCCAGGATGAACCGGCCGCCGCTCATGCGGTGCAGGTCCCACGACGTGACGGCGCACGTCATCGGGTTGCGGGCGAAGGCGACCGCGATCGCGGTGCCGAGCTCGATGCTCTCGGTGCGCTCCGATGCCAAGGCCAGCGGCAGGAACGGGTCGTGGGAAGCCTCGAACGTCCACGCCGCCGAGAGGCCCATCTCCTCGAACTGCGCTGCTTCATCTGCGCAGCCGCCGGGCGTCGAGGCCGTCGTGGCCCCGTCAATGCGGTGCTGTGTGGTGCTGGTCATCGGTGAGATCTCCCGTCGTGCACGGCGCGCTCGGGCGGCAGTGCCCAGATTGCTCGATGCATATTGCCCGATGGAGCGTCTGCAGGCCGGCAGTATTCCACCGGTGAGATTGCGTGAATATTGCATGAGCGTACGATTTCCGCATGACATCGCTGCAGATTCGAGACATGCCAGATGACCTGCATCGGCGGCTGAAGGCACGCGCTGCTCTGGAAGGCCAATCGATGGCGGAGTATGTATTGCGCGAGTTGCGCCGTTCGCTCGATGTGCCGACACGCCAGGAGATGATGGAGCGAATCGCGGCACTTGATCGCGTCGAGGTAACCGAGTCGCCTGCCGACGCGGTGCGCGCGATACGCAACGCGAGGTGATCGTTCTCGATAAAACGGCCGTCATCGCTTGGCTGCTTCGTCTGCCCGAAGCGACCGACGTTGAGCGGCGTGTTTTGATGGTTTTGCCGCCTCCAACGTCGCTGCACTCCGAGGTTGTCCCGGGAGTTGTTGAAGTAGAGGGGTGGTGGTCCCTCTCCGGGCGGTGCCGTTGGGGCATCGTCTGGAGAGCTTCGTAACAACTCCAAGAGAGGGACCACCTGATGAAGAACGTAGATGGATCGGCTGTGCG